>PLFD01000050.1 GCA_003136635.1 candidate division FCPU426 bacterium | reverse complement strand
ACTTCGCGCCATGTGTAACGGGGCTGTCCACGACGGGGACCCGTAGTGGACAAAGAAAAATGGATAACGGGTCCTGAGCCCAAAATTTTATAAATGCATTCAAGAGAGGGGAAAATATGAGCGTCCTTAAAAGGGATGACCCGAGCCTGGGCCGAATTGGCGCCTTTAGCGACGGGGTGTTCGCGTTTGCGATCACGCTGATGATTCTTGCAATCCGCATCCCACATCCGACCGATCCCGATTCCACCCAGGGACTACTCGCCCTCTTGACCCAGCAGTGGAGGAGTTATATCGCCTACGCTCTCAGTTTCATGCTTATAGGAATCAATTGGACGAACCACCGGATAATGTTCACGAACTTCGACCGCGTCGACCATACCCTTGTTTGGCTGAACCTCCTGTACCTGATGTGCGTCGCTTTCATGCCCATACCGACAGCGGTTTTGGGGGCGTGGCTGGGCAACCCCCAAAACCAGGTGGTTGCCGCAGTGTTCTACGGAGGGGCCGTCACCTTCGTTGGATTGATCTTCAACCTACTGTGGTGGTATGGGGCTTATTCCGCCAAGCTCACCTCCCGGACGCTGTCCGCAAGCCAACGGCGCGCGCTCACCACCGCTTGGGCTCCAGCCCCGGCGATGTGCGTAGGATTAACCTTACTCGCGTTCATCAATCCGCCCCTGGCAGTCGTCGGCTATGTGGTAATAGTCTTCGCCTACGTCCTGCCGATCCCGAGGTTATTGGCGATGGTGCGGAGGAGCAACTCTCGGAAGAGGAAAAAATAAGTACAGGTTCAATCATTATGAAACCTTGTCCACGACGGGGACCCGGAGTGGACATCAAAACAATAAAACGTTGTCAGACCAATGAATAAATTGTTAGGAGTGCAGCCGTGTTTAGGTTGGGTTTTATATTAGAGTCTCTTCGATTATTTGCCTTTTCCCGCACACACTTCCTGTGGCAAAGCAGTGATAAAAATTATTAAATGGTAAGAGAAATAAAAAGGTCTGATCTAGAATGATACCCTCTTTAGAAAGTTATCTATAAAAGACTTCCCCTTGTGGCACACCGCCATTTACAACGCAAAACCCCATCGTTGAAGTATTGTGGTGGTAGGAAGAGAGAATAAATGACAACGAATCCTTACGAGATGCTCGGGGTATCGGCGAAAGCCACCCAAGATGAGATCAAAAGTGCTTATCGCAATCTTGCGAAGAAGTTTCATCCGGACCTAAACCCCGGAAATAAATCCGCCGAAACGCGATTCAAAGAGATCAGTGCGGCCTATGAGTTGGTAGGAACTCCCGAGAATCGCGCGAAGTTCGATCGAGGAGAGAGCGAAGCAGCTCAAGCCCAACAACCTAGATCCGGTCCGTACTATCACGAAACCCAGGCTGGTGGTGGACGCTACAGCCAGGGGTTCGGGGGAATGGATGACGACATTTTCAGTTCGATCTTTGAGCAAATGGGCCGCCAAGGTGGGAGCGGCTTTCATGGCACATCCGATATGCGGGGAGAGGATGTTAATTATAAAATGGATGTCTCATTCCGGGACGCAGCTCTTGGTGGGGAGCGGGAGATTACGCTTCCAAGCGGAAAGAAAATACGAGTAAAAATCCCAGCCGGGGTCCATTCGGGAGTCAAGCTCAGGTTGGCGGGTCTTGGGGAGCCTGGCGTGGGGAAAGCGCCAACCGGTGATGCTTACGTTGAGTTGAATGTATTGCCTTCGCCCCTATTTAAGCGGGAAGGTAATGACCTTGAAATCGAGGTGCCGATCTCAGTTTCTGAAGCCATCTTGGGCGCTGAAGTCAAAGTCCCGACCATTGATGGCCCTGTCCTTATGAAAATCCCGGCAGGCGCCAGTTCGGGAAAGAAGCTCCGCCTTTCCGGTAAAGGCATTTTGAACAACAGTACGGGAAAAAGAGGCGACCAGTACGTGGTACTTAAACTCGTCTGCCCGCCGAATGCCGATTCTGAAATTAAACAAGCTGTTCAAGCTTGGGCTCATCGTCAGACATTCGATGCACGGGTCGGTTGGATCGGGTCGCAGGGAGGTGTGTTGTGAGAAAGGTCATGACCTTAAACGAAGCGGCGCAGCTTTTTGGGGTTGAGCAGGTCATTGTGGTTGAAATGATCCGGCACGAATGGGTGCATCCGGAAGAGGAACGCACCCTTGATGAGGAAGATGTCGCCCGCATTCGACTGATTTTGGAACTTCGCCATCAGTTCGGCGCTAATGATGAAGCCATTCCGGTGATTCTTCACTTGATGGACCAGCTTTATTACCTGAGGAGTCGATTAGGCTTCTTGGCATCCTCAAATAATAAATAATAGAAATGAATAACCGAGGGTTCAGGCAACCATTCAACACCTTAAGTACAACGCCGCCTCATCTCGGTTACTATTTCCACCAGGAATAAGGTTTTAAAAGGCTTTTGATGAAGTCTTGGTTTTCTAAAACATTCATTTTGCTGTTTTTATGGCTTCCGCACCTTCTGTGGGCGCAAAGCACAGCCGCAGACATGGTCATTGGCGTGAATGGGGTCAATCCCTTGCGGGCCAATGTGGCCGACCCAAACGCGATCTATTTTTCAATTGTCTTCGCCTGGGTTAAAAACCTCATTCCTAATTTGAAGTAAGGTTGAACTTAAGTTGTCCATGACGGGGGCCAGTTCCAATCGGAACTGGCACACCCAAGGCTCGAACCTTGGCATGTTGCCTCGGTTCAGGGGACCCTTCGCAGACAATAAAAACAGGGTTAGACCTGACATTTCTCTGGATTGAACCAGACTCCAAGATTTGATATAAGTATGGTAAGTATTGCCATACTTTTGGAGGGTGAAATGAAAATTACAACACATATCGATGAACAACTCTTAAGGCAGGCAAAACGGAAAACAGGCATCGTTTCTCAAAGGGAAGTCCTGGAAACCGGCTTGCGAAACTTATTGGCGGATATTCAAAGAAAAAGTTTCGTGAAGGATTTCGATAAATTTCGCCTTGACCTCACACCCAAATCTATTAAAGAGTCCAGGGGTTGAACCAATTTTACCTGATTGACAGTTCCGCTTGGATTTTCGCCTTGGGCCCCCGGCCCCTGGAGGTCATACGGGCAAGGGTGGAGGAATTGGTGGAAAACAATCTCGCGGCCATCACTTCGCCTATCTTCTTTGAGCTTGTTTCCTTGGAAAAAAACCAGGCCCATTCGACCCTCTTGGCGGCTCATTTATCGGCCCTTCACCCTTTTCCTTTATTGCCGCATGAGTGGGCAGAGGCCGCCGAATGGACGAGGGCGCATCGCCAAAAAGGGCACAAATTAAAAACAGTTGACGCTTTGATTGCCTATAAAGCGCACAAACACCATCTCACCCTGGTTCATGCTGACGCGGATATGGACAGAATTGCCGCCTATGCAAAATTGGAAGTGGAAAGCTATGTCCGGCATGCACGCTCTTTCAACCGAAGCAGTTAAAGCTGTCCACGACGGGGAGCGCCATGCACCGCATGCCTACCCTCCATTTAATTTTGTGGAGGTCGGTATAGTACCGATTTTCATAATTGTCTTATCGTGAATCGGCACAGCGTGACGCATTGGCATTGGACAGATAAATTCAGTCCGATTTTATTTTGTGTTTTTATGAAATCGGAAAAGCGATTTTGATGAAGTCATGGTTTTCTAAAACATTCTTTTTACTGTTTTTATTGCTTCCACAACTTCTGTGGGCGCAAAGCACAGCCCCGTCTATCGACCAAATCCAGTCGCAAATGGACGAGCTCCTTCGTCCCATCGTTCAGGACGGCTGGTGTCCCGGGGTGGGGGTGGATTTATCGGAGAAGACTCAATTCGACCTAAGGCTTGTGAGGGACGGCTATTAATCGCCTCATGATAAAATCGATGACGATATTCCTAACCCGCCTTAAGTAATTGGTAATTGGATATTAATTCTCCGTCTCATCCCTTCGCCCCATAAAACAGCATTTCCTGTATAATCCGCATATTCTACCTATTGGAGTCGCACTTGGCCTTTGAACCGTTCTAATGGAACGGTAACAACCAAGTCTCGCACCTCGTACCCAATTGTTTTATAGGCAATTGGGTTCAACCAAACCTTATGTCTCGCCTTGTTGGCTCGACATAGGTGCTTGTGGGCTCGGCGCAGGTCGGCCCTTTGCCCACGAATCACCATTTCCTGTATAATCCGCAAATTCTAGCTATTGGAGTCGCACTTGGCCTTTGTCCCTGAAGTTCTCATTGTCGGTCGTCCGAATGTTGGCAAATCCACCCTCTTTAACCGTTTAGCCGGTAAATCCCTGGCCCTGGTAGACAACCAGCCGGGAAGCACCCGCGACTTTAAAAGTTTTGAGCTCAACTGGGCCGGCCACTTGCTGACCATGACCGATTCGGGCGGCTGGGTGCCGGGCGAAAAAGAATCCATCGCGCAAAAGGTGGGGGAGCAGTTAGACCGAAAAATTCGAAAAGTATCCGCGTTGCTGTTTGTGGTGAATTCCATCGAGGGAGTCACCCCGGGAGATGAACTGATTGCACGAAGCATGCGCAAGTATGGCCTGCCGACATGGCTGCTGGTGAATAAAGTGGACGAGTACAAAAAAAATGATGAATCGATGAACGACTTTCGTGAATTGGGCTTTGACAAAATTTACGCTATCAGCGCCGAACACGGTATTGGGGTGGACGACTTTTTGGATGACATTACCCACTTTTTAAAAAAAGCGCTTGCCCCCAAAACACCGGAAGATCCGCACGCCAAGAAGCCCATGCGCATTGCCATATTAGGCAAACCCAACGTGGGTAAATCCTCTTTGGTGAATGCCATTCTGGGCGAGAAGCGGTTAATTGTGGACGACATGCCAGGCACGACCCACGACGCCATACCGGTCATTATTGAGACCGAAGAGAATCCTTTGGTGATGGTCGATACCGCCGGTATCAGACTGCACAAACAACAAGACACCAACATTGAACAAATGAGCGTAGAGCAAAGCCTTTACGAACTTCAAACCTGCCAGGTGGCCATCTTTATCGTGGACGGTGAGAAGGGAATTACGCATCAGGATGTGACGATCAGCAAACTGATTTCAGACGCTTTTCGACCTGTGGTAATTTTGATTAACAAATGGGATATCCATCACAAGGCCGCCGAACAGTCGACAGCCGAACGGATTACGAAACGCCAATTGCGCTACCTGCATTTCGCGCCGGTGTTGTTTATCTCCGCTAAGACAGGGTTGAACTTAAACCACGTATTGGCCATGGCCTACGAGGTTTATGCCGAAAGCTGCCGCCAGGTGCCGACCCGCAAGGTCAATCTGGTGCTTCAGGATGCCGTGAGCAAACATAACCCACCCTACAAGAAGGGCCACCGCCTGAAACTGCTTTATGGCTACCAGCGGATGGGCCACCCGCCCGCCTTTGAAATTTTCGCCAACCAACCGGACAGCGCCACACCCTCATACCTGCGCTATCTGGAAAGCGAGATTCGCAAGGCTTTTGACATGGAAATGACCCCCATGCAGATTGTACTGAAACAAAAGGTTGATAAAAAAGAACATAGTCGATCACAATACAAGCGTAACTTTGACGTTAATGCGAACACACGGAAGAAAAAACAACGGCAACAGAGGGGCGAAATTGATTGAGGCTTTAGTACTGGCAGCCGCTTACATACTGGGATCTATCCCTTTTGGGTATTTGCTGGTGAAGTGGGTGAAGGGCGTAGATGTTCGTACCCAAGGCAGCGGTAATATCGGCATGACCAACGTTTGGCGGGTCGCTGGCGCCAAGTGGGGAATACTGACGCTGGTTTTAGACATTGCCAAGGGCGCTCTGGTTGTAGCCTTGGCCCGGTATTCAGTACCGGGGAATGAAATGATTTTGGTTTTGAGCGGTTTACTGGCCTTGATCGGAAACGTCTTTTCGATCTTCCTGAAGTTCAAGGGAGGGAAGGGCATTGGCATTAGCGTTGGTGTGTTTTTCAGTCTTCTTTGGCTTCCCAGTTTGGCGGGTCTGATTGTGTTTTTAATCGCTCTTGCCATTGGCCGGATGATTTCAGTGGGCAGTCTTTTGGGTGTGACCACCATGGCCGCCTTAACCCTTTATGGTCATGGCCTGGATTGGTATTCGGGCTTAGCCCTGTTCGCTGCCTTGATGATTTGGTGGACCCACCGGCAAAATATAAAACGCATCTTAAACGGAACTGAAAACAAAATTACCAAGAAGAAGGCCCCATGAGGATATGTGTTTTAGGCGCGGGAAGTTGGGGTATCGCTTTAACGATTCATTTAAAGCGGGCCGGCCACACACCAACCCTTTGGGCTCATAAAGCCGCTCAGGCCGCCCAGTTAGCTGAGACCCGGGAAAACCCGACCTTGCTGCCGGGCGGAGTTTTGCCGCTGGATACTTTAGTCACCCATGAACTTTCGGAAGTGTTAGCTGGCGTCGAGGGAGTGGTGATGGCCGTTCCTTCTCAATCCATTCGAAGCACCTGTTGGATCGCTTCGCCTTTTATCGACCGGGGCACCTGGGTGGTTTGCGCCGCAAAGGGACTGGAAGAAAACACTCATTTACGCATGAGCGAAGTGTTAAAGCAAAACTTAACCAATAACCCCTCAATTGCTGTTTTATCTGGCCCCAGCCACGCTGAGGAAGTTTTGAAAAAAATGCCGACGACGGTGGTCGCCGCCATTCNNCCGCCAGCCTTGACGCCGAAACCGCGACGGCGGTTCAGACCGCTTTTCATTCGGATTATTTTAGAGTCTACACTTCAGAGGATTTGATTGGAGTGGAACTGGGCGGGGCTTTGAAAAATGTGATCGCCATCGCCGCAGGTATTACGGACGGTCTGGGCCTCGGAGACAACGCAAAAGCGGCCCTGATGACTCGGGGACTGCACGAAATTTCCCGCTTAGGCACCGCTTTGGGCGCTCAACCCTTAACCTTCGCGGGACTGGCCGGCATGGGCGACTTAATTGTGACCTGCACGAGCCGCCATAGCCGCAACCGTTTGCTGGGAGAAAAGCTGGGCATGGGCGCTTCGCTGAAAGCCGCTTTGAGTGAAATGGTGATGGTGGCCGAAGGCGCGAAAACCGCCAAGAGCGCTTTGGCTTTGGCGAAAAAAGTAAATGTGGAAGTGCCGATTATTGAAGAGGTGAACCAGGTGCTGTTTGAAGGTAAGAAAGCAAAGGACGCGCTGAAGACGCTTTTGTCCCGGGCAGCCAAATCCGAAAAAGATTTTGAGCTTTAACCATGGCGATGACGCGGAAAGAGATTGTTCAGAATTTAAATAAAATAGGGTTAACCAAAAATCAGGCGAACGCCGCGGTGGATACTTTTTTCGAGAAGATTGTGGAAGCCCTGAAAGAACAAAAAAAAGTTTCGATTGTAGGATTTGGAACCTGGGAATGGCGCGATAGAGCTTCCCGCATAGCCCGCAACCCCAAGACCGGAAAAGCGGTGGCTTTGGGAACGCGAAAGGCTTTGGTGTTTAAACCGAGCCAGCTGTTAAAGAACAAGTTAAAAGGGTAGGGATTTATGGCGAACGAGGAAAAACTTTTTTACGGCATCGGTGAAGTGGCCGAAATTCTTCAGTTGAAACCCTATGTACTGCGTTACTGGGAAACCGAATTTAAAAAACTAAACCCGCAAAAATCTTTTACGGGTCAGCGCACTTATCGGGTTCGGGATATTCAATTCGCGTTAACCATTAAAAAACTTTTATATGACGATCAATACACCATCGCGGGGGCCATACAAAAGCTGGAGGAGTTGGAATCAAAGGGAGAGTTAGTCGCTTTTCCCGGAGGCTCTTCCGGACCAGTGACCACGAACGCGGCCGTACCCGAGGCTGCCACTATTGCTGATCCGCTTGAAGCGCCGAAACCAACCGGGACAAATGAACCTTTACCCGTTACCCCGCCCGCTGTTTCACCCGCTGAAGTCGAGCCGGTCAGCATGAATCCCCAGATTCAAAAAGCGAAAGACTTAAAAGGTTTGGTGGAAGCCACTAAGAAACTGCTGAAGAAATATAATCTTTCCTGATGAACAAAAAGGACTTTCGGCCCTTCTTTTCTTGAACGGGTTTATCTTTTCGCCTATAGTATCCATCCTTTCGGGGAAGTGGCGATTTTCACTGCTTTTTCGTGGTTTTCTGGACGGGGTGTAGCGCAGCGGCTAGCGCACTTGGTTCGGGACCAAGGGGTCGGAGGTTCGAATCCTCTCACCCCGACCAGAAAACTATTCTGGCTTGGTCGTAAGTCAGCCGCAGGTTGGATGGATCCATCGGGGCGTGGCGCAGCTCGGTAGCGCAGTTGCATGGGGTGCAAAAGGTCGCAGGTTCAAATCCTGCCGCCCCGACCATTAATTTGGTCGATTCCGATGATCCACAAGCTTTTAAGCACATTATCCACTCGTCAGATATAGTCAAATTATCTAAATTTTGTTCAAAAAACTGACAATTTAAACTCAATTATTTGGAGACCATTCCATGATAAACGCCTTTACCGCAACGGTTTTTGGCAGGGTTCAAGGCGTGGGGTTTCGTTTTCATGTCAAAAGTAGGGCTATTTCATTAAATCTGACAGGTTGGGTGCGTAATAGTCCTGAAGGAACGGTCGAAATCCTTGCAAATGGGCCTATAAACGACTTGGAACAGTTATTGCATTATATCAAGGCAGGAAGCATCGGAAGTCAGGTTGTGAAGGTCGACTTTCAATGGTTCTGGTCGGAAAGGGCATTTAAAAACTTTGAAATCACGGAGTAAGCGCGATGATTAAAAAGAGCAATTTAAAACTTAAAGCCAAATTTCCCCGCCCCACGCTCTCCATTGCCCCTGCGGCTCTCTCAATTGTACCGAAGCTCAACAAAAAACTGGCTCCTTTTGTTTCCACTACCCTCACGGATAAAGGTACCACTGATAGCGTAAAACTGTACTTTAAAGAAATCTCAAAAATCAAATTATTGACCGGCGAAGAAGAAGTGGCACTGGCCAAGCGTATTGAAAAAGGCGATCTGGAAGCGAAACAGCACCTGATTGCGGCCAACCTTCGTTTAGTGATCAAAATGGCCAAGCGCTATTCGAATCAGGGTTTGTCTTTTCAGGATTTAATCGAAGAAGGCAATCTGGGCTTGATGAAAGCCACTGAAAAGTTTAACTGGCGCAGAGGTTTTAAGTTCAGCACTTACGCCACCTGGTGGATCCGCCAGGCTATTAGCCGCAACATTTCCAACCATTCCCGCACGGTGCGCGTGCCGGTTCACATCTCCGAAGATATCAACCGTATGGAAAAGGTTACCCGCGATTTAACCCGCAAATTTGGCAGGGAGCCGAACTTGGCTGAACTTTCCAAAGCTTCCAAATTGAACTTTGATAAAATTTATAAACTTCAACGTTTATCCCAAAAGAGCATTTCTTTAGAAGTACCTATCAGCGATGTTTCCAACTCCAAATCAATCGGCGATTTTATTGAAGATCAAACCGTCGCCAATCCCGCGCAAAACGTGTTTGGCCAATTGGTTAAGGAAAAAGTTCAAAAACTACTTTCTTCTTTGAGTGATAAAGAACAAAAGGTCATTCTGATGCGCTTTGGATTTGATGAAGACAAACCAAAAACTCTGGAACAAACCGGATCGATTCTGGGTGTTACCCGCGAAAGAATCCGACAGATTGAAGAAAAAGCGCTTCAAAAAATCCGCAGTTTGATGCAAGGTCAAAAAGAAGAATATCGTGAACTTTTAAGCGAATTTGTGTAAGATTCCGGACGTCATCGGCAAGGCCCACGCTCTTTAATTTTTCCGCCGCCTGCCCAAAACGACCTAAGGATTCTTCCATGGATTTGAAAAGTTTCATCCGCGACGTACCGGACTTTCCCAAAAAAGGCATCGTTTTTAAAGATATCACCCCTCTTCTGCAGAATCCCCAGGCCTTTCACGCCGTCATTGAGCAACTGGCCGAACGTTACCAAAACAAAAATTTAAAAGCGGTGGTGGCCATGGAGTCCCGCGGGTTCATCTTTGGCGCTCCTTTAGCGGTTCGGCTGGGCATTTCCTTTGTACCGGTACGTAAACCGGGTAAACTTCCGCACAAAACCCATCAAGAAACTTATGATTTGGAATATGGCAAGGACACACTGGAAATTCACCAGGATGCGGTGAATAAAGGCGACAAGGTTTTGATTTTGGATGACGTGCTGGCTACCGGCGGAACAGCGGCCGCTACCATCAGACTGGTTGAAAAAGCCGGCGGGGAAGTCGTCGAAGCGGCCTTTATTATCCATTTGGGCTTCCTGAACGGCCAAGATAAATTGAAAAGGACGCCCTTCTTTTCTATAATCCACTACTGATTTCGTTGACCCCTTTTGAGGGAAAGGCCCTCGTAGCTCAGTTGGATAGAGCGACTCTTTCCTAAAGAGTAGGTCACGCGTTCGATTCGCGTCGAGGGTACCACCGTTTGAGGCCTTCCCCTTCGGGGAAGGCCTCACTATTAATTATCAAATAATTTTGGAGAAACTTGAATGACAAGCTTTGAACACATGCGCGTTGCCGAAAAATCCGAAGTCCAAAAATGGATTGATTGGGCCAAACAACATCAAGAAATGGTTTTCGTCGGCGGTATGGTGGTTTTGCTGATAGCGATTGGAATCCCTTATTACATTCATAGCCAGACCAAGGCCAACGATGACGCCCAAGGCGTTTTCAGTCTGGCTCAGTATTACCAGCATGCGGGCGTGGACCCTAAAAACGGTCCTTTTAAATCCGAAGACGAGAAAAATCAGCAAGCCCTTAGCACTTATCAGCGTGTGGTGAACGATTTCGCGGGCACTCCGACCGCTAAGCTGGCCCGTTATTTCGTGGCCAAAGATCAATTGCTTTTGCGTCAAAATGCCCTGGCCTACTCCAGTTTTGACACGGCCAGCCAGGAACTAAGAGGAACACCCTTGGGAGACGAAGCTTATTTGGGAAAGATTGTCGCGCTGGAAGCCGATAATAAGTTATCCCAAGCCACCGCTTTTGCCGAAAGCTTTACCAAAAACAATACCCAGAGCGCCATTTATCCCGAAGTAGCTTTAAATTTGGCGGCCTTATACGATCAAAATCAGGAAAAAGACAAAGAGAAAGACCAGCTAAACGAGATCATTAAGGATTATCCCGATACAAACTGGAGCAAAGAAGCTTCAGAGCGGTTAGCTAATTCAAAACTTTAAGTCTTCTAAAAAATTTCTCAATCGGATTACTCCTGCTTCAAAGAGATCTGGTTGAGACAAGAGGCTGATGACCAAGAAACAACCTGTGGGGAAATCATAAAAACTTCCCGGTTGAACTAAAACCTGATGTTTCTTGAGCAGTTGAATAACCAAATCCTCATCTTTAGCACCCTCGCGTAAAACTTTAACCAAAGCGTACCAGCCGCCTTGGGCCGGCCAAACCTTAACCTCATGAAGATTAGATAAAAGCTTCTCGAGGTTATTACGATTATATAAAAGTCTCGTTCTCATTTGATTTTGAATGTCTGGCGCGAAGGTTAATAAGTCTTCAAGCGCCACTTGAACTGGTGTATTTAGGGATAAATAAGTATCAGCAATCAAATCCAACCGCTCTTTACATTCTTCAACCAGCTTGTCCGGGCCCAGAATTTCTATCCAGGACAACTTTAACTGGGGCAAGCCCAAGCTTTTTGAAAGACCACCCAACCTAAAAGTTAAAACCTTGGGGTTTTGAATCCGTCGGGGCTGGCTGACGTAAGCGAAATCACTAAAAACCTCGTCTGAAAGATAAGCCATCGAGAACTTTTCACAGAGGTTGAGAAGTACTTGTTGGTCGTTCTCACTCAGAAAAGCTCCCGTGGGATTGTGCGGATTGATGGTAATAATGCCTTTGGTTTGCGGCGTGATTGAGGCTTCCAATCTTGTTCTATCGATAGGCCAATCAGGATGAACCTGAAAGAAATAGGGATTTAATTCCAACCCCTCCAGATGAAGCAAATGGTCCAAAAGGGGATAACCTGGCGTCGGTGTTAGGAAAGAATCTCCTGGATTGCCCAGCAACTTGAAAAGGTAGGAATAGGCTTCGCTTGTACTGGCGGTTAATACCAGGTTCTGCGGATCAACCTTTTGACCATTAGCGGACAAATAATTGGCCAGAACTTCGCGAGCTTTAAGTGTTCCAAAGGCTTGCGGGTCGTAGATTAAAGCTTCAGGACGGCTTAAACCTTTCAAAATGTCTGGTGGGTAATTGAAACCACAAAGGGTTGGATTGGATTGAGTCATGTCTAAAACCGGTTGCGCGGCTTCAATCGCCCTGGCAATGGCGTTAGGGGACAAATCATCTGGAGTTCTATTGGAAAAGTTCATTTTAAGCCCTCAAGTAAAACTTTAAGACGTTCACTAAACCCTTATTTCCATGACCTTTAACCGGCAAAACTACCCATCGTTAATCAAAAACTTTACTTATCCAGGGCGCATAGTTAAATCCTAAGAAAAATAAGGATTTTTAAGATTCCTGAATCCGTAGCCCATTCTCAAGCGGTTCTAAACCATAACCAGATGGAAAAAAGAACCATTTTTCGATTTTTGATTTGGTTTCTCACTCTCTTGAAAAGCCACGTTTTAATCGATTTGGAGCGTTTTAGAAGATAGTACAAAGATTGGTTCCACCTAATAATCGTTCAAAAAAAAGCCCTTTAAATGCAAAAATGACCCATTTTGAACTGTTTTTTTAGAACCAACCCTCGCAGTGACTTTCTAACCCTTTCAAAGCCCCGAAATAGAACTGAAAAACATAAACTTAAATAGTATTCGATGAGACCTTTTTGGTCTTTTAGACTCAATTTTAAGCGAACCTCAACCCAAACCTAAGACTTTTGAACCCGGGTCCTGTGACGCTTCAAAACCGATTCAACCCCAAACAAGGCACCTAAGCTTAACGCGTGAACGTGTTGAATTGACCCAAAGGCCTTTTGATGCGCCTGCCGGCCTTTAGTCGAAGCCAGTTTCACATAATTTTCGCTCACCATGATGCTGGAATGACCCATCAAGTCCCGAATTTCGTAAACACTGGCGCCGGCTTCCGCCAATTGCGTTCCAAAACTGTGCCGCAAAACGTGAACGGTTAGCTCATCTGGATTTTCAAATCCGGCCCACAGGGCCGCTTTTTTAACCCAGAGTTCCAGATAATTGGGATTCGCCGGCCTTTGGGGATCGCTGGGACTGGGAAACAAATAAGGGCTGGCTTTTTCCGGCGCTTTCTCATGGGCCACATATTGCTCAACAAGCCGCTTTAAAGCCTCGGTCATGGGCACAATCCGTTCCTTGTCGCCCTTGCCGATAACCGTAACCTGGGCCTGGTTGAGATCCACATCGCGCGTTCTCATGTGGGCAATTTCCGAAACGCGAAGCCCGCAATGAAAGCCCAGAAGGACAACCAAACTTATTCTTTCGCCCTCCAAATCGTTTGTTTTAAGGCTTCTAACCAGATCTTCACGGTCTTTAGGCGCCAACGGATGGGGATTGCGCTGCGGGCTTCGAATAGCCAGGTTGTGAAAGACTGCCGTAGGATCATTGCTGATGTGTTGTACGGAAGCCAGGTAGCGGTAGAAAGAGCGGGTGGTGGCCAGGATGCGCTTCATGGACCGCGTAGAATAAGCCGGCCTGGGTTTACCAATCGGCGTTTGGCCCGGCTTGGCCAATTGGCCGGCAAATTTTGCCATGTCCTGAGGCTGCGCCGAATGAGGGGCGAGTTTGGCGCTGTCGAGATATTGTTTTAACACCCGAAGATCCTGATGATAACTTTTGAGCGTGTGGGGAGATTTGGTGAGATTCAGAAACCCAACGTAGGGTTCAACGGTTAATAGACTGCTTTCGGTGTGGGGCTTATTTCCCATAAATCGACTCCCGTAATTAGTATAACTGTAATTATACTAATTATAAAACAAGCTTCAAACTCAATTTTTGAAAAATTCTAAGCCGTTAATTTGAATTCTTGAGTGTCTTAAAACACATGCAAAACTTTCGATTTTGCATTTAAACGTGTTTCTCTCGCACGATTCCCGAGTGTTATGGTTCATTGCACAGGTTTCAATTCAGCCCATTTGACTAGGACAATAAAAAATTCTCGATCGTTTTTTGAAATAGCTTTGGAGATTCCATCGGCACTAAGTGGCCAACCTGGTCTAGCAGTTTAAGTTCGCATTTTGGGATCAGCTTGGCCATTGCAATAGCCTCAGTTGGCGCGATTAAGTTGTCTTCCTGGCCTGCGATGATCAAAGTCTCAGCCTTGATTTGACCCAGCAAATCGGTTTGATCCCGACGGTTGGCCATGGCACGTTGGGCCAAGGCTACGGCATTGGGCGAGGTGTGATTAATCCACTCGATCAATTGCCGCTTAACTTCAGGTTTTTCAGCCAACGTGGTCTTGCCCAAAAGCCCTGGAATCATAGCCTCTGGTAAGTAGCTAACGCCTTCTTTTTCAACTTTGTCCGCCATGTTGAGGCGGTTCTGACCGCCTTCAGGCTTGTCCGTACCGGGCCTCGTGGAGATGAGAATCAGTTGATCCACGCGGTTCGGAAACTGCCGGTAATATTCAAAAGCCAAATATCCGCCCATCGAAATTCCAGCCAAAACAAAAGGCTTATTCACATTCCGGGTTAACAACTGGCGCTCTAAATGCTGAGCTGCTTGTTCTAAAGTCAAGCCGGATGCGGCTAAAGGTTCGTTTCCAAAGCCTGGAAAATCAGGCGTTATAAACCGATAACCCGGAATGGGTTCCAACTGATTCCAAAGCTCGTGGGATAGCGGAAAGGCATGAAGTAAAACTATAACTTGATCGGTTTGATTACCACTTGAAGGCATAAATACCTTTTAAATTGCTATTTCGGATCACAAAGCAAAGGTATCACTTTAAGGTACTAAAGTAATTATTTATCTCAGTACAGACGTCTTGGGATGACGCCCCGAAAGGACTAGTTCGATATTTTCGGCAGCCAGAAGGGCCATCTTGGTTCTGGTCTCCAGAGTGGCGCTTCCCAGATGGGGCAAAAGCGTACAGTTAGGCAGCTTCAAAAGACACTTATTAATCTTGGGCTCAAACTCATAAACATCCAATCCGGCGCTGGTTATTGTTTTGGCCTTCAATGCCTTCACCAAGTCAGCCTCGCGATGAATCGGCCCGCGAGAAGCATTGATAAAAATAGCGTTGGGTTTCATTTGTTTAAACTCTTTCGAGGTAAAGCGATGACGGGTTTCGGTTGTTAAAGGGGAATTTACGCTCAAAATATCCGACTGCCGTAACAAAGTTTCAAACGAAACATAGCGGGAGTTATAACGCTTCTCTACGGAGGGACTTTCTCGATGGCGCTGATGATACAAAACCGGCATATTCCATCCCCTGCCTCGCTGGGCAACCGCCTTCCCTATCCGCCCAAAACCGTAAATCCCCAAAGTCTTCCCCGCCAGATCCTGTCCCAGTAAAAACAACGGGCCCCAGCCCTTAAAGCCGGTGGTTCTCAAAAACTTTTCACCCTCGGGCAGCCGGCGCGCGCAGGACAAAATCAACGCCCAAGCCAAGTCCGCCGTGGCTTCAGTCAGAACATCAGGGGTATTGGTCACGCAAACGCCATTGGCTTTCGCGGTAACAAGGTCAATGTTGTTAAAACCAACAGCGAAATTAGCGACGCATTTCAGGTGAGGCGCGGCGTTTAAAACCTTGGCGGTAATGGGGTCGGCCAGAGTGGTTAAAACAGCATGGTAAGGCCCAATGCGGGACTCCCATTGTTTTTCAGTCAATTGGTGTTTGTTCCAGGTTACCTGAAAGCGTTTGGAAAGCTTCTGGTAAGCCGCCGCCGGAATGAGGTTGGAAATGAAGACTCGTTTTTTCATGAAGGCCAACTTATTCAGCTTCGGGTGTAACCGTTCCTGTGGCTGTCGGGGTTGGTTTGGGGTTTACCGTATCATTAATTCTTTGCCAAAGGCTCGGCCCCGGAGTAGCTGTGATGGTGGCTGTGGGCGTCGGCGAGGGTGAAACCCTGCCGTCCAGCAGCATGCCCTGATCGTGACCGCCCGTATATTCTCCAAAGGTCACGCTTTTATCAATTCGATCCGCGTTAAACTGGTCAATCACATCGACCTCAATGGCAAAATCGTCTTTTTTCAGGTTATAAAACCGGCCATAAATGATGATTCGATCCCCTTCTTTTAACTGATCCAGTTCTTTCAGATCGCCGGTCTGGCTGTGAAACATCAGGATCGGAAAGGCAAAGTGATAATCATCTTTTTCTCTCAGCGCCATTTGAAGCAAATTGTAGTTATCCACGTTAAAACCAATCAGCCGTAATTTTTCCCTATAGGCGAAAGGTTCCATCCAGGTTTTTGACTGGTAATAAGCGTCAATTTGTATTTGCCGGCCGTTATTAATGTCGTAGTAATGGGTTCTTAAAAAGTCCAAATCCATAATTTCGTAGTTGGCAAAATAGAAATCCGGCTGAGCTTCCGCGTGAACGTGAGGGGTGAACAACAAGAGAAGGGCTAAAATAAATAGGTTTTTCAAGAAAACTCCCACAAATTTTGTAACTCAAAGGGTGCTTATTATAACCCTTCGAACAGTCATGGCAAACGCTTTTTGCCGGGGTCCGGAAAGGCTTTTAACGAAGAACCGCTACCCAAATACCGGAATCTAAAGAGGGATACCAGAGCCCTTCGCTTCCTACGAAAGCGATTTTAATACCGTCAGGCGAAACCGTCGGTGAATGGCTGACAATTTGAGCGGGTATTAAGTTTTCGGATATTCCCAGATTCGCGTCCAATACTTCCACACCCTTAATGTCCTTTTTAAATCCTCGCTGCAGGCCGTTTTTTTCCAACACAATTTTTTGACCATCAGCGGACCAACCCAGATCGCTCAGTTGCTCAGTAGTTTTCATCAGTTCAACCCTCTTGGTTCCGTCCATTAACATGGTCCAAAGGGTTGTTGTTCTGTCTTTTTCGCCTTTAAAGAGATAACGGAAATGATCGGGCGAAGGCAGTACCTCCACCAGCGGATCCTTTTCAATTAACGCGCCTTCTACCTTGGTCGATTCGTCCAAAATGATCGCTCTGGCGGTTTTGTTTTTGAGATTCAACAGATAAGGAGTCGAATGAATTCCGTCCACAAACACCACTTCCCCCTTGTCCATCCAGGCGGGCGATAAAATTTGATAAGGTGAGGAATAAACAACTACCGGCCGGGCGCTGCCCGGCGTCCAGGTATTCAGGTTGAAGCCCTTGCCGCCCTCGGTCACGAATAAAAATTGTTGGGTTTCATCAAGCCAGGGTATGCCGCCGCTAAAGGGTTCCAATCCGGCTTGCACTAAAACCGAAGTCGTGCCGGTCGCGACGTCCACTTTCACCAGTTTGCGCACTCCCTGGGTCGGCGCGTCGATCAATAAGCTTTTACCCCCATCCACAAATATGGAATGAAAAGAATCATCCACCGCGGGCAAGCTAACGGTCATCGGCGCCTGTCCGTCCGAACCCAGAATCCTCAGGTACCATTGGTCTTCCAACTTTTGGTTAAACGCGATTTGTTTTCCATTGGGCGAATAAACCAGATTTTCGATTTCACCGCCCAAACCCTTGACCGCCACCACCATATCCAATGGGGTTGTCTGCGGCTGCCATAAATCCAGCGCGTCATAACCAATCGGAGCCAGAAAAGCGATTGTCGCGATGACAAAACAATACTTAAAAAAACCGCCCTTTTGTTCTTCAGTTCCGGAATAAACCAGGCCGTAAATACTCGCGTAAATCCCTAAAAAAGCCAAAACCAGACTGGGAATAATGAGTTGCAGGCCTGTCCAAAGCACAAACGAAAGCGCGGCCAAAACAAAAGCCAAAATGCAAATCCGCAAAGACGCCAGGCTCGGCATCCGGTTTTTAAAATATTCAATGATGTACAAAACCAGATAAAGAAAAAATGCGGCGATGAAAACCATCAGGCCCAGCATGCCGATCGAAGGAACAATATTAAAACCGTACAAAATGGCGTAAAGGCCCGCGGCGTTTAGAAGGAGAACCTGATTTCCCAAGAGGGATATTTTCCACTTGTGCGCGAACAGAACATCTTTTTTCTGCTCTGCCACATAGGTTTTCCGAAGAATACTGCGGACATGCGCCAAACAAAGAAAGCCGAAACCGCAGATGAAATAGGGCAAATGCGGAATGTAGTGCGCGAAAAAGGGTTCCCAGACCGTCGGTATGGGCCGTTTAATTTTGCAAATCACGCCTAAAAACAAAAACACCAACCCCATCAAAGTCCAAGAGGTCAATTTCAGGAAGGACGCGATTCCTTCCAAAAGCTGGTTCGGTTTTTTCGGGGATTTTGCATTCGCGCTGACTGTTTCGGCCACGAGCGTCTCCTTGAAAATAAACTAGACGTTATTTTTACTCATTTGCGGCTTTACGCTAAAAAGCTTTGTATTCCAGCTGAAACGAACTGTTTTCGTATTGGCGCAGCTGGCTGAAGAGCGAGAAAGGCAGAACGCTGTCCAACAGCTGGTCAAATTTACCTGATTTATCCTCATGCACATTCGGCTCGCCCTTAATGCCCGCTAGGGTTGCCGTTAATTGCACCGCGTCATCGTAATTTCCCAATTGATCCACCATGCCCAGCTCATAAGCCTTCTTCCCCGTCACAGCCCGGCCATCGGCGTAAGGCAGAATATAATTTTTAATTTGTTCGTCTTTAATGCTATCCGGTTTTACTTTTAAAATCAGGGCCAATTTATTTTTGAAAGCGTCCCGGCGGCCGTCAATTACCGCGGCCAAAAACTGGTGAAACACATCATCAATCATGTCCTGCAGGTAGGCTCTGTCTTCGGCGTTCATCGGCCGGCTAAAGGAACCCGTATCTTTCAGCTTGCCGCTTTTAATGGTTTGAAAATCAACTCCGACTTTTTTGAACAGACCTGAAGCTTCAGGAAATTCAGCGATCACACCAATCGAGCCGGTCAAGGTGCCGGGGTCGGCCACAATTTTATCGCAGGCCGAGGCGATGTAGTAGGCGCCGGATGCCGCCAGGCTGGACATGCTGGCCACCACAATTTTTTTGTCCGCCCGCGCGCTTAAAATTTCAGAATAGATTTCCTGGGAAGGAGCGACCGCTCCGCCCGGGCTGTTGAGCCGGATAATTAAGGCTTTTTCACCGTTTTTTTTGAAGCGGCGTATTCTTTTTACCACATCGTCGCTGTCCGTAATGGGGCCCGCTATTTCAATTAGGTCGATGCTATCGCCCGAACCGGAAAAAAGGGCTGTCTGTCCCCCGCCATTAGCCTTACTGACAACACCGTGTATAAAGAGAACAATCGCCACAAAGCACAGAATGAAAAAAGCGGTAAAACCGAGCATAAGGTATAAAAATGTCTTGTTTTGGCCCTGTTCAGGGGCGTTGGGTTGGTTTTTCATGGAAAAGCATGGTAACAGAGGCCAAAAGCAAAGAAAAGGAACATTTGAACCACAAAGTTAAACCCTTAAAAAACGGCATTTACCACGGAGTTCACAGAGTACTCAGCGTGAATCGCAAATCTCTTGGAACGTCTTAAATCGACTTATCTTGGTTAAACTTTGTTTAACCAAAGTTTAACGCCTTACTCTGGGTACTCTGTGAACTCTGTGGTGAAAAAGACGTTGGTTTGATTTAATCGTGCCAGCGGTTGCCCAGGTACTGACAGCCTTTGGCCCAGTTGGTGGCCAACCCCTCGATGATTTCCTTCTTCATGTCGGGATTAACCTGCATGGAGGCAAAGTCTTTCAGGTCGTAAAAGGCGGCGTCTCGTAGAACAGCGTCCTGAGTGACCTGAATATTAAAGTGTTCCGCCGTAACCATAAAGTAAACGTTTAACACCTGCCGGTGTTTGGTCGGGGGTATGGAATCATGCACGATCACCATGGGGCCGACCTTAATGGGTAACCCTACCTCTTCCTGATACTCGCGAATGACTGCGGCCTCCACCGTCTCGCCGTAATCCACGCCTCCGCCAGGAATCAACCAATAGCTCTTTCCGTTTTTCTCGTGGCGCACCAAAAGAATTTTTCCCTCGTGAACCAAAATGCCGGCAGCTCTGATGCGGATCGATTGTTGCAAAGTATTACTCCCCGAGTTTTTCTTTTAGCGTTTGAACCAGCGACTCCAAAGAGGCGTATTCATCCAGGTTGAACCACTCCACCTCATGCTGGTGTTTAAACCAGGTCCATTGGCGCTTGGCATATTGCCGGGTACGCCTGAAAATGCGCTCTAAAGCTTCTTCTTGTGTCATATTCTCTCGCAAATAACTTGAAGCCTCGGCGTAACCAATAGCCGCCAAAGCGGGATGGTCAATAGGCAGTGAAAGCTTCATCAAACTCTCAGTTTCAGTTAAAAGTCCGTCGCGCCACATGGCTTCGGTGCGGCGCCGCAAAAGCTTATCCAAATTTTCCCGAGACCGTTCGAGTCCGAAAAACTTCACATGGTCAACGCCCAAGGGCTCATAGTTTACTTCAACCGTTATGGTCTCGAATGTTTTTTCCAAAGCCCGGCAAACCCGGCGTAAGTCCTGCGGGTTCAGCCTTTTGGCCGCCTCGGCGTCACGGCTAGCCAGCCACTCGTGGGCTTTCTCCGGGCCCAACTCCCCCACCTTTTCCATCACCATGGTTCGGGTTTCAGGGCTGGGCGCTCCGCCCACAGGCGGGCCTTCCACTAAGGCGCGGATATAAAACCCGGCGCCACCCACAATTAAGAATTTTTGCCCGGCTTTTTGACCTTCATTGATGATCTTCTTGGCGCTTTCGGCAAACCGCACCGCGTTCCAGGCTTCCTTCGGCTTTCGGATCCCCACCAGATGATGCTTCACTTTGGCTTGAAGCTCTGGGCTGGGTTGGGCCGTGCCGATCTCCATACCCTTGTAAACTTGAAAGGCATCGGCGGAAATAATCTCGCATCCGTCTTGAAGCGCCAAATGGTAAGCCACTTCGCTTTTTCCGACGCCCGTAGGCCCCACTAAAACAGGGATTTGAGATGTATTAGTTAAAGTTTTCATTGAACTGCTTAATGCCGGTCAAAACGGCGGTAAAGTTCGGATAACGGGATCGAAAGAATGGTCGGACGGCCATGGGGACAGGTAAAGGGCAAGTTAGCTTCCCGCATTTGATTTACCATGCCTCTCATTTGCTCTTCGTTCAAGCGGTCACCTGCCATCACCGCACTCCGGCAAGACATGAAGGTCGCGGTTCGTTCTCGAAGCTGATCCAAACGGTTAGTACTCTTTACCCCACTGGCATCCTGTGCCATCAGGTCGTCCAAAAGGTCTTTCATCAGGGTCACCATATTCTTCCCCGCCAGGTCGGCGGGTACGCTGCGAACCAAAAAGGTGTTGCCGCCAAAGGGGGCCACTTCCATGCCGAGCTCCATCAGAATATCCAGACTATTTTTCAAAACCTGGGCTTCTTTGGTGCTCACTTCCACCGTAGCCGGCACTAAGAGGGGCTGAACTTCCAAACTTTTTTCCCTCACGCCTTTCATCAACCTTTCGTAGTTAAGTCTTTCATGCACAGTGTGTTGATCGGCGATAAACATTTCCGAATCGGACTGAAACACAATGAAGGTATTGAACAGCTGGCTAAAGTTATAAAGCGGGGTGTCGGCATCAATGCGCCGGGCCTGCAAGCCGCTGCCTTTGGCCAGATTAAAATCTTCCAAAGGATTCGGGTGCGATGCCCCCGCGGTTAAAGGCTGTGCCGGTCTGTTTTGCGCGATCTTGTCGTATAGGTTTAGCGGTGTGGTTGGCGCACTCCAGGCTGTTGGACTTTCCTGGGCGCTAGAGGCGGATGAAGCCAGTCTGGCGCTCTCATAAGCGCCCATACCGCTGAGCGGTTCCACCGTCGCGGGCGGCTGTAACGACCCGGTAGAGGCCATCAGCGCTCCCCTTACCGCCTTGACCACCACATCAAACACTTCCCTATCCCGGGAAAACTTTACTTCCTTTTTCGTCGGGTGAACATTCACGTCCACTTCGTTTTCGGGAATTTCAATAAACACCACCGCCACGGGAAAGCGGCGCGTCGGCAGCAAGGTGTGAAAGGCCGCCATGATGGCGTAACCGAGCGAGGGGTTGGCAATCCAGCGGCGGTTGACGAAAAACAACATGTTTTCCCGGGTGGGTTTGGTAATCGTTGGCGCGCTCACCATTCCGGTCACATGAATGTTGTTCAGGGCGTAGTCCATTGGCAAAAGACTTTTAAACAGTTCTTTACCAAAGATGGCGGATACTCTGGCCCCAAAATCCGAAGCGCTGACCCGCAAGGCTTCCTTGCCGTCCACCGTTAACTTGAAACTGACTTGAGGAAAAGCCAAAGCGTAATTCGTGACCACCGAGACGATGTGATTTTCCTCAGTGGATTCTTTTTTCATAAACTTCAACCGGGCCGGAGTGTTGAAGAACAGGTTGGAGATGGCAATCGTGGTGCCTTCGGGCCTGCCGGTTTCAGTGATTTTGGCCGCGTCGCCGCCTTTGATTTTGATCAGGGTGCCCGAAAAGGCGCCCTGAAGGCGAGTGGAAAGCTCGAAATGGGAAACGGAAGCGATACTCGATAGAGCCTCGCCTCGAAAACCAAAGGTGTTCAATTGCGACAGATCATCCACCGTATAAACTTTGCTGGTGGCGTGTTTCAGTACGGCTAACTTAGCGTCTTCCGGCGACATTCCTTCGCCGTCGTCGCTGACTTTTAACAGCTTACGCCCGCCCTCTTGAACTTCCACTTCAACCCAGGTGGCTTTGGCATCCAGCGAGTTTTCAATGAGTTCTTTGATAACGGAAGAAGGCCGTTCGACTACCTCGCCAGCCGCTATCTGGTTAATAACCTTTTCAGGCAAAAGCTTAATTTTGGACATTTAGTTTTGCTTTCTTTTCATTTCAAATCCGAGTCCTTTTCCTTAAATAAAAAAGCCCGGCTTCCCTTGTGAGGAAACCGGGCCGCTTTACTATTCTCTACTTTCCAACTGACGCCATTGAAAGGAAATCGGTTTCTAAATGGTTCAAATCCACAGTCTTACTGGCGTGCTGCACATCAATTCCGACTAAGTGGTGTTTCTCATCAAAATCCAAAACAACGCCATCTTCCACTTCGTTGCTGTCAACGCTTGGGTTTTCTGATAATTCGATATAAAGCGAATCAGTTTCCCGGTCATAATGAAATTTCATAGTGCTCCCTCTTTAAAGCGTCGATCTGGAAAAGCGTTATGTACCGTTTCACCATCTTCCAAAAATACGACCCGTAAGTATTTTCCCACCTCCTCCACGTAAATCCAAGCCCGAATTCTTCCATCGGATTGTGTTTCCCGTTTTAAAGGGCTTTTAAACGCTCTTTCCAGCCACGCATCTTTTAGATATGACCGTTTGGGCATAACGTGGTTTTTAAAATAATTTGTGGTTTTCATTGTGAAATTATACCGTTTCGGCGGTTGTTCAAAAAAACAATTTTTTCCTCTGATTGAAGATCAACAGTGTATGCGACAGCTTGAATTACAAACCGCGACTTTTCCTTACGAGACGAACCAGATCGGTTTCCTTGAGATGAGAAAAACCCTTCTTTTTGGACAAGGCTTCGGCCCATCGAAAAAAATGCTTTGAACTGGTTTTTTTGAACATTCCTTTTTGCTTGAGGAATGATTCCAAAGATTCTTCGATAATCTGTCTCAGTGTTTTATCTTGTTCCAACGCGTATTCTTTGGTCTGCCGAAATAGTTCCCTATCCAAGTGTAAAGTTGTTTTGACCAATGTTCCCAATGAAAAACCCCTTTAGTTATCCATCAAAGCTCTTTGGATTCACCGGTGAAAAGGGCGTATCCCATGTAATCGGTGTAGGGGCGGTTACCGCCGTTTTGATGGACCAGGGTGGCTAATTGGCCCCGGTGGTAATGGGAGTGGTTCACCACATGTACCAGAACGTTTTGAACCACGTGTTCAAACTTTTTGCCTTTGGTATTAGCGAAGACGATTTTCTTCTGTAGATCTTCAGGTTTTAAACCGGTCAGATAGTTTTTCCATTTCAAATGCAGTTCATCGCGTTTTTCACGGCATTCCGCCAACGAATAGTGGGGATTGGGGTTGGTAAAGCGGGATAAATCTTCGCCCTGCAAGCGGGCCAGCCATACATCACTGGCGAAAACCAGATGGCCCATCAGCTCAAGGGCTTTGGTCGGCGGGTTGGGCATTTCGGCCAGAGCCTTCAAAAATAGGTCATCCGCCCAATAGTTGTATTCGAAGTTTTTTTGGAACTGTTCCAGCATGGCCTGCCTCCCTATAACAAACTCAATTTCCTACTCTTTTAGAACACCAACCAAGCCGTTATAGGGCCAATCTGTTAAATTTCTAAAGCGGAAAAAGCCGCGTTGGTGCGGCGCAACCGGTTTGACATCATATTGATGAGGGTGGTGAAAACCTCATAAGCTAATTGAGGGTTTTTCTTCAGGAACTTTTTAAAGTCCTCGCCGTTAATCACGTGAACCGAACAATCTTCCTTGGCCCGTACAGTGGCGGAGTAAGGGGCGTCATCAAAAACGCTCATTTCCCCAAAAATGGACCCACGGCTGATATTGGACAAATGCTTTTTCTTCGCGGGGTCTTTACCCGATTTGGAAACATCCGCCTGGCCGTTAATGATGATATGAAGATTTCCACCCGCCTGGCCTTCCAAAATAATGGTTTCGCCAGCCTTAAAATTAGCCACTTTCCCCAGTTTAAAAATCTGGCTCAAGGCATTGTCCTGAACGCCGTCAAATAAACTGACTTCTTTTAAAAAATCAGTTACGGATTTTTCTTTCCGAATCGACATGAATTTCCCCCAGTTAAATTTCATTGATTAATTTTCACCTGTTTTTTTGAGTCCCCCAAGACGGCGTAATTATATCGAAAGTTTGTCAAGTTCTCTATTGAGAAGCTTTGAAAAAATTTACGACACAATTTTTTCATTGAAATAAATTTGACATNNGGAATAATTTTTAGTAGTTTTTTATTTTTTCAAGAACGAATGCTGAAACTTGGCTGTCTATTTTGTCGCAGGCCTTTTTGAATGCATCGTTAATTTCAGCTTTGTTAAAAGCGCCGCCTGAAACGAGAATCGGTGTGGATTTCGGCTTTCCGATTCGCCCTTCCCCGTCATCAATCCCCAGATGGGAGTAACCCTGCTCGTGCCAGTTTAAAACACGGGGATCGCCCGCCTTGTCATAGCACAATTGAAATCCCAGCATAACGTTCGAATCATCTACCCAGACGATAAGGTCAAAATAGTCATCGCTAAACCAGCGGCGTCGGGGTTCGCCTTTTACTTGACGAACATATTCTGATTCTTCAAGCATGAAAATCTCCTTAGGAATTTGCATTCCGTACGATTTGCGGACCATTAAACTCATTGTAACCCGTGCTTAAACTTAAAAACTAAGGTGTTGGAACAAGTGTAGGTGTAGGTTCGTTTGTTGCGATTACTGATACCGGAAGATTTGATTGCGGTAAAACGACGGCGACAGAACGGTTACGAATTATTTTACTGCGTGAAGGAGGATTCCTATAACCAACGACGGAATAATTAATTTGAATACGATCGGATAAAACACAGGCGCTGGAAACCTGAATATGGATAAGGTTTTGGCCTTGTTTTGTCGAAAATGGAAAAATAACCAGCATTTGCTTGTCAAAATTTACTGGCGAAATTTCTTTGTCGGGATAATTAACATAATTATCCCATTCACTCTGAGTCCGAACAACAACATAGCTGTTCCACCCCTCCTGCGTGCGGACAACATAATAGTTTCCCTTGGTATAGCCTTTTTGAAATGAAGTAGTCACCGGAACAACGGTCGGAGCACAAGTTGGAGTAGTTATTGATGTCGTTAATGAAACAGTTGGCATGGCGGTTGGTCCGTTCTGAGCCAAAGTGTTTTGAAAAATACAGAATAAAAATATGAAAAAAAGTAATTTTAATTTTTTCACTATTTCAACGCCTCCCCATTCCTTACGATTTGAGAACCATCCGTTTTAAGTTGAACTTGAACCTATCTACATAACACCAGCCGCGATTAAGCTTTTTTCATTTTCGTTCAACGATTGATCTAGTTGTGATTCAGAATCTTTTTTTAAATCATCCTTTTTTTCGTTTTTATAAAGTTCCTTTTTTTGTTGGTCGATTTTTTTGAGATTGGCTCTTAGCGTTTCGCTTTGTTCGGCTGTAATTTTACCCGCTTTTAATGCCTCATAAATTTCCATAAATTGTTGGTGAAGCTTTAAATTAATGTGAAGCAGGTTGGGGCGGTTGTATTTGTAGGTTTGGTTTTTAGTGGATGGTGTTTTTGTAACTGTTGGAACAGTTTGTTTAAAAGAAGGCGCGGTGACCGTCAATGACGCGTAATATTTTTTATACCCGGCTACGACTTTATCGAGCTCTTCGGCATCTCTTTGATTCAACAAAGATCTAAATTTCTCGCAAAACCGCAAGCCTTCCTCGTATTTCCCGGCGTAGATAAAAGCTCTCAAGTAGTTACTGTTTAAATTCCCAGGGTTTAGTTTCAAAACATCCCGCGGAGTATCCGAGTCGTCAGTGCTTTCCATCGCATGAAGCGACTGATAAGCCTTGTCGATATAGGTCTGATAGAAAGCGGGGTATTTTACGCTGCACTCGACGACCTTGCCGTCTTCATCATCATAAAGGTAGGCCAGTTCTCTGCCCCGGTAGGCGATTTTCATTACCAGATGCCCGTCCGGCATGCCGATAATCGCGCGTTCATTGTCATCGTAATTTACGAAAGCCTGATTAAACTTTTTTCCGTCCCACTGAAAGAGATAAAGGGTCGATCCGATGGACGCGTTGTGGCTGGCCGTTAATTGGATAAAGGGATAACTCAGGTTTTTGTTGCCAGTTTTATTATCTAAATAAACAATATCACCGCTCCCGCCCCAGCAGTCTTCTTCCTGTTTCCATAAAAGTTCGCTCTTTTGGCCAAAGATGGCCACACCGCACTTCTCTGAGTTTGAATAAAAAACCACCGCATCCTTTTCCCCTGTCCCACGCACGTCTTCATAGAGAATTTTTTGAATCGAATCCGGGTTCATGGCTTGTTGGAGGATTTGTTCGGAAAGAATGGGTTGTTTGGCCGACGCGCCTGTCACCCAATACAAGGAAAGTAAAATAACCCCAGGTAAATAATAAAAAGAAAACAAACCAGTTTTTTGCACAGTTAAATACCTCCCCGAGTTGGACTCGAACCACCGCATTGTCAAATTTAACACAATCTGGCAATTCAAACCTTGGGTTCTGAGCACCACCCGGTCACTCAAAAATTCCTAAACGACCCTGGACCAGATGGCCCAAACTAAGAACGGGACACCGGCGACAATAGAAGCCCTAAGGCCCATAGAACGGCGATCATTTCCCCATATCCGAAGTCTTAAAACCGGCTTGACAGGTCAAAAACAGGTTTTATATGCTATCTCCGATTTGGGGAGGTCAAAACCGGATTTCCTAGAGGCATTTGCCGGAAAACCTAGAGGCATTTTGGTTTTTTCCAGAGGTATTTATCGATTTTCCTGGAGGCATAAACCGGTTTTCTCCGGAATTACAGTATTTTCCTAGAGGCACAAAAAAATTTCCTAGAGGCATTTTTTGGCTTTCCTAGAGGCATAACTAAAAATTCCTAGAGGCATTTAAAGAACAACGTAAAGGTATAAGGAGCCTTTTATGGGTATTTTGAAATCAGAATCTCTGTCTTGGGCTGATAAACTTGAGAAATTACGGGCTCAGCCGTCCAACGCCAGCAGGACGGAGCTAAAAGAAGCCCTCCAATCCGTCAATAGCCACATTACCGACCTTCAAAATATAGGCGACTGTCTTGACCCTAAAGCCATTGAAAAGGTACGCCAAGCTGCCCAGAGCAATCCACCCTACATCCTCTCCTTCAACAGCGCCAAGGCCCTCGTTGGCCTAAAAGGCAAGGTGAATGACCTGCCTGGCACCGCTCATACCGCCCTGGACGTCATCTTCGCCCATCAGCTATCGACCAAAAAGATCAAAAATCTTGTGAAATGGATCATTAGCGGCAAACCCGCCGCCGAATTTGACCCGAATAAGAAAGTGGCTAACACCAAGGAAGAGAAAGGTGAAGAAGAAGCGGATAAAGACTCCCCTCAGTCCGGGACATCCAAACTCAACCTTAAAAAGCTGGCCGAACTGGTTAAAAACGCGGTGGTGGAAAAAGCCCTGGGCAAAGAAACCACCGCGCTGAAAAAGTTGGAAAAATACCTTCAAAGCCTCTATTCCTCCACTTCCCCGTCGGAAATCTCTCAAAACACCTCAGTTTCTAAAAAGGGTTTCTCCGAAACCATCCTGTTGGACTGGCTGTTGGACATCAAAATCATCGCCCAGATCAAATCCAAGGCCAAAAAGGGCAAACCCCTTACCAAAGGCGAAGTGGCTTTTTTATGGCTTCATAAAGCGGGTGAACTATTAGGCCATCTGGTGAAGTTCGTTTTGTGGCCGTTCAAACCCTTTTTCAAAGTCATCCATTGGGCCTGGAAGATGGTGATGGAAGCCCTTAAAGAATTAGGTCTCTACAAATACGCTAAAGCTATATTTACCTTGGTCATTTTTATCGCGGTACTTTGGTTTGGCTGGGAGGCCTTTCACTACGGGTTGGTACGCCCGGTTGAAATGGTTTGGTCCAGGTTTCATCACGAGCAAACGATTGAACCCTCTGGCAATGGCAATATTAACGAGCCGTCCCCTGTCGGGAACAATCTGACACAGCCAAGTCTCTCGTCTCAGCTTGTGGCTTCGGCGAAGGCGCCCAAGCCAGTTGCCCGGCATGAAGCCTCGCCCCACGTGATGGCCTATGTGCCTTCTGTTTCTTTTAAGACAACTGACTTCGACCCGAAATTGCTCGAACAGGAAATCGCCGCCATTCCCGCCAACAGCGTTATCAAAGACTATGTCTTTCAACCCGATGAGGGGATGCCGGCCGATCTGGCCGTCAGCCGCCTGCAAGACCTGACCGACGCAGACAAATACACCATGATGATCGGCAGTGGAAAAGAAAAAATCTTATCCTTCAGCCCCAGCAACACCAATTTCACCATTACTTACCAAAGCACGGACCCCTTCGGCATTTTGGGAGGCGGCCCGGGCAAAATGAATTTCTTTTGGGAAGACGTCCTCTATATTCACATTAACGAGATCGATCGCGTTTACGTTCAAGCGGGAGTTCAACAAACCGACATTAAATATCAATGCACGTTGGTGGTGAAGGACGCGAAAAATCCTTTAACCATTCAATGTGACTCGGCGGACGATTTGCAAAATCTGGTTTCAACTATGGAATACTTTATTCGCAATTCCCGCCTGGGCCACGACGCCCAACCGGCAGGAATGCCCTACCTCACCCAGGGTTTGAAGTTAAACAATGACCGTGTCGTCAATCTTCTCTGGGCCAATAGCCCCGCGGACAAAAGCGGTATCACTTTAGGTGATCACCTTTGGAGCGTCGGAAAGATTACCTCAGAACAACAAAGCAGAAAAGATTTGGAAGCGGAGTTACAAGGCGCGGTTCAAGGCCTCGTTTTATACGTGGCTTCCCCATCCGAATGGCAAAAAGCCATGCTCGCCTCCCGGCAACCGGGATCGGACAATTCCATCCACCCCCAACTGCGAAAGATACCAATGGCAATATAAAGAGCCATTGGTACAACCAAGTCTTGCACCTCGCCTTGTGGGCTCGGTGCAGGTGTCATTAACGCGCTTTAAAATAAGGTTCTTTGTCCACGGCCACTGACCAGCGCTGAGGTGCGATGGTCTCCCCGTCGTGGACACCTAACCGTTAGTCTAAAACTCTAAATTAAGTCTGGGAATTATATACTTAATTCCCTTATGAAAAATTTGCCTATCAAACGCACAAGAATGCTTGGCCACAGATGCATGGGATTCATGAGATGAGGCGAAAAACAATTAAGATTTAAAAATAGAGAAGATTGATTTCGGTTTAGGTTTTATCCCATGTATCCCATTCATCTGTGGCAAAAACGGTTTCGAATTGAAGTAAACAAGGGAGTTAAGTATATAAATCCCTTAAGTCTTTCATAGGATAAAGTGAAAGTCCTGGGTATTGGTAATGACGAGTGTTGAAGGTGACCAACGTTAAATCATTAAGCAGGGCCGTAGCGGCGATAACAGCGTCAGCCCATTTACCCCGATGGGGTTTGCGGGAAGATGAGCGAAGAATTTCAGCGGCTTTTCGTGCGGTTGAAGGGAGTACCGGAAGTATCTCGTAACTTCCCAAATGTTGATGGACCGCTTTCATTTCAGAGGGTTTAGCCCCGACTTCCACCTCCAGAACATTGATGGCTGAACAGGCTATGGATTCTTCCTCCGAAAGATTTAACAAGATTTCCACAATTTCTGAACGCCCGCGAAGAGCCCAAATAATAACGTCCGAATCGATAAGATAAGGCACAGACCCGGATTAACTCCATCCCCGGATTCGGCCCAAATGGCGGTTGATACCCGCTTGGGTTTTCATATCAGGATGATTTTTATCCGTCCATGAACCAGCGGTTTGCTTAAGAACCTTTTTAAATTTCATCGACCGGAGTTGTTTCTCGACCGCCTCCGAGATAAACCGGCTTCTTTGGCGGGCCGGAATGGTCTGCTTCAGCTCGGCGCTCAATGCATCGGGAAGAACAATTAAAGTTTTCATGGAAAAACCTCCTTTTTTGTATATACGATTGTATATCCATTAAGCAAGATTCACAATCCCCATTTCATGCTTTCAGACCTGTCCAATCTGTTAGAAATCCACATCCAGCCGCGCGCCGGTCTGTCCCCAGAGACCGCTGGCGTTAAAGCTGTATTGGCCGTCGCTGCTGCCCCAGGGGGCCGCCACATAAATCCGGCCGCTGATACGGTTGGTGAATTGGCAAATTGTGTCCAGCCGCGAATAACCGCTGTTGCCGTTGAAGTTGTAAAGATTAGTCTCCGCCAGGGTGATATCCAGCCACTGAAAAGGCCCCACCAAACTGATGGCGAAGACCCCGAACTGGGACGAGGAATAGCTTTCGAAACTGGAGCCGCCGCTGAGAGTGGGATAATTGGCGAACTCCGCCTCAAATGTCGCGGTCTGGCTTTGCTGGTCTGCGTAACGGGTTTCCCAACCGGCGCCGGTGCTGAAAGCGCCTTCCCAATGGCCGCTGTTGTCCTGCCCTGCGGCGCCCTCGAAATAAGCGTCCAGGTCGCCGATGCCCTGGGAAATATCAAACCCCGCCCGGCCCGATTGACCCTTGGGCAGATAACCTGAGAAAGATATTTCGCCGCTCTCCAAGAAACCAAAACTGTCGTAAGCCAACTCGCCCCGGAAATAACCGCCCGCGGGGTTGCCGTTGGTGGGGTTGCCCGGAAGACCCGTCAAATAGAGGTTGGCGGTGCCCGAGGGAATCTGCGCCATCAGCATATCCACACCCGTGCGTTCATCCGAGGGAAGAAAAAAATCGTAGGGCGTGGAATTGAGGAAGTCGGTGGGGTTGAAGAATTTGGCGGCACCGTATTTCACTTTCTGGCGGCCGATGGTCAGGAAGATCTGATGGTTGAGATTGGCCGATATCCTGAGTTCCTGAAGCTGTACGGAAAGGTTATCGCTGTTCTTCTGGCCGAAGCCGTAAGGGTTGGTGTAGCTGCTGGCCGTGGAATTGCCGCTGGAAACCCCCGTGGGATCGTAAAAAGTCCGGATGCGGGCGAAAACGCGGTTATCGTTCTCCAGCTTGGTATCGAGGTAAAGGAAAAGGATGTTGGGATTGCTGACGATGTTCTGGTCCAGGGCAGAGCCGTTCTGCAGGTAATAATCCGCCTCAGTGGAAAGGGTTCCGCCGATCTGGGTATTTTCCTCGGCGGAGGTCAAAAGATTGTGGGGCTTGCCCGCCATCGCGTCCTCGCTGGAGGTTTCGGGTGCTGAGCCCGGAGTGTTGGGCGTTGCCGCTGGAGTAGCAGCCGCAGCATTGTTCCCGAACATATCCTGTTCGGAAGGCCGGTCCTGGGCCAAACCAAACCCCGCCGTCAACCAAACTGCCGTCATCAAGAAAAAAATTCGTTTCATAGAACCGAGTCCTTTAAAAAATTTAGAACCATATCCTTAAACACCTTGAGAACAAAAGCAAAGATTTGAAGTTCTTGCTTGCTAATTGTCTACGTCGGTTCCCCTTCGTGGACAACCCAAAATTAAATATTTAAACCTTCGAATAATCGACCAACAACCAGGGCAACCAGATTCCAGGTTCAGGGAATATTGATCCCAATTTTATTTTCCCATCGTCAACAAGATTAGAGAATTTCAGGGCATCTTCAAAGTTTTCAATTAATCCGAATTCATTTATTGGAATTTTCATTTCTTGAGCTATTTCTTCCAGTCCAATATCAAGCCAAGAACAACTCAATCCCGATCGTTGCCATCTTGTCAGTTCAAAACCTAATGCGACTCCGCCTGGAGAAATGGCATGTTTTAGTTTAATGGCGGTATGACTTCCCATTTCACCATTGGGAGCAAAACCCGGTTCGGTAGGTGGAGGAGTAGTCTTTTCAACGAAATCATCAAAAAATGAATTGTGAAGGCCTATCCCAAAAAGGGTTACATCGGACAAATGGGTTAAAAACCGCTTCCTCAGATATTGAGCTGTCTCTAGTTGAAAAATGACATTCCAAGCACCAAATTCTTTTCCAATATTTTTCGTGGCCCACTCGTTAAGTTCCGCAAACTTTTGTGGTTCTAAGCTAAATTTTTTAGCACGGTCCAAAGGTGTTTCGTCCCGCGTTACCCATTCAATCGCCCAAGCATCGGGAACAAAGTCACAGATATCACCGGAAACACTAAGAAAAGAATCAGGAAAAGGCGGGTCATTAAAACTCTTTCGTTCAGTTGTGCGGGCAAGGAAATAACCACCACAAAGATAATCAGAAAATTGAATCATATACACTGTCTCCCTAATCTAACCATAGCTTCCAATGCGGCCCCGTGATGGACAACAATCCCTGACAGTGAACTAGACCTACCGGCTCTTCGTTTCCAACCAAGCCTTGGTGAACATATTCTCCGGCAGAACCGAGAGGTCTACCGACTGAATGATAACCAGAGTGGAATTGCCTTTGTCGATCTCGTCATAAATGTGAATCTCGTGGGGAAACCACAGGTAGTCCTTCTTGGCGTCGCTGTAGAGCTTGTCCCATTTGGGATCATAGCTGGTGCGCATGAGCCGGCCTGAGAGGGCAAAATCCTGCCGCTTGAGATAATTGCCGGTGGCCTCATCCACCCAGAATTCCACCAGGGGATAGGCCACATCGATGCCCGACTTGACCGCCAGTTTCAAATGCCAGACGGTGAAACTGCCCAGCTTTTCCTCGCCCACAAACTGCGGGTCATATTGGCCGGCCAGGTTCGACTGGTCAAAATCTTCCCGGTCCGAATCTGTACCGCCGATGCGTTCGCGGTCCGTGCGGCGTTCCCACTTGCCGACTGAGGGATCGTAATACCAAAGATTGCGGTCAACCCGCAGGTAGCCTTTCCCCGCGTCAGTCTTGGGCTTTGTGAAGAGGATCATCAACTTTTGATCAACGTCCCGGCGGTAAACCAAAGCTTCCTGGGCAATATCCGGCTTGTCCTTCTGGTGCTGTTCCAGATAGACCAAAGCCTTATAGTCTCCCCCGCTACGGATACGCAGGTCGATGCCCTTGAGGATATCGACCATCTTGTCATGGCCCAGGGTCTGGGCAAAAAGCCCAGCAGGCGTCAGCGTCAAAACAGAAATAAACAGAATTTGAAACACAGAGTTACACAGAGTGAACAGAGTACGGTTTTTAAGAAAAACAAAACCAATAAGGTCTTTCGCCTTACTCTGCGTAACTCCGTTAACTCTGTGGTAAAAGGGGTTTTGACTTTTCATAATTTCTCCTTGGAAGTTATCCGACATGAGATATGGCCGTGACGGGTTTCATCCGCGCGGCTTTCAGCGAAGGGATCATCGAAACGACGGTACAACAAAGTGTAATAACAGCCATACTGCCCAGAATGCGGACCGTTTCCAGCGCGAACTTGAGCGTGCTGGACATGGTGAAGAACTGCGCGCCCGCGGGCACCGGCACCTGCACCGCGTTGAGAACCACCGCCAGCAGACTACCCAGAATAGCGCCTACAGCCGTCCCCATGACGCCCAGACAAAAAGCTTCCATGATGAACATGAGCATCACCAGGCGCCGCCGCATGCCGATGGCGCGAAGGGTGCCGATTTCCCGGGTGCGTTCCCGAATGGCGATCCAAAGGCTGTTCATGATGCCCACCGCGATAATGACCAATAAGACAGAAGTCAAAAGGAAGCTCAAGCCGTCGATGGCGCTCAAGGTCCAGGTCACATAACTGATCTCGTCATCCCAACTGGTGATGTCCAGCTTCTGGCCGGTCCATTCTTCTTTATTCACTTCCTGCATTTTCTGCCAGAAGGCCTTGCTGGAGCGGTCCACCACGTTGTAGCCCGCGTCGGTCAGGACTTTGCGCAGCAGATCCATGTCCTTCGGAATGCGGCCGCGATTTTTTAAATAGATGAGCAGCGCCCCGGTGGTGCTGTCGTTGGTTTGATCCAGCTTATTCAAAGTTTCCTGGGGCAAAAAAACGTTCCAGGAGGTCAAAAGCCCCATATCCTCCGCCACCCCGCAGACCCTGACGTCCACGGTGTTGTTCACGCCCCGGTCCGTGAGGACCGAAAAGACCATGCTATCGCCGGTCTTCACTTTGAGTTTCTTGGCCTGGCTTTCAAAGATGAGCACGTTGCCCGGCTTGGCGAGATCTTCCACCTTGCCTTCTTTCATTTTGAGCACTTTGGGCAGGCGGGGTTCATGGGCCATATCCACCCCCGCGATTCCTACCTGCATACTATTTTGATCTGACACCAGGCGGGCCCAGCCCCGGCCCCGGGCCGTCACAAAATCCAAATCGGGCAAAGTTTTTTCCACGATGTCCTGTATCTTTTTATAGTCGGTCACCAGGGGCGCGCTCTGCCCCGCCGTGACCTTGTAATAACCGCCCACGTTCATATCGCCGGTGGCGACCGTCAATGCCGATTCCAGCATGGTCTGCTTCACACCCGAAGAAAGACATCCCAGAAAAACCAACAGGGTGGTGACGCCGGCAATGGCCCCGCCCAGAAAGATGGTTCTTCGCCCGTGGCTTAAGAGATTACGGAATGCGATGAGAAAAAGTTGTCCCATAGAAAATACCCTTTCCAACTAATTTTCAACACAGAGTTAACAGAGTCACGCAGAGTACGGAAAATAATTTTCATAAACTCATCCACTTTGTCAGCCTTACTCTGTTTACTCCGTGTAACTCTGTGGTTCAAAGTCTTTCTTTATTCGTCCGAGGCCATCGCCTGAATGGGCGAGACCTTGGTGGCCATCATGGCCGGGTAAAGCGCCGAGACGCAGGTGACGACCAGCACGACGAAAAAAGCCCCAATGAGGCTTCCGGCGTTCAGGTCCGGATAAAGCCGGGGGCCCGAGAAGAAGAAATAGAGAAAATCGTTGGAGGCCGGTATGCCCGCGTGATTGAGAAAGACGACAAAAGCACTTCCCAGGGCCGAGCCTATGGCGCCAAAGACCATCCCCAGAACCACCGTTTCGGTTAACACCATGGCCAGCACGAAACTTTTCCGCGCGCCGATGGCCCGCATGGTGCCGATTTCGCGCATTCTCTGCAGGGTAGCCATGACCACCGCGTTATTGATGATGACCAGCGCCACCACAAAAATAATGGCGGTGGCGAAATAAAGAATCGCTTTGGCCACGAAAACAAATTGGCCCAAATTACCCGCAGCCTTTTGCCAGTCGATGACTTTCAAACCGAGGTTGTCCTTGTCGCAGGCGGCCTGAAGACGCGTCATGGTCGCTTTTAGTTGGGAGGGATCTTTCAAAAGAATGGCGGCGCCCATGGCCACACCCTTGTCGATCTCGTCCTGGCTATAGACCCGTTGGGTCAAGTCCACCCGTTTAACCTTGTTACTGCCGCCCATTTCGGCCCTGTCGTTGATGGCCTTCTGCTGGCTTTGTTCCACATCGGAGGTTTCCCCGCCGAAGAGATCAGCCTCAGCCTGATCCCGGGCGACAAATTTCACACCCGCGGCCTTTTCCAAAGCCTTGGTCTCGGCGATCTTGTCCGGCGTCACATAGCCGTAAAGGTCTCGGAAGCTCATCAGGTCCATCAGGCTCAAGCCGCCGGCCAGACCGGATTTTTCCAAACCCTTGAACTGAAAAGTACCGTAGACCTTCACATTGACCGCTTCCACCGAGCCGGACTTGGTATAGGCCTTGATAGTCAAAAGCTCGCCGGGTTTCAAACGGTAAAGCTCGACCAGTGGAGCCAATTGATCGTAGAAAATTTTATAGCGGGCCTCGAAATTGGAATCGTTCGTGTCCAAGAAAGCCGAGAGCAATTTCGACAAGTCCGTCTCTTTTGAATTGAGCGCCGTTTGCAGGATCGATACGGCCTTCTGACCAGACAGCGGGTCCAATTGAAGGACAATCTCCCGGGTCTGGAGTTTGTTCTGTTTGACCAGGTCCTGTAGGTCCGGGTCTTTGGCGATTTTTTTGTTCTTCTCCGTCAAAGCCTCATGGATCTGGTCCAGCCGGTGGGCGGACTTGAGCTTGAACATTTCCTCGTAGACATACTTGGAAAGCAGCATGCCCCGATGGCCCGGCGGCACCATCTGCCCATCCACGATTTCCATTCGGTCAAAAGACTTGGCGAAGGCATCTAAATCTGTACCGACGTAGGAAAGGAAAATCTGGTCGGAGTCCGGGATCAAATAGGCGATCTTGTTTTCCAAAAATTCCAGGTGGTCGAAGGGGTCCCGGTCGAAGCTATTCCAAAAGGTGTTCGAGGAAGCCTTCTTTAAATTTTCCGCCGCGTCGGGATCGAAAGACCCGTTGGAGGCGATGCGGTTGACCTTGCCCATGTCGGTCTGAATGTCCAAAACCATCTGGCGTACGTGAGCCTTGAGGCTTTCCACCACCGGCTTGGGTTGTCTTGTGCCGGGTGAGACAGCCTTGCGAAGTTTTTCCAATACCTGATCGATGGTGTTGCCATAGACCACGATGGCGGTGTTAACGCCCTCAGGCACCACCGCTTTGACGTTGGTGTCCGACATCAGGGGACCTTTGATTTTGGAAAAATCCGGGATGGGGTCCAAATCCGGAATCTGCCAGTTGTCGAAGATCGCCGGAGAATCCGCGGAGGACGCCTCATAAACCTGGGCGTTGCCCGCCACCGAACCGATGATGCTGCGGCTCATGGACTTATCCATACTGTCCACCAGAGATCCGCCGACCACAAAAAAGAAAGTGCCCACCAGGATGATGATCCCGATGACCATGTTCAGGAAGCTCGAGAAGATGTTCCGGAGCGAGGTTTGGAGAAGAAGAAGGACCCAGGACATTAGTGCTTCCCTGCCTTCTCGGCGTTGCCATCCGTAATTTTGCCGTCGGCCAAGCGGATAACCGTGTTGGCGTGGGCCATGACCTTGGCGTCGTGGGTGGAAAAGATGAAGGTGGTTTTTTCCGTGCGGTTCATTTCTTTCATCAGGTCAATAATGTTTTCGCCGGTGACGGAATCCAGATTGGCCGTCGGCTCGTCCGCCAAAACAATTTTGGGCTGGGTGACCAGGGCCCGGGCAATTGCGACCCGCTGGCGCTGTCCGCCTGAAAGCTCACTGGGACGGTGTTTGGAATGTTTGTCCAGACCCACCTTGACCAGCAACGCGTCCACACGAGAAGCCCTTTCGGCCTTGGTGTATTTGCGCTGAAGCATCAGGGGAAATTCCACGTTTTGAAAAACGCTCAAAACCGGAACTAGATTAAAACTTTGGAAGATAAAACCCAGGGTGTTCAACCGCAAATCCGTCAATTGGCGGTCGTTGAGTTTCGCGGTGTCCTGTCCATCGACGAGGACCTGGCCCGAGGTAGCCGTATCCACACACCCGATGAGGTTGAGGAGGGTCGTCTTACCCGACCCCGAAGGACCCACAATGGAAAGAAAATCGCCCTGGGTAATGGAAAGACTGACCCCTTGGAGCGCTTTGACCACCACTTTATCGAGAGGATAATCTTTATAAACGTTTTGGATTGTGACGATTTCAGCCATCGCGGACCTCTTTTAAAAATATGAATTCAACTGCCCAGCCAACACCGCTCTTCCCTATACGACGAACCAAAATTACTAAAACGGACAAGACCCGGATAAAAGGCCATTTGATTATTCACTAACATCCCGTCAAAGGATAGAACCCTACCCCGCTTTTTTTGTCTACTTTATTTCAGAAATGTAAAAGACACAAAACAAACGTTTCTCTTTTCCAAGAATGCGGATTGGAAAATTGTCTCAAAGAAATGGGAAAAAGATCTGAGCCAGCGGATTACCCAGATGACCAAAATGCGAAATTAACCCAACAGCTGTATCGGCTGCGGTTGTCTGTCGCTGAGGGAATGCCCGCTTCGAAATCCTTTTGACCTGTTAAGAAAAAAAGGCCCCGGCCCAAGACTGTTAATTCAAGACGAGGAGTAATAGAAGGCTGCGACTTCTCGGAAATATTTTCGCCTACCAGGAAATGGTTTTATTCAGTTTCGCGTTGATAAAATCCTGACCAATATTTTTAAAAAATTCGTGCTGATTGGCGGGGGCCCTGAAATTTAATTTTCCATCGGGAGCGTCCCATACCACGACCACGTTTCCTTTGAACCCGGCGGCTTTGGATTTTGCCTGAAAAGTCCTAATCAAAGAATCCTGTTCTTCTTTGGGCCGCAAGGGAAAAGAACCGTTAACTGGAAAAACAACCACATCAACACCGGCACCTGTAATATGAGCAATTTTGTAGGTTGGAATAAATTTTTCCTTTTCCTGGCCGCCCGCTAATGGAAATGGGCTTGACCAATACCGTTTAAGACCTTTATTAGTTTATCACTGTTACGGTTACGGGCGAATTTTAAGGAGTTTTATGCTGAGCCCCAAAAGGGTGTTCTTTACGGATAGGTATGGGACAAACCAATGCTATAATCGTCATATCACTCGTTGAACCGATTGGAAAAATGAGCCACTCACAAAAAATTTTCACTTTCATTCTCGCTGGCTCAATCTTTTTTTATTCCTGCCGGCAGTCCAATTCTCCCAGTTCTTCCACCTCGCTCTCCACACCCAATTATCTATATTTAACAGTTAATCAAACTACACCCAACTGTCCCCTTACCCTGACCGTTATAGGACCTACCACCTATCAGGATGTGGTAGGCCCACAGGGTCAGTACGCTTCACAAGTAGCGATTAATTACATGGTTGGAAACTACACTTTTTATTTTGATGGAGCGTCAGATGGGGTACTTCATCCCCTGTCCGGGGCTGAAACGATCACCTGTGCCCCCGCGTCGGGTTGCGGCAGCTGGTCCTACACGGTTAAACCCTAACGCGGCATTGAATTGTATTTCCGATAACCTTTTCGAATCAAAAATTAATCAATAAAACAGCCAAAATCGGCAGAAACAGCTCTTTCAGACGATACAAAACGAGAATAACATTGGTTTTTTGAGCCATCTTAGAATCCTAACCCAGACCAATAATATTCAAAGTAAATCCCTGAAATGAGTGTTAAAATTTAAGCATATGGCCTTAAAAACTAATCTTCTCCCAAGTTATCGCTGTGTGAACCAATGGTTCTTGTTATCGGTTATTGGCTTTTTTTCCTTTTTTTTCACAGCGCCTCATATCGTTCTGAGTCAGTGCACTCCCGCAGCCGCAACCATTTGTTCTTCAGGCGATGACAGCACCACCATTTACGTCGGCGGAACTTTAATTGGAACCTTCCCCTATGCTGGCGCGGTGGGTACAACAGGAGCGGGCACACCTACTTGTATGGCCATAGTACCGATAGGGCTCTTGTCCGGGGCATGCGTCAATCTCGCCATCGCGAC
>PLFD01000043.1 GCA_003136635.1 candidate division FCPU426 bacterium | reverse complement strand
GAAGATATTTTGTGAACACTACAGACTTTGTCGTTGTGCCCGCACCCAATATTTCCCGAAGTGGAGAACCGATTCAATTTGAAGTAACATTGGGCACATCGGCTCAAATAAAGCTTGTGCTTTATTCTCTATTGGGTGAACAGGTTTATCAGACGACAGTTCAGGGAGAAGTGGGAGTGAACAATCTTCTCTGGCAAGTCCGTAACCAGTCAAACAACCCTGTAGCTAGTGGGATTTATATTTTTACGATCCAGGCTATCGATGGGGAAGGTGTTCAAAATAAGGTTGGAAAAGTGTTGGTTTTACATTGAGCTGCCAAGCAACAGGTAAATAGACCAAATTTTAACCGCCGATAAAAACCGATGGAGACCAATAAGTACCATAACTGAAACTTAAAATATTTAAGAAATAGATATAATTTTAGCAAATAACGTTTGTCTTTTATCGCTGTAAACGATATCCTTCTGATCCAAGCTGAGTTGAACTTCGTTAAAACCATAGGTGGGAGGCTGTTTGTGAGAATTGGAAACTTCTGGAAGTCTGGGTTGGCTGTCGTGATTTTGATTATCGGTACAACGATAAGCTGTAACCGTCAATTTTCAGTTCCTGTTTCTGCGGTAGTTACTCCTACAGCATTTACTAGCACCAGTACCAATACTTCTACTAATACGCCGGTGTCTGCTGGGCCGACCAACACGCCAACTAACACTCCCACGAATACGACTACTAATACGCCTACCAACTCTCCTACAAATACACCGTTTGGTGCGCCTACATCCACGCCCACGAATACACCAACTAATACGCCGACGAATACAATAACGAATACACCAACCAACTCTCCAACTAATACAGTAACGAATACACCTACTAATACACCGCCGCCTGCACCAACTTATACCTTGATTGACGATTTTGGGGGAGCTGGAGCTGGAGGCGGAGATAGTATTTCAAGTATTTACAACGTTACAGATCAAAACAGTGTTATGCGGGCTGGTGGATTATTTACTTACCTTGATACTTCAGGAATGAGCACTATGACATTGGCATCAAGCGCAACAGCATATCCAGGTTTAACTGCGTCACTTGAGACTTCTGGGCTTGTTTCCAGTTCTTCCAATGCCAATTTTGCTGGATGGGGTTTTGATTTTTTAGCCACTCCAGCTGCTTATGATGCCACGGTTGGTAGCAGATACATTGGAATTAGCTTTTATGTGCAAGCCAAAAGCATGGCTGTGTCAAATTGTGATGGTGTTCAAGCAATTAATGCTATTTTTACAGATAGTAACCCGGTTACGGCATCCATCGCCTTTCCTGTAACTCAAGGCGGATGGACACCAGTTACGCTTTTCTTTAACCAATTCTTGTCCAGTACCGGAACCTTAGTAGACCCCACGAAGCTTGTCCAAGCCCAATTCCAGATATTGGATAATGGTTATACGGGTGCTAATAATAACTTTGATATTCTTTGGGCTGACTTTCAATTGGTTGCCGCTGGGGCGCCGGGCGCGCCTGCGGCCGCAGCAACACCGCTTCCAGCTAATGTTGTATCGAACTTTACAAATGGGACAAATCAAGTTCAATACATGCCGCCTTCCGGTTTGCAGGGATATTTTTACAACTATATTGGTACTGCTGGGGGAGACGCTATGTGCCCCTTGGCCGGAGCGGTTTTTGATTCCGCACCTGGGCATTTGGCACAAGTGATCCCTGGAATACCAAGCTTTGCCGCGCACTATTCAGGTACTTCGAATGATTACAGTGGTTATGGTTGGGGTTTTGCTAAAAATAATGTTGCTACTAATATTTCGGCTTATACCCAGCTTGTATTTTGGGTTAAAAGCGCGAGTTCGAATACCTTTACTCTCGACTTTCAAGATACGGAGAATGTTGGTTGTTATGGAGCTAGTACTAATACTGTAAGTGTGCCTACCACAGCCGCTTGGACGCAAGTAACGATTACATTTAGCAGTATACCGCCTGTCAATATTACTGCAGAAAATCCTGGTCCACCTGTTACTACAACAAATGGCTGTACTAGTAATACCTCTTACAGTAATGAAGCTTATGATACAACTCAAGCCACGCAAATTGCTTTCGAGCCACCTTCGGGAGCCTTTGATTTATGGTTTGACGATATTTACATGCAATAAAGTTTAGTTTCACAAAAAGCCCGTCCCAAGTCATTGGGACGGGCTTTTTGTTTTTTCATCCATTTGGTTTTGTGGATATGTTTTAGCAAGACGTCCGAAATGTATTGTTTTTCCACGTTTTGGTTCACTGAAGGGCGGGCTCACTGTATACTTATAGGGCATTTTGTTGAAAATTGGTCCAAAGGAGCGGTAATGAAGAAAATCTTTTCGCCGGTTTGGATGAGGATGTGTCTGGTTTTGGTAGTCGCCGGGTTTTTGGGAGGATGCGACGCCCTGAGTGGTAAAACGAAAATAAAAATTTCCTCCTGGGGTGACTTGAACGAAAACTCCATTTTAGTGAGTGAAATCGCGGATTTTGAAAAACTCCATCCGGATATTGATGTGGAGCTGGAACGGACGCCGTTTAACGAATATGTCACGAAATTGCTGACCCAAATTTCGGGCGGAGTAGCTCCGGATGTTATCTTTTGCGAAGTAAGTCTTTTTGGCGATTTTTATTACCGCCACGCTTTGGAGCCGTTAAACACCTATATGGCCGCCGATAATTTTTCATTGAGCGATTATTATCCCCAGGTCATTGACCGGTTCACGATGGATAAACAGCTCTATGTCATACCTCGGGATACTTCCCCGATTGGCGTTATCTTTTACAACAAAGACGCTTTTGATGAAGCCAAGGTGCCTTATCCGACCGATGACTGGAATTGGAATGATTTTGTGGCCGCCGCACAAAAAGTGATGATTAAAAATGAAGATGGATCTGTAAAACGCTGGGGTTTTGTGGACGATTGGGCGATGAGCGATAACTGGGTTTATGGCGCGGGAGGCAGCTTTGTGGATGATGCCAAACATCCGACTAAATGGACATTCGCGACCGACCCAAACACCTTGAAGGGAATTCAGTTCAGGGCCGATCTTATCAACAAGTACAAGGTGATGATGCCCCCAACCGGTAATGTGGCAATGGGGGGGCTGGGCAATTCGGACATATTTAAAAATGGAATGTCCGCGATGTTTTTGTCCGGTTATTGGAAGGTGCCGAATTTCAGGGAAATCACAAAATTCAAATGGGATATTGTGATGCAGCCGCAGTCTCCTGAGGGTCACAGGGGTTTCCCCACGGGGGGGTCGGGATACGGTATTTTGAGTTCCTCAACCCACAAACAAGCGGCATGGGAGTTAATTAAGTATCTTTCAGGAGTTGAAGGAGCCAAGAAAATGGCCGCGACGGGATTGGCTGTGCCGGTTTTGATGAGTGTGGCCAAGTCGCCGATTTTCTTGGATAACCAGCCACCCGACAATAAAAAAATGATTTTGGATGCCGTTCAATACTCGGTTTATAACCCGCTTTGTGTCAATTGGACTGAAGTTCATGATGGCATGATGGGTCCTGAATTGGATCGGGTTTGGAATGGAACGGATACTCCGGAAGAAGCCATGGAGAAAATAAAACCTTTACTGGATAAAAATCCGCCAGCTTTCCAATAAGGACTGGTTTTTCCAAATTCAAATTGCATTGATCCCTCAAGGAGTCATTTTCTTGGGGGATTTTTTTGTTTAAATTACAGAAATTGAGAAAACAGAAAAAACTGAATAAGGCATATTACACGGATTTTCATGGGCTGAGGGGTGCCTCTTAGGCTTTTTTTGTATTTTATGGGCCATTTGCGAGATTATTAGTGCAAGTACAGAGTTTTTTTCCTTCCCCCTGTAGTTACCTTAACTCTGACGAAGATGTCAGTAGGGCGATATTCCATGTTTAAAAAATGGATTCAATGAAACTGCTGATGAAACCTGCCCGTTAGGCATCCGTTAGAATTCTGGTTACTGACCAATTCCTTTTAAAGCTCGGTTACTGCCGAAATTTATTCCAACTAGATTAAAGCGAAGAGTAGTTTTGATTTTTCCAATGGTTATTAAATTGGTAAGGGGGTTGTAATTCTAAAATTTTGTATGTTTTAATGCCTTCTTTATGTAAGCCTCATTTTAATATGTTTTTAAGAACGCTTTCAGCCAGTGCCTAAAAACAATTTTAGGTTTTGGCGGTTCAACATAAAGGTTGTGGTTTTATGCCTAAAAATCCTGAAAGATCAAATTCTCCTTCGGTTGATAAATCCGTTGTTTTGAATATGGGTATCCGAGAACGAATCAAAATGAATGCGGGTTGGAGATTTCACTTCGGTGAATTGGAAGGGGTAGACCCTACCCAGCTTATTTTCGAAGACGGTACATGGGAACAAGTTCATTTACCGCACGATTTTGTGGCAGGGGAATTATTTACGTCTAAACCTGAAGTCCAGAAAGGTTTGCCCTCTCAAAAAACAGGATGGTATCGTAAGACATTTGAAATGCCGATTTCAGACAAAGGCAAGAATCTTTGGATCGATCTGGATGGTGTTTGTGGAAAAAGTACTTTTTGGTTTAATGGCCTGCCTTTGGGAACCCAATTAAACTGTCATACAGGCATTCATTTTGATATCACCGACTTTGTTCAATATGGTGAAAAAAATGTCCTGACTATTCATGTCGACGCTCAGCTGGATACAAAGCAATGGTATGAAGGCGGCGGCATTTATCGCCATGTGTGGCTTAATAAATCCGATTACTTGCGTGTCGCTCCATTGGGGATTTTTGTGTCCTCTGCCATTCCGGTTGGGGAAACAGCTCCAGCTGAGGCTGAAATTGAAATTCGAACCAAAATTCTCAACGGATTTAAAAGCGCTCTTTCTTTCACTATCCTTTCTGAAATTCAAGACGCTCATGGAAAAACAGTTCTTAGTTTTTCGGATTCCCATACCGTTGGAATTGACACATTTGCGGAAGTTATCCAAAAAGTTAAACTGAGCGAACCCATTCTATGGTCTCTGGAAAAACCACATCTTTACCGGTTGGTTACTCGATTGGAACGAGAAGGGGAGATTGTGGACGGAGTAACAACATCATTTGGTATTCGGTCCATCAGGTTTGATGAAAATCATGGATTCTTTTTAAATGAACGTTCAGTCAAGATTAAAGGAACTTGCAATTATCAAGACTACGTCGGCGTCGGAATCGCACTGCCTGACAGGATCATTTCTTATCAATTGGAAAAGTTGATGGAAATGGGTTCGAACGCTTATCGATCATCCGGACATCCACCATCCATTGAGCTTTTGAACGAATGTGACCGTCTAGGTCTTTTGGTTATCGATGAACAGTCTCGATTTGGCGAACCTGAAGAAATCATCTCGCAATTGGAAAATATGGTTTTGCGGGATAGAAACCATCCTAGTATCATTCTTTGGTCGCTTTGTAATGAAGATGCGCAGGAAATAGGCGATAGGGTGAAACAAGCGGTTTTGAAGCATGACCGAACGCGGTTGGTGACCCGTTCTATCGATTTTAACGGCGGAGCCGAATCGACGAATGTGATCGACGTGCAAGGATTTGATAACAATATTTCGCGTTATGATCCTTTCCATGTCAGTCATCCGCGTATTCCCGTTTACGGCAGTAAGATAGCCGGAGTGGTCAGTACGCGAGGTATTTACGATAACAACGAAGAAAAGGGCTATAAAAGCGCCTACGATGTGAACCATTCGGCATGGGGTACTAAGGCTGAAACCAATTGGAAAGCTATTGCTGAACGACCTTTTGTGTTTGGTGGATTTGTTTGGACCGGTTTTGATTATCACAGCGAGACCGATCCGATTACAGAATTTGGCATTAATTCCCAAACCGGCTTTATGGATATCTGTGGTTTTCCTAAAGACTCTTATTATTTTTATCAGTCTTGGTGGTCTGATAAGAAGGTTTTGCATTTGTTTCCGCATTGGAATTGGCAAACAAAGGAAGGTCAGGAAATAGATGTTTGGTGTTATAGCAATTGTGAAAGTGTAGAGTTGTTATTGAATGAAAAAAGTCTGGGCGTGCAAAAAATGCCTGAAAATGGCCATTTGGAATGGAAAGTAAAATACCATCCGGGGTCTCTTCGCGCTGTTGGCATTCAATCGGAGAAGGTGATCATTGAGAGGGTGGTGGAAACCGCGTCTGCTCCGGTAAAAGTTCATTTAAAACCTTATCGGTTGGAAATGATGGCGGATGGCGAGGATATGATTCCTGTCGAAGTTGAAATTTTGGATTGGAAAAATAGGCTGGTTCCATTGGCCCGGAATGAATTGATTTTCAGCTTAAAAGGACCGGGGAAAATTGTTGGTATTGGAAATGGGGATTCCTGCAATCAATCAAATAAGTCGGATAGACTGAAGGTTTTTAACGGACGATGTATGGTATTAGTTCAGGCGATGGAAAAACCGGGTGAAATTAAACTTACAGTGAAGTCTCCCGGTCTGAGATATGGATCGGTTATTTTTAAGTCTTTTTGATAAAGTGAATTCGGCAGTATGGATTTTTAAATCTATCGTTTAGGGAGAAAAATAATGAAACCAATCCTGCTCATTATGGCTGCCGGTATGGGAAGCCGATTTGGTGGATTGAAACAAATTGCTCCTGTTGGACCTGAAAATGCTACACTTCTGGATTATTCCATCTATGACGCTTTGAAAGCCGGGTTCGGCAAAGTTGTTTTTATTATTCGTCATGATATTGAGGCGGATTTTCGTCAGGCTATCGGTCAAAAGTGGGAAAAGAAAATAGAAGTGGGTTATGTTTTTCAGGAATTGAATATGGTTCCAGGCGGGTTTATTGTTCCGCAAACCAGACAAAAACCATGGGGCACGGGTCACGCGATATGGGTGGCAAGGAATTTGGTTAAGGAACCCTTTACGGTTATCAATGCGGATGATTATTACGGACGTAATTCTTATGAAGTTTTGCTTCAAGGTCTGCAAAGCTTAAAAAGTCCTGAAAAAACGGACTATTTTATGGTTGGGTTTCAGTTAAAAAACACTCTATCTGAAAACGGAACAGTTTCCCGCGGCATTTGTGAAGTTGGCTCGGATGGGTATCTTCTCAAGGTGGTTGAACGGCTTAAAATTGTAAAAGATGGCGATAAAGCTAAATGCCTGGATGAGGGAATTCAAAACAGATTTTTGACGGGTTTGGAAACAGCTTCTATGAATATGTGGGGATTTACTCCTGAAATTTTTAATCAGTTGGAGTTTTTATTTGAGAAGTTTTTAATCGAAAAGGGTTCGGAAGAAAAATCGGAATTCTTGATTCCGCGAGTGGTTGACCAACTGCTTTTTGATAGAAAAGCGACAGTAAAAGTTTTATCAACGCGTGATCCGTGGTTTGGAATTACTTATCCCGAAGACAAGGTTGCGGTTTGTAAAAGCATAGGGCGATTGATTGACGAAAAATTTTATCCGCAAAAACTTTGGGTCTAATTTGAGAATCGGTTTTTGTAAATGTCAGTTAAACTATCTGAGCTAAATAAAATTCAATCCTTTCTCCTGAAGTCGTAAAATAGTAAAGTTGACGCCGTCTCTTTGAATTGATGGGACGAAAGGCATGTTATGCGATTTCTTCGATATTTTGCGGCAGCGAATTTTTTATTTTTCTTGAACGTTCATTTTTCTCAAGCAAACAAACCAGTTTTCTTTATTTTTATCTCAGATGACGGTCGTTATAACTTTGAAGGAGGATTTTCTGTCAAGGCGGATACTGACGTTGTTTGGAGTGTTTTAACTGACTACAACCATGTTTCCGGCTTTGTTTCGAATATGCATAGCCATGTGAAAAAAGAAGATGGAAATGATTTAATGGTTGAACAGGACGCTGGCGGCGGATTTTTAATTATTCAAGAACATATCAAAGCGCTTTTGGCTATCCATGAAGAACCGCTTCAGTCGATTTCTTTTAATGACGTGAGTCATAAGAATTTTAAACTTTATTCGGGTGTGTGGAATTTACAACCGAATCCCGTTACGGGAGAGATAAAGGTGACTTACGAGATCCAGGCAACGAGAGACAAGAACACACCAAGCTTTTTAACCGGAGATCTTTTCAGTGGCAGTTTGGGCGATTTGTTGTCCGAAACACAAAGCGAAATGTCTAAAAGACAGCTTAAAAAAGATAGATCCGTCATGGAAATTATGCGCAAATTGGAGACGGTTGTTCCAACGCCCTCGGTTACGGTCACTCCGACGATTGTTCAAGGTGTGTCGTCGCTTTTAAAGCCCTGAAGGTATTTTGCCGACTATTTTCACTTTTACATCAAGATATTCGTTGAAAAACTCGTAAAACTAGTTCTGTAATCTTTTGGGTATTCTTCTGACTCCCCGAATTATTTGTGAGAGATCCGTGGAACCGTCTCATTTGAGCGGTTAAAAGCTGTCCGGTTTAATTCCTTATGCCGCTCTTTATTGCGCTGGTAAAAACCCAATGTTATAGTGGAATTGAATCATTTTATGATAAGAGGCTTAATGGGCATTCCGGCCAATGGCGACAAGAAAAACATAGTCAAATTAGCCTACCTCTACTTTCAAGAGGGCCGGTGGGATAATGCTGTGGAAGAATACAAGAAACTTCTGGAGCTGGATCCCGAAGACATCAATATTCACAACATGCTGGGAGATGTTTATGTTAAAAAAAATTCAGCGATGGAAGCCTACGAAGAGTATTCCAAAGTTGCCGCCGATTTAATCAATCGTGGACAAGTTGATAAAGCAACACTTATCAATAAAAAAATAGCCCGTTTGGATACAGGCCAGCTTGCTCCCGAAGCTCAGCAAAGACAAAATCTTATTCTACTTCATGTAAAAGCAGAAGAAGCTCTCCTGGAAAATAGAGTTGAAGAAGCGGTTGATTTTTACAGCCAAATCTTAAAACTTGATTCGGAAGATTTAATTGTGGCTGCGAAACTCGCTGAACTCGAGGAAAAAACAGGTCGAGTTAACGACGCGGTCGAACAATATAACCGTATTGGCGAATCTTTTCTCAATAGTCATTTGTTTAAAAAAGCCCAGGAAATGTTTAAAAAAGTTGTGGCAATGGATCCTCAGAATACAGCAGCTCATCTCCAGTTGGCGAAAATTTACATAAAGCAGGGTTCTGAAAGCGACGCTAAAAAAGAATACTTGAACATAGCGGAATATGCTTTGGCAAAAGATGAACTTGACAACGCTTTGGAGTATGCGAGAAAAGCAGTCGAATTGAAAAGTATTGAAGCGCACTATGTGGTTGGTATTGTTTTATTCAAACGTCAAAAGTGGGCAGAAGCAAAAGTCGAATTTGACGATTTGCTCCGTTTTAAACTTAACCATGTTGGCGCGCTTGTTTACTTAGGAAAAGTGTATACGGCGATGGATCAGTCGGAAAAAGCGGCCGAGACTTTTCAAAAAGCTTTAAAAATCGACAAAGATAGCGTGGTCGCCTTGGAAGCTTGGGCCGAATACTGCATTAAAAAGAAAAACAAGACTGAGGCGATTCAAACCCTGAATACGTTGGTCGATAAAGCCATAGCTGAAAATGAAATGGAACGCGCGGTTGAACTAGTCAGAAATATTATTTTGGTTGATGAGACCTTAGTGGCCTCCAAAATAAGATTGGCTGAAATTTTACAGAGAATCGGCGATGTTAAAGGTTCCGCGAACATTTATTATCAATTGGCCTTAATTCATGAGCAGCAAAATAAACCGCAAGATACAGCTCAGTATGTTAGAAAAACTCTTGAAATTGATCCGGCTCACGAAAAGGCCCTGGCAATGGCTTCTCAATCGGGGCACGGCGCCACATCTGCTCAATCGACGGGTAACTCGACACCAAAGACAAACCAAGAAAAAAATGAAAATGTTGTTTCCAAGATTGCTGAAGTCGAACAAACTAAACCTCGTGTTGTTGAAGTTAGTCCGCAGGAAGCCCTTAAGGCACAGCTGGCCGTTGCCGATCAATATGTAAAACAGGGGCTTTTGGACGAGGCGATTGATATTTATCAGCAGTTATCAGAAGTCTATCCTGAAAATTTGGAAATCAAAAGCAAACTGAACGGCGTGTACACGGCTTACGCTAAAACCGGAACCGACTTAACCAGTGTATTAACAGCCGATTCTAAAATTGAAGCTGATTCGTCCGATGATGCCAAGAAAGCTGACGAAACTGCCAAAAAGGATCTAAAAGATCTGGAAATCAAAGCTCGTGAAGAAGCGAATAAAAAGGTTAAAGTAGAGTTGGAGAAACGCGCGCGCGAAGAGGCTGAGAAAAAAGCTCGAGACGAAGCGGAAAAGAAAGAACGTGAAGAAGCTCAAAGGAAAGCCCGAGAAGAGGCCGAAAAAAGAACTCGCGAGGAAGGAGAGAAGAAAATACGTGAAGAATTAGAAAAAATTGCCCGTGCAGAGGTCGAAAAAAAGACTCGTGCCGAGGCCGACAAAAAAGCCCATGAAGAGATGGAGATTAAAATTCGTGAAGAGGTTGAAAAGAAAGTCCGTGAAGAGATGTCGAAAAGGATGCAAAACAATTCTGAGTCTCTGGAGATTGAAAAAAAGGCTACCGTTGGTAGTTTAGATGATATGGTTGTGATCGCTGAAGCCGATCTGTTACATAGTCAGGGGAATCATGATGAAGCGGCGAAAATATACAGAAAAGTTCTAGAAACGCATCCTGACCACCAGGAAGTTATAAAGAAACTGGGTGCTATGGAGGATATTTTGAAGTCAAAAACGTCCCTAGCTTCTGTACTCAAAGCTCCTCCGGTTTTAAAAGTAGTTGAATCGCCAACCAGTTCAAAACCACATAACCCGCCTTTAGATCCAGAAAAAGATTCAAATATTAAGAAGAAATCGAATAAGATAGGGTACGTTTAAATTAAGGAACACCCTATTTTATGAGTTATGAAAACTTCTATGGTTTAAAAGAACAGGCTTTTTCTAACGCACCTGACAGCCGCTTCTATTTTGAAAGCAGTCAACATTCAGAAGCGATGATACGTATGCTTCATTCTGTTGATACCATGAAGGGTTTAACCGTTATGGTAGGCGACATTGGAGCGGGCAAAACTCTTTTGGCGCGCAAGGCGCTTGAAAAATTTGAACAAGACCCTCATCAATATGAAGCGGCTCTTTTGGTGATGGTTCATAGTGACATATCCGCTACTTGGATTATTAAACGAATTGCACAACAATTGGGCGTTGAAAATGTGGGCGAAACCAGCGCACAGATTATTTCTCAACTATATGAACGTTTAATGAAGATCAACGAAGAGGGACGCAAGGCGGTTGTGTTAATTGACGAGGCGAATATGCTCCAAAAAAGAGAAATATTCGAAGAGTTACGCGGTCTTTTAAATTTGGAAGTGCCGGGTCGCAAACTGATATCGATTGTTTTATTGGGGTTGTCTGAATTAGATAAATACCTGGCTTTGGATCCGGCCTTGCAACAAAGGGTCGCCGTCAAATTCTTTATTAAATCACTCACCAGAGAAACAACTGAACAATACATTAAACACCGTTTGGCTGTGGCTGGATGTGAACGGGAATTGTTTACCAACGACGCCTATCAGACAATTTTTGAATATACTAAAGGTATTCCCCGGTTGATCAACACGGCTTGCGATAACGCGATGCTGGAAGGCTTTTTGATGAAAAGTGAATCAATTAATGCTGAAATCATTGAGCAAGTCGTCAAAGATTTGGGACTTAAAAAATAAAAAAATGAACAAATTAGCGAATTGACTCCCAAGGGGATCAAATCGTATAATTCGCACCGTTCTTAAAAGTTCCTTTCAGGTAGTTTTAGAGTGCGGGAGTAACTCAGTGGTAGAGTGCAACCTTGCCAAGGTTGAAGTCGCGGGTTCGACCCCCGTCTCCCGCTCCATCTTGTTCCTCGCCGAGAGGTTTAAACCGGCAGAGCGCGCTGAATAACGGTTTTGCTTTAACGGAGCTTACTGCGATTAGTCGCTTTGCTATTAAGGGGCGGCATACCCAAGTGGTTAAGGGAGCGGTCTGCAAAACCGCGATTCGGCGGTTCAAATCCGCCTGCCGCCTCCATCTTATTAAATTCAGTTTTTTCAAACACAAATTAATCAATGTTAAATTGAAACTAAAAGAGAAAGCTTCTACGCGTTGATAGAGGTGTTGGGATTCTTTAATATTTGGACATCTTTAAAGTGGAAAGTTCGAGTGGGTAGGTTAAAATCGTAAGTCGTTAAGTGATAGAGGGGGATTGCGTGTCCGACGAAATAATGTCCAAATACTCTCGTTTCATGTTTCGTCATCATCCGTGGCATGGGGTGGGGACGGGTAAAAAAGCGCCAGAACTGGTGAACGCTTATGTTGAGTTGACGCCTACAGATACCGTTAAATATGAAATAGATAAAAATACAGGTTTTTTAAAATTAGATCGGCCCCAGGTTTTTTCAAGCCAGTGTCCCTCTTTGTATGGTTTAATTCCCCGCACTTATTGCGGTCCCCGTGTTGCCGAATATTTCGCTCAAAAGGCGAAGCTGGATAAAATTCCAGGCGATTTGGATCCTTTGGACATTTGTATTTTGTCTGAAAAGCCGATCTTTAAAAGCGACATTTTAGTTGAAGCGAAACCCATCGGGGGATTGCGAATGATTGATAATGGCGAGGCGGATGATAAAATTATCGCCGTGTTAAAAGGCGATTTGGTTTATGGAAATTGGAACAATATTACGGATTGTCCTCCAAATTTAATTGATCGTTTAAGGCATTATTTTTTAACCTATAAAGACCTCCCCTCGGTTAACTTGGGAAAAACAGAGATTGTTCATACTTACGATAAAGAAGAAGCTTTTGAGGTTATTAGGTTAAGCCAGATGGACTATAACGAAAAATTTGTTGAATTAGGCGAGGTATTGAAAGCAACCTTTCCGGAATAATGGTTGCAACTATTCAAAAGAAGATTTATAAGATTAGGGCCTTTCAGGCTTTGATGTTTCGCGGGGGCGTATAGCTCAGTTGGTTAGAGTACTTCCTTGACATGGAAGGGGTCACTGGTTCGAGTCCAGTTATGCCCACCATTTTTCCCGCTCAAAACCTGCCTTTAGGAAAATTCATGTCCGATAAATACGAACCAAAGTTTAAAATGGATGAATCTTTATACAAGATGCGCCATTCCTTAGCCCATATTTTGGCTGAAGCGGTTTTGCAAGTAAGGCCTGAGGCGCAATTGGGTTTCGGGCCGCCGATTCGCACGGGTTTTTATTACGACATGCTTTTAGATGAACCTTTGACTGAGGCTGACCTGCCTGACATTGAAAAACGCATGCGAAAGATTGTCCAAGAAAAACAATCTTTTAAAAGAGAAGATTTGCCGAAAGAACAAGCCCTTCAAAAACTAGATGGTATGGGACAAGGTTTAAAAGTTGAGTATGCCAAAGAACTTTTGGAAAAAAATGAATCCTTGAGCTTCTATTCCAGTGGTCCTTTCGTCGATATGTGCGAAGGCCCGCATGTCGATGACACTTCAAAAATACCGGTCACTTCTTTCAAGTTGGATTCCATCGCGGGCAGTTATTGGCGCGGCGACTCCACTCGCCCCATGCTGACTCGTATTTACGGGTTGGCTTTTCCGAGCGAAGCTGAACTAAAAGAATTTATCAAAAATAGGGAATTGGCCTTAAAACGGGATCACCGCAAGCTGGGGCAAGAGTTGGAACTTTTCACGATTGATGAAAGAGTTGGCAAAGGTTTGCCCCTCTGGCTGCCGAACGGCACAGTCATTCGTGAAGAGTTAGAAAAATTCGCCAAAGAGTTGGAGTTTAAAGACGGTTATGTTCGCGTTGCCACGCCTCATATTGCCAATGGCGAGCTTTATAAATTATCCGGTCATTTGCCCCTCTATAAAGAGTCGATGTTTCCGCCCATGCGGAGCATTGAAAAAGATCCTGATGCGCCGGCCGAAGAGTTTTATTTGAAACCGATGAATTGTCCGCATCACCATATGATTTATATGAACCGACCACGCAGTTATAGAGAATTGCCCTTGCGGTTGGCTGAATATGGAACAGTTTACCGTTACGAGAAGTCAGGCCAACTAGCCGGTTTGTTAAGGGTTCGGGGTCTGGCGATGAACGACGCCCATATTTATTGTACGGAAGATCAAATTAAAGACGAAATTAAAAAAGTTGTGGCCATGCATAAGTTTTATTTTGAAAAATTCCGGATGGATAAAATCTGGGTCCGTCTTTCACTGCATGATAAAGATAAAGACAAGTTTGGCGATAATGAAGAACTTTGGCTAAAAACCGAAAATATTCTTCGTGAAGTATTAAAAGAGCTAAACGTTGAATATGAAGAAGCTCAGGGTGAAGGGGCCTTTTATGGTCCGAAAATTGATTACCAAACCGAAAATGTGTTGGGCCGGGAAGAAACCGCAGCCACGGTTCAATTGGACTTTTTATCGCCGACGCGCTTTGAAATGGAATATGTCGCCGCCGACGGTACCAAGCAAAAGCCGTTTATCATCCACCGCGCGCCGCTGGGAACTCACGAGCGCTTTATTTCTTTCTTGATTGAACGTTGGGGCGGAGCTTTTCCGACTTGGTTGGCACCGATTCAGGTAAAAATTGTACCCGTCGCGGATGACTTTTTGCCTTACGCCGAAAAAATCGTCGGTGATTTGCGTAATTTGATGATCCGGGCGGAAGTTGATCTTTCCAACGATTCTTTCTCCAAAAAGGTCCGTAATTCGATCACCAAAAAAATACCGAATATCTGGATCGTGGGCGCCAATGAAGTGAAGGATAACACGATTACCTGGCGCCGCTATTCGGTTGAAAAACAGGTACAGGTCTCGACGGATAACGCGAAAAGCGCGCTGACCCAGATGGTGGAACAGCGTTTAATGGATAATTTCGCTGATATTGGCCTGCCGCTCTAAACAAACCCTGCTGAAAAAGTTTGACAAAAAAAGCTATCGACTATAACATTCTTCACTCAAGCAGGGGCTCCGTCCCTCACCCTCAGCCCATATGGTGCGAACGGGTTATTAATGGATAGTATCCTTTTGATTTTTCGGATATTTCATTTTGGACGGACTTCCCATGCGGGGTTCGTCTTTTTTTGTTTATAGACTAAATGGGAGGTAGAAGAACATTTCTGGAACAAAAGAGTTGAGGATTAATCACCAAATTCGGGTAAAACAAGTTCGCTTGGTAGGCGAAGAAGGCGAACAACTGGGCATCTTGGATACGGTTAAGGCTTTGGCCATGGCCCGGGAAAGAGAACTGGATCTGGTTGAAGTGGCGCCCGAGGGAGTGCCGCCAGTCTGCCGCATCCTTAATTACGGCAAATATAAGTATGCTTTGCGTAAAAAAGAAAAAGAAGCGCAAAAAAAACAAAGAATCATCAAGGTTAAAGAACTCAAGATTCGTCCCAAAATTGATGAAAACGACTATCAAACCAAGCTCCGCATGGCCTGGAGTTTTTTTGACCATGGGGACAAAGTGAAGGTTACTTTACAGTTCCGCGGCCGTGAAATGAGCCATAAAGGTCTGGGTCATTCGTTGATGGAACGTATTGTGGAAGATATGAGTGAAGTGGCTGATTTGGAAGCGCCGCCCAAAGATGAAGGTATGCAGATTGTGGCGGTTTTTAATCCAAAGCCTCTGTCGCAGCAAAAAGCCGCGGCAAAGGAAACGACATCTGACAAGGAAGAAGAAAATGTCTAAGGGCTTTAATAAAACAAAAAAAAGTGTGGCGAAAAGAATAAAAATCACGGGAACCGGAAAGATTAAAGCCAAGAAGGTTCAGGGACGAGGTCATTTAATGGCCCACAAATCCTCGAAGAAGAAACGGCAATTAAAGCATCAGCCGGTTTTGGGTAAGGCGACGACCAAAATGATGAGAAGAATGCTTTCGATCTAAAAGTAAAGTTTGGCAACACTAAAAAGGGAGAAGAATAATGGCTCGAATTAAACGCGCGATGGCAAAACGGAAGCGCAAGAAGAAGTTTTTTAAACTCACAAAGGGTTACTTTGGCGCCAAGAGCCGTCAATATAGAACGGTTCGGGAAGCTTCGAAGCGTTCAGGCAACTACGCTTTTCGCGACCGCAAAGCCCGCAAGCGTGATTTCCGCAGACTTTGGATTACCCGTATTAACGCGGCTGCCCGCGAACATGGTCTGTCCTACAGCAAGTTTATTAAAGGTTTGAAATTGGCTTCCATTGATCTGGACAGGAAGATGCTGTCCGACATGGCGGTTAATGATCCAAAAGCTTTCTCGCAAGTGGTTGAGGCTGTGAAAAAAGCTTAAGTAGAAAAGAAGATGTTCAACAACGCTCTTTGTCTGGAACGGATAAAGAGCGTTTTCATTTACAGGCGAATTTATGACATTTGATTCCACATCAAAAATTTCGCAGGTACAAAGCGTGCAGAATTCCATGGTGAAGCATGCCTATTCCCTCCGGGTGCCTAAAAAACTCAAAATCGCCGAGGACTTTCTCTGCGAAGGGTTTCATTTAGTCCAAGAAGCCTTTAAGAGTGATTTAAAACTGCGGTTTATATTTGGAACCAAAGACGGCTTGAGACATCCGGACGGCCTTGAAATACAGGAATTGGCCAAGCGGAAAAAAGTGCGCTGTTTTGAGGTGACGCCCCAGATTATTTCTTATTTATCAGATACGATTTCACCGCAAGGCATGATAGCGGTGGTAAAGAAAATCGAAGCTTCCTGGCCATCCCAATCGGAGGGTCTTTTTTTGGGGGTTCATCAGGTTCAGGACGCGGGAAACATGGGAACTTTATTTCGTTCCGCCGAAGCCTTTGGCGTCAAACATATCTTCTTAACAGAGGGTTGCTGCGATCCCTTCAATCCCAAAGTAGTCCGCGCCGCGATGGGTTCACTCTTTCGAGTTCCCTATATAATGGGAAAAACCTGGGTTGAATATATGGATTGGGCTAAGGATAAAGTGACTACCTACGCTTTAACCCAATTGGGCTCCAAACCCCTGGTCGAAGTTCATTTTTCAAATCAGGGACTGATTTGGGTCGGCGCCGAAGGCGGGGGATTACCAGCTGAACTGGTGGATTCTTGCTCTGGCCGGATACTGATTCCAATGGCCGGTAAGGTGGAATCTTTAAATGTTTCCGTAGCGGCCAGTATCGCCTTGTTTCAAGCCAGTTTGGAAAACAAGCGGTCCCATTAGCTTTTTAGAGTGAAGTTTTTGGCTAAAAAATAAATAATGTCTTCATATGACTACCTTACTTGGAGCGGATTCGTGATTGAGCGACTGCAAACTATCCTTAAAAACGCCGAATTGTCCATTATGGACGCCGAGGACCTCAAAAGCATCGATGATATTCGGGTTAAGTATTTGGGAAAAAGCGGGGAATTGACCGAGATTTTAAAAGGTTTGAATCAGGTTTCCGCTGATTTGCGGCCTCAAGTCGGTAAAGTTTCCAACGAAATTAAAAACAAAATTGCCGAACTTTTAGATCAAAAAAAAGAAGATTTGGACTCGAAAGTTAATCAATCGGCTATTCCGGGCTGGGACCCGACTTTGCCGGGCCGAAAATCGGTTATCGGTAAAATGCATCCTTTAATGATTGTCCAAAAAGAAATCGCGGACATTTTTAAAAATTTGGGTTTTGACGTGGCCGAAGGGCCGGATTTGGAAACGGATTATTATAATTTTCTCGCGCTTAACTTTCCGCCCGACCATCCGGCGAGAGACGCTCAGGACACTTTTTACGTTAAAAACAAAGTTTTAAGAACGCATACCTCGCCTATCCAAGTGCGGGAAATGGAAAAGCGAAAACCGCCTTTCAAGTTTATCGCGCCGGGCCGGGTTTACCGCAACGAGGCCATTGACGCGACCCACCATCATATTTTTCATCAAGTGGAAGGTTTTTTGGTGGATGAAGGCATCCAGTTCATCCATTTAAAGGGTGTTTTGGACGTGTTTATCAAGAAGTTTTTCGGCGCGGAAGTGAAAACCAGGTTCCGGCCCAGCTTTTTTCCATTTACCGAACCGAGCGCTGAGATGGATATTTCCTGTGTTTTTTGTAAGGGACAAGGCTGCCGCATTTGCAAGCAATCCGGCTGGGTGGAAATGATGGGTTGTGGGATGATTGACCCGGTGGTCTTAAAGAATTGCGGCATTAATGACGAGAAGTGGACGGGATTCGCTTTTGGCATGGGTGTGGAAAGAATCGCTTTGTTTAAATATGGGATTGATGACATCCGTTTGTTTTACCAAAATGATATTCGGTTTTTGAACGAGTTTTAATCAAGAGGAAATTCATGGAAAACACTGAGAAAATGAAAAGTCAAAAAATCAAGTCGGGGTTTCAAACCGCGGCCATTATTATTCTGACCCTTTTGGCCGCTTATGGTCTGGCCAACCTGGAAGTCATCCGCCGGGCCCGCGCCGCCTATTTACGCGGCGAGGATTTTTTCGTGAAGCACATGTACAAGCAGGCCATGTGGAGCTATCAGGAAGTTCAGGAGTTTTACTATTTGCCCCGCACCCATTGGGTCGATGACGCCGCCGAAAAAGAATGGATTTGCCGCGCCGAACTGGGCGACTTTATTCCCCCCGAAGGCCCGCTGGACGCCGATGTTCGTCAAACCCGTCCGGATTATGAAAAGTACAAAGCTGAAATTGCGCAAATTACCCCGGTGGGTGATATTACTTATGAACCAGCGCCCGCGTCAGCTGATGAGTTAAAAGGACAAAAGAAAAAGAAGAATTAGATTATTTAGTTCCCGGCCATTGATAGCCAACGGCGTTTAAGCTTTTGATAAAAGAGGGAATAAAAGGCTGCCGGATAAGACCCTTTTCCTTATCGTAAACAAAAATATCCTGAATAATGATCACATCGCCTTCCATACCCTGTATTTCTGATATTTGTGTAATCGATCTTTTTCCCTCAGGCAAACGGGTTTGTTGAACCACCAACTCAACGGCTCTCGAAATTTGTTCGCGAACCGCTTTTAAGGGTAAGTCGACTCCGGCAAATAGGCACATGGTTTCCAGGCGAGAAATCACATCTCGAGAAGTATTGGCGTGGGCTGTTGTCATGGAGCCGTCGTGGCCCGTGTTCATCGCTTGCAGCATATCCAGCGCTTCACCCCCGCGGCACTCTCCCACCACAATACGATCAGGCCGCATTCTCAAAGCGTTGATAACCAGGTCCCGGATTGAAATATGTCCTTTGCCCTCTAAGTTCGCCGGCCTGCTTTCCAAACGAACCACATGATCCTGCGCCAGCTGTAGTTCCGCCGAATCTTCAATCGTAATAATTCGCTCGTTTGATGGAATGAAATTGGAAAGAATGTTTAAGAGAGTCGTTTTCCCAGACCCGGTTCCGCCTGAAACAACAATGTTTTTTCTTGCCAGTACGCACGCGCCTAAAAAATCAGCGGCTTCCTGTGTCAGTGAACCAAAATTAATCAGATCGGTTACGGTCAACTTTTTCTTTGAAAATTTTCGGATAGTTAAAATAGGGCCATTCAAACTAACCGGCGGTATAACCGCGTTAACACGGGAACCATCCAACAAACGTCCGTCCACATAGGGCTGGCTTTCATCCAACCTGCGGCCAATAGGAGACAAGATTCTTTCGATTGAAGTTCTTAACTGCTGATCATCCAAGAACTGAACATCGCTTTTTTGAAGTTTTCCTTTGGTTTCGACGTAAATTTGGTGAGGGCCGTTTGCCATAATTTCTGTTATTAGATTATCTTGGAGTAGCTGTTCTAGAAGTCCTAGACCAAATGCCAAATTAATGGTTTCTGAAACAAGTTGTTGTCGTACTTCTCGACTTAATATTTTCATTTCGTGAATGAGATTGTTTAAAACTTCTTTAGCGTGTGGTTCTAATGTTTCTTTTTGAAAGTAACCTTCTTTTTGAGATTCCTTTAAGTGACCTGATTTTCTTAAGTGTTCTAAAAGTTTTTGATGTAATTCGTGTATTTGATGAATTGATATTTTATTCGATTCTTCAGGCGACGTTTTTATTGAATAATTGTTCGCTAGACTTTCTGTTAATTGATCTGTTTTTTTGGGGATTATGGATTCCAAAATTATATTTATCGATTTTTCTGCATGAGGCTGAAGTTGTTTTTTTTCCAAAAGGTCCATCGATAGATTTTCACCAAAAAACGGAATCATTCCCAAATAAGAAAAACCATTAGAGAGTGATTGTGTGTCTTTTGTTAAAATCTGATTCTGATGAGTTTGATTTGATATCAAATTAAAAGTTTTGACATCAAAGTGGTAATCATTCAAACGCCTCTCTGTTTTTTTTAGAGCTATTAAAGAAGAGTGATCTAGAGAAGTTAAAATCGATCGATTATTACTAATTTCTAAAATTTTAGAATGTTGATCAAACGGGAAGGAAGATAAGTCGATTAATAAAAAGTCAAAAAAAGAAGATATTTTTGATATTAAATTTATAATTTCATCAATGGATGAAATTTGATCATTATTTGAAATTGAGGGTATGTATGTAATGTTTTCTGTTGAGGCAAAATACTTTTCAATTATATTCGAGCTTAAATGCTCTTGATAAGGTTTGAGTTGTATAAGCGAATGGGCAGGACTCGTTGTTGGCAAATATGAAAATAACATCGATTGATTAAACGGTATGCCATCCAGAACGCCGATTTTGTATTTATTTTTGATAGCTAGCGCGAGAGAAACTAGAGCAATTAATGAAGAGCAACCTACACCACCTTTTGCTCCAAGCATTGAAACAATTTGTTTTTTTACTGCTGATCCCATACCCATACTTCCCAATAGCCGGTTCCTGATGAACTTTCGTGATAAATGGCCGTTCTGACAATGCCATTGGAATCTTGAAACAAAAATTTATATTGGGTTTCTTCGGTTTTATCAGAAGTGGCTGTGGATTTTTCTTCCTGGCATTGAATTACTTTGCCCCAGGCGGGGTCCGTGGCTGGTTTATGAACAACAATTGTTGAAGAACGATCAGAACTATCTGTTTTTTTATTGCGTGATGAGTCGGTGGAAACAGATGCGGCAGAATCATCAGCGAAAGAAATTTGAGCGATGTTGAATACCAGTAATAAAAATAATAAATTTAAGAGGGGAGATTGACGCGAGATTTTCATAATTTTTACAAGCCAGACATGGTTTGAATATTTTCAGTAGTAGTGGTGGTGAATGTATCGGTGTAGGGGTTGTAACCGGAAACTTGAAAAAGATTAGCTAAAGTCAAAACGGCCGTCGGATCAACAAGGGTTTTTGGGGTGTCGTTAACTTGCGCGAGTGCTGGTGGCTTTTGTCCGTTGGTTGCCCCTTCCGCCGTATAGGGTAATATTGGCAGGGTTTCGTTAGTTAAATTTACGACTTCTTTAGTTTTTGCCACGTACTTGGGTCTCAAATTTTCGACATCATCATAAGTATCAAAGAAATCGCACAGTTTGTCTGTTTTCCAGTTGTAAAAAATTCTTTCGCAAATGACATTGGAAAATTGTTTTTTTTCGGCTGGAGTAATAATGGCGTAAAAATCAGCGGGATGACCATATTGGGATAGAGGAGCTTTTTCATCAACCCAGAGAATCTTAATAGGAAGATTTAGCATGGCGTCTAATTTTTGTTTTTCACTTACAGTGGTAGGCGAGGCTGACTGAATTTCTTGCAATATTTTATATAGACCAAAACCCAGTTTGAAATTGATTCTTTTTAATTTGTAGCTGGGGGGTACGCTTTCGGTGAATTGGGGATTACCTTTTGCGTCAAAAGTATCGTTTTTATAACGGTAATAGTTCCAGTTGGTTTGAAGCTCAGCTACCTGATCAATGAGAAAGGTAGAGAACTGGGTGACATACCCTTTGGCCACTTCGGGTGAATTAGGCCATCTTTTGACTAAAAGGTCTAAACCTTTAAGGCATCCATCGTAATCTCCGGTTCTGAAAGCGCATTGGGCGTAATAATAAAGGGAGTTTGCGTTAATGGTTGGCTGGGTTGAGGCGGCAGCCAGTTTTTGGAACATCCCTTTTGCCTGATCGAATTTTTGTGCTGTATATAAAGAATAAGCAAAGTTATAAGCGATAGTTAATTGTTGGTCTGTAGTTTGTGCCTGATTAAGTTGCGGCATAGCTTCTGCTGGTTGGGCATTCTGCGCGGTTTGCGGGGGAGTAAGTGTGTCGTCGGCCAAGACTTGGAGAGGCAACAAGTTTGGCAATAGAAGTAAGGCCGTAAAAAATTTATTCATAAGCCTATTATATTGATTTTATCGGTTAAAAATCATTTAAAATCATCTTCTCGAATTCGTTGAATTTAAAGGTTTAGACCGGGTTAAGGGAAAACATTGTGCCAAAAATTACTCAAAACATAACCGGACTGATTTTCTTTTTAATTTTGGCTTTGTTTAATTCTTCTTGTAAGCCTGAACTTAAATCAGATCTTCCTGTGGTTCAATTGACGATTGATGGCAACAAGTTATTAGTTGAAGTGGCAAACACCGAATCGACTCGAATGTCAGGGCTCATGTTTCGGAGCGAAATGGGTTCGGATAACGGCATGTTATTTGTTTTTTCTGATGATAAATCACGGGCTTTTTGGATGAAAAACACGCTCATCCCGTTAAGTATTGCCTTTATGAATGAAAAAGGTGTGATCGAAAATACACTTGAAATGCCGCCGCAGACAGAACAAACATTTATGTCGGCTGGTCCCGCGAAATACGCGTTGGAAATGAATGCGGGATGGTATACGAAGCATGGGATTAAACCGGGGGATATGGTTCTGGGCGCGAGAACCTCGCCAAGTTCTAAAGACTAAGATGTTAATCAGTGCTTTCTCCAATTAACGTTGGTGTAACGAAAATGACCAACTCCGTTTGTGATTTTTGATCATTTGTAAAACGGAATAGTTCACCAAGAATGGGAATGTCGCTAATCAAGGGAACGCCTGATGTGGTTTTTTGATTTTCGTCATCAATAAGACCTGCGATAACCAGTGTGTTTCCACTTTTCATATACACGGATGTTTCGGCCCATCTCGTTTTAAGGGCGGGAATGACAATGCCGCTGCTAATAATTCCATTGGAGTTATCAATTTCACTTACTTCCGCTCTTAGACTTGCGTCAATGTTTTCAGAACTGTCGACGGTTGGTTTGATTTTCAATTTCACGCCATATGGCTTCCATTCAACATTGGCGGAACCTTCCTTATTCGTTGTGGCGTATGGAATTTCTCCGCCGGCCAAAAAACTGGCTTCTTCACCACTGATAGTTAATAGTTTTGGTTTTGATAAAATTTTAGCTTTTCCCTTATTAATTAATAACTGGACACTCGCGGTTAAAGAATCTCGAGTAAAAGAGCCGAGTGATAAAAGTGATGGTGGACTGTTTTCAGATATTGTGATGTTGTTTGGAGTGGTAGATGACGCGCTATTTGAAGTCGTGACTGAACCCCAGCTGAGCCCTGCTTGGAGAGCGCTTTGCGAATCGATTTCCATAATTTCTACAGCAACTTCAATCATTGGCTTTTTTGATAAATGCGAAGAAACAACAATGGAATCAGTTTCTTTTTCACCTGAAGCTGTAGTGTAAGTAATTTTTGTTGTTCCGTCAGATTTTCCGGAAATAAGAATTTCATCTTCATTTATCGTTTTGAAATTTGCAATTATTGGATCATCTATTATTGTTTGGCTGGCAATTTGAACTTGAACTGGTTTTGAATCGCCGACGCTTAAGTTAATCGTTCCGTCTGCGTAACTGATATTAAAAACCACCGACATTAACAAAGTTAAAAATATTTTTTTCATTTGTCCCTCTTTTACTGTATTAATTTCTAGTTTTGTTACTTGGAATAAAATGACCTATTCTCGAAATAACTTCCGAATCGCTTTTGGCGGAAATTGAAACAATCGCATCATCATTAGGGGCTCGCAATAATAATCGGATAGGTTGACCGTCGATATACATGAGAGTTTCAGCTTGATCTGGAGTCAACGCGAGGGTAACAGTGTCGTATGTTTCTGAAACATCTGAACTTTTTTGCTCGCTTTGTGCTAATTTTTGACCGGTTGCGAGTACCTCGATATCTTGAAGTACAAAAGTTGTTATTTGACTTTTGTTTGAAGTGATTTTAGCAATGACATCAACATGGTTACCCGGATGGATTAAATCGCCAACGCCACTGGTTTCATTAACTTCCAAAGTATACGCACGCAAACCGCTGTTTAAGTTAAATGCCAAAGAATTACCACTTGATCCAAATTTATTCGAGAGTATTTGCTCTCCATTTGAAATTGGAACAAGAGTTAAAAGATTTGAAACTTCATTAATGTTTTGTACTGCGCTAGGACTGACATAAGATTCGGGTATCGTTTTTTTAATAATCATATCCGACGTTAAAATGCTTCCGGGCGGAATGTAGTGAGCTGCGACTAATATTTCTACGGGTGTTGTTTTTTTATCGATTTCGGAGGTTTTTTGAAATAATAAAAAGAAACAAATACACCCAGCTGAAAGTCCGACAATGAGAGCGATAATAGAAGCACGTTTGTTCATAAAAACACCTTTTAATTAAAATTTCAACTTTTGATTTCAACGAGCGAAATAGTATTGCGATGAGCATCGAAATTAAGTATGGCGAGAATTTTAATTTTTTTATCAGAAAGAATGTAAATTTTTTTATTATTTTCCTTTTGCCAAAGTATCTGTGAAAATCCTTTGCTTGAGCAGATTTGATTAAATTGTTGAACTGGAGCATCTCCAGGAGGTAAATAAATAAAGCCGATTTTAAGCGTTTCGAGCTTTTCGTAGAATAACTGAGTGGCGGAGGGTGGTGGAGGGAACGGAAATCCCCAATTGGATTTAGCCTGAGATAGATTAAATATAGCGTTTGGTGCTTCGCTAGTCATCCCATAGGTCTCATCTGTATCTTTTGATTGCCAGAGTCCTAATGTCCTATAAAGACCATTTTTTTGGAACAATTTCACTTGAATTTGATCGGATAGGTCGAAAGAGTCACTAATTGAGCCTAAGAGTGCTGAAGTAAGGTCTAGACCGTTACCCAAAGGTTTCCAGTGATCAGTTGTGAATTCTTTAACAATAATAGGCATTAAATCGGTTAAACGGCCCTGGTTAATCCAAAGTTCTGTTTTTTGAGATTGTCCATTCACTTTTGTTTCATATCGGCTAATGATTTGAGGTTGAAAACGCAGGGGCGAAGAAATTAGTGCCCAACAGACAATTGAACTTGCCGATAAAGTCCAAAAAACTAATGTCGCCCAAAACCATTTTTGCTTCATCAAATGCCTCTAGTTTGGATATTTTAAAATAGTTAATTGGCTTTGAAATGGAATTCCATCTGGAAATATGACGGCAACCAAAGATGGTGGCGTGCAACATATTGTTACCGTCCAAGCGTGGCCAGTGTAGTTGATTAAATAAGATTTAATTTTTGCAGCCAATGGGCCTAGTCCGTCAATGGCGTTGAAAAAAGTATTTGCGATAGTTGCTTGAGGCGCTTGGGTAGAAATACTAAGACTTTGTTTGTTGAAATAGGACTGATAAAAACCCATATCTTTCCATATTGTGTCTGTAATTGCGGATGAATCTTTGAGTTGATTAGCTGCATATTGACGCGCAGCTTCTCCGCATGCTTTATCAAATGCGTTTCGCGCTTGGAATAACATAGTGAACTGTATTGCGCCGGCGGTTAATAAAAATAGCATTGGGATAACCAAAAGCATTTCTACAAGTGCTTGTCCAGTTTGATTTGAAAATTTTTCAGGGGCCATTTACAACCGTTCCGAAAATGTTTGAAATTGAAGGAAGTTTTATTGAGCTAATGGCTTGGCTTAGTAAGGTTTGGATACTGAGTTGTTTCACTAGTTCTACTGGATCTGTTGGGGCAAGTGTTGCTTGATAGGGAGGGTCATTGACGTTCCAAGCCGCTAATCCTGTACCCAAAACATTTACCTGACTGAGGGTCTGTATTTCTGCATTATTGTTTTGTGGGTCTTTGATGGATGTGGGATAAGAAGCGTAAACGAAAATATTATGTACAGCAGGAATATCTCTATCTGTTACATCCAATTGAAGAGCGGCCAAAAAATTAGCAATGTTTATAACCGCATTTAATTTTGATAATCCTGCGTTCACCTCCTCAGCAACAAAATAACCTTCTCCTTCGAGACCGACACCTTTTTTGACACGCATTTGACCTTTGTTTTGAGAATTAGGGGCGAGCTCTACTTGATCTGAATTTAAATAGTGTATTGCTCCATCTTTTCTACTTTTGTATTTATAGATTTTTTTTGGTTTAGGGACTGTATCCGAAAAGAAATTTGCGGTTCTGAATTTGAGAGCCATATTGGGAACAATGGCTTGGGCAAGACCCGGACCTAACGTTGTGACGTTAAATATTAGTATGGGTGAAGGGGGGATGGGTAAAGACCATGACAGGGGATTGAGTGAGGGAAATGTACTTTTCAACCCATTTTGGCTGGCAATTGATATCGTTTCGTCGGAAATTAGAAGCGGATAAATGCCTATTGGCTGGTTGATACCAAATAGTATGGATTGAACATCTTGCACTAATTTTCTTGTATTTAGGTCTTTAAATTGCGAGGGAATTATTAAAGAGAAACCACCGGTTATCTCCAAAGCTGCCGCGATGGCCAATATGTCTACGGCGGCAGCCAGAAGCAACGCGACATTGGTTAATCTTACTATTTGAAGTCCGTTTGCGTAAACAGCACCAGCGGATAAAGCCGTTAAATTACTAGATCTAATTGCTTGTTCTTTAGCGTTGTAAAGCATTCCTGATTTATAAAGGCCAATAAAAAGTGCCATGAAGATAAAACAAAAAAGTAGTGTTGCCAATAATACTTGGCCTGAAGGATTTTTAGTCCAGTGTTTTATTCGAATCATAGTTAGCTTGTTTGCACTCCGATTGAATTTTCATCCAATGCCTGTGCTTCGAAAGTAATCCAAAGTACCTTTGTGAGATTTTGATTGATGTTAGGGTTTGGAAGTGCCAATCCCGCGGCTTGTAAAACATTCACAAGTGATGGCGGTATAAAATTGGAAGCGGCAGATTGGTTATTTAAGTTTTGACCGATTAAATTATTTATTAGTGGAACCCAAAGCGGCATTGGATATGACACTTTTACGTGCACATTTGTGCCGTCTGTGTCGATGGTGCATTGAGCTGCGAAGGTATAGGACAAGGTTGATGGATTCAATTGTTCTAGAGGCAATAAAGCTTCAATAATTTGAAACTGTGGTAAAAAAGATAAAGGATTTGACGAAGCGGCGGCTTGTTGAGCAATAGAATAGGTTGCACGTTGAATGGCGAAAGACACAAAGGCGGTATAAAAAAACTGAATTATACTGAAGAAAATAAAAAATAAAAGCGGGGCAATCAACAGAAATTCGACTGTTGATTGCCCTGAGAACTTATTGGCTGATTTAGCATCACTGCCCTGGAACGGCATTGACTGCATTGGCGGCTGTGCTGGCTACGTTTCCGGCAGTGCTTCCACCAGTATTATTGCTGATTTGACCTGCGGCATTATTGAAGCCTTTAGTTACATTGGTCCCGAATAACCTGACAGCTACGATAACTGCTACCGCAATGAGAGCCACGATTAGAATGTATTCTGTCATTCCCTGACCAGATTGTTTTTTTCTTAGCTTCATATTCTCTCCCTTTAATTAATTAAAACGGCAGTGCCAAAACTTTAAAAAGCATCGCAAGATAACTACTTAGCTGATTTGAAAATAAGACAAGTATTCCTGAAAAGGCGATTAAAATCGCAGCTAAAGTTAGGAGATATTCGGTTGCGGATTGAGCGCACGCATTTAATCTAGTAACTTTTTTGATCACCATGAGACAAATTATAATTAACAAAAATTAATTTAAAATGAAAAAAGAATTTGGCAATTCTAAAGAATAAATTTGAAGTGGTTGGGTGTCGAAAAACGTTATCGATAAGTAAAATGTGGCTCGGGAAGAGCTTTAAAAACGTCAAAAATCCCCGTGTAAGCCTTGAAACGCAAAGATCGTATGGTATAGTTACTCACATTTATTTGGGGGATTTTTCATCATGAAATGCAGTCATTGCGAGACCAATAACGCCGCTCACAATAAGTTTTGCAAGGAATGCGGCCAAGATCTTAAAAGCAATCCAGCCCACGCGCCGATTGTCATGAATTCAGAATTGTACGGTAAAGAAGTAGAAATTTTCTTCTATATAGACACTACTACAGGGAAAATTAATGGTCTTGTCAATCCGACTGAAGAACTGGTTGGCAAGGTGAAAAAAGAGGGTGTTCGTCAAAGAGTGACCATCGAAGCTCCTGAAAATGTTGTTACGGACGAAAACGCGGGAGCGGTTTTGGCTTTTATCCGGCAAAGCAAAGAGTTTTTAGCCGAAGAGTACAACGAAACGGATTATCGAAATCTTCCTGTGGCGGATTTGAAAAAAGAGTATTTGAAATTGTTTGAGCGGGTTTTAAAAACCAAGGCTCAGCGCGGCATGAAATAAAACCGGTTTGTTTCTTCTGCAATTGTTCGCTTTCCTCGTATTTCCCCTCTCCCACTTATAGGCGATTTATGTAAAAATATTGGACTATCGAAATGGTCATGTTAAACTACAGCCCCTGATTTCATATGTTTTTAATGGTTTTATGGCTCCTCGGTCGATTGACTGAGGTTCTTTTTTTTGAGGTTTAAAGCTGGTTTTGGTTTTTTAATTATGAAGGAGATTCGGTTTGTTAAATTTTCTCTTGGGGCTTTTTTCAAACGACGTGGCCATTGATTTGGGAACAGCCACAACTTTAGTTTATGTCAAAGGACGCGGAATTGTATTACAAGAGCCGTCATTGGTGGTGGTGCATAAAAGCACCAATCAAATATTGGCGGTAGGTAATGACGCGAAGCTGATGTTAGGCCGCACACCCGGTTCAATTGTTTCCATTCGACCCATGAAAGACGGCGTCATCGCGGATTTTGAAGTGACTGAAAGAATGCTCCGCTATTTTATTTCCAAAGTTCACAACCGCCGTTCTTTGATTAGACCCCGAATTGTGGTGGCCATTCCGTCCGGCTGTACGGAAGTCGAAAAAAGGGCTGTTCGGGATTCTGCGGAGCAGGCTGGCGCCCGTGAAGTGTTTTTGGTTGAAGAACCCATGGCCGCGGCCATCGGCGCTGGAATGCCCATCGCGGAACCCCAGGGAAACATGATCGTTGATATTGGCGGCGGAACGACCGAAGTCGCTGTTATCTCGCTGGGCGACATAGTTTATGGTAAATCAATCCGCACCGCCGGCGATGAGCTGGATGAAGCGGTTATCAGCTATATTAAACGCACCTATAACATCCTGGTCGGGGAAAGAACCGCCGAGGACATCAAAATTCAAATTGGCTCCGCGTTTCCGCTGGAACAAGAACTTCGCATGCAATGCAAAGGCCGTGACTTGGTGACCGGTTTGCCCAAAACAATTGAACTTACTTCAGAAGAAATTAGAGGCGCTTTGGAAGAGCCACTGCTTCAGATTATTGAGGCGATTAAGATGACGTTAGAGCGCACTCCTCCCGAACTGGCCGCGGATATTGTGGATCGTGGGATTATTTTGGCCGGGGGATCTTCTTTATTGAAGAACCTGGATGAACGTCTTCGAGACGAAACCGGAGTTCCGGTTAATTTGGCCGATGACCCGAGCACGGCGGTTGCCATGGGAGTGGGTCAGTTATTAGATCGATCCATGAACTTTTTAAAGCGGATTTCGGTTCTTGAGAAAGAATACGTCTAGTTTTTTTGAACACGAATCGCCCCCCAGGTTTTCAAAGGCTGAAGTTTCATGGTTAAATTTCTTCTCAAAAACATTCCCGGTTTATTTTTAATTATCATTCTTCTTTGTTGCTTTTGGCTGCTCCTTCATCGGGGATCGGCGCGATTTTATTCCGCGTCGCCTTATAAGACGGAAGCCACCAGTTTTTGGATGCCGGTTCAGGAGTCGGTTGATTGGGTTATCTCCTTTCCCGAAAACACATTAAACGCGATCCGCGAATTAGGGAACCTTCGAAAAGAAGTCAATCGTCTCCAGCTTGAAAATCAATCGCTGCATATTGAACTTTCCAACCAAAATTCCACGGAATCCGAACTGAGCCGTTTAAAAGAGATTTTACAGATCAAAGCCAAACTGCCTCACCAGGCGAAAATCGCGCGCATTATCGCTCACGATCCCAGTACCTGGAATAAGAGCTTTGTGATTGATTTGGGTTCTGAGGATGGTGTGGAAGCCGATTCTCCGGTTATTTCGGAGGAAGGAATTGTGGGCCGGGTTTTGGAAGCGGACCCCAAACATTCCCGAGTTTTGCTGTTAACGGATAAAGAATCAAGTGTTTCGGGCATTGATCAGCGATCTAGGGTGACGGGTATTATCCAGGGAACAGGACAAAACCGATTTCGATACGGGTATGTCAACGCGGGCGAGGATATTCAAAATAACGATTTGGTTGTCTCCTCCGGATTGGGCGGTATCTACCCCAAGGGCTACGCGATTGGAACCGTGGTGAAAAAAAGTCAATCCGAAAATGGTTTGAGTGTTGATATTGAGGTGGCTCCCGTGGTTGATTTTGGGGCCTTAGACTATGTTTTTGTGCTTCCGCCGATTAGTGTTTATGAATAGAGGATTATGGCGTGAGAATACCTAAGGAAATTTTATGGCTGTTTCTTATTTTTTTTATTCAGCAATTGCCGCTGGTTTCGGATTGGGGCATTGATCTTCCGTTGATATTTGTGGTGTTGATAGGGATTAGATCACATGGGCCGCAAGCGGCCGGCTGGGGATTTGTTTCGGGCGCGATTCAGGATTTATTGTCCTCGGGGGGGATAGGTATCAATACAATCGCAAAAACGTTTGTGGGATTAGGGGCTTCTCTTTTAAGAATGCATATTTATCGTGAACGGATACTGACGCAAGCTTTTTTGATAATGGGTTTATCAATTTTCCATGAGATTTTTTCATATTTACTGATGCGTTGTGACGGTGAAGCCCCCCGGGCGGAAGACGCATTGGGAATCTGTGCCCGTAGTGTTTTGTTCACCACTTTGGTGGGCCTGGTGGTTTGTGTGTTTGTGGTTCGTTTTCGACGGCGCCGATTTGACCCGGCGACGGCTTGAGATCAATTCGTGACTAATCTTGAGTTTTTTTCTGGGCTTGGAGAATGTCTGTGGCTTTAAGATTCCCCCGCGGGATTAAATTCGCTGTCTCTACCGAAAAAAAGATGAATGTCTTATTCGGCGTTGTGACTTTGGCTTTTCTCGGCGTTTTTTTGAAATTGTTTTATCTNNCGCGCGCCCCGTGGAATTATTACGGATCGAAATGGCGAAATTTTAGCGACCAATATTCCGTCCTATTCGCTGTATGTGGTCCCCGCCGATCTAAAAGCTTATGGACCCACCATGGTCCGTCTCAGCCAAATTTTAGACGAACCTTTGTCCTCGCTGGAAATGACAGTGGAAAGCCGAAGACAAAGACGAAAGTTTGAGCCCATTCGTCTACAGGCTCATTTGGATGAAACCTTAGTCGCTCAAATCGAGGAAAATCGGGCTCGATTGCCGGGTGTATATATCCAAATGGAACCCGAACGGTATTATCCCCATGGTGAATTGGCCTCCCATATTTTGGGTTATATAGGAGAGATCAGCGAAGACGATTTAACCCGACTGCGCGAAAATGGCTATAGCGTCGGCGCGTTGGTCGGTAAAAAGGGAATTGAACGGGTTTATGATCAGGTTTTACGGGGCGGAGACGGAGGCGTGCAGATTGAGGTGGATGCCAGCGGCGTTCAAAGGAGAACTTTAGCCTACAAAAAACCGGTGCAAGGTCAGACTTTACTATTGAGCATTGATTGGAAAGTTCAACAATTGGCCGAACAATTATTAGGCGACCAGATCGGCTCGATTGTGGTCACTAATCCCCAGACGGGTGAAATATTGGCGATGGTGAGTCATCCCAATTTTGACCCGAACGAGTTTGTGAGTGGAATTTCCTATAAGGATTGGAACAAGCTGCTGAAAGACAAAAATCATCCCCTGGAAAACAGGGCGATTCAAGGACAGTATCCTCCGGGATCCATCTTTAAACTGATAACGGCTTTAGGTGCTTTAGAAGAAGGGGTTATTGATTTTAAAAAGGTTTTTTTGTGCAAAGGTATTTTTTGGTATAAAACGTGGCCTTATCGATGCTGGCGCACTTCGGGCCACGGCTGGGTTAATCTGGAAAGAGCGATTATTGAGTCTTGCGACATTTTCTTTTATCAGCTGGGGTTGCTCGTCAAGGTGGACAAAATTTACAGCACCGCAAAAGAGATGGGGTTGGGAAACAAAACCAAAGTCGATTTGGACTCGGAAGTCGCCGGTCTTGTTCCTAACGCTCAATGGAAAGAAAGCACCCAGCACGTTCCTTGGTTTCCGGGAAACACGATTCAAATGAGCTTTGGCCAGGGCTATCTTTTAACCACCCCGCTTCAAATGTTGGATATGACTTCAGGGCTGGCCATGGATGGAAAAATATACAAACCTCATCTGCTTTATAAAATTGTGGATCAAAATACGGGCCGGACGGTTTTTGAAAAACAGCCTGAAATATTAAAAAAAACCAACATCGATCAAAAATATCTGGACTTTATTAAAGCCACCATGGAAAAGGTGATTAGTTCTGATTTTGGAACTGGGAAAAAAGCCCGGATTCCTGGCGTGCGGGTGGCGGGAAAAACAGGAACTTCTGAAAATCCTCATGGCGATGACCATGCCTGGTTTACGGCCTTTTCGCCAGCGGAAGATCCTAAGGTCGCCATTATTGTTATGGTTGAAAACGGAGGAGAAGGCGGAGTGGTTTCGGCGCCGATAGCCAAGCGGGTTATGCAACAAACTTTGGGAATGGATGTGACCCCTTGGCAAACACCTACTCCAGTGACTGCACTGGAAACTCCGGGATTTAAGCCGCCCCCTGTCATGGGAGTCGCGCCTTGAAAATTAAATCAATTTTTCAAAGTTATTTTCGAGGAGTGGATTGGGGACTTATTACGTGTGTTTTGTGTCTTTCTGTCATTGGTTTTTTTGTTATTTATTCCGCGACGATTCATGGCGGAGAAGTATCCCAGATTTGGAAGAAACAAATGTTTTGGTTTGGAATTTCATTAATCACGATGTGGGTTTTTTCCAAAATTGATTATCGTTTTTGGATGGAAGCTTCCTATATTTTCTATTTTGTTTCAATCGTCTCTTTGTTGGCGGTTTTGTTTATCGGTGATCAAACGAACGGAGCCAGACGCTGGATCAAGCTGGGAATTATTTCTTATCAGCCGTCCGAATTGGCCAAACTTTCCGTACTCTTAGTTTTAGCCCGGTATATTGGAAGCCAAACGATCGAATTGTATTTTTTGAGAAGATTTTTTTTACTTTTGTTTTTGTTGGTGGTACCCCTGCTTTTAATTTTGAAACAGCCTGATCTGGGATCGGCCCTTTTACTGATACCGGTTTCTTTCATTCTCATGTATGTGGGCGGAATTCGGGTTCGCTGGTTGATCTGGGTGGGTTTAATGGCTTTGGCCTCGACCCCTTTGATTTGGCATTTTTTAAAGGATTATCAGCGCGAAAGACTCGCTGTTTTCATCGATCCTCAGGACGATCCTTTGGGCGCCGGATATAACATTATCCAGTCTGTGATTGCAATTGGTTCGGGCGGCATTTCAGGTAAAGGCTATATGCAGGGAACTCAAACACAGCTTTCGTTTATTCCCGAGCATCATACAGATTTCATCTTTTCTGTCGTCGGGGAAGAATGGGGTTTTGTAGGATGCGTTTTTGTTTTGGGATTTTATTATTTTATGATTCAAAGAATTTTTGAGATATCCAAAAAAGCCAGAGACCGAGAAGGAGCACTTTTGGCTTTGGGTATCGCGGGCATGTTTACGGTTCAAATTATTATTAACGTGGGTATGACAGTGGGTCTTTTGCCTGTGACGGGTCTCACGCTGCCTTTTATCAGTTACGGCGGTTCATCTTTAATGTTCAGTTACGCGGCCATCGGCATTCTGTTAAATATCTCTTATGCTAACCGTCGGCCTGTTTTGATTACGGGTAAAGGCTAGTAATTACGGCGAAAAACAGGGTCTTTTGATATACTCGTTCCACTTTTCTGAGGAAGATTGTCCAACCGATAAAATTGAGGATTCGATGAGTTTTCAAAAAAAAATGATCCCGCTCAATTGGAAAAATGGGTCTCTTATTTTTATTTTTTCCTTTTTGTTCGCCACGACAGCGGTTTATTTTCTCCGGCAAGCGTTAATTCCTAATGAAGAATTAGATTGTTACGCCCGAGTCGCCGTTCTTCAAAAAGCTGTCAACCAATGGAATCAAGCCTACCCTGACAAAGTTATAAACGATGAAATTGATGAATCGCAATTGATCAAGGCGGGTTTTTTACAGCCTCTGACCTACGACCACAATCTGCATTATTATTTTGTGGGCGAAACGGCTCATGGACTTAAAGTGAAGTGCAATAAACACGAAGATAATCCCCTGATTTTAAGGCTGACAGGTGATTTTCTTTTGGCTGTCTTAATCTTTATTATTTTTTGTTCTATCAGGGGATATGTTCTTTTCGCGTCCAGCGAGTTCTAATTTTTCAACGAAAGGTCGCCAATGAAGGAAGTTCTTATTGTTGGTTCAGTAGCCTATGACGGTCTCAAAACCCCGTATGGTTCGGCGGTTAGGGCATTAGGCGGGGCCGCGACTTATTCCAGCCTGGCGGCTTCTCTTTTCGCTCCTGTTCGCATGGTGGGTGTGGTAGGCGATGACTTTAATGAATCCGATCTTCAAATGCTTCGCAAACATAAAGTGAATACCGATCTGGTGACCCGTGAAAAGGGTAAAACCTTTTATTGGAAAGGTTATTACGAAAATGATATGTCTCAAGCCCATACAGTTGAAATTGATTTGGGCGTTTTTGAAACATTTAAGCCGAACATTACTGGTTCGGCCTGCAACACGCCTTTTGTGTTTTTAGCGGCTATTCATCCCGATTTACAAATGATGGTTTTGAATCAAATGAATAAACCCAAGTATGTGGTATTGGATACCCGTGATTTGTGGATCAACATCACGAAGCCGGCTCTTTTAAAAGTTTTGAAAAAAACGGACCTGGCTGTGGTGAATGACCAGGAAATCCGTCTTTTAACCGGGGAAATGCATTTGTTGAAAGGCGCTAGAGCGCTGCAAAAGCTGGGGCCCAAAACGGTGATTGTGAAAAAAGGGGAGCACGGCGCCATGATGTTTGGGTCGGGTTGGACCTTTTTATCACCTGCGGTGCCTTTGGATTTTGTTGTTGACCCAACCGGCGCAGGTGATACTTTCGCGGGAGCTTTTATAGGTTATTTGGCGAAACAATCGAAAATCACTCCCGATGTTTTGAAACAGGCGGTTATCGCGGGAAATCTGGTAGCTTCTTTTACGGTTCAAGGTTTTGGCACCAAGTCCATTGCGGCTCTTACCAAAGAGAAACTCAAAAAACGTTCGGTTGAATATTATAAGTTTGCCAGCATTCCCCAAGTTAAATTGTAATTACTTCTCGAGGACTAAAAGTGGCCATTCAAACCCAAGCCAATCTGATTAAAAAATTTCCACCCTATCTTTTCGCGATATTAAACGCGGAAAAACTCGCCGCGCGTAAAAAAGGCGTCGATGTGATTGATTTTGGTATGGGGAATCCGGATAGCCCTACGCCAGCGCCTATCGTGAATAAACTCATTGAGGTCATTCAGGATAAGAAATCGCACCGTTATTCCACTTCGAAAGGTATTCCTCCCTTTTTAAAAGCGGTTTCCCGCTGGTATGAACGAAAGTATGGAGTCTTGATTGACGCGAAAACTGAAGCCGTTTCGGTTATTGGATCTAAAGAGGGATTGGCTCATTTAGGATTGGCCGTGATCAATCGTGGTGACAAGGTTTTAGTGCCAAACCCCACTTATCCGATTCACCACTATACGGTGTTGATTGCGGGTGGGACGCTGGTCAGTGTGCCCATTTTGCCGAATCCTGAAGCTTTTATGAGAAACATCGATAAAGCTTTCGCAAAAGCCAGGCCCAAGCCCAAGATTCTGATTATTAACTTCCCGCATAACCCCACGACACTTTGCGTGGAGCAAGAATTTTTTAAGGATATTGTGAAGTGGGCAAAAAAAAATCTGGTAATGGTCATACATGATTTGGCTTACGCCGACATCGTGTTTGATGGTTATAAGTCACCCAGCTTTTTAGCCACTAAAGGGGCGAAAGATATCGGCGTCGAAATCTTTACTCTTTCCAAGTCCTATAACATGGCAGGATGGCGGGTGGGATTTGCCGCCGGTAATCCCAAGGTGATTGCTTCGTTAGCCAAAATTAAGAGCTACATGGATTATGGTATTTTCACGCCAATCCAAGTGGCGGCCATTACGGCTTTGGACAGTCCGGAAGAAAATTTAAGACGTCTTTCGGCTGTTTATGAAGAACGCCGAAATATCATGGTAGATGGTATGAATAAAATGGGCTGGCCGATTGAAAAACCCCGCGCGGCGATGTATTTATGGGCGAAGATACCGGAGCGCTATCAGAAGATGAAAGCCATTGACTTTGCCATCAAGCTCTTAAAAGAAGCGGAGGTCGCTGTTTCACCTGGAACCGGTTTTGGAAGCTTGGGCGAAGGTTATGTGCGGATGGCTTTGGTAGAAAATAAAGACCGTATTCGCCAAGCACTGCGGAACATGAAGAAGCTTTTTTAGTTATTTTTCAAAATTAGAAAATTTTATTTTTTCTTTTCCAAAGAGACTCGATGATTGAAACATTAGGCGAAAGATTAGTGGTATCTGTTGCGTAAAATGATGAGTAACCTTTTAATTGATTCCCGCCACCAATAATTTCTAAAGTAAATGAACCGATTCCTTTTTGTCGTCGATCTTCATTCCAATAAAATAGAGAAACTATTTCACCTCTAATAATTCCTTCGAATTGAAAAGTTTTATTTTCAATTTTGTCAGTGATTGTGGCGGTATAAATCATTTGTCCTTTTGTTCGCTAACCAGATTGATGAATTGATATTAAAAATCTTTCTTTAATAATAAGTCGGGTTTGGCTAACAATTCTTGAGGGGTATCTAAATTTTCCGTTGAAATCCAATCTCCTGAAATGTCGATGACGTGTCTACAAATTCACTTTAGCCAAATATCGGACAGACGCCACTGCCAAACTATCTTTCCGATTCCGATGAAAAAAAGCACGATAAAACTTGCCACAACAGATATGCCAATGGCTTGAAAAATCGAAATCATTTTAATAGCCTTTTGAATTTGAGTTTATTTAATAACATCGAAAATAACATAAATCGATTCACTTTGTTTGCCCATATTCAATCGTTTTTGTTAATGTTTTATAATCAACTCGATGCAAGTTGCTTTAGATAATATGTGTGTCTATACTTTTTACACCTCGTTGATTTTATTAAATTTAAGGACGAAAAATGGATTTAGCCGAACGAATGAAACTCATTACCCCGTCAATGACTTTGGCCATCGACGCGAAGGCCAAGAAACTTAAAGATGAGGGCCAAGACATTCTCAACTTTGGCGTGGGTGAACCCGATTTCAACACTCCCCAAGTCATTTGCGACGCAGCAAAGAAAGCCATTGATGAAGGGCATCATAAATACACGCCCGCTGCCGGCACCTTAGAATTGCGCAAGGCCATCGGACAATATTTGAATCGTGAATATAAAGTTTCCTACGAACCAAGTGACATTGTGGTTTCGGGAGGGGCAAAACATTCTTTATACAATACCTTTTTAGCATTAGTGAATCCGGGAGACGAAGTTTTGATTCCGAGTCCTTTCTGGGTTTCCTATCCAGAACAGGTGAAGTTTGCGGGTGGTGTTCCGGTTTATGTCGATTGTCCAGAATCATCCGAATTCAAACTAACGACTGAAGCGTTGGCGGCCAAAATCACGCCAAAAACCAAAGTTTTAATTCTTAATTCACCCAGCAATCCTACTGGCGCCGTAGTGGGTCGAAAAGCCATGGAAGGTATCGCGGAACTAGTCTTAAAGCACAAGATTTGGGTAGTTTCGGATGAAATCTACAGCAAGTTGATCTATGGGGAAGAGCATGTTTGTTTCCCTGCTTTGTCCAAAGAAGTTGCGGCACAGACCATCTTAATTAATGGGATGTCAAAGGCTTTTGCCATGACAGGCTGGCGCATCGGTTATGCCGCCGGACCGTCTAAAATTATGAAGGCTATCGCGGATTTTCAAAGTCATTCCACATCCAATCCTACGGCGATCGCTCAAAAAGCTTCGGTTGCTGGTCTGGCCATGCCGGATTCTGAAATTCAAAAGATGGTCAGTGTGTTTAAAATCCGCCGCGACATCATTGTGGATGGCCTCAACGCTATTCCAGGTGTGAAGTGTTTGAAGCCAGCCGGCGCCTTTTATGTATTTCCAAACATTAAGGCTTTATTGAAACCGGGGCACGCGACTTCTATGGAACTTTCGGAATACTTGCTGGATAAGGCAAAGGTTGCCGTTACACCTGGGATCGCTTTTGGGGCCGAAGGCTATTTGCGAATTTCTTATGCCACCAGTGAAAAGAATATTTTGGAAGGTTTGAAGCGTATTAAAGAGGTAATTTGAACAGCGGACGAATAGCAAATTTGAAACCGATGGTTAAAGAAAAGAATTGGTTTCATGATGCCGGAATAAAAAAAGTATTTTTTTTGACCATTTTAATAAAGTTAACGGCTCTGATCGTCATAGCGGTCGGAGCTATTTTTTTGCCATTTCGCAACGATAACTATTTCGCCAATTTTCATTATCCAATTAACCATAACCCCAATTTCTTTACCCGATTTCAAACTTGGGACGCTCCTCATTATTTATACCTAGCGGATTTCGGTTATAAACCCAATCTGTTGAGCAATGCTTTTTATCCTCTGTTTCCTTTGTTAATTCGTTTTTTTGGTTTTGTGTTTTTAAACAATCATTTTATAACCGGTTTATTTCTTTCCATTTTTTTTACAATCGCCGCAATTGTTTTCCTTTATCAAACTGTTCGTGAATTTTATGATGAATCAACGGCTCTCAAAACGTGTCTTCTTCTTTTGGCTTTTCCGACAAGTTTTTTTTTGGGTCTTATCTACTCGGATTCTCTCTTTTTAATGCTGGCGACCGCTCTTTTTTACTTTGAACTGAAAAATAAAAAATGGCCCTATCTTCTTTGCGCGTTTTTGTTGCCGCTGTCCCGTCCGATAGGAATTTTTGTGATGGCGGCCGTTGCCTTTAAAATCGTTCGCGAGGATAAAGAAAATAGGTTGAAAAAAATAACTGAATTTTTATTGAGCTCGCTGCTGGGACTCGTAACTTATTTTATTATCATGAAAATCAGTACGGGCGACATGTTTTCGGGTTTTGAGGCGCAAAATTACTATTATCGGAGTAAGTCAGTTTCTAACCTTTTTCATCCCATTGATTGGTTTTTGAATAACTTTGTTTATATCAAGCTCAGTTTTAATAATCCGTTTACTGGTTTTTTAGATCGGTTTTCATTTTTAATTTATTTAATCTTTTTAATCGATTCTCGGCGTTTTCTTCCAAGGTATTTTTGGATTTATCTTTTAGTGTTAGGCTTGGTTTCGGGAATGTCAGGAGATTTGACCTCGTTCATGCGCTATATAGTTGTCCTTTTTCCTATTTTTATCGCGATAGCGATTCGGTTTAAATCGTCCATTTGGTATCTGATTGGGGGCTGCGTCATAGTTCAGATTATTTTTATTCTTTTGTATTCGATAAACGACTGGGTGGCATAAAGTCAGGGCTTGCTTGGGCTTAAAATAGGGCCTTTTTCTTGAAACCCCAGGGTCTTTCCGATAATCTATACATCCTTTGATGCCCCGGCCCTTTTGAGAGCGGGGCTTTTTTGCTATTTGGACATAAAAGTGCCGGTTGGATTTGAACTGGAAGCGACAAAATTAGAACTTTCCACGGGAGAAAGTGATGCCTGACAATAAGTCTGTAATTCAAATAGGAATGATCGGTTTTGGCAATGTGGGCCAAGGGGTTTATCGTCTTTTGGAGAAAAACCGTTCACTGATCGAATCGAAAATCGGCGCTCAAATGCGTATCAAAAGAATTGTGGTGCGGGATTTGGCCAAGCCTCGCGATGTGAGCGTTCCGGAAGGAATGCTAACGACCAATTTTGACGATATTTTAAACGATCCCGAAATCGACATCGTATTGGAGCTCATGGGCGGTTATGAGCCAACCCGAACCTATCTTTTAGAGGCCATGCGCAAAGGTAAACACATTGTTACGGCGAACAAAGCGGTTCTTTCCATGCATTGGGATGAGATTATTCAAACGGCCCAACAGCAAAAGGTGGATATTTATTTTGAAGCAGCTGTGTGCGGTGGTATTCCAGTAGTTCAGGCGATCAATGACGGCTTGGCGGCCAATAACATCACCTCGATTTACGGGATTGTTAATGGCACAACTAATTTCATTCTTCAAAAAATGACCGAAGAAAAGAAAAGCTATAAAGAAGCTCTTCAAATGGCTCAGAAAAAAGGTTTGGCAGAGGCTGATCCAACTTTGGATATTAATGGGATGGACTCGGCGCATAAATTGGCGATTTTGAGCTCTTTGGCCTTTTCTAAAAAAGTCAAAGTGGAAGATATTTATGTGGAAGGTATTGATCGCATTACGGTTCAAGACATTGAATTCGCTAAAGAAGAGTTTGGCTTGGTAGTGAAACTTTTCGCTATCGCCGAAGTGGAAGGCGATGAGTTAGAGGTTCGTGTCCATCCTACCCTGATTCCCCAGGACCATTTGTTGGCTAAGGTTGATGGTGAGTATAACGGCGTTTTGGTGACGGGCGATTTTGTGGGAACGACCATGTATTACGGTTTAGGTGCCGGTAATAAGCCGACCGCCTCGGCGGTAATGAGTGATCTTATTTATGTAAGCCGCAGTGTTCACGACAATGTCGCGGGTGAAATTTCCAATTGCTGGTTTTTAAGCGACAATCCGCAAATTAAACGGATTAAGAAGATGGGGGATATTAAATCCCGTTATTTCTTAAAGTTTTCCGTGCTCGATCAGGCGGGTGTGCTTTCGGCCATTTCTCGTATTTTGGGCGAACACCGTATTTCCATCGCGTCCGTTATTCAAAAAGAACAGAAAAAAGGTGATAAGGTGCCGGTCGTCATTGTGACTTACGAAGCGAAAGAAGAGGACGTTCAAGAGGCGCTTAAAAAAATTAACGGATTGCCGTTTGTCTGTGAGGAAACACTTTTAATCCGCATGGACCGGGGAGAATAACGATGGCTTATTGGAAAGGCGTTATTGAGGAATACCGCGCCTATTTACCGGTTACGGAAAAGACGCCGGTGATCACCTTGAAAGAAGGCGATACACCGCTGATCTATGGGCCTAATATCTCCAAAAAACTAGGCAACGATCTCAAACTGTATTTCAAGTTTGAGGGATTAAATCCGACCGGCTCGTTTAAAGACCGCGGTATGACGATGGCTATGTCCAAAGCGGCGGAGGATGGCGCGAAAGTTGTGGTTTGCGCCTCGACGGGCAACACCTCGGCGGCGGCAGCGGCTTACGCGGCCCATGCAGGCATATCCTGCGCGGTCTTTTTGCCGCATGGCTCCATCGCGTTGGGTAAAATGGCCCAATCGCTTATCTATGGGGCCAAAGTGATCGCAGTGGAAGGCAGTTTTGATAAAGCTCTAAAACTTACCCGTGAATTGGCGGACAAGTATCCGGTCACGATGGTGAACTCCAACAATCCTTATCGCATTGAAGGACAAAAAACAGCTGCTTTTGAAATTGTGGATACTATCGGAGACGCTCCCGAGTATCACGCTATTCCCGTTGGTAACGCTGGTAACATTACGGCCTACTGGAAGGGTTATAACGAATATTATAAAAAAGGTTTGTCCAAACAACTGCCCAAGATGTGCGGTTTTCAGGCGGCTGGTTCGGCGCCTATTGTCTTAGGAAAGATTGTCGAAGACCCTCAAACAATCGCAACGGCCATTAAAATTGGAAATCCTTATTCTTGGAAAAGCGCTGAAGCGGCCAGGGATGAATCACGGGGTTTGATTGAGGCCGTAACTGATCAGGAAATTCTAGAGGCGTATCAATTGCTGGCGTCAACTGAAGGAATTTTCTGTGAACCGGCCTCGGCCGCTTCTTTGGCGGGCGTGATTAAGAAAAATAAACAGAATTATTTTGTGGATGGACAAAGACGCGTGGTTTGTACCTTAACAGGACATGGTTTAAAAGACCCCGATCGAGCGGTTTCGATATGTTCCAAGCCCCATGTAGTGAAGCCTGAATTAGACGAGATTTTAAAAGTTTTAAACCTTTAACTAAGGAAAAACAAAAGATGGCTTTAATTGTTCAAAAATTTGGCGGTTCCTCAGTGGCCGACGCTTCCAAAATGCTGCAGGTAGCGCGCCGTGTCGCGAAAAACAGAAAAGAAGGCAACGATGTGGTGGTTGTAGTTTCGGCGCCAGGCGATACGACAGATGATCTCATCGCTATGGCTAAGGAAATTACCGATGAGCCGGATGACCGGGAAATGGATGTTCTTCTGGCCACTGGCGAACAACAGGCCAGCGCTCTTTTAGCCATCGCTTTAAAAAGCTTGGATTGCGACGCGATTTCCTTTACTGGACCGCAAGTCGGAATCGTGACGGACGATGTACACACCAAAGCCCGGATTGTCAAAGTAGGCGATTCTAAAATTCGCGGCGCTTTAAAACTGGGCAAAGTAGTGATTGTGGCTGGCTTTCAAGGGGTCAATAAAGATCAAGAAATAACAACCCTGGGAAGAGGCGGCAGTGATTTAACGGCTGTGGCCATAGCAGCGGCTTTACACGCGGATGTTTGTGAGTTTTATAAAGATGTGGATGGTGTTTTTACAGCCAATCCCAATATCGTGAAGAACGCGCGAAAGCTTGACGCGATTAGTTATGATGAAATGCTGGAAATGGCTAGCGCCGGGGCTCAGGTTTTAAACGCCCGCTCGGTTGAATTCGCCAAAAATTTTGGAATCAAGATACATGTTCGACCCACATTCAATGAAAAAGAAGGGACAATCGTTATGCAAGAAACCAGAGCGATGGAAAAAGTGGTCATTAGTGGCGTCACTTATAACAAAGATGAAGCGAAGGTGACTGTCCGGGGCGTTCCCGACAGACCGGGTGTGGCTTCGATTCTCTTCTCGAAATTGGCCAACGCAGGATTGAATGTGGACATGATTATTCAGAATATTGGTGAAAAAGGACATTCGGACGTTTCCTTTACTGTCAATCGCGGTGAGTTGAAAAAGACCATGAAAGTGGTGACAGACGCCGCCAAAACTCTCAAACCTGCCGGCGTGATTTCAGACGAAAATATAGCGAAAGTATCCGTGGTGGGAGTCGGGATGAAATCCCATTCGGGTGTGGCCGCCAGGATGTTTCAGGCTTTGGCCGAAAAAGGCGTCAACATCCTCATGATTTCAACTTCGGAGATAAAAATTTCAGTCGTGATTAATGAAAAAGACGTGGCAAAGGCAGTTACAGCCATTCATGATAAGTTTAAGTTAGGGAAGAAGGCGGCGAACGAGCGTGGATAAAAAGTTAGTCCTTTATGACGCGTTATTAAGAGAAGGTCCCCAGACCGAAGGGATTAATTTATCTGTTAAGGATAAATTGAACCTTCTGGAACTGTTGGATGGTTTGGGTCTTCATTATATTGAAGGCGGTTGGCCGGGAGCCAATCCGAAAGACACCGCTTTTTTTAAAGAAGCCCGAAAAATGAAAATTAAAGCCAAATTATCGGCTTTTGGAATGACCCGTCGTGTTCGTCAAAAGGCCCATGAAGACGTTAATTTACTGAATCTGGCATCAGCAAGAACTTCAACCATTACGGTCGTGGGTAAATCCTCCGATGTTCAGGTGACCAAAACGTTGGGTATTTCGCTCGAGCAAAATCTCGAAATTATTTATGACTCAATAAAGTTTTTGAAATCGAAAACCGACGAGGTTTTTTATGACGCCGAACATTTTTTTGACGGTTATAAAGAAAACCCTGAATTCACTTTAAAGTGTCTGGAGTCCGCTTTGCAGGGTGGGGCAGATGTTTTGGTTTTGTGCGATACCAACGGTGGTTCCTTGCCCGAAGATATTGAGGCGGTAGTGACTCGGGTTACTCAGCGTTTCCCGGGGATAGCTCTGGGCATTCACGCACACAATGATTCGGATTTGGCGGTTGCTAATAGTCTGGCCGCTCTGGAAGCGGGCGCGGTTCAGGTTCAGGGATGTATTAATGGATATGGGGAAAGAGTTGGGAATACCAATCTGACCTCGGTTATTCCCAATCTGCTGTTCAAAAAACAAGCCTCGTTTATTCGTCCCGTTCATGTGGAAAAATTGACCGAGGTGTCCCGTCGGGTGGACGAAATTCTCAATGTAAGTCCCCGCTCCAACGCGCCTTATGTGGGAAAAAGCGCTTTTACCCATAAGGGAGGCATGCATATTTCGGCTGTGAGCAAAATGAAATCCTCCTATGAACATTTGGAACCGGAAAAGGTGGGCAATCAGCGAAAAGTGATTTTGTCCGATCAGGCCGGTGTGGCTGCGGTCTTCAGTAAAGCGACTGCCGGAAAAATTAAGCTCAATAAAGACACGCCCGAAGCGAAGGCGATTATTGAGAAAGTTAAAAAAATGGAAAGTGAAGGTTATCAGTTCGAAAGCGCTGAAGCCTCATTTGAAATTCTCCTGAAGAAGGCATTGGGGCAACACCGCAATTTCTTTAATTTGGTGGGTTTTCGAGTCATTGTGGAAAACCGTGGTGATGGCGGCCTTGTTTCGGAAGCGACCATTAAATTAAGTGTCAATGGTGTGACTGAAAATACCGTTGGCGAAGGCGATGGGCCGGTGAATGCACTGGATAACGCTTTGAGAAAAGCGTTAAACAAGTTTTATCCGTCGCTCCAAGATGTTCATTTGACTGATTACAAGGTTCGCGTATTGGACGCTAAAGATGGAACGGCCGCCAAGGTTCGAGTTTTAATTGAAAGCACAGACGGCAAAGACACATGGGGAACTGTGGGTGTTTCCGAAAATACTATTGGCGCGTCTTGGGACGCTTTGGTTGATTCCATCGATTATAAGCTGTTGAAAGATAGCGGTTCCAAAACGGGAAAAAATAAAAAAAGGCCCGCGCGTTGAAGCATCGGCCCATTGGTATTTTTGATTCAGGTCTGGGCGGGTTAACGGTCGTGAAGGCTATTCAAAAAGAATTACCCCAGGAACGACTGGTTTATTTTGGCGACACCGCCCGTATTCCCTATGGAACCAAAAGTCCTGACACCATTATTCGTTATTCACGGCAGATCATTCGGTTTCTTCTTTCCCATGAAAAGGTAAAAGCTGTAGTGGTGGCCTGCAATACCTCGTCGGCTTGGGCTTTGGAGGCCGTGCGTAAAGAATTTAAGGTTCCGATTTTGGGCGTTATTGAGCCAGGCGCTTACGCGGCGGTTGAGGTGACGCGTAACGGCCGTATTGGTGTGATTGGAACCGAAGGAACGGTTTATTCTGGCGCCTATTTGAAGGAGATTCATCGGCTGATGCCAAGAGCGAAGGTCATTAGCAAAGCTTGTCCGCTCTTTGTTCCCTTGGTGGAGGAGGGGAAATTAACCGGGCCTGTTGCTGAAACAGTGGTCCGCGAATACCTCAAACCGCTTTTGAAAGAAAAAATTGACACTTTATTGTTGGGATGCACTCATTATCCTCTTTTGAAAAAAACAATTCGGAAAGTGGTGGGTGAAAGAGTGAAAATTGTCGATTCGGCTGACGAGACCGCGAGGACGCTTCATCGGAACCTGGAAGCTTATGGTGTTGAATTATCCGGCCGCGGTAGCGGAAAATACTACGTCAGCGATTTGTCCCGTAAGTTTAAAGAAAACGCTCAAAGATTTTTGGGACGGCACATTAACCGGGTTGAAAAAGTACTAATCGAAAAATATTGAGGGGCTTAAAACGAATGGTTTACTTATCGTTGAAATTTAATCGAATGATTGGAAAAAAAACGAGTCGATTAATTTTTTTACTGGTCATTTTCATAGTATTTGGTTTCTCCGTTTCCGCATGGGCCACCGATGAAACCGCGCCCATGCCCACTAACTATGAAATGGTTCAGGCTCCCACGGCTTACGTATTAATGAATGGGGGATATGATCTGGTAACCGAGATGTATGAGAATGGCGGACTTTATCTCAGGGGGAATGTCGGGTTTAAAAATTTTTTTATGTTTGGCTTTTCGGCCAATGGAACCAATGTAATCGGCCAGGGAACCATACAAATCCAGACCCCGAAACTGGCCTTTAAGTTCAAACTTTTGGATCAGACGACAGCGCCATTCGCGCTGGCGATTGCCTGGGATGACCGGGGATACGGTACTTTTACGAATAATCGGTTTGAACCAGGGACGCAGAAAGGTTTTTATACTGTGATTAGTCATGAATATCCCGATTTAGGTTATCTACAGACTCATATCGGCTTTAATATGGTAGAGGTGGATAATTTCGACTCCAGTCAAGATTTGGGGGCTTTTTTGGGAACTTCTTTCGCTGTATCCAAATCATTGGTTTTTAACTTGGAGGCTGATAAAATATTCTCATCTCAATGGGCTTTTAACGCAAATTTTCTATTTAATGTCGATACGCCTTTGAGAGTAGGGGTTGATTTTGTGGATATCAATAATCCGGATTTGTTTTCCCGAATCGTCCGGATTCAATACACCGGCTTTTTCTAATACCAACTTTTTTCGAAAATTATTTTTAAAAGGCAGCGCAGCATGAGTAAATTTATTATTTTGTGTTTTTTGATTTTTGGAATAGTCGGATGCGGATCCGAGAACGCCAACACTGATTTGATCTCGAAAAGCGACCGGGTGACTGCCGCGGAAATCGATGGAAGTTTTATCAACTCTTCCAATTGGAATCTGGCTAAACTCAAAGGGCAGGTCGTTGTGCTCGATTTCTGGGCTACCTGGTGCGGGCCATGTCGAATGGAAATCCCTAGTTTTGTTAAGTTGTATCCAACTTATCATCCCAAAGGTTTGGAAATTCTTGGTTTAAGCGTTGAGGCTCAAAACAGCCAGCCGGCCAGTTATTTTGAACAGTTTTTAAAAAGTTTATCAATCAATTACCCTATTGGTTTTGCCAGCGATAACACCTCGAAGGCTTATGGAATCCAGGCGATTCCCGCCACTTATTTTGTTGATAAAACAGGTAAAATTGCCAAAGTTTTCGTGGGAGTTCATCCCGAAGATGAGATAACCGGGGTCATTGAAAAACTCCTTGCGGAGTAATACTGTTCAGTGGAGCTGTTCCATAAGTTTGTTTTGCTATAATTAATAAAATGCGGGGTGTGCCATGGGTTCATCAACGGATTCGGATGTTCGGGAATGTTTTTTAGAGCTTTACCGGGATCTTTTTTCCCATGTTTCTTATTTAGAAACGGCTATTGAAGGCATGATTCATGGACAACGGGTGGATCGAGTCACGCTGGAAAATCACTTGACCCAAATGATCGCGTCTATTTCGGTCAGCTTAAAGAAACACATTTTGCCCAAAATGACCCGTAGGCCCAGACGGAATCATCCTGATTATTTCCGCTTTGAAATGATTCGAGTGACCAAGGTCATCAAGGATCAGTTGGCGGTTCTTTTAAAGACTTCCTTTTTGGTGGAAACGGGCAAAGAAGAAGACGATTATTTACAAACCTTAAGCGACGCGATTGATAACATCGCGGGCGCGTTTCAACATGTGGTTCGGTCAAATGTTTTAATGCCGGTTATGCTTAACTAATTGATTTGTATTTTTTGCTTGCAAGGAATTTACCGAGATGAAAGTGGACAAGGATTTTAAAAGCAGAGAACATCAAGTTTTTAGCAAATATTTAAAGGAAAAAGACTTAAAGTTAACCGCTCAACGGGAGCTTATTTTAGACACGTTTTTGCGGCATCACGGGCATATTTCGGCGGAAGAGCTTTTTCAGAAATCGCGTGAAAAACAGGAACACGTTGGATTTGCCACGGTTTACCGAACCCTGAAACACTTGACCCAATGCGGTTTGGCGAGAGAGCTCGATTTTGGCGACGGCCGTATTCAGTATGAGCCGGAACTGGGTCATCAACATCACGATCATATGATTTGCACCAAGTGCGGAACTTACATTGAGTTTTTAAATCCTCAGATTGAGGAATTACAGGAACAGGTAAGCCGGGGTCATGGTTTTAAAATAACGTCGCACCGTATGCAGCTTTATGGACTTTGTCGAAAATGTCAAAAAGGCAAAAAATAGCCTGGGTTTAAAAGGAGCATCTATATGACGGATTTTCTGGTTTCGCGCGCGACCCGCGACAAACTTCAAGAAGAATTGAAAACATTAAAAACCGTCCGCCGCCCCCAGGTGGCTGAGGCGCTGGCGGAGGCCCGGGCTCACGGCGATTTAAAAGAAAACGCAGAATACGACGCGGCTAAACAGGAACAAGGTTTGCTGGAAGCCCGCATCCGGGAAGTGGAAGACAAACTGGCCAGAGCCCGCTTACTGGAAGACGAAAATATCACCGGCGAGCATGTTTCCATCGGGTGTGTGGTAACGGTTAAAGATCTCAAAAGCAAAGAAACCGAAATTTACCGAATTGTTGGTGAAGAAGAAGCGGATTTTGCCAAAAATAAAATCTCACTCCGCACGCCTATTGCCGTAGGGTTAATGGGTAAAAAAATCGGCGATAAAGTTGAAATTCAAGTACCGGCCGGTCTTCTTAAATATGAGATCACCAAAATTACAGTAGCGGAGGACTAGAAAAAGTCCCGCCCTTGACAGTGCGGGAGGACTTTTATAGTATCTTTTAACAATTTAACGCTCTTATCCAGAGTGGCAGAGGGACAGGCCCTGTGAAGCCACGGCAACCAGGCACTCAATTCAAATTGGGTGTTGTTAGGTGCTAATTCCTACTTAATCGATTACGGTCGATAAAGTGAGATGAGAGATGGAAATCAACATTAGGCTTCCATCTCCATGTGGAAGCCTTTTTTATTGAACAAGGTTCCCGGGAGCGAATTGAGGAGAATTTGATGAGTTACGTGAAAGCTTTAAAGTGCCGCGAGTGCGGACAAGAATACGAAAAAGCCGCCAAGTATGTCTGCGAGTTTTGCTTCGGCCCTCTGGAAGCGGCCTATGATTACGACAAAATTAAAAAAGACATGACTCGCGAAAAAATAGCGTCCCGGCCTCTCAATATCTGGCGCTACCGGGAATTGCTTCCGGTAGAGGGTGACAAATACAACACCCTTCAAGAAGGTTATACGCCGTTGATCCGCGCGGACCGCTTGGGCGCGTTGCTGGGTTTAAAAAATCTTTATATCAAAAATGACTGCGCGAATCCGACCCATTCTTTTAAAGACCGGGTGGTGGCGGTGGCTTCCACCAGGGCTTTGGAACTGGGCTTTGACACTTTGGCCTGCGCCTCCACGGGTAATTTGGCCAATGCGGTCGCGGCTTACGGCGCAAGGGCCGGGTTGAAACGGTATGTTTTTATTCCCTCGGACCTCGAAAAGGGAAAAATCATCGGGGCCCTGGTCTATGACCCCAATTTGATCGCGGTGAACGGCAATTATGACGACGTTAACCGTCTTTGCAGCGAAATCGCGGGCAAGTACAAATGGGCTTTTGTGAATATCAACATGAGGCCTTATTACGCCGAAGGTTCCAAAACATTGGCTTTTGAAACGGCTGAACAATTGGGGTGGCAGGCACCCGATCAAGTGGTGGTCCCGGTGGCTTCGGGTTCACTCCTGACCAAAATTTGGAAGGGGACCCAGGAGATGATTAAAGTCGGCCTGATTTCCCAAAAGAAAATGCGGGTATTCGGCGCTCAGGCGGCGGGCTGTTCTCCTGTGACGACCGCCTACAAAGCCAAAGTGGATACTTTCCGCCCGGTGAAACCCAATACCATAGCCAAGTCTTTGGCCATCGGCAATCCGGCGGACGGTTATTACGCTTTAAAAACCATCGCTGAATCGAACGGCGGAGCCGAAATGGCGACGGACCCGGAAATTATTGAAGGCATTAAACTTTTGGCTCAGACCGAAGGCATTTTTGCCGAAACCGCCGGCGGTGTGACGATCGCCTGTTTAAAAAAACTGGCAGCAGCCGGTGCGCTGGATCGGGACGCGGTGACAGTGGCCTATATCACGGGGACCGGCCTTAAAACGCAGGAAGCGGTCGCGGATCATCTCAGAGAAGTGAAGGTGATACAGCCGAATCTGGAGGCTTTTGAGGCGAGTCAATCGACTCCGGTTTCCTCGGTTTCGTAAATACCGAGGTTGAAAAAGGGCTGGCAAATCCGGCCTTGCTTCAGTCATAATCAACTTTCAAATTTACCAGGAGGCTTCTCATGGCCGTAAAAGTTTTGATTCCCACACCGTTACGCAACTTAACCAACAACCAGGCTGAAGTTTTGGCCGAAGGCGGCACCATTGCGGAGCTCATTACAAATCTCAGCAATAGCTATAACGGTCTTCGCGACCGTTTGGTGGATGAAAACGGCAAAATCCGCCGTTTTGTGAATATCTATTTGAACGAAGAAGACATTCGGTTTTTGCAGGGCGAAACCACCGTCCTCAAGGCAGGCGACCAAATTTCCATCGTCCCGGCTATCGCCGGCGGCAAGTAAAAGAGTCTCTTCAACGCCCCGAAAGGGGTTTTTTATTCCGCACCTTTTTGAGAAGGATCTCCGCATGGCTTCCATCAAAAAATTAGTCGAACTGGATTATCCGACCGAGCTGGTCACCGAGCCGGTTCTTTCCCACATGATCAAAAAATATGACGTTAACGTCAATCTGCGCCGGGCTTCGATCACCAAGGGTTTTGGCTATGTTCAAATGCAAATCGAGGGCGAAGAGCAGGAAGTCAAGAAAGCCCTGGCGGATTTGACCGGCAAGGGCATCGATGTTCATCCCATAGAAAAAGACGTTTTAGAATCCTAAATGACATCCGCAGACACTCAGGAAAAATTCAGCCGGCAGGTTATTCTTCCCGGCGTCGGCGCCGAGGGCCAGAAAAGTTGGAATGAGGCCAATGTTCTCCTAGCCGGCGATGGTATCGCCCTACAGTCCGCCGCTTCGGCTCTTTCCTCCACGGGTGTTTCCAAAATAACCCTGCTGATTCAGGAAAACTTTGATCCTTCCTTTTTGGTTTCGGCTCACCCCCAGTTAAGCGTTGAGGCTCTGCCTCTTTCCGAACAACTGCCTTCTTTTTCAGTGGCCATCGTGGTTTCCAAAGACGCGCATCTGCGCCGCCGGTTGAACCGGTTATTCCGTAAAAACCACCAAGCCGCGGTTTTCGCGTGGCCATCCGCCAGCGGTTACGCCCTTTTTACCAGCCGATATTTAAACGGCTGTCCCTGTCTGGAATGTTTTGAGGTTTTGAATCCCAAAGCTTTTTCAAAAGGAAGCGACTCAGTGGAGCGTCTGCTAGGGTCGGTAGCCGCGTCCGAAACTTTAGAGCTGATCTTGAACGGCTCGTCGCCCCTGGAAAATAAGGTTTGGATCACGGCTTTGGAAACAGGTATTTCGGTTAAACATGAGATAATACCAACCTACAAATGTCCCGCCAAGATGATTGAGGATGGCGCGAAGGTAACGCCATGAGCCAATATAACCGCTATCCCGTCGCATCCGATGTCACCGGTCTTATCGGCGAAACCCCTCTTCTGAAACTTAAACAGATTCCTGATAAAAACTGCGCGCAAATTCTCTGCAAACTGGAATTTTATAATCCGGGCGGCAGCGTGAAAGACCGCATCGCTCTGGCCATGATCGAGGACGCCGAACAAAAGGGTTTGTTAAAACCGGGTGGTACTTTGGTGGAACCGACCAGCGGCAACACCGGTATCGGTCTGGCCATGGTCTGCGCCCAAAGAGGGTACAAGCTCATTTTGGTGATGCCCGAAGACATGAGTCAGGAAAGACGGGTTTTGCTCAAAGCCTACGGCGCCGAGCTGGTTTTGACGCCCGCTTCGGGGTTCATGACGGAAGCCGTCCGCAAAGCCAAAGAAATCAAGGAACAAAATCCCACTTATTTTATGCCGGAACAGTTCGCCAACCGGGCCAATCCGGAATGCCATAAAAAAACTACCGCGCCTGAAATTGATAAAGACACTGAAGGAAAGTTTGACGCTTTCGTGGCGGGTATTGGAACCGGCGGGACGATTACGGGAGTCGGTGAGTACTTTAAGGCGAAGAATTCCGCGATAAAAATTATCGGCGTGGAACCAACGGCTTCCTCTGTCTTGTCCGGCGGCAAACCGGGTATCCACCGTATTCAGGGTATCGGGGCGGGTTTTATTCCCTCGGTTTTAAACCGCTCGGTTTTGGATGAGGTGGTAACCGTGACTGATCATGAAGCCTATTTGATGACCAAACGTCTGGCCCGGGAAGAGGGTCTTCTTCTGGGTATTTCCTCCGGCGCCAATGTGGCCGCGGCTTTGAAGGTGGGGGCTCGTTTGGGTCCAGAAGCCCGTGTGGTCACCATTTGCTGTGATATGGGCGAGCGTTATTTCAGCTTAGAAGCTGAGTTTGAATCCGAACTGTCTGCCAAGGGTCTTTGATCGGTTTCTGTCTGGTAAGTTCTTGTAAACCTTCCCGTCTCTTCTTAACCTATTCCATAGCGAGGTGAAACCATGGCTCTCAAAATTGAAATCTATTCGGATGTGATTTGTCCCTGGTGTTATCTGGGTGAAAGCCGGCTTAAAAAAGCCGTCGAGGCTCTTCCGAAGACTACCGAAGTTGAAATCAAATACTTACCTTATGAACTCAATCCGGCCACCGCTGAAGCCGGGGTGGACCGCAAAAAATACCTGGAAGCCAAATACGGACCTAGAATTAAAGAGTCAGATCAGCGTTTAAAGTCACTAGGTCATGCCGTAGGCATTGATTACAACTTTGAAAAAGCCGAGCGAATTCCTAACACGCTCAAGGCGCATCGGTTGATCTGGTTTGCGGATCAAAAAGGCCTGCAAGAAAAAGCGGTGAAGGGGTTGTTTAAAGCCTATTTCACAGATGGAATTGATATCGGGGATGACCATGAACTCGCCAGTGTCGCTTCGGAATGGGGAATGGACAACGCCGAAGTGCTTCAGTTTTTGAAGTCGGGTAAGGGTATAGAAGAAGTAAGGGCATTAGAAGAAAGTGCCTATAACCTCGAAATTACGGGTGTGCCTTTTTTTATTTTCAACGGCAAGGCAGCGGTATCGGGCGCGCAGGAAGTGGAAACCTTTAGCGGAATATTGAATCAATTGGCTGATAGTTCCAAGCAGGATAGATGAACAAATGAAAAGGTCAGCCGAATCGAACCTGGTTACGACCATTGGCTTTAGCCTCATAAAGGGCTTTATCCGCCAATTTTAGGGTTTCTTCCGCGTTCCAGTCATTTTTCTCGCCGCAAATTGAAAATCCTATGCTGGCCAAAATTCGTATCCGGGTTTTACCCACGGCGAAATAATTTTTTCTTAAAGACTCAAGAATTCTCTCGCAAACCTTTTTCCCCAGCTCCTCGCCCACTTCGGGCATGACAATGATAAATTCCTCGCCACCGAAGCGTCCTACCGCGTCAAATTCTCTGGCGCCTTTGCGCAGGCGCTGCGCCGCTTCCGCAAGAACCAGATCGCCCACAGGATGACCGTATTCGTCGTTTACGCTTTTAAAATGGTCCAAATCCACCAGGGCGATCGCGAAAGGTTTTTTCGATGTTTTAGAAAAAGCGACCCTTTTTTCCAATACAAGGGAAATGCCATTTCGGTTCCACAAACGGCTCAAGGGATCAATCAAAGCTTTTCTCTTGGCTTCATCCAATTCCAGGATGAGTTCCTTATGAGCGTCATCTAATTTTTCTAGTTTCAACTCTCTTTCGACCAAAAAGGCAAGATCCTGAATCAGATGTATTTCTTCCTGTGTGACTTTTCGGGGATCGAGGGCCAGGACACAAAGAGTGCCAATGGGCTCATTTTTTGGGCTCTTGATCGGATGACCCATATAAAAACGGAAATGCGGCTTCCCCTTCACCAAGGCGCTGTCACAAACCCGTGGATCACTCAGGGCATCCGTGACCACCATGGTTTCATCCTGCAAAATGGCGTGACCGCAAAAGGAAGCGGCTCGGGACGTTTCGGTTTCAGCCAAACCTTGAGTGGATTTGAACCATAAGCGGTCTTTGTCGACCAGAGATATGACGGCGATAGGGGTGTTGAAGGACTTTCTCGCGATTCGGGTAATGCGGTTAAATCGTTCCTCAGAGGGGGTTTCCAACAACTTCAGGGCGCGCAGGGATTCTAGTCTGTCTTTCTCGTTGGGAGGAAGTTTTGGCACCGGCATAATTAACCCGCTTCGGCGTTTTCGAAATCGATTACCGCCACGTAAAGTCTATGCTAATCGGATTATTTTTTCATAGCCTTAACCGAAAATTATTTTGGGATCATGAGAAATTTTAGGGTTTTGGACACTAAACGGACAAAAAATTAACAGGGAAAAGAACGGCAAAAGATTAAGAAATGGGGACTAAAAGTAGACATATTCGACAGATCGCGTTAATTCATTTTCCAGCCGCTGTGAATCTTAAAATCAACCGGCTGATCTTCAATAATCCGGGCTTCTTCTTCCAACAGCTTTTCCCAGCGCGCCCCCACTTCTTTGGCGGCAGCAACCCTTTTGGCCATATCCAGAAACATTTTGTAATGGCCGTTTTCCGAGGTTACCAGGGCCCGGTAAAACTTGGCTAACTCAACGTCCTTTGATTCTTCCGAAAGACATATAAAGCGCTCGCAGGAACGAGCCTCGACCAAGGCGGAGATGATGAGGCGGTCGGTTAAATCATCTTTGCCTTGTCCTTTACGAATTAATTTTCTCAAGTCATAGGCATAAGGATTTTTATGGGCTCGTTCCAAAACTCCGCCTCTTTTCTCCAGCAGTTTTAAAGCCGCCTGCATATGTAAAGTCTCATCCCGGGCGATGGAGGCTACTGAAGCCAGCCAGTGGGCCGGCGCCTGGGGGCCGGGCCAGAGGTTTAAAAATTCCAGGGCGTTGTTGGCCGCTTTTTTTTCCAGATAGACCTGGTCCGAAAGAAGCGCGTTCGCGTTTTGAAGAACGCCTTTGGCCCAGGAGGCGGGGGTAGAAGAAACAAGGGGCAGGTCGGTGGAGGTTGGCACAAGGTTCCTTCGTGATCATTTAAAGTGTTGAAGCCGATTTTTATCGGTAAAATGAAATTCATTTTAATCGCAAACGAGGAAACTTTGGCTCAAATTAGACGTCATCAAAAAAGTACCGGCTGGGTGAGTCTGTTTGTTGAGGATTTTAGATCGGTCGGCTGGGCCATCGGCCAGGCCCTTTCCAAAAGCAGAACGCCGGGTCAAAGCCACAAGAACCTCTTTGCCAGTTCCTTGGCGTTTAAAACCATTTTGGCCCTGGTGCCGGCCCTGGCTATTTTAATGGCGGTCCTGTCAAACGACGCTTTTAGCGAGAAAAGAGAACAGCTGCTCGATCAGATTGTGGACGTGATCTATCCGGTCCAAACCCAGACCGACAATTCTTTTTTAGACCCGGATGAACCGCGAAATTTACAGCAGTTAAACCTCATCGGCAAACAGGAAATCCGGATCTCCATGAAGAAATTCGCCGCCTATTCCCACGACGCGGGACTATTTGGATTTATCGGATTTTTGGTGATCCTGTTTTTATTGATGCGGGACATTGAGCACTCGTTTAATTTTCTGTGGGGGATTGACCGGCACCGGGCCCTGGTTTCCCAAATGATCCGTCACGCGATTTTTTTTATCAGTCTGCCTCTGTTGGCTATCTTTTTATTAACGTTTAAAGGCTGGTTTTCGAGTCTGGATGTGCTGCGCCCCATGATTCACGGCTGGTTTTTTTCCAACTTCATCCCGTATTTAACCGTCGCGGCGGCTTGCGCCTGTATGTACTACATCATTCCCAATACCAAAGTGGAAAAACGGTCGGCGATTTTGGCGGGTCTTTTGATCAGTTTTTTTCTCGAAATCGCCCGGTGGCTCATGAATTGGTACACGCTCAAAATATTTGAGCGCAATCACGTTTACGGCGCTCTCTGGATGGTCCCGGTGATATTGCTCTGGTTTTATATTTCTTGGTCCGTAGTGCTATTCGGCGCCGAACTTACCCATTTTGTTCAAAAGCATCGAAACCGTCATTCGGTTTAATTGATTTTCTTTTTCTTTGGGCGCGGTTGAAGCCTGGGCGGGTTCTGTTTTTTGGGCTGGGGTCTGGTGTTGGCCTGGCGCGCGGGGCGTTTCACCAGTTTGTTCATGGGACGCGGATGGGAAGTCTGTTTGTTTTTTATGTCGGCGTGATGGGCCTGTTGGTGTTTCAGTTTGGCCCCAGGTAGATGCCCCTGTCTGTTTTCCACTTTTTTGCCATGAACCCTTTGTAAGGGCCGGCGCTGGGGCGTGGTTCCGCCGGCGATCCGCGCGGCGCGTTTTTTTTGAACCCTGTTTTTCGTTTTAATCCAGGTTTGATAATGTTTTTTTTCGGCGGGGCTCAAATGCCGTTTGGGCATGAATCTGGAATTTTTCAGGTTAAAGGTGGAGTGCTCATTTTCTTTGACCAGCTGGGTTACGCCGTCTTTCTTCATTTCAACGGTTCCGTGGTAGGTTTTGGTACCGACATAGTCACCCTGTTTTTGAACCTCAAAGCCCGTACCCCGAACCCCGCAAACCACGCCGCCCGCCGCGATTTCGAAACTGGACTGGCTTTCATTTAACTTTTCAACTTCCGACAAAACACTTCCCAAAAGAAGCTCGATATGGCTGTTGAATCCGTTAGTGGCATTGGGGGTCAGGTCCGTTACTTTAATGTGGCTGTTGGCCGCCAGGTGAACCATGGTGTTGTCATTGAGCGACAGGGTCATTTCCGAATTGTCTTTGGTGAAAAGCTCGTCACCCGGCTCGACCGCTTCTCCTTCCACCACCGATTCGGGTACAGTGTCGTCGACGGTCAGGATCAAACCTGTGCCTTTCAGGTCCTCAACGGTGTATTCCAACGTGGGGGTTTCGGTGGCGGTTGGTGAACCGGTTAAAGCCGTAGTATTGATCACAATGGGCGTGGGCGAAACCACCGGGGTGGGCAGCTTCATTTCGGTTTCCGCCGTATTGCTTTTACCGCAAGCGACGGCAAGGGGCAGTAAAAGGGTCAGGGCCAGCAGCGTTTTTTTCATGTCCTCATTGTAAAGTCGGTTAGGAGTAAATCACTAAAAATCGAACCTGGGTTATGATAGGCCCTGTTTTTTTATCCGCGGTACTTGAGGCGCTTTTGAAAAAGTACAAAATACTCCTGGGCTTGGCGTTCCTTTTATCGGGGGGCGTTTGTCAGGCTCAATATTCCAGGCCTTATCTGGTTGCGGCGGCCATGGATGTGGCGGTGGACGCGCAGGCGGATGTATGGCTCAACGGTATCCATATCGCCCACTGCGTCCATACGCCCATGGGAACGGGTTACAAAAGAATCGCGGCCAGGCCCGACAGCCTCTGTTATTTCAAAAAGAATAATCTCATCGCCATTCGGCTGCAGGGGGGCCGCCGCGGAGACGGTTTTATCGGCGTGGCTTACGCTTTTTGGTTCAAGCTTTCGGATGGAACCTATCGGGTCATCCACAGCGCCTCCTCTCAGGAACACCGTTGTTTGTATCTACCCGATTCCAGCCTGGCCGAACCGGTCGGCTGGCAGGAAACTGGTTTTGATGATTTGTCCTGGGGCCTGGCGAAAAGTTCGGGCGATATGATTCCCAATACGGCTACGTTGCCCCTGAATCGTCAGGGCGGTATGGCGGGTTTTTTAACCGCTTCCCAGGGCTATCAGGCTCAATATCCCGGTGAGAAGCAGTTATTTCGAAGATCTTTTACGTTGGATATTTCCACCAATCCGCGGTGCCTTCCCAAAAGTTTTATGGCCCCCGCGAACCGCACTCTGTCGGCTTACCCTGAAACCAAACCGCAGGCTGGCCCGGCCCTGGCCATTACGCCGCAAGTGTTAAGGGCCCATCAACAACCTTTGCAAGCCGCGCCCCAATTGGAACAGCCACAACCCGGCTTTCAATGGTTCGCCAGGCCGGTCGAAAATCAGCCGACGGCAGTGCCGGCCGAGGTGGTTTATTCACAGCCGGTTTCGGTACTCAGCACGCCAACGCCCCCGGTTTATTCCGTGCCAGCCCCAACCCCTACTTTAATCGTTCAAAATGACGGGGCTATTGTTTTTGGGGTATCAAACGCTAATATTTTAGTGACCTTTGGCGATGGACCGGGTTTTTACAAGGTGGAGGCGGTTGACGGGAACTTGAAGCATCTGAAAACTCTTCTGAATCAGCGGGTGATTAGCGCTTCGGACATGTGGTTGAGCTGGGACGGAAATGATGACGAGGGCAACGTTGTTCCATCGGGGCGTTACTATGTACTGTGTTCCAAAGAAGGACTGGTTCTTCAAAAAATTATTTTGAGACGGGTAGAGCCATAAAATCTTTAACCACCAAGGCACCAAGAACAGCGAAAGAAAAGATTTTTAATTTTCAAATGTTAAATCATAGATTTGGATTTACTTGGTGCCCTTGGTGTCTTGGTGGTTAAATTTTCTTGAAGATGGTTTTTAAATAAAAGGCAAACATGAATTTAAAGAATATCAAAATCCTAATTGTAGGAGTCGGGGGCCTGGGTTGTCCGGCGTCTTTGGCCCTGGCTGAGGCGGGTGTTGGAACGCTGGGGCTCATGGATCCAGACGTGGTGGAACTTTCCAACCTTCACCGGCAAATTCTTTATTCCGAAGAGGATTTGGGGCAGTTGAAAGTCGAGGCCGCCCAGCGCCGGTTAAACCGTTTATTTCCCGAAACCAAAATTAAAGTTATTCCCGAAGCTTTTGGGGCGGCCAACGCCGAAGCTGTTTTTGAAAAGTACGATTTAATTATCGACGGCCTGGACCGTCTGGAAAAAAAGTTTGTCCTGAATGACTGGTGTATCAAGCTGGAAAAACCTTTTGTCCACGCGGGCGTGGTTAAATTTGAGGGCCAGGTTTTGCCGGTTCTCCCCGGTCAAACCGCCTGTTTGCGCTGTCTGATTCCCAAAATCCCGCCTCCTTTCGCTTTGCCCACCTGCCGGGAAGCGGGGGTGCTGGGTTCCTTTTCGCAGGCCATTGGCTATTTGCAAGCTTACGAAGCTTTGAGGCTTTTGAACCGTCCCCCAGATTTGTTTCTGTGGAAATGGGACATTCAAAAGAGAACCGCCAGGTCAATTCGACCCGTTCGAAACCCGGACTGCGCCGCTTGCGGCCAAAAAGTGTTCGAAGAAGCCGTAAACCAGGCCGAATGTCAGGTATAGCGATAGCTCCCGATCTAATTCACACATTTGGTCCCGAATTTTCTATTTCGCTCAAGATTCCCGTGAAAAAACCGTTAGAAAGGGCAGTTTTTAATCTCTTTAATGACAATTCGACGCTTTTAGAAAGTAATCACGAATGGCTTCTTCCGCACTCTATAGCGCGATTTCCGGTCTGCAAGCCAACAGTTCCTGGCTGGACGTGATCGGCAATAATATTTCCAACAGCAACACCACCTCGTTTAAATCACAAAGCATGAGTTTCGCCTCCAGTTTGACCCAAACTCTTTCGGGCGGCGCGGGCGATAATTCCGAAAACGGGTTGGGCGGCGTTGATCCGGAACAAATCGGAACGGGAACGAGAGTTCAAGCCATCAGAGCCAACTGGACCGAAGGAACTCTACAATCCACTGGAGTAAATACCGACGTGGCGATTACGGGAACCGGATTTTTAATTTCGAAAAGCGGCTCAAACACTTACCTCACCCGCGCTGGAAACCTGACATTTGACAGCCAGGGCAATTTGGTGGATGCCAACGGGGGATTAATCCAGGGTTATACGTCGTCCCTGAACTACAGCCAACGCATGATCGATCCCGCGGCGGATACGGGTACGGGAGTCGCTTTGCAAATTACCACCGGGTCGTTCAATTTAAACGATACAGATCTTTCGGCCATCGGCAACATCAACATCAATCCGAATCTGACCCTGATACCCAAAGCCACGACCCAGATTAATTTTTCGGGCAATCTGGACGCGGCCCAGCAGGCCAACGCTCCGACAGGCGGCGTTTTGCAACAGTGGCAAGGGCCTGCGGCCAATCAAAATCCAGTTCTGCCCACCGGTCTCGCGGGAGTTATTTATAATCCCGGCACGCTTACGCTTAACGCTCAGGGCGAATATCAGCAAACCGTTAATTTATCCCTGCCGAACGGCGCGACCAATCTACCTCAGCCCATTGTGAGTTCCACTGTAGTTGGCAGTAATCTGAATGATGTCCGAGCAGCGGATACGGGAAGTTACGCCTGGGAACAACAACCTCCCCTAACGCCCGCAATGACCTCTCAAGAAACGGTCTATGACTCCAACGGAAATCCCAGAACCATTACAGTTCTGTTTTATCAGGTCAACGATCTGGGCGCCGCGGGCGTCAATACCGGTCCCAGTCAGGCGGTTTACGCCTGGTATGCGTTTGACACCACTGGCGGCTTGCCGGCCAGTACCACTAATCTGCTGGGCGGTACGGCGATCAACGAGGGCGAAATGAATAATGTGGCCCATTACAGTTTTCATCGGAATAGTCCTGCGGACGCTTACGCGGGCGATTTTTTATTTTTCAATACGGACGGTTCACTGGCTTCTACCGGCGGGTCAAATGTGGACATGGACACCATGGCGATCCCCGCTATTTATCTGCCGCCCTTTAACCAGCCTTCCGGGCTGCCTTCTCCGGCCAGCGGTATTAATGGAGCTCTGCCCGTTTCGCCTCTGCCGACCCAGGGCGCGGAAATCACGCAGATTTTTCTCAACTTTGGAACTGCGGGAATTTTAGGCACGGGTGAGAGAGATGGTTTAACCAGTGACGCGCAAGGCACCTATCAGACCATCAACGGTGTGAATACCTATGTTCCTGACAGCCATTCCACGATCACTCAGGACGGCTACACGGACGGCACTTTGACCGGATTGGCTTTTGATTCAACCGGCAAGATTGACGGCACCTTTAGCAATGGTCAAACGATCGCTCTGGCGCAGGTCGCGATGGCGACCGTGGAGAATCCGGGGGGATTGAACAGCGTCGGCCGTAATTACTACTCGTTATCCCCGAACACCGGGGCCGAGACGATCGGTTTGGCGGGTAGCAATGGAATGGGAATCATTACGGGCGGATCGCTGGAAGGGTCGAATGTGGATTTGACCGTTGAATTATCCAACATGATCATCGCCCAACGCGGGTTTGAGGTGAATGCCCGTGTGATCACTGTCGATAGCCAAAACCTTCAAACTTTGACTCAACTAGGTCAGTAAATGAAAAAATGCGGAACGAGATAGGGATGAAACTAGGTTCCCATCTGACTTTTAGCGGGCAGTGCGAAACTGCCTTTCGGTTTTACGAGCAATGTTTTGGCGGCTCCATTGTCACGATGCTCACCTATGGCCACTCTCCCATAGCCGAACAGGTGCCAGGGGATTGGCGCGAGAAGATTGTCCATGCCTCGCTCACCGTCGGCGACACCGAATTGACGGGCGTCGACCTTCTGCCCAAGGATTATGAAACGCCGAAGGGTTTTTACGTTCTGCTCAACATTGATACTCCTGCGGAAACGGAACGTATTTTTCACGAGCTATCCGAAAAGGGAACGGTAAAAATGCCGATTCAGGAAACCTTTTGGTCGGTTCGTTTTGGCATTGTGGTGGATCCATTCGGTATTCCCTGGGAGATCAATTGCATTGCCCCGCGCCAGTGAGGTAGGGTAATTGGGTATTTGAATCAAAAAGGAGATTGTTATGCCAGACAAACCGCCATCCGGTTCCCCCGAATACCATTACGACGCCAACCAGGACGAAGTCGAAATTGTTTGGAAGTGTTTGAAATGCGGCGAACTGATGCCCCGGGGTGCCAGCCTTCCCGATGTCTGTCCTTCCTGCGGCGCGCCCAAGACCGAATTTGTTTTATTAGACGAGGATTGATTTCAGATTAAAAACCATTCTTTAGCCCTAAAACCGCTCCGGAAAGAGAACGGCTTTAAAATTGATTGGTAACTCCACTTTTTTTAACTAAATTGGTGTTATGAAATCCTTGTCCTCCAAAACCCATTCCGGTTTTATCAGCCTCAAAACCAAAATCACTTTATTAACGGTCTTACTCTCCGTCACCACCACCGCCATTTTGGGCGGCTATCTGGTCTTTGAATCCTATCGGGCCCTGCGGGTCCAGGCCGAACAATCACAACTGACCCTGGCGAAAACCCTGGCCTGGCAGATCGATGAAAGTCTTTCCCGCGCTTTTCAATCCGTTGAGGCGCTTTCGAAAAGACAGCAAATTGTCAAAATGGAACCCCAGCAGGCGGCAGGCGAAATGAATCTGGTGGTCTATGCCACCGAATTGATCGACGGCTTTTTTCTTTTTACACCCGACGGCCAATTGATCACTCAAAGCAAACCATCCATATCGTTAAAAGATTTGCCCTCCCGTTCCTTTTTTATTCAAAACGTCAAAAAAAGCCGGGAACTTCACAGGGGTGTTTTGGTGGATGTCTATAAAACTGCGGCCAGCCAGGTCGGTATTCTGGTCGGCGCGCCGATTTTCCGGTCCGGGCAATTGGCTGGTGTTCTGGTCGGCATCGCCTATCTGCCCAACCACAATATTGAAAATTTGGAAAACGCGCGTTTTGGAAAAACCGGCTACGCTTTTCTGGTCAATCAACAGGGATTGGCGGTAGTGCATCCGGATAAAAGCAGGATTCTGGATTCCATGCTGGACAACCCGGCGGTTCAACTGCTTCAAAACCAAAAGGAAGGCGTCATTCAGTTTGAGAGCGGTGAAGAAGAAGTCTTATCCGCTTTTGCCAGGGTCAATTCCGCTTCCTGGGGGGTGGTGGTCCGCCAGGCCGCGAAAGAATGTTATGAACCGGCCACTAACATGCTCCAGTTAATGGTTGTTTTTCTTCTGATCGTTCTGGGCGCCAGCATTCTCGCCGCGCTGGCACTCGCTCAAAATGTGGTCCAGCCTATTCTCGACCTGGTGGGCCAGGTCCGGCAGTATGAAACCAGCCGGGTTGATTTTGAATATCCGCTGTCCGCAACCCCGAAAGATGAAGTGGAGGTGTTAACCCAGTCTCTGAGCCGGATGGCCAAAAAAATCACACGCCAAACCCAGCTGCGGGAAAAGGTTCATCAGGAAAATCTATCAACGGAGCGTAAATTGTCCGAATCGGAGCGGTTGGCCACCATCGGCCAGTTTTCCGCCGGCCTGGCCCATGAGATGAACAATCCCCTGATGGTGATTCTGGGTTCGGCCCGAATGGCCCGGACCGCGAAAAGCGGAAAACGGCAAAATTGGCTCAATGCCATCGAGAAAGAGGGCAAGCGGTGCCAGAGGTTGGTGAATGACCTGCTCACTTTCGCCCGACCCATTGAACTGCGCGTCAAAAAATTTGATCTGGCTTTACTGATCCGGGCCTGCTGGATTCAAATCCCCAATGACGCCGGCCAATTCCAAATCGATTGTCCCGCGAAATCCTTTCCGGTCACCGCGGATCCCGACCGCATTAAACAGGTTTTGATCAATATTCTGGGAAACGCCATGGAAGCTATGCCGGGCGGAGGGGTGGTGTCGGTCCGGTTAATCCGTTATAAAAAAGGTATTCAACTGAGTGTGGGTGATACGGGGACCGGTATTCCCCCAAAAAAACTGGTACAACTGTTTCGTCCTTTTTTTACCACTAAATCAGCGGGTACGGGTTTAGGATTAGTCATCGCGCGCTCTATCCTTCAGGCTCATGGAGGGCGAATCCGGCTGGAATCACGGAAACCCCGGGGAGTGTGGGTTCGTATGGATTGGCCGCAATCACAAAAATCGGGAGCGGTTCATTGAAAAAGCGGAAAATTTTGGTGGTCGATGATGAAAAGGGAATCCGGGACCTCCTCCACGGCATGCTCAAGGGGATGGGTTACGAGGCTTTCTCTGTCGAAGACGCGGAAATCGCTTTGGCCCTCTTGGTGAAGGATCATTATGATCTGGTCATTACAGATATGCGCCTGCCCGGTCAATCGGGCGAAGAGTTTCTGAAAAAAATAAAAGCCCTTCAGCCCATTGTTCCCGTGGTGGTGATTTCCGGCTACGGAAGCACCAAAAAGATTGTGGATGTCATCAAAAACGGCGCGGAAGATTATTTGTCCAAGCCCTTTACGCATGAGGATCTGGAAGTGGTGGTTTTGAAAGCTTTGGAAAAACGCCGCCTGCTGGAAGAAAACAAAAGTCTGCGAAACCAGATCACCGACGCCAATAGAGGGTTCATGGTCGGCAATTCGACGGCGATTCAGAAAGTCGGTCAATTAGTTGAAAAATTCGCGCCCAGCGGCGCCAATGTGCTGATCCTGGGGGAGTCGGGCGTCGGTAAGGATCTGGCGGCCCGCGCCATCCATTACGCCTCTTCCCGCGCCTCGAAACCCCTGGTGCAAGTGAACTCAGGCGCCTTACCGGCCAATCTTTTCGAGGCCGAATTATTCGGCGTTAAAAAAGGGGCCTTTACGGGAGCCCAGGAAACCCGGGAAGGTCTTTTTCAGGCAGCGGACGGGGGAACCCTTTTTCTGGATGAAATCGCAGAAATTCCCATGGAGTCGCAGGCGAAGCTTTTGCGGGTTTTGGAATCGGGCGAAGTTCGTCTGGTGGGCGACTCGAAATCCCGAAAAGTAGACGTTCGGGTTATCGCGGCTACCAACCAGAATCTGGAAGAAATGGTGGAACAAAAAACATTTCGCAAAGACCTCTATTACCGGCTTTCAGTTTTGGTGCTGTCCCTGCCGCCTCTGAGGGAGCGTTTGGGGGATATCCCGCTTTTGACCGATTATTTTCTGAAGGAATATGTCGAGACGGGAAAGACACCCCCGAAAATTTCGGCGCAGGCCATGAAGTGGCTTCTTTCCCAGCCGTGGCCGGGGAATGTGCGCGAACTGAAGAATCATCTGGAACGGGCGAGTCTTTTAACGGGCGGCTCCGAAATACAACTTTCCGATCTGGCGATTCCTTCGTTGATTGAAAGCCCGGGCCCGGGAGGTTCTTTTCGTGAGAGCAAAAAGTCCCATGTTCAGGCCTTTGAAAAAAAATATCTGGCGGATCTTTTGCGCGAATCCAAAGGGAACGTGTCTCTGGCGGCCCGCAGCTCCGGTCTGGCGCGGCGCAATTTTCAGCTGCTGTTAAAAAAATACAAACTCAAACCCACTTCTTACCGCGGTTAATTCTGCATTTAAAATGAGCCATGTGCGTTATTTTCTATGCACAGGATGCACCTCCTTTTCGCTAAAACCCTTTAAATTCCCCGCGATCGTTTGGCACCAATCCTGCTTTAATTAGGGTAGGTCAACGATTTTTACTCGAGGGGGTTCATGAATCGGTTTTTATTTCCGCTTTTGGGAATCATTGCTTTATGTCTCGTTTTTTTGGTGATCAAACAAAATTATTTTTCCGCCGCTGAAACGGCGAATTCTAATTCGGATTTGACTCGCGCGAAAAGCAATGTGGAAGTGCAGGCCCAAAAGATTGATTTGAAAAAAACCGTTAATGAATCAGGTCAGTAAACATCGGTTTGAATTAAAATTTTGGAGGCGGTTATGCATCGGTTTAAATCGAAAGGGTTCACCCTGATTGAGTTGATGATCGTGGTAGCAATCATCGGTATTTTGGCGGCCATCGCCATTCCGCGTTTCGCCCAAATGCTGGAAAAGTCAAAAGAAGGCGCGACCAAGGGTAACATCGGGGCGATGAAATCCGCTTCGGAAATTTATTACGGCAACTGGCAGGGTACCTGGCCGACTACATTGTGGTCGTCCGGATCCTTTTCTTTCAGTCAAAACCTGGACAATATTCCACAGGTTAAGGTAACCGGCGCGTTCGTGGCTACGTCCAAAGACCCATCGGGAAATATAGTCACCTACACCGCCCAATTGGGTACGCCCACCAGCCAGCTTTCGGGTTGGTTGTATGACAGTACGGGCGGTTTTGTTTTTGTGAACAGCACAGTGCATGATTCGCAAAATATGGCCTATTCCTTCTACGGTTTTCAATAAAGTCCATTATTGGGAGGTGTACTATCGGTCTGAAAGCCAAAGGATTTACTTTGATTGAGTTGATGATTGTGGTGGCGATCATCGGTATTTTGGCGGCGATTGCCATCCCGCGTTTCGCTCAAATGCTGGAAAAATCAAAGGAAGGTGCGACCAAGGGTAACATTGGGGCGATGAAATCCGCTTCGGAAATTTATTACGGCAACTGGCAGGGTCTCTGGCCCACGACCCTCTGGTCCTCCGGTTCTTTTTCTTTCAGCCAGAATCTGGATAATATTCCCCAGGTCAAGGTGACCGGCGCTTTTGTCGCCACCTCGAAAAATCCTTCAGGAAATCTAGTCACCTATACCGCGTTTTTGGGGACGCCGACCAGCCAGCTTTCCGGCTGGTTGTACGACAGTACGGGTGGTTATATTTTTGTGAACAGCACGGTGCATGATTCGCAAAATATGTCTTATTCTTTTTATGGGTTTCAATGATCTGAAGCCTGCAGGTGTTTAACTTACTTTAGCTGTTTTAGAAAAAAGGCCCGCTCTTTCTGGAGCGGGCCTTTTTTTGTCCAGTTGAGCATCGCGTTAGCGTCGGCGAATGACCCGAACAACCGCTTGATGCCCTTTTTACTGATTATGATCGCGGTTGTTTTTGCTTGTTCTTTTTTATACGGGCTTTCACCAGTTTTTGAATGAGCGTGAGGGGAAGCTTTTTATCCAGTGGAAACCGTACTGTCGCCCCGACGGCGTGGTAGTTTTTTAATTCCTTCTGATGTTCCGCGATTACCGGGGTGGGAATGTAAAGGCCGATGTGGGTTTTGTGCAGGGCAAAATAAGCCAGACGTCCGTGATAACTGTAGTAGGGCATGCCGTAGCTGATCTTTTCGAACGCGCCAGGCGCCGCCTTGCGGATGGCGCTTCGCAATTCTTTCAGCGTGACCCTGACCTCCATCGGGGCGGTGGCGATATAAGCCTCAACCGTTTTAGCTTTGTGCATGAATCAATCTCCCGTTTAAGATTGTCCCACTAGAGCCAGTGGATGACGGCGGTAATCACCCAGACGACGGCTTTCCAGGCCAGCCAGATAAGCACTGCGCAAATAGCGAATCCGAAAATAGTTATGTATCTATTTTCTCTCGCTTCCTTTTCGGTTCCAGACGCATTTGGTAATAGGTTGTCCCAACCGGTCTTCATTTCCGCCCAAATTTCACCGAATGTTTGTTCTTTCTCCGGTTGGGTGGAGCTAGGTGGCACCTGCGCCGAGGCCGCAAGCCGAGGTGCGGGGTTTGGTTGTGCCAATAGCTCTTGATTATGGCCATTGGCATTATAGGCCTCCAGGGGCTTGCCCTCCTTCAGCCATTTGACCAGCCGTTTGGCCTGGGGTGCAGTCATCCGGCGGTCGAGGAATACCGGCAGGGCCCTTTCGACCTCTTTGGGGTCGCCCAGATCAGCTAGGGCCCGGACGGCAACCTCGGAAACCGACTTTTCGGGGCCCAATTTTATAACACTGTTATAAATTAGGGTCCGAGAAGCCGGGGTTAGGGCCTTGGCGGCCTTTAGGGCGTAGTTTACCCGGGCCTGGGTTACCCCCAGTTTATCAGCAATTTGCTGTTGTTTTAGCTTACCCGGCCCGTTTTTGAGCTTCTCGATGGCTACCACCCAGTCCAGCCAGTGCATTTGGGTGCTTTGGTTGTCGATTAACCCCACTAGTTCGGCCTCATCGGGGGTCAGGGTTAATAGCTCGGCGGAGATGGTTTCCCACCCAAGCCTCTGGGCCCCTGCAAAGCGGATATGCCCGCTGATTAGCTCATAAGACCCGTCGGGCAGGACATTGAGTTTGATGTCATTCTTCAGGCCGACCGCATCTAGCGAAGCCGCCATGTTTTCAATCATTTCCAGGGTAATGACCCGGCGGGGGTTTTTGGGGTTGGCGAGGATTTTGGAAAGGGGGATTTCGGGCATCGTAGGCTCCTTAATTGGGATTTTGGGGAGCATTTTAAATAAAAGCAAAGTCTGTTCAAACGGTTTTTAAGCACGAATTCAGGCAAGATCTAAAGTGTTGATGTTGCCGGTTTGCTTTGTTTACGGGCAGCTATTTAGAAGTATTTTTAGGATTACGGGGAATTCCCTTAAATAAATCTGAAACATCGACATTTAAAGCTTGGGAAATTTTGAAAGCTTTAATCACGGTGATATTTCGAAGCCCATTTTCAATATTGCTCATATACACGGCATGAATTTGAGTTAATTCTGCCAATTGCTCTTGAGTCAACTTCGCTTTTAGCCGAAGTTCCCGAACGTTCTTACCTAATTGGGTGGTGATTAATTTGTCCTTCATAGACAAATTACAGTTGAAACCTCAAATTCAGTACATAAACTATGTATTAAGTTATGAAATTAGCTGGATTCAAAGTTGAGCCTATAAGATTATTTTTTAAAGGGGTGTTTGATTATGAAGAAAATTTTGGTCGTTTTTGTAATGTTCTTAGGTCTTTTTTCGATGGTCATATGGTCTTGTAGTCAAAGCTCAACTACAACTTCTTCTTCGGGTAATGGTACTTGGACTAACGAAACTACGACTTTGAGTTGTGGAGCTTCATTACCTAGTGTTGCAACCAATTGCACTATAACTTTAGCGTGTAAAACACCAGTTGATCTTAGCTCTATAAGTACTAGTACGAATAATACTTATATCGTTTGTGTTGCTGTAGCCAAACAACCAAAGACTTCTACGAATGATACGTTCACAGTTAACCCAACTGTTTGCCAATAACTATTTTAACTAACTAAATAATATCTAAGGGAGCTCATAGTGAAATTCAAAACAGCGTTATTTTTATTATCTCTTTCCGTGTTGGTAATTTTGCAAATTTCTTATTCGAAAGTACAAGCCGAAACTGTTGTTCTTTTCAAAGAGGCTTTTAATGTTCCGGGGCCGGGTAAACACAATCTTGGAGAAGCAGGACAGGGAATTGAACGGCCTTTTACACTGAATCATAAATCGACGGTCACATTGGCGGTTGCGACAAATAAACAAAAACCATCTTTGAATGTTTATTTATTAGATGCTGATAATTATTCAAAATATCAATCATCGGGCAGCCTTACAAATCTTGATGTGATTAGTCCATTTACTAAATTAGATACGCTTGCTTTCGAAACAACTGGAGATTTAGCACCAGGAAAATATGTTTTAATAATTCAGTGGGCACATATCGGCTTGTTTTATACAGCGCCTGCGGTTGGTCTGAAGTTGATTGCCAAGGAACATGAAGAACCAATACCAACACCAACACCTAAAGGTTTTTGGTCGGGTTTATTTAGTGGCAATAAGTAATAGTTTAATGTTTTAAAAGCCTTCTCTCGAAAGAGGGAAGGCTTTTTTGTTTTCGAGATATACTCAATAAATAATAGGCTCCTGGTAAATAGGTAAAATTGAAAGGTTCTTTCAATTGAAAACACCTCCAACTTACTGGCTTACCCGCTTCGTCATCCTTCGCTGGCTGAGGTTGGTTTACGCCGTGGCTTTTTTGGCGGCGGCTCTGCAAATCATTCCGTTGATCGGCTCTCACGGGCTTCTTCCCATCGATTTATTCATTCAACAGACTCAAGGCGCATTGGGTAGTCTCTAAACTTTGCTGAAGATTTTTGGAAAAGACCATATAATGGGCCGTCTTTAGCCCGTTTGAAAAGGTTTCACGATGAAAATTCAAATTTCGCTCCCCTTAGAAAAAATCATCGAATTCTGTAAAAATCACCACATCAAGGAACTTTCCCTTTTTGGTTCGGTTTTACGCGAGGGGTTTAGGCCCGACAGCGATGTGGATATTTTGGTGAGTTTTAACGCTGACGCTTCCGTCAATTTGATGGATTTTGTGCAGATGCAGGATGAATTGAAGGTTTTATTCAATCGGGAAGTGGATTTGGTTGAAAAAGAAGCCTTGAGCAACCCTTTTCTGCGTTATTCCATACTGAGCCATAAAGAAACCATCTATGCCGCTTGAGGAAAGAGACGCGGCGTACCTTTGGGAAATTTTGCAGGCTTGCGACGCAATTGACCGGTTTGTTTTTGGAAAATCAATCGACCAATACATGAAAGATGAACTTCTCCAGGCAGGCGTGGAGCGAAAGATAGAAATAGTAGGCGAAGCATCCCGGAAAATTTCAGACACTTTCAAAAAAGACAATCCCGGTATTCCATGGAAATCCATTATTGCCCAGCGAAATGTGATGGTTCACGATTACGGACAAATTAAACATGATCGGGTTTGGGGTTTAACCCAAAAACATATTCCGGAATTGAAGGCTCAATTACAGCCTTTACTTCCACCTCTTCCGCCGCAACTGGATTTGTAAACGGAGTGTTCGGACTGGATGGTTCCACCATTTCCATGAGAACATCCTCCGTTACTGAATCTTATTTCCTTACCCGCTTTGTCATCCTTCGCTGGCTGGGGTTGGTCTACGCCGTAGCTTTTTTGGCGGCGGCACGGCAAATCATTCCGCTCATTGGTTCTCACGGGCTTCTTCCCATCGACTTATTCATTCAACAGGCTCAAGGCGCTTTGGGTAGTCCTTTAGCCTGTTTTTTAAGATTGCCATCCCTCTTCTGGTTTTTCCATTCGGACACCCTTTTGCAAACGACGGCCTGGATTGGCTTTGGCCTTTCTTGCCTGGTGGTGGCGGGTTACGCCAACGGCCTAATGATGATCATCCTTTGGGCTCTCTATATGAGCATTGTGCATATCGGGCAGGACTGGTACGGCTATGGATGGGAAATCCAACTGCTGGAAACGGGGTTTTTGGGTATTTTTCTTTGCCCGCTGTTCGACGGACGGCCTTTTGGCAAACGCCCGCCGCCGGTGGCGGTGATATGGCTGTTTCGCTGGCTGATTTTTCGCATCATGCTGGGTTCGGCGCTGATCAAACTTCGGGGCGACGAATGCTGGCGCGACCTGACGGCGCTTTATTATCACTTTGAAACCCAGCCCATCCCCAACGCTTTCAGCCGCCATTTTCACTTTGCGCCCCACTGGCTGTTAAAAGCGGGAGTGCTGTTTAACTTTCTCGCCGAACTGGTGGCCCCCTGGTTTATCGTGACGCCGCGATTGTTTCGGCATACCGCCGGGGTGATCATGGTGTTGTTTCAAATCACGCTGGTCTTTAGCGGCAATCTTTCGTTTCTCAACTGGCTAACCATCGTGCCGGCGCTGGCCTGTTTTGACGACAGCTTTTGGGCCAAGCTTTTGCCCAAAAGTTTGGTGAAGTACTCGGTACAAGCGCAGTCTAAAGCCGAGCCCAGCCAACCCATGCAGGTGGCCGGATGGATTGTCGCCGTACTAGTTCTTTTTTTAAGCATCAAACCCGTGATGAACCTGATTTCTCCCACGCAGATCATGAACACATCTTTCGACCCTCTGGAATTAGTAAACACTTACGGCGCTTTTGGAAGTATTGGGAAAGAACGCTTGAACGTGGTGTTTCAAGGAACCGACGCCGACAAACCCGACGCCACGGCGGTTTGGAAAGATTACCTTTACCGAGCCCTGCCCGTGGCGCTGAACCAGAGACCGATACAGATCGCCCCTTACCAGCCCCGGCTAGACTGGCAAATGTGGTTCGCTTCCATGAGCACAGTGAATCAATACCCGTGGACACTGTATTTAGTCTGGAAGCTTTTGCACAACGACCCCGGCGCTCTAAGCCTACTGGGCCCCAACCCCTTCCCGGACAAACTGCCCCGCTACATCCGCGCCACGCTATACCGCTACCAATTCGCCCCGCCCGGAAACCCCACGGGGGATTGGTGGACCAGGGAACCTTTGGGCCAATGGTTGCCGCCTTTGTCGTTGGATAACCAGCAACTGATTACCTTTTTGAAAGAAGAGGGATGGCTAGATTGAGTGGTTCGAGGTTTGGTTTTGGGAAACTGAAATTATGTTCAAGGATTTAGAATTTTGAAAAAAATAAAAACCAATAAAAAGAATGAACAAGAAGAGAAAAAATACTTAACTGGCTCTATCCTTTTCGTTATTTCTGGGTTACTTGTTTATCAAAAGTTTGCAAATCCATCTGGGATTTTGAGCTATTCAATGTTAGCCATTTGTGTAGTTGGGATTTTGTATCTTAGCTTTTTTGACATTTCAAAGCCGAAAAAAACGAAAAACAAAAATTATCTTATGGGTGTTGTTATTTGCGTTGTTGGCGCTTTGTTTTTCTTAATAGATTCCCATAACAATCCATTTAAAATTTTGAGAGGTTTGCTTCTTATCGGTTGTGCATTTTATATTTTATATCTTGGTCTTTTTAGAAATTCAAAGAAACCAATCAAAAACATAAAGAAGTGAAAAGTCACAAAGACTTATTTTGAATTTTATGTTTCACAAAGTGTTGGAAATGTAGAGAAAGAGACCTGTGAAAACAAAGAAGAACGAAAATTTAGTTTTACTATTTGACGGAGTCTGCAATCTCTGTAACGGGTTGGTTCAATTCGTGATTAAAAGAGACAGGGCGGGTCGATTCCGTTTCGGTGCACTTCAGTCCAAGTCTGGCCGAACCTACTTGAAAAAATTAAAACTGCCGGTTCAAGAACTGGAAACGCTGGTGCTGGTGAAAGACGGCAACGCTTTGACGAAATCGAGCGGGGCATTAACCCTGCTTAGAGAATTGGGCGGGTTTTGGAGTTGGTTTTATGTTTTTATGATTATTCCCGTTCCTGTTCGGGATTGGGTCTATGACCTGATTGCCCGCAATCGCTATTCGATATTTGGCCGAACCCAAGCCTGCATGATCCCCACGCCTGAGTTGAAAAAGCGGTTTTTGTCAGGGGACAGCTCTCCCTTCTCACACATTCATCACGGTTAAATCAAATCCAGTAAAGTGCTGTTTGCCCTTTGAGTACCTGTACCGAGCTGCCACCTGGCCGTGGACCACGGCCAGGTACACGGCTAGGCCTACAGGCAAAACCGTGGCCTTGGCAGCCGGTAAAATATTCAGACTCATGTCGTAAATCATTCTTTTTTGTCTCGTTCTTGGCTAGAGTTAAACCTATCTTGATGGGAAACGGATAAAGGCCCATGGGCGTTAACATCGACATCCAACATCTCGGCTACCGCGTGCCCCATGGCAAGCAGGTATTGACCGACATGAATCTGCGAATCGCGTCGGGGGATTTTGTGGCGGTGCTGGGCGCAAACGGCGCGGGCAAAACCACCCTGCTGGACCTGATCCTTGGTTTTCGAAAGCCCTCCCAGGGTTTTTTGAAAGTCGAAAACGAAAAACCCTACCAGGACAATTGGCAAAGCCGGCAGAAGACCGCTTATCTTTCCGAAAAGGTGGATATTCCGGGCGACTGGTCGGTGGATGATTTTTTAAAGTTCAACGAATATTTCTACACTCATTACAACCACGACATCGAAGCCGGTTACTTAAAACTCTTTCGGGTGAAACGCACGGACCGGCTGGGCAATATGTCCGCGGGGGAAATACGCCGGGTGCAGATTGTGGCGGCACTGAGCGTGGAGCCCAATTTAATTGTGGTCGATGAGATTACGGCGGTTTTGGACATTGTGGGCCGCCGGCATTTTATGAGTCTATTGAAGCGGTTAAACCAGGAAACCAAGTGCACCATTGTGCTGGCTACCAACATTCTGGAAGACCTGGCCACCAACGTGAGCCATGTGATGCTTTTGCGAGACGGGGTGGTAACCACCTATGAGCCGATGACGACTTTTCTAGGAGGGTCGGAGCAAGCGGTGTTTTCACAAAAGGTAGCGGACCTGCTGGAGGAAGACCAATGATCTTCCATTTCGTCAAACGGGATTTTATTTCGCACCGCCTGCCCTGGGCCATTTTGATTCTTTTCACCATTTTTTCCCTGATGTTTTTTTCGTATAACCACCTGATCTATCTGGGACTGCTATACGCTTATTTATTATTCGCCATGACACCCATGACAGAGATGACGGGGGCCAAGTGGCGGTCCCAGCATGTGATGAGCCGCAGTTATTTGCTGGCGCTGCCGGTGGAACGAAAGACGCTCTTTTGGTTCACCCAGTTTCGGGCGTTGATCTTTTTTATGCCTCTCATCATTTTCTGCTATATCCTGCCGACCTTTTTGCCGGAGGCTCACCGGATTTATATCAACTTTGTACCCAAAAACTTTCCCATTGGTATTTACCATGTGCTGGTTTTGGTAATGGTGGTGTGGCTGCTGAACTGCATGATGAGCCTGCCCCTGGGATTTGAAAAGGTTTGGACCTACCCGACCCAGCAAAAAAGGCTGCGGGCTTATATCGTGATGATCGGGGTGTTTTTGTTTGAGCTGTTCCTGATTATTTTGTCCTGCTCGGAAACCTATTTATACGCGTCCCACCCTTTCTTTCCCCTGATTGTGACCAGCGCGGTGGCCTTTTTGCGGTTTTACCTGACCCGCCGAAGCTGGCTGACCAGTTTGTAGAGTAACGCCTGCATTAAAGGGTATGATGTTCACCGAACCCATGAAGAATCGAATCTCAATCCCAGTTTTATTACTTTTGTTTTTTGGTTGGACTATTCCGGCCTTCGCGCTGGAATGCCCGATGGTTCTGACCGATGTACCGGTGCTGATTGATATCGACGGTGTTACGGTGGTTGCTTCCCATTTTTATCTGGAGGTTCCTTACGGTTCCTGCGGTTTGGCCTTTTCGCAAGTAAAACCCAAAACCACCGAAGCGGCGGTGAAAGCGATCGCCCAGGCCTTTATCAGCGGAAATTTTAAAGCCTATCAAAACACTTTTTCGTCACAGGCCGACACCGATGAGGACTACATCAAAAAGATGTTTGCCCAGCAGTCTGCCGCTTATCAAAAGAACCCGCCGGACCGCGTTTCTCAAAAATACAATCTGGGCACTCTGGCTTATTTTGTCTTGGGCAACGCGAACGATCCCTTCCTGGACAGCCTGGTGGTGGTTCGGGGGCCCGACAAAAGTTACTACGATGGAAGGGCTTATATGTTAAATCCGGCGGTGGAAAACCTCGGCGCGGCGGTTTCCCTTTTGACGGATAATTTTACGAACTTCGCGGCCCGGCCCGCGGGGAACTATTACAAAGTGGCTGATGTGGTGCCGAATGACAATGGTTCGGTGACCTGCGTTTTTCAGGGTCAAATCCTGGACATGGATATTCTGAAACAACCTTTTTCGGATTACACCGGACCCTACGGCGGCCTGATGGCTTTTTATCAATCGTCCTATATGAATCTGGTGAATCGTAAAGAGGAAAATTATTTGAGAAGTTTTTCGCCCGCCAGCCGCAAACAGGAAGAGGCGATGATCGCCGACAGCTCGTTTGAAAATTTCGCGTACCGGAATACGCTGGTAACCCGCAAGGTTGGATTTATTCTGGATGCCGATCCGGTTTTCTACATTTTCTGGCATAGCGAAGACGACGATAGCTTCAGCTATGACACGGTGCTCAAGACGGCGCAGGGAGCTGGTTCCTCCCAGTTTCAACGAGTCAATATCCAGCACGATACAACCCTGGATCATTTACTGACCGACAGGACTTTCGCGAATAATCTTCAGAATTTAATTGAGGATTCGAATTAAAATGTCTCATTCTTAAGGTATGAGGATAGGCATTCATGTTCATCACCTTCTCCGACGACACCCCCGCTTCTAAAAAAATCCCCTGGGCTAACACCTTCATGATTATCGTGAACGTGACGATCGCCTATTTGACGATCGGGCATGACGACTTTATGGATGTTTTGAACCGTTTTGGGTTTATCCCGGCCCGGCATTTGAACTGGACGGTGTTTACCGGCATGTTTTTACACAGTAGTTGGACCCAATTGGTGGCCAACATGTCGTTTCTTTTCTTTTTCGGCAAGGGTGTGGAAAACGAATGGGGCCGGAAACGGTATTTTTTAACTTATTTTCTCTGCGCTTTAGCGGGGGAGGCCGCCCATCGCATTTTTCATCCCGACAGCACTTTCGCGCTGATTGGGGCTTCACGGGTGGTGACGGGCATGGGGGTGGTTTATCTGCTCCATTACCCCTGGGGCAAGATGAAGTGGATTTTTTCCTTTTTCGGAGTGCCATTACTGGAAATACCTTCCCGGACCCTGTTGGTGATGGGGCTTTGGGGAGTGGTGCAGGCCATGATGGCCTTTATTCCCTGGGGCGAACTACCCAAACTGTTTCCGTTTCTGGCCCGGTTTAGCGGGACGCTTTTTACCACTCACCCCACGGCGGGAACCGCCTGGGACGCGCATTTGGGCGCGGTGGTGGTGGCTTTTGTTTTGTTTGCCTGCTTCAGTGGCTTTAAGGGTCTTAAGAAGAAAAAGAAGAAGCGGAAGTAGTTCACAGGGACGGGTAAACATTTAGGTACAGACTGCCATCTTTGTCGGTACATCGGCGGGACAAGCGACCGGCACAATTCGGACAAAAATAAAACATAGAATCAAAAATCCTTTAAACTTTGCGGTTTTTGCCCGTCAAAAAGGCCGTGTTTGGTTCTGGCATTAAAAATGCTTTATGGGTTGCTAGAGGCGTAACTAGCAAGGCCCCTATGTCCGTTGATGCTATGTGAATCATTTGGAAGCCTGCCCGCTTCAAAGCCTAAACAAAACCTTCGCGAGGCCATAATGACCCACTTTTATTTCAAACCGTTCCGGCTGTCAGAGGCAACCCTTTGATGGCCCCCGCCGCCGATTCGATAGACCTTGAGGAAATTTTAGAAAAGGAAAGGGTTGTCGCCCATTTTCAACCCTGGGTTTCGCTGAAAAAAAGGTCGATTGTGGGCTTTGAGGGTTTATGCCGGGGAACGAAAGAAGGTTCCAAGGAGCTTATTTCGCCCCTCACCCTGCTCAAGCTGGCCGAAGAGAGTAATTTGTTAATACCCCTGGACCGGCTTTTCCGTAAAAAAGTTCTTAAGGGTTTCGCGGCGGCCGCCAAGGAAAATCCCGAATTGGTTTTGTCGATCAATTTCGACACTTCGGTTTTAAACGATGATGAAAACGCCCTGGATGATTTTATTACCACCGTGAAAAGTTTTAAGCTGAAGCCTTCCCGCATCGCCATCGAAATTCTGGAATCCAAAAGCGACGATCTTTACCGCCTGAAGCGGTTCATTGAGAACCAGCGGAAACTGGGTTTTCTGATCGCGCTGGATGATATCGGCGCCGGCTATTCCAATCTGGAAAGAATCGCCGAATTAAAACCGGACCTGATCAAGATCGACCGAGCCCTGGTGATGGGCCTGCATCAGAGCTATCACAAACAGCAAGTCTTCACCAGCATGGTGCGACTGGCACACAGCCTGGGCGCCTTGCTGTTGGCCGAAGGGGCCGAAAGCGAGGGGGAAACCATGAGGGCCCTGGAATTGGGCGCGGATATGATTCAGGGTTATTATTTTTCCCGGCCCCAATTAATGCGCGAAGGATTTCTTTCGAGCTGTGAGGAAAAAATCGACGTCGCGGCCAGAAAATTTAAAAGTTACACCGTTCGGAACATCAACCTCAAAAGATCCCGCTATCAGGAATACGACCGGATGATGGCCGGAATGGCGGCCAGGCTGGCCGACGTGACGCCCAAAGCTTTTGATTCCCGGTTGAAATTAATTCTGGCGGAACATCCCGAACTGGACTGCCTGTATGTTCTGGACGAGGCCGGAACCCAGTTGAGCCACACGGTCGGCAGTAAAGATGAATTGGCCCGGGACAGCGTGTTTTTCAGGCCAGCCCGGCGCGGCGCGGACCATTCGCTGAAGAACTATTATCAATATCTGGTAGCCACAGGATTGATGGATCATCTCTACGTGAGTACGCCTTATCTTTCACTGGCCACGGGCAAACTTTGCGTCACTCTTTCCGCCCTTTTTCGGGACGCCTATGGACGCCTGAATATCCTTTGCGTGGACGTGAAACCAGACCCCGCTTCTTTTTGAATTTGCAGGGTAAAGAATTTGAAACAGGGAACGAAACGGTTGTTTGCAAAAAGCCTTTAAACCCATACAATTAACCGCAATTGCATAACAGTATGGGGAGGTTTTAATGGAAGGCGTTATCAGTTATCGGCCTCGAATGGGCAAAAGCAAGCTGGAGAGTTTGGTTAAAAACAAACTACATTATAAGAGCGTTAATCAATTTATTGACCACGCTGTTACCAAGACCCTCCAGGAGGAGTTTGGACATAACCCCTTAGCTAAAAAGATCGCGGATTTGGTCTATAAAGTGGTTTCGGAACATTCGGAGCTGAAATTTGTAAGACCGACCTCGGAAGAATCGGCTGAAATCGAAGAGATCGTTCACAAGACGACGGCCAAACGAAAAATGATTCCCGCAGAAGCTCTCTTAAAAAAGACGAAAAGAAAGTTTTAACGGGGAGCTTGACAGGGTTGGTTGTTTAGAATACATTTAGCAGACAAATAAACGCGCGGCTTTAAGTTCCAACTTGCCTCGGCGTTTTCAACTCACAGTGAGGTTGAATAAACAGAGGCTAAAGCGGACGAAGTTTATGAAATTCGTAAACCCAATCCGCTTTCAGGCGGATTGGGTTTTTTTGTTTTAAAACGAAATACCGGCGAGGCTTTAATCACCAACTTGCCCCGGCCGGGGAGGATTTCGCGGGAAAACCGCGGGTCTGACCGAACAGGGAGCTAAAGCGGGGATGTGATCATGGTTTCCCATAATCCCGGCCCGCTCGATGGGGGCTCGGGATTTTTATTTAGGCCCCGGACGCAAACCGGCCGTTCCTCAAAAGTCCGGAGAAATAAAAGATTAAATGGGGGATATGATGACAAAGTTTAAAGTGCAGGTTCAACTCACCGAAGATGCCTTAAAAGATTTTAAAAAAATACAAAGCCACCAAAATTCTTTATTGGCCAAGTCGAGCGTCAATTATTTAAAAAAATTGATAGAACTGCCGGGAGATAATTGGCTGGAACTACGGCAAAGCGGGAACAACGGTGTTTTTAAAATTAACGATATCATTCCTTTTGATATTCGCGGGAAGGTCGAATATGGCCCCGCCCAGCCGGAAATTTTAGTTTTTGTAACCCATTTCAAACTGAAAACCTTCGAGGAAGAGTATGAAATTAAAAAAATCAGTTGACTCAATTGTATGACTAAAGTATTCTTTTTTTAACAAACGCGGGCTTTGAGTTCCAACTTGCTCCGGCGTTGTTCGAAAGAACAAAACAGCGAGCTAAAGCGGTAAAGAGTTTAAGGGATTTCCCCAAACCCGGATCGCTTTAAAAGCGGTCCGGGTTTTTTGTTTTCCGGACGAGAAGAAGTGCTAAACCGGCGAGGCTTTAACGATTTGCTGAATTTATTCAGCAAATCGTCGACAGGCATGGGTTTGAACGAGCCACAAGATATGATTTTTTTAGTGACTCGTTCCTAACTATGAATCCCCAAAGGGGGATTCGACAACCTGTTAAGTTCCAACTTGCCCCGGCCGTGGCCAGTTTTCGGAATCTTGTCCGAAATTGGCCGAACAGGGCGCTAAAACGGTGGCAGATGATGGAACCCTCCAAATCACACGCCGCTTCAAGCGAATTTTTTTAAAAAGTAATTGGTTAAGAATTTTCAAACCAGTTCTGCTTATGAGTTTTGTTGACCCGATTTTGGTCTTCATGAAGACCAAAGATAAAAATTAATATTTTTTAAGAAAGAGAGACGGTTATGAGTACGGTAAGCGAAGCAGTTAAGGCCAATGATTTAAGCGAGGAAGTGAAGGTTTCCTCTCGCAAAGCGGATTTTGAAATCGATCCGCTTTTTCTTAATCGATGGTCTCCCCGGTCTTTTACTGGAGAGGAAATACCGGATACTATTTTACACTCGGTTTTTGAGGCGGCTCGTTGGGCGCCTTCCGGAAGCAACCTTCAGCCTTGGCGTTTTTTGTATTCCAAAAGAGGCTCGTCCAGTTGGGGAAAGTTTTTGGGTTTATTAAACCCCAATAACCAACGTTGGGCTGAAAAGGCGTCAGTTTTGATTTTGTTTGTCTCAAAGAAAACGACTACGCGAAATGGCGAAGTGGTTCCTTCCAAGTCTCACTCGTTCGATACTGGAGCAGCCTGGCAGAATCTATCTCTCCAAGCGATTTTGAAGGGCTGGCACACCCATGGTATAGGCGGATTTGACAGGGAAAAAGCTCGAGTTGAGTTGAAGGTTCCGGATGACTTTCAGGTTGAGGCGGTTGTAGCCATCGGTAAGCAAGGCGAAAAATCGGCATTGGCGCCCGAGTTACAAGAAAAAGAAACGCCCAATAATCGGCTGCCTTTAAAAGATTTGATATTTGAAGGCGGGTTTTAAGTTCTGGAAATATAGGGTTTGAGAAAGTTGAATTCATTCTGACTCTTAACCATGAAAGAGAAAATAATGCCGAAATCTTATTCCGGATCGAATGTAAAAATCGAAAAATATGTGACCAAACTTTTTAAACCCCAAGATGCCGTCCTTTTAGAAATTGTGCGGCGGGCCGCCAAAGAAGGCCTTCCGCCGATACATGTTTCTCCCACGGATGGGCTCCATCTTGAGGTGATCACCAGGGCCATTGGGGCTAAAAAAGCCGTAGAGATAGGCACCTTGGCAGGATATTCGGGAATCAATATCGTCCGGGGATTGGCTCATCCAGGAAAACTTTATACGTTTGAGTTTTCCGACCATCACGCCAGGGTTGCCCGCAAGTCGTTTGAAAAGGCTGGGCTTTCCAAAAGGGTTGAGATTTTTGTGGGACCGGCTTTGAAGAATCTTAAGGTAATTGAGGCAAAAGGACCCTTTGATCTGGTTTTCATCGACGCGGACAAAGAGGGATATCCCGGTTATTTGGACTGGGCCGCTAAAAACTTGAGGGTAGGCGGCGTGGTTCTGGGCGACAACACATTTGCCTGGGGGAAGATCGACGATTCTCGTACCAAAGAACCTAATGTAAGAGCGCTGCAAAAGTTCAACCGCGTCGCGGCAACAAGCAAACGTTTCAGATCTACCATTTTGCCGACGGGCGAAGGTTTAACCTTCGGGGTGAAGATTCGATAAAAGGGAATTGGGTGAAGGTGTATGAGCGACAATGTAATCGAAAAAGCGATAGATGAGATTCGTCAAGGCCGCATGGTGATCGTAGTGGATGATGAAAATCGTGAAAACGAGGGCGATCTGGTTTTGGCCGCTGAAAAAGTCACGCCCGAAGCGATTAATTTTATGGCCAAAGAGGGCCGCGGACTTATTTGTGTTCCTATGCTGGGTGATGATTTAGACAGGCTGGGTTTAGCTTCGATGGTGACCCGAGAAAGGGACCATTTTGGTACAGCTTTTACTATTTCGGTGGATGCGCGGGAAGGCACTACAACCGGCATATCAGCCTATGACAGAGCCCATACGATTCAAACCATGGTGAAGCCTGGGGCGAACTCTGCCAGTTTGGTCAAACCTGGACATATTTTTCCTTTGCGCTATCGGGAAGGCGGAGTGCTTCGCCGCGCAGGACACACGGAAGCCTCGGTTGATTTGGCGAGGCTGGCGGGTTTAAAACCAGCCGGGGTGATTTGCGAGATATTGAGGGAAGACGGAACTATGGCGCGCTTGCCCGATTTAAAGGCTTTTGGATTAAAGCATGGGTTGTTGATTGTAAGTGTGGCCGACTTGATCCGATACCGCCGGCAAAATGAAAAATTGGTTCAACGAATTTTGGAAGTACCTTTGCCTAATCAATCGGGGGATTGGAAATTATCGGTTTATAAAACCGATACGGAAGATTCGGAAAACCTGGCATTGGTGAAAGGAAAAATTGATTCCGGCCCTGTTTTGGTGCGGGTTCATTCAGAATGTCTCACGGGCGATGTTTTTGGCTCCTTTCGATGTGATTGCGGCGACCAGCTTCACGCGGCAATGAATCAAATTGAGAAAGTGGGCCGGGGAGTTTTGCTTTACATGAGGCAAGAGGGGCGCGGAATCGGTTTAGTTAACAAATTACGGGCTTATCAACTTCAGGATCAGGGTTTCGATACGGTAGAAGCTAATGAAAGATTGGGTTTTCCGGCGGATTTAAGGGATTACGGTATAGGCGCGCAGATATTAGCCGATTTGGGAATCCGGGAAATACGACTCCTAACAAATAATCCGAAAAAAATCGCCGGTCTGGAGGGTTATGGACTGAAGGTAGTTGAAAGAGTACCAATCCAAATAGAAGAGAACTCGGTTAACGGAAAATATTTGAACACAAAGCGGATTAAGATGGGTCATTTATTGGACGCAAAACCGACTTTTAAACTACGGAGTGTTAGATGAGCGCGTTAAAAACCAATCAAGCTAAAGCCGATAATTCAAAATATCACATCGCGATTGTTGTCAGCCGGTTTAACAATCCGATTGGTGAGAAATTATTGAAAGGCGCGGTAGATACACTGGTGGCTCAAGGTGTCGAGAAAGAAAATATTGATACTGCTTGGGTTCCGGGAGCTTGGGAAATACCAGTTGTGGCCGACAAAATGGCCTATGTGGGGGAATATCAGGGAATCATTGCTTTGGGCGCTGTTATTGAGGGGGAGACCAGTCACCACGAGTATATTGCCAATGAAGTGGCGACGGCTTTACGGCGGATTACGGAAAAATCGAAGCTTCCGGTGGCTTTCGGGATATTGACCACACCTACCGTAAAGCTGGCTTTGGCCCGCGCCGGAGAAAAAAATAAAAACAATAAAGGGGCAGAAGCGGCCAGCCATCTTTTGGAAGTGCTTTCGGTATTGGAGAGCGTCCAATAAAAAATAAAAATAATTGTTGACGTAAATGTATGACAACTGTATGCTTATTGAAGTTAGCAACGCGAGGCTTTAAGTCCAACTTGCCCCGGCGTTTTCCCGAAAGGGAAAGAACAGGGTGCTAAAGCGGTAAAAGGTTAAAGATAACTCTTAAACCCAATCCGCTTAAAAAGTGGATTGGGTTTTTTGTTTTTAGGCTATTTGATTCAACGGTGAGGCTTTAACAGTTTGCTGAATTTATTCAGCAAACTGTCGACAGACAAGGGTTTGAACTAGTCGCGAGATGTGATTTTTTTGGCGGCTCGTTTTAACCATGAATCCCAAAAAAGGGATTCAACTACCTGTCCAGCTCCAACTTGCCCCGGCCGTTTTCCTGAAAGGGAAAGAACAGGGTGCTAAAGCGGTTAAAGGCAATGAGACCTCTCAAAACCCGATCCCGCTTACAAGGTGGATCGGGTTTTTTATTTTAAGGGTAGTTTTTAAACGCGAGGCTTTGAGTCCAACTTGCCCCGGCGTTTTCCCGAAAAGGGAAAGAACAGGGTGCTAAAGCGGTTTGGCGGCAATGAGACATCTCAAGACCCGAACCTACTTAAAAGAGGTTTGGGTTTTTTGTTTTAAGGCCAAAGACAGATTAGGAGAAGTGTTATGACGGAGATATTTAAAAAATTAGCCCTGTTGGGCGATGTCTGGGTTTTATGGCTGTTGTTGGGGGCCAGCATTTTTTCGGTAGGGGTCATTATTGAGAGGTGGCGTGTTTTTAGAAAAAGCAAAGTGGATTTTCCAGACTTCATCGACAAGCTGACCAGCTTTTTGGAAAAGGGCAACCTAGCCGGGGCAAAAGACTTGGTTCAGAACGCCAAAGGCGTTGAAAACGGCGTTGCCGCAGCAGGGCTTAGCCATCTCTTTAAGGGTTACGCTTCGGTGGAAGAGGCTATGACCTCCCGGCTGGTGTTGGAACGCAGCCGGCTGGAAAAAAACCTCATCGTGCTCGGTACGCTGGGCAATAACGCTCCCTTCATCGGCCTTTTCGGCACGGTACTGGGGGTCATCAAGGCCTTCAACGACCTGGCCGTTAACGGCAGTTCGGGAGCCTCGGTGGTCATGGCGGGCATTTCTTCGGCGCTCATCGCCACGGCTTTTGGCATTTTGGTGGCCCTACCGGCGGTTATTGCCAACAACATCTTCCAAACTGAACTCAAGAAAAAACTGACGAACAGCCAAAGCCTCATCCACCTGTTCCAGGTTTATCTGAAAGATGAAAGCGAAGGCCATTTGCGCCGTGCGGTGAAGCGCCATTCTAAAGAGGAGGTGGGAGTATGAGCTCAAATTATGTAGATGACGATGGTACGGTCACCGGTATTAACGTCACACCCATGGTCGATATCATGCTGGTTCTGCTAATTGTTTTCATGGTCACGGCCAGTTTTGTGACGGAAACGGGGCTGAAGGTGACCGTACCGAAAGTGCAGGAAAGCGAGGATTCCACCACGATCAGCCTAGCGGTATCCATCGATGGAAAGGGACAGTTGTTTCTCAAGGGGACGAAGGTGGACGTGAATAACCTTCGGACCAGCTTGGGCCAACAAGCGATCATCAATCCGAACGTGAAAGTGACTTTGGCGGCTGATAGCAAATTACCTTACCAGCAGGTGGCTGACACTTTGAGCGCTATAAAACAGGCTGGTGTATCCCAAGTGGCGCTGATTACGCAGAAATAGGAGGAAAAAATGAAACAATCCACAACGAATGCTTTGGAAATACCCATGCAAAATAATTTGTCCATCAATAAGGGCTTCTCATTCCCGAATGGCTTGGGAATACCCTTTGAAATTAATTTAACTACCGGCACGGGACTATCACTGGTGGTTCATGCCCTCTTGGTAGGAGTTTTGTACTTGATTTTGTTTCACCAATCGAAACTGCTCATCAACAACATCAACATGAGCTTGTCTTCATTTCCCACGACTGCCATTGCCAGGCCTAAACCTCTGGATGAATGGATTGTGGCGGATAAGCACCACCACTATCGCATGGTTAAAAAGGCCCCTGACCCGCCTAAGCCCGAATGGGTGCCGGCGGCTCAAACCGCCAGGCAACCCGCCTGGGTGGGAAACCTTCTGGACCCGGATGATTATCCCCTTGCTGCCCGGCAGCAGGGTAGCGACGGTAAGGTAGTGGTGCAAGTGCATATCGACGCTGCGGGTGTAGTTCAGGAAGTCAAGCTTTTGAGCGGCAATTCGGATGTGTTGAATCAGTTCGTGGTCAGCAAGGTGCACAACGGCATTTTCACACCGGCATATAACCAGGACGGCCTGCCGGTCGCCTGTGAAGTTATTTTGCCGATCGTCTTTCAGTTGAATGGTTAGATTTTTCGGCAAAAAAGCTGGTGTGGTTGAAAGTAGAGCGCGGCAAATGGAATTTTATTTTAATTAAAGGGAGCTGTTATGAAAGTGAAAGTGTTTTTAACAGTTTTAGCGATTGGTATTTTATCCTTCGGTCCGGTCCGGTCCAGCCGGGCGGATGGAACTCCCACGGCAGGAAGCACCGCTGAAGCTACAGCGGTTCAGACTTCGGTGATTACGGAGGAGGCCACACCGGTTGAAACACCAGCGCCCCACAAGCACCATAAGAGAAAGAAAGTGGACCTAGAAGCCGCCGCCACGCCTTCTGTGACCGAAGTTCCATTCCAGAGCCCGACCGTAAGTCCGTCGGTAAGCCCTTCGCCTGAGGCGAAAGTCGAAGAAGAGAATTATCAATTGAACCCTTTGGTGATAACCGGGACCAAAGCCAAATTGAAAGTGTACGATGAACCGGCGGAAGTATCTGTGGTTTCTAAAGAGGATATCGATAATAAAATTGTCGTTTATTTAGATGACGCCTTACAAGATGTCCCGGGCGTGGCGGTCAGTCGTGTCGCGGCAGGCGGTCAGTCGGTTACTTTGACCATGCGGGGTATACCTGGTTACGCGGAAAACCTCGTTCAGTTGGACGGTTTTGCGTTGAACCAGCCGAACAATGGTCGGGTGTTCTTCAACATGGTCCCGACCCAATTGGTCGATCATGTTGAGGTCGTTGAAGGGCCCTTTTCCTCTCTTTATGGAAAAGAAGCTTTGGGTGGTGTCGTCAATATCATCACCAAGGAGCCTGTGGGAGAAACCTTCAGCCTGAGCGAGGATTGGGATAGCACCAATACGCGTGTCACAGATTTCAATTTTCAAGACAAGGTCGATAAGGCTTGGTCTTTTTATTTGGGCTATGAAAACACGACAGTTGCGGGTTATACCGACCATCAATTCGCACAGGTCAGTCCCTTGGCCACCCCACTTCCCGGTTATACGGGAACATACACTCCTGTCACCGGATTTTCTCAAACGACCAGTAACAAGGGAGCAACTGAGTACAATGTTGGTGAAATCGCCAGGACAGTCCTAGAGAATGATATTTTCACGGCCAAAATTTACTTTAGACCAGCTCCGGGTCAAACACTTAGCTTGTTGGTGGATTATTCTTATTGGGATCAACCGACGACCGATCAAGACGGCGAATTAGGCAATACTTGGTTATCGGCGAATGGCACTCAATTCGCTGGCGGTGCTCTCGGGGCCGGGGCGGTAACTTACGTCAATAGCGGTACGGGTAAAACTACGGTCACTGGCGCGCCGGTGTCCTTCAGCGGAACGGGTCAATTAGGAGTCTTGAACCAATACCAATATTTGACTGCCCCCGGTAACAATTCTTTCCAACCGACCAACCTACGTTATGAGGGGAAAATCGATAATGATTTAACCCTGTATGGCAGTTTCACTTTTTGGACACACTTCAATCTTTTGCAAGGTACCTTGAGCGTAGCGGATTCGCCTTTGTCGGGACCGTCTACCGAACAGATCAGCTCGAACTGGGAAGCTCTGGGGACGATTGATGCCGATCTCAGGCTGGATAACCATGATCTGATCGTTGGGATTGGTGAAGACAATGCCTTTGTGAATAATATCAATGCTTTCGTGCCTTTCTGGGGCACCGATAGTGTTTACACTGATATAGCCAATTCTACTTCTCAAGTGAATGAATTATATCAATCGTTGTTTGCGCAGGATGAGTGGAGGGTGACGCCGAGTTTGACCGCTTTTCTTGGCGCCCGATTGGATGACTGGCAGGAGTCCCAGCTGGAAATTTATAGCGCGGTGGCGGGTGCTGGACTTATTGCCGGTGAGAATAACTATCCTACAAATGACATACTTAATTTTTCACCGAAATTAAGCCTTGTCTACAAGTTTGGAGAAGACGCGAGTATCAGGGCGTCCGTAGGTCAGTCCTTCAACCCTCCTGTACCGTCTGATTTGACGGCGGGTGGTGTGTCGGGTAGCACGACCACCATCCCTAATCCTACCTTGCAACCCGAACAAGATACGGCCTGGGAAGTTGGCGGGGAACTTAATTTATCGACCAGTACGACGATTACAGTCACTTATTTTGAAAATTACTTAACCAATCTCATTTATGAAAATTCAACTTCGGGAACAAATGGTACGACCACCGACGAATATTTTAATGCTGGTAGCGTGTTTGATCCAGGGTTTGAGGTGGACGTTAAACAAAAGGTTTTTTCGTTCCTGACCTTGGATGTCAATAACACTTATGTCAATCCGACATTTACCTCCAATCCCGCTGTGCCTGGATCTCAAGGTAACCTGGTTCCTTATATTTCACAGGAAATCGGCAATGCTGCGGCGGATTTTGACTGGAAGAAGTTCACTCTGGAGATTTCCGGAACAACTCATTCCAAGGAGTACACAACGGCCACCAATACGGATACAGTCAACGGGGTTCAGGGTAGCTGGGATCCCTACACGACGTTCAATTTCAAGACTAGTTATCACTTCGCTAATGGAAGTATTTTCTTTGGTGTCGATAACTTCACGAATCAACGCTATTACCAAATTTATGAAAATGTCGGGACGGTCTTTGGTGTGGGGGCGCATCTCTTCATTTGAGGGCAAAAAATGTAGTAATAAAAAGAAATTGTTGAGGAATGGTATGGCAGAAAAAGTAAGTGTTGAGAACGTAAATAAAAAGTTCCGGCTCAAGAAAAGCCAACAGATCAATGACAATGGTAATTTGACCAATGAAATTTTGGTACTGGATAACGTTGATCTGAAGGTGAAGCCGGGAGAATTTCTCGTGGTGGTAGGTCCCAGCGGATGCGGGAAGTCTGTTTTGCTGGATATTATCGGCGGACTTACCAAACCCACAACCGGGAAAGTATTTCATGACAATCTGGAGGTGGTGGGACCTAACCTCAAGACCGGTTACGTTTTTCAGCAGTACGCGCTTTTTCCATGGAGAACCGCGCTCTCTAATATCGAGTTTGGCTTGGAAACGCGTGGTGTGCCGGAAGAAGAAAGAACCAAGATAGGAAAGGATTTATTGTCCGTTTTTGGACTTTCGGGTTTTGCGGATCGTTTTCCTTACCAATTGTCGGGAGGAATGCAGCAAAGGGTGGCGATTGCCCGCTCCCTCGCAACTGATCCGGACCTACTTTTGATGGATGAGCCTTTCGCGGCTTTGGACGCTCAAACAAGGGAAATTCTTCAAAATCAACTTTTGAAAATTTGGGATCAAAAACGGACTACGGTTATTTTTGTGACCCATGGACTGGAAGAGGCTGTTTTTCTGGCAGATCGAGTGGTTGTCATGACAGCGAGGCCTGGGAAAATAAAGCAAATTATCGAGATCGATCTTCCCAGGCCAAGGGGTGAAGACATTCGGGCAAGTGTGGAATTTGCCATCAATAAAGAAAAAGTCTGGACTGTTTTGAAAGAAGAAGTGAATAAGGCTCAAAAAGATTGGGAGTTGGCACCGGGTTTTTCCCGATAAGGTTTAGTTTGAAAATTGATTCAGGGGGAGGTTGTTATGCCAGAAGCGATTGTAGACCGTAAAAAAGAACAGGATTTATTAGTGGTGAAACCCATCGCTATTTTTAGTGGTTGGAAAGGCTTCAAAATTAATTGGAGTAATTATTCAGGTCTTTGGGCTATTTTCGCGTTTTTGGGTCTTTGGGAATTACTCCCGCGAATTGGCGTAGTTGATCCGGTTTACCTTCCTACCTTTTCTGAAACCTTTAAAACTTTGATTCTGGGCATTCTATCGGGCCAAATTTTAGTGGACGCAGGTGTGAGCAGTCTCAGAGCCCTGGGCGGATTCGCTTTAGCCATGGTGGTGGCAGTGCCTTTGGGATTTTTAATGGGACGTTACAGCCAGTTTGAGAAATATACCGACTTACTTATACAAACATTAAGAAACACGTCGACATTCGCGTTGTTTCCGATTTTTTTACTTTTGTTTGGTTTAGGCGAAACCTCGAAAATTGCAATAATTTTTTATGCCGCCAGTTGGCATATTTTAATTAATACCATTAATGGAGTTAAAAATGTAGATCCTCTTTTCATCAAAGCGGCGAAATCAATGGGAGCGACAGATAAGGACTTGTTCCATAAAGTCATTTTGCCGGCAAGTATTCCCTCCATTGTTTCCGGTGCGCGGTTAGGCGCTAAAATTTCGTTCATGGTAGTTATTGCCGCTGAAATGATCGGCGCCAAGTCCGGATTGGGATTTTATATCCAAAGTTCGCAATACAATTTTTTTATACCCCAAATGTACGCAGGAGTGTTAGCACTTGCCATTTTGGGCGTAATTATTAACTACGCTTTAGTTTGGTTTGAATCAAAGGCAACTTACTGGAAAGGCGAATTAGATCAATCGATCTTCGGTTAGGAAACAAAATGGCAAAAAAAAATTCATTGGCTTGGCTCTGGATAATCCTTGTTTTAGTCGCAGTGGTTGTGGGATTTTTCTGGTTTAAGAAAGCAAAACTAGATTCCGGTGGTGTAACTATAAAATATCCCCAGACTCCCACCACGCCAACTCCTTGGGAAATTGTTCAGAAATTAACCGGTAGAGATATTTTGAAAGAAGAAGGGGTACATCTGGATTTTGTTCCTGCGGCAGGCGCGGGAGTACCGACTTATGAAGCTTTGCTATCCGGTCTTTATGATGTGGGTTTGTTCGATTGGACCGGTTGGATTAATGTCATCGCCAGAGGAGGCAAAATAAAGGCGGTTTACGCTGGGGCCGGTGTCACAAAGATCGAAAAAAGCGGAATATTGGTTTTGGATAATAGTGATATTCATTCCATTAAGGATCTTAAAGGAAAAACAATCGCGGTAAACATCCTCGGGTTGGGCGCTGAATATACGATAGATATTTTTCTCCAAAAAAGTGGATTATTACCCAGTGATGTCCAATTGCTGCAAGTTCCCATGGAAAACGAGGAAGAAGCCCTGCGAACCAAACAGGTGGATGCTGCGGCCGGCACATCGGGCGGTGGAACTTGGTTTGATTTAGCTTTGGGTAGGGGTGGGGTTCGGATTATTCCCGGGACCAACCGCTATAACATTTACGGCCACGATACTTCCATTCTAGCAGTGGGATTTAGGGATGATTTTATCCAAGCCCATCCGGACGCTGTTCGGCATTTCGTAACCGCCGCCGAGACGGCTAAACGAATCATATGGGATGCTTTTCAAAAAAATCCTGAGCAGGTTCGAAAAGTTGCAGAAGATCTCACAACTGAAAAAGGGGGTAATCCTTTATTGGCTAAATATTATTTACCCGTATCACCCAATGCGACCATTATTCGGGACGGCGATATCCAGTTTTGGATTGATCTGTTCGTTCAAAATGGAAAACTGAAACCAGGGCAGCTTAAACCGTCGGATATTTATACGAATGAATTCAATTCATTCGTGAATAATTAACAATTTCATTCTTTTATAAGTCTTTAGCGTTGGGCCGAATTTTTCTTAAGTTTTTAGAATTGTCTGTCAGGGTAATGTGTCTTGGGTTTTTGCTGAAAAAGAGGAACTTTGATGCGTAAAAGAAACTATTTTATTTTTATCGTGGCGGTTGTAACTGCGTTAGCGGCTACGTGGTTTTATCTGTCAAAACAAAAATCATCCGGAGAGACGGCGATTCGAATTATAGATTCGCCGACAACGCCCACCAACTGGGAATTGGTTCAAAGGTTGACGGGGCGTGATGTTTTAAAAGAAGAAGAGATAAAGATTCAGTTTATACCGGGAATTAGCAGTACTGTTCCACGTTTTCAGGCTCTCTTGTCCAACGAGGTAGATGTGGAACTGGCCAATTGGGTGGGCTGGGTTAACCTGATAGCCAGAGGCGGGAAAGTTAAAGCCGTATACGCGGGTGCGGCCGTAACTAGGGATATCAAAGATAGAAGCGGCATTTTGGTTTTGGAAAACAGCAGCATTCACTCAGTTAAAGATTTGATCGGAAAAACAATCGCGATTAACACTTTAGGTTTGGATGCGGAATATTCCATTAAATCGATCCTTCAAAAAAATGGATTGTCGCCTGATCAAATTCAACTTCTGCAGGTTCCTCTTGAAAATGAAGAACAGGCTTTGAGAACAAAGCAGGTTGATGGAATTGCGGGTTCAATGACAGGCGGAACCTGGTTTGAGCTGGCGAAGTACAGAGGAGGGGTGCGGCTTGTACCGGGGACAAGCCATTACGAAGTGATAGGCCATAATGCTACAAACCTGGGCGTGGGTTTCAGGGATGATTTTATCCAGGCGCATCCGGATATGGTGCGTCGTTACGTTACAGCGGTTGAGATTGCTAAACGAATTATATGGGATTCTTTTCAAAAAGATCCCAAGCATGTCAGGGATATTTATGCCCAAATTTTAAAAGATAAAGGTGGAAACTCTTTGTTGGCTAAGTTTTTTTTGCCTGTGTCTCCTGATTCAACATTTATTAAAGATAGTGACATTCAGTTTTGGATTGATCTCCTGGTGGCCCAAGGGAAACTTCAGCTCGGACAGATCCACCCCTCAGATGTTTATACCAATGATTACGATTCGATTGCGAAAGATGCGATTAAAGATAACTAGAATCGTCGTGAAGCGAGGTTCTGATTCTTTTGAGAATAAAAGTTTTGGCGAATGGGTTGTATAGAAGTCAAGTTGAAACATGGTTAGAAACTTTAAAAGGCGAAATAAATGAGCGTTAAAAATAAAAGTAAGTGGCTGATTGTATCAGTTGTGGGATTATTTTTGATTGCTGTGGTTGTTGGGTTTTTGTTTTATAAAAGAGCGAAGGCTGTATCAGGCGATGTGGCCATTAAGCTTCCTCAATCTACGACGAGCGCCACGTCTTGGGAAATTGTCCAGCATTTAACGGGGCGAGATATCTTAAAAGAACAGAATGTAACACTTGACTTCATCCCGGCTGTGGGCGCTGGGACTCCTCTATATCAGCCTTTATTGTCGGGTGTATACGATCTTGGACAATTTGATTGGACCGGATGGATTAACGTTATCGCCAGGGGTGGAAAAATCAAGGCGGTTTATGCGGGTTCAGCCGTAACTAAAGCGGAACGTACCGGCATACTGGTGCTTGACGAGAGCGACATCCATTCTATTAAGGACCTTAAAGGCAAAACCATTGGCGTTAATATCCTGGGCTTGGGCGCAGAATATACGATTAAGATTTTTCTGGAGAAAAACGGACTTGCCCTTAGTCAGGTCCAGCTTTTGCAGGTGCCTGTTGAAAACGAGGAGCAGGCATTAAGAACGCACCAGATAGACGCAGCGGCTGGTACGACCAGCGGAGGAAGCTGGTTTGAAAGAGCTTTGGACAGAGGCGGCGTTCATGTTATCCCTGGAACCAAGCGTTATGATGTTTATGGACACGATGCGACTATCTTTGCCTGTGGTTTTAGGGATGATTTTATTGCAGCCCATCCCGACACGGTTCGGCATTATGTCACTGCGGTTGAGACGGCTAAGCGGGTCATATGGGACGCTTTTCAAAAGGATCCTGAACATGTCCGGAAAATAGTCGCCGATATTACTACGGAAAAAGGGGGAAATCCCCAATTGGTCAAGTATTACCTGCCGGCCAATCCGGAATCCACTTTAATCAAAGATTCGGATATCCAGTTTTGGATCGATCTTTTCGTGAAGGACGGAAAACTCCAACGAGGACAAATCAAGCCGTCGGATGTGTATACGAACCTATTCAATCCTTTCGCGAGGAATAATTAAATGTCTCGTAAAATTACTGGAAGTAAAAGTAGTTCGAATTTTTTACCGGAATACGGGTTTCTCTTTAGTTTGAATTTGGTGGGTTTTTATGTCCATTAATCAAAATGAAAATAATCTTGAAAAAAAGAAGCCGTCAGGTTGGCATATTGTCAGTTCTTATGTAGTTCAAAATTGGTGGGTTTATTTGGCGGCGCTTTTGTTGATTATGGTTTCCAGTAAATTAGCGGTAAAAATTCCCCAATTAATTGGCCGATTTACGGACCAACTGCAACATGGCACCCTAGAAGTTCAACAAGCGGCCCATTTTGCCGAAACTATTATGCTGATCAGCTTTTTCCGGGTGACCACCGTTTGGCTGGGCCGAATTATTATCAACGGCCACGGCAGAATTCTGGTTTATCAACTTCGTAAACAACTACTCAAAAAATGGTCGACTTTATCACCGTCTTACTATCAGGGTCATAGTGTGGGGGATCTTTTGTCCCACGCTTTAAGCGATGTGGAAGTGGTTCGGCAGTTCGCCTCTATGGGCATTAGCCAGTCAATTAACGGTCTTTCCATGCTTACGGCAGCGTTATATATGATGGCTGTTCATATGAACTGGCATCTGGCCTTGGCGGGCCTAGGGCCGTTAATCGCTATACCCATACTTGTGGGATATTTCGGCCCAAAAATTAAGAATCAATCCATGCATTATCAGTCGGCGTTGGGAAGCATGGCCCAACTGGTAGAAGAGGTTATTGGCGGTATCCGGGTAGTGAAGGCATTCGGGAATGAAGCCGTGACTCTTCACCGTTTTGAGGAAAAGGTTGAGAAGATCGTCCATGAAAAAGTAAAATTTGTACGTTTATCATCCCTGTTTGGTTCATTACTCCCATTCCTATCCTCAATAGGTTCTATCGTGGTGTTAAGTTACGGCGGTTATTTAACGATTAACCATACGATTACGTTGGGCGATTTTGCCGCTTTTTTCCTTTACCTGGCCCAGTTACGTCAGCCTCTTGAACAATTGGGACAGACCCTCAATGTGGTTCAGCGGGCAGCCGGATCGCTTAACCGGATTTCAGGACTGTTAAGCGTCGTTCCGGACGTGGTTGATGATCCGGACGCAAAAAAGGAGCACCGTGTTATTGGAAATATCAAAGTAAAGAATCTGACTTTCCGGTATCCGGGCACGGAAAAGAATGTTTTGGAAAATATTTCTTTTGAAGTGGAAAAAGGTAAGACCATCGGAATCGTGGGGGCCTTGGGAAGCGGTAAGTCGACTCTGACCAATTTATTGTTACGTCTTTACAATCCACCCAAAGGAACGATTTTCATTGATGGTGTGGATATCCTGAAAATCCCCTTGGAGAACCTGCGCCATGGAATCGCCTACGTTCCCCAGAGCGGGTTCCTGTTTTCCGAGAAAATTCTGGATAACATCGGTTTCTCCGACAATAGCCCTGATCTGGAAAAGGCGGAAAAGGCGGCCCAATCGGCGGTGGTTTACGACAACATTGTTGAATTTCCCGACGGGTTTAATACCGAAATCGGAGAAAGGGGTGTGCGCCTGTCGGGCGGCCAAAAACAGCGGGTTGCCATTGCCCGAATGCTTTATAAAAACGCTCCCATTCATATTCTGGATGATAGCTTGAGCGCGGTGGATACCAAGACCGAAAGGGCCCTGTTGCACAATTTGCGGCATAACAGTTCGGTAAAGTTGAATTCTTTACGTAGAAAAACCACGCTGATTATTTCCCACAGGTTGAGCGCGGTCCGGCACGCGGACGAGATTCTGGTACTGGCGGATGGCACTGTTTCGGAACGGGGGACCCATTCCCATTTGATTCATTCGGGCGGACTTTATTCCAGGCTTTGGATCATGCAATCGGGTACTGAAGAGGAACAGAAGGTGGTGGGTGTCGACGGAAATGTCAGATATTCAGAGCCGGACCTGTCCGAGGAACGGAACGGTCTGCCTTTAAGCCTGGAAGGGGAGCCGGCATGACCCAAAAAGCGAAAAGTGGTTTGCTCATTTTGCTGCCCTACCTGGCCAAGTACCGGCTGCGCGTAGTGTTGATTTTTGCTTTTGTCATTATCGCGTCGTCGATCGACCAGGCCCAGCCCTACATCATCAAGAACATTATCGATAACCATATTTCGGTACCCCATCCGGATATCCGCGGCATTTTCCGCATATCGATGGGATACCTGGGATTGGTTCTTTTTTCCTTTGGCCTGACCTATTACCAGGACGTCCTTCTCCAGTTTACGGGCCAATCCATCGTTCGCGAAATCCGCACCGATCTTTTCCGGCACATCCAAAATCTATCCCTGAAATATTTCGACCAGAATTCCTCGGGACGGATCATCACCAACGTGGTCAGCGACACCGAAGCCCTGAACAATTTTTTTACGGACTTCCTTACTAACACGATCCGGGGTATTTTTTCCTTGGTCCTCATCGTATTTTTTATGCTCAAACTCAATCAAACGGTGGCTCTTTATTGTTTTCTGATGGTTCCTTTAATTTTAGGGGCTTCTCTTATCATCCGCAGGGGAATTCAGAAGGTGAACCAGGAAATGCGTACTCGGCTTTCAGCGGCCATTTCTTTTCTGGCGGAAAATCTTAGCGGTATGGCGATCGTCCAGATATTCAACCAGGAATTAAAACAGCAAAAAGAGTTTGATCAGCGCAACAAGCTGCTGCTGCAATCGACCATTTTGGAAAACCGCTTAAATCTTCTTTTCTTTTTAGTGACCGAGTTTCTGGGGGACGCGGGTGTGGCGGGATTGGTCTGGTTTGGGGGAGGAGCGGTTATTCGCGGCAGCATTTCATTTGGAGTTCTTTTCGCTTTTACGGTCTATATGCGCCGCTTTTTCCAGCCGATCAACAATATCACCCAGCAGTTGAACGTCCTGCAATCGACCATCGTTTCTTCTGAACGCATCAGGAAAACCTTCAAGGAACATCCTGATATCAGGGAACTTCCCAGTGCCGTCTCTCCGTCGGTAATCGGCCGGGTGGCGTTCAAGAATGTTACTTTCGCCTATAGAGCAGGGCAAAATGTTCTCAAGAACATTAATTTGGAGATCAAGCCGGGTGAAAGGGTGGGTTTTGTGGGCGCCACAGGCGCGGGCAAAACGTCACTCATGAACCTGCTGGCTCGATTTTATGATGTTAACGGAGGAGTTCTAGAAATCGACGGCCAGGACATCAAAAACTATTCGCTTGAATCCATCAGGGGATCGGTGGGTATCGTCCAGCAGGATGTAACCCTTTTTTCCGGTTCGGTTTTGGATAATATTCGTTTCTTCCGCAAGGAGATTCCCGAGATCCATGTAGTAGAGGCCTGTCGTCTGGTAGGCGCGGACGGATTTATTCGGCGTCTGCCCCAAGGTTATCACACCGTATTGTCCGAAAGAGGAAGTACGCTCTCTTCTGGGGAGAGGCAGTTGTTGTCTTTCGCCCGGGTCATGGTTTTTGATCCCAAAATTCTCATTTTGGATGAAGCCACCGCCAGCCTGGATTCGATCAGCGAGGCGGTTTTACAGGAGGCCATCACCAAGGTTTCCTATGGCCGCACGTTACTGGTGATCGCCCATCGTTTATCGACAGTTCAGCAGATGGACTACATTGTGGTCCTGGATCATGGCCGTATTGTGGAAAGCGGCAGCCACGAGGAACTGCTGCGTCATGACGGCTTTTACCAGAGGCTGCACGAATCGGGCATCCTGTTGGAGGGAGTTGCAGTCTAAGCAGAAAATTTTAAATTAAGGGAAATTAAATGCCGGAAACAATTACAGTTAAAGTGTCGGATGGTACGGAAATTTCAGCCTATACGGCTAGGCCATTGGGCCAACCGAAAGCCGGGGTTATAGTATTTCAGGAGGCGTTTGGCGTTACGGACCATATCAAGCGGGTCACCGATCGTTTCGCCCATGAAGGTTATTTGTCTATCGCTCCTGAGCTTTATCATCGCACTGCGCCCGCAGGCTTCGCGGCGAAATACGGTGATATGGAAACGGTCAAACCCCATTCCAGCGCCTTAACTTTGCCGAATCTGGAAGCGGACGCTAAAGCCGCTTTCGACTGGCTCAAATCCCAGGGTGTTTCCAAAATCGCCTCGGTAGGTTATTGCCAGGGCGGCCGGACTTCTTATATTGCCAATTCCACGCTTCCTCTCAGCGCGGCGGCGTCCTATTACGGACGTATTGCTCCAGATCTTTTGGACCGGGCTAAAGACCAGAGGGCTCCAATTATTTTATTCTGGGGCGGGGCAGACAAGGGGATTCCTTTGGAAAACGCACGCGCGGTGGCCGACGCGCTTAGGACCGCTGGTAAACCCCATACGCATATTGAATTTTCCGAAGCCCAACACGGCTTTAATTGTGACGACCGGCCCAGCTTTAATCCGGAAGCTTCCGAACAAGCTTGGGGCATCACGCTGACCTTTTTTAAAAAACATCTCTTTTAAAAGAGGAGGTTTGAGGGAAGTGGTTGTTTTGGAAGTATTAAATTTTTTAGGTGATTAAGTTAAAGCAGAACCGGTCAATTGGCTGGTCAAATTACAAGGGAGGTTTTATGTCACAATTTACATTGCCGTCTTTACCTTACGCCAAGGATGCGTTAACGCCTTTTCTTTCGGCGGAAACCTTTGATTTTCATTATGGTAAGCATCATCAAACCTATGTGGATAATCTGAATAAATTGATCGCTGGGACGGAATTTGAAAATAAGACGCTGGAAGAGATTGTGGTGAAGTCGAACGGTGGCTTGTTCAATAACGCTGCCCAAAACTGGAACCATTCATTTTATTGGCAGAGTTTGAGTGCTGAAAAAAACCAGGCACCCAACGGAAAACTGGCCCAAGCCATCACCGATAGTTTTGGAAGCCGGGCCGAATTTGAAAAGCAATTTGCCACGGCGGCTATAGGTCATTTCGGTTCGGGTTGGGCCTGGTTGACGGTAAATCCGAAGGATAAAAAGCTGAAAATTGAAACTACGGGTAACGCGGAAACGCCTTTGCGTACTGGATCGGGTGTTCCGCTTTTTACGTTGGATGTCTGGGAACACGCTTATTACATTGATTATCGAAACGCGCGGGCTAAATATGTGGAAGCCTTTTGGAACTTTTTAAATTGGCATTTTGCCGAGGAAAATTTTAACAAGCTTCAGATTTAGATCGTATTTAAGACTCTTATAGAAGATATCGAGGGTTTAAAGAGTTTGGATTTGATGGTCCTCATAGCGGAACTAAACACCAATTCATGTCCAAGGACAATAGGGTAGATGTGGCGGGGAAAAAATTTGAGGATATTTCTCCAAAAAATTTAAAAATTTCGTTGCTTTCGGCTCATTCTAAAAGCTTTTGCCTGTAATAACTTTACGGCAAAGGCTTTTTTGTTGGCGACGACAAAGTTACGGTTCTGATGGTCAAGAATCCCAAATCATTGTCGTTTATCCCTTTTACTTCAGCTATCCCGGCCAAGACGAAGGACAACAGATAATCTCGTTCCAATATTTCCCAAGGGGCTCCCGTAGATTTTCGGGCGTCTTCTAATCGTTGTCGAAGGGGTTTCAATGGGTGTCCTTTCCGGGAAGGTTTTCCTGAATCATCCAGCGCTTATGTATGGCCCGTTTGCCAGTTTGTCACCCATGAGGGACACTTTTCGTTTAGGCAGGCGAGTTTGATTTAACAGGTAAAAAGATTTTTGGTTTTCGGATTTAATTTCTTGTGATTTAGTCCGACTAAAATTCGATTTTGAAATCGTTCAGATGGTTATTTTTTTGATTTCAAATTCAAACTCATCCGGCGGTTTCCGTGTTTGACCGCTGTTGTCCATCAGTTCGTGTTACGAATAATTTTTTTAAAAATGAAACGTTGGAATAAAAGTTTTAGTATTTCCCCCCATATTTGCTTTTCATTTATGGGTTCTAAAATTCAAAAATGAAAGCGGTTTTTATTTCAGCGGTAATTTGAATACAGGGAGAAATGAATGTGGAATTCAGGAAGCGATGTGTCGGTTCCTCAAGACTTTGAGGATTGTCTCATGACGGATAACGAAGTGGCCCAATGGGCGAAAGTTTCGGCCAACACGGTCCGGTATTGGCGTCTCACGGGTGTCATGCCTTACGTGAAGGTGGGACGCCATCCGCGTATTTGGCTGTCCACTGTTCAAAGAGTTTTTGAAAATCCTGTGTGGAAAGGGTTAAATCAAGTGGAATCCTGGAAACCAGGGAGGGGGAACCGTGAGTAGGCCGAATGCCCACGGCCTCCCGCCGCACCTTCGAAAAGATGAAAGGGGCTACTTTCTTGATTATTACCTTGAGACCGATGGCATCAAGCGGCGAAAAAGGGTCCGCTTGGGACAGGTTCCTTTTGATTTGGTCAAGCGGGTCTACGCGAAACACCTGGAAGCCATGATCGAGAACCGGTTTTTGGCAAAGAAATCGACGGTTACTTTCGATGAGGCCGCCGCCGAGTTCATGGTCTATTCCCGGTCAAGGAAGAAGAGTTTCCACAATGACGAGATGGTGATGAGAAACCTGCGGGCGTTTTTCCAGGGTTCTCCCCTCGAAAACTTGACTCTCAACCGGCTGGAACGGTATTTCGAGTTCCGGCGCGCCCAAAGGGAGCGGAAGGGATACACCTTGTCGGGCGCGACGCTCAATCGCGAGGCCGCCTGTTTGAGGGCCATCATCAACCGGGCCGTCAATAACGGGCAAATCGAAAAGAACCCCTTGAGGGTATTCAAGAAATTCAAGGAGTTTCCCCGGTCCAGGACATTGATCGGCGACGAGTACCAGCGGTTGATTTCCCACTGTTTGCCCCATATGAAACCCATTATTGAGTTCGCTTATGTGACTGCCATGCGGCGGGGTGAAATCCTGAACCTCAAATGGAAACAAGTTGATTTTCAGAACAAGGTCATCCTTTTGGAAGCTTCTTCTACCAAGACGCAGGAGAAACGGGAAATTCCATTAGACGATGGGTTGTTAAACCTGATTGGTCAGTTTCCTAAACGGGATGAAAACGGTCATGTCTTCACCTACAAGGGGCGTCCCGTGAAGGAACTTAAAACCAGTTTTAAGAGCACGTGCGCCAGAGCCGGTATCAAGGATTTCCGGTTCCATGATTTGCGGCATTGCGGCATCACGAATATGCGCAAGGCCGGTGTTCCCGACAACGTCATCATGAGCATCAGCGGCCACAAGACGGCGGTCATGTTCCGTCGTTATGATGCCATCGACCGGATGGACCGGCAGGACGCCATGAAAAGGGTCAGGCGTTTGAAAACGGCTCCGGATGAAACTTTGGCTGTTCCAGATATTACGGCAGAAATTTAAAAACATTGCGTTGTTGATAACAATGGGGGAAATCGTGGTCGCCAGGGGAGATGAACCCACTACAAACGGCGTTCCTTGGGAACGGAAAAAGGAGCCTTCCTTGGACGTGAAAGGCTGGATTGCCGACACTTTTGAAAAGATATAGTCCCGATGCAAGCGGGATTGACAAATCAGAATGTTGGTATGATAGTAAGCTATACAGATATAAATAAGTGATTAGGAATTTATCAATGCTTAAAAGGCCTATAAAACAATTTATGAAAGAGGCGGAGATATTCCGAAAAAATGGCGGCACCCTTTCGGCCATGAAGGCTATCCGGCTGGGCATCCATCCCGTAAACCTTTATGCCATGCGCAACGCGAAAGTCCTGGATCAACTGGGCCGGGGCGTTTATCGCCTTGCCAACCTGCCGCCCCTGGGCAACCCTGGTTTTGCCATTGTTACGCAAAGGGCCCCCGAAAGCGTCCTTTGCCTGATTTCGGCCCTGTCCTTCCATGAAATGACCACCCAGATTCCACATGAAATCTATATCGCGGTCGAAAGAGGAGCCTGGATTCCCAAAATAGATTACCCTCCCATACGGGCGTTTCGTTTCTCAGGAAAAGCTTTTTCGGAGGGAATCGAGGAACACCCGATGGACGGCATCAAGGTCAGGGTTTATTCCCGCGAGAAAACCCTGGCGGATTGTTTCAAGTACCGAAACGTTGTCGGGCTTGATACGGCGCTGGAAGCCCTTCAAAACTATTGGCGGAGCAAATGGAAAAAGACGGACGAACTCACGCGGTTCTCGAAAATCTGCCGGGTGGATAACGTCATGAGACCCTATCTGGAGGCGATCCAAGGATGAAAAAACCAGTCAAAAATCTTCCAGCTTCTGTCCGCCAGAAATTATTGAATCAGGCTTATAGCCGCAAACGAGATTTCAACGAGTTGTTGAACTATTACGGCATGGAGCGTTTTCTTTATCGCCTTGCCCGTTCCAAATATTCTGAAAAGTTCATCTTAAAGGGCGCGCTATTGTTCGCGGTTTGGGATGTTCCCTCGTCCCAAACTACTATGGATATTGACCTCTTGGGAAAAGTAAAAAACGATCTGGCAGAACTCGTCGCAGTTGTGAAGGAAATTTGTTCCCAAACGGTTGAAGAGGATGGAATCAGGTTTGAATTATCCACGATTACGGCCGAAAGAATTGTCGTCGACGCGGATTATAAAGGTGTCCGGGTCAACTTCATGGGCTTTTTGGAAAAATCGCGATACCCATGCAGATTGATATTGGATTCGGCGATCCTGTTTTGCCGGGGCCTGTACCGCTGGACTTTCCCACCCTTTTGGATTTTCCCGCTCCCCGTTTGATCGGTTATCGTCCTGAAAATTCCATCGCGGAAAAGTTCAACGCCATGTGTACCCGTGGCATGAGAAACAGCCGCATGAAGGATTTTTATGACATTTGGCTTCTCTGTCGCAGGTTTGACTTTGACGGAGACGATTTGTCCCAAGCTATCCAAAGTACTTTCCAAAGCCGCCACTTGGCTGTTCCTGCCGAGCCATTGGCTTTGGGGCCGACTTTTGCCGAGGACAAGGCCAAGACGATTCAATGGAAAGCCTTTCTGCGAAAAAGCCGGATTACGGGCGCACCCAAAGACCTCAATGCCGTCGTGATTGTCTTAAAAGGTTTCCTCGGCCCTGTTGCCGAAACCCTAGCGGCTGGCAAGGACTTTGAGGGCAAATGGAAAGCGTCGGGTCCTTGGAAAGGTTCGGGAAAGAAGTAGAAAATGGAAGAAGTTTACGTTAGCACCGACATTGAGGCGGATGGTCCTATTCCTGGCCCTCACTCGATGCTTAGTTTCGAGTCAGCGGCTTATTTGGCTGATAAGAAACTGGTAGGAACCTTTACGGCTAATTTGGAACTCCTGCCGGGAGCCGTCGGTGATCCCATGACAATGGCTTGGTGGAAAACCCAGCCCCAGACTTGGGAAGCCTGTCGTCAAAACTTACAGCGTAAGCCATGCGCGCTTACCTCACTTGGGTGAAAAGCCTGCCAGGCAACCCGGTTTTCGTGGGTTATCCCGCCGCTTATGATATGGCCCGTTTGCCAGTCTGATAGTCGGTTCCTTTAAAAAATTATTGCAATCATTAGACATTTATCATATTGACGCAATACTAATTAGCGATGTCACCAAGAATGATCCGCCACTCCGCGAAGGATAAAACAGGTTTTCCCTTGTAAGAAAAACATGGAACTTTTTCTTACAAGGAAATCGAAACTTAAACTATCCGAAAGCATTTGGGTTTCATAAAAAGAAATTGGTTCCAGGTCGGATTAAAACGAATAGACGATCAATTGCAGTGATTTTTCTGGTAGCGATTGTCAAGTTTTATAGCAAAAAACTTGACGTTATGTATTAAACCGATGGCGGAAATTTTTGAGCCTGCCCCCCTGATATGACTTTTGCTTCTTTGTTCATTTGAAATGAATCCGGAAATAGTAGGCAAAGACCGCCTTTGATTGTCCCGCCTTGACAAAGGCGGTAGGTTGCCTGAATAATGTCTAATTGAAAGTTGAACTTTGAGTTAGGCATAGGTCTCTATGATTCCTCGGCTCTTAAAACCCTATCTGCTCCGGGCGGCCAGCCAGTTCCCGGTAGTGACTGTTACCGGTCCCCGCCAATCCGGCAAAACAACACTGGTGCGGAACGTATTTCCGAACCACGCCTATGTTTCTCTGGAAAACCCGAGCCAGCGCCAAATGGCCCTGGAAGACCCGCAAGGTTTTCTTGCCAGATACCCCAAGGGCGTTATCTTGGACGAAGCCCAGCGTGTGCCGGAACTATTCTCATATCTTCAGGGTATCGTGGACGAAAATCCGAGGCGGGGTCATTTCATCCTGACGGGTTCCCAGAATTTTCTGCTCCTTCAAAGTATTTCCCAATCTCTGGCCGGGCGATGCGCCATCCTTCATCTGCTTCCGCTTTCCTTGGCCGAGCTTGAAAAAAGGGAACCGCTGGATATTGAATCTCCCCACACTGGCCTTGGTAAGGCCTTAAAGCCGGTCAAAGCTAAAACAAGTACTGGTCATTGGCCGCAAGTGGTTTGGAAAGGTTTTTATCCCGCTATCCACGACCGAAAAATTTCTCCATCTGATTGGTTGGAACCTTATCTTCAGACCTACCTGGAGCGGGATGTCCGGGATATTTTAAACGTGGGAAGCCTGGAAACTTTTAGCCGGTTTCTCCGGCTTTGCGCGGGCCGTTCCGGCCAGCTTCTGAGCCTTTCCGGCCTTGCGTCGGATTGCGGAGTCAGCCAGCCTACCGCCCGCCAGTGGCTGTCCGTCCTAAAAACCAGTTTCATTATCACTCTTGTGGAACCCTACCACCAGAATTTCAATAAGCGGATCGTCAAGACGCCCAAGCTGTTTTTTTTGGATACCGGCCTTCTTTGCAATCTTTTAAGGATCAGCTCGCCGGAGGATTTGGCCCAGCACAGCCTCCGTGGCGCCATTTTTGAAACCTTTGCTGCCTCGGAACTCGTGAAAAACTTCATGAACCGCGGGTTAAGACCCGAAGTCTATTTCTGGAAGGACAAGACGGGGCGTGAGGTTGATTTTATTGTTGAAGGCGGAAAAGGCCTAATTGCCCTTGAAGCCAAATCGGGCGAGACACCGAAAGACGATCTTTTTACCGGGTTGCGGTATTGGAAAAGCCATCATCCAACCGGGACAAAAGCCGAGATTTTGCTCTATGGCGGAATGGATGCTTATGCCCACCAGGGCTTTCACGTCGTTCCTTGGAACAGGCTTTAGGATTTTCTTTATTAGATTCCTTTTCCTTGAAACGAAGCGTTAGAGAAGCTCAGGCATCTTAAAAAGATTGAGCGCATTGGTATGGGTAGGACAACCCAATATAAGAAAATTTGATTTCTGGGTAAACCTTCCTGTTGTGTGTCAATTTCAGTGGGCGAGATTGAGGCGTCGGGACGGGAATTTGTTGGAATATAGGCTTGCCAGGAAAGGCGGTTGTCTTCGCGGGAGCCGTATTTTTAAGCTTTATCCGCAGCCTATTCCATCAGAAGAATGGCGTGATAAATATATTAAATTTGGTGTTGACAGAAATGTATGACAGCTGTATGCTTATTGAAATTAAACGCGGGCTTTAGTTTCCAACTTGCTCCGGCGTGATTCTCCGAAAGGGGGATTGAACAGAGAGCTAAAGCGGTGAGAGTTAAAGGGATATCCCGAACCCGAACCGCTTATAAAGTGGTTCGGGTTTTTTATTTTCCGGACCAAATGATCTGAAAAAGAGTTTTAAATTGGTTTCAAACGGCGAGGCTTTATGTCCAACTTGCCCCGGCCGGTGTCGATAACCAGGATTTTTTGGTTATTAACCTAACAGGGCGCTAAAACGGTGCAGATGATGGAACCCCTCCAAATCACACACCGCTTAAAAGCAAATGGTCATTTTTAAAATTTAGAAATGTTTGACCAGTCCACTGGAAACATCTCTTCCAAAATTTATTCACGAGCGAGGAAGAAATGATCAAATTAAACGAATCAGGTTTGGAATTAAATACCGACGTATTGGTTGTCGGCGGTGGGCCGGCGGCTGCATGGGCGGCTATTGCGGCGGCTGAAGCAGGCGTTAAAGTTGTCATCGCTGATAAAGGTTACTTGGGTACCAGCGGGGCTTTTGCGGCGGCTACTTCGGGCGCTAAGATTGTGCCTCCGATCAAGGAATTGCGGGACCGTGCCAAATTCGAGCGCTACGCATTAGGAGGTTATCTGTCACAACATGCATGGTGGGACCGAATTTTGGATGTTTCTTTTGAGAGAGCCCCAAAAATTTATGAATGGGGTGGCTATGAATCCCCAAAATTCGATGGCAAAGGCGGCGGCTACCACGGCCTGCAGGGGCCGGATACGATGAAAATCATGCGTAAACGGCTAGTAGATTTGGGCGTGACCATTTTGGATCACAGCCCGGCTTTGGAGTTGTTGGTGGATGACGGCGGGGCAGTGGCTGGCGCACGCGGAATACGCCGCCAGCAAGACAAAACCTGGACTGTCAAGGCGGGAGCAACTGTTTTGGCCTCGGGCGGATGCGCCTGGCTGAGCAAGTCCATGGGCTGCAACAATAATACCGGCGACGGACTACTAATGACGGTGGAGGCGGGCGGCGAGCTTTCGGGCATGGAATTCTCGTCCCATTACCACCAAACGACGGCCAACTCTTCCTGCACTAAGGGTGGTCCCAATTATCCCTATGCTAATTTTTACGACGAGGCGGGGAATGAAATTGAAGGTTGTTTCAAGGGCGGACACGCACACACTTCAGTCATGGCCAAGGCCCTGCTCAAGGGAAAGGTTTTCGTCCAGTTGAACAAGCCGGGGACCGAGAATCTGGATGTGCAGAGAAGGCTTCGTATGGCTCAGCCGAACTTTTGGGCCGTTTATGACAAGCAGGGAATTGATCCCTTCAAGGAAAAATTCGAGCTGACCCTGAGTTTGGAAGGGACGGTCCGAGGCACGGGCGGGATTCGCATTGTCGATGAGGACTGCGGAACTACGGTGCCGGGTCTCTATGCGGCAGGCGATGCGGCTACGCGCCAATTGCATTGCGGCGCTTTCACGGGCGGGGCGGGACCCAACATGAGCTGGGCTATCGCCAGCGGCCATATTTCCGGACTGGGCGCGACTAAGTATGCGCGCAGCCTGGGCAAGCATGTGAATACCCGCACGGTTAGAGGTGTCGGCGGAGCCGGATTGAAAGCTACGGTGGAAACTACCGAAACTTTCAAACCTAACGAGATCGTCAAAGCGATTCAGGAAGAAGTATTTCCGTACGACAAATTCATGTTCCGCACGGAAGAAGGCATCCTGAATTCCCTGGCAAAACTGGAGAAGTTGTGGAAGGCCGTACAGGTTAATCCGGACCAGTCCACGCCCCAGATGATACAGCGTTCCCGCGAGGCAGTGGCGATGCTGGCTGCGGCTCGCTGGTCTTACTTCGCCGGTTTAGAACGGAAGGAAACTCGTGGTATCCAAAGACGGCTGGATTACCCGAAGATGGATCCGAACCAAAGGCATTACCTATCCATTGGCGGCCTGGACAAGATGTGGATTCGTCCAGAACCGATTCCGGAAGAAGTGGTACCGGAGCCGGCTCATTTAAAAGAGGCGGTTCACGCATGATCGAACTCGTCAGCAAAAACAGGTGCATTGAATGCAACAAATGCGTTCAAGTCTGTCCGACGAACGTTTTTGATGCGGTGCCCAATGGGGTGCCAGTCATTGCGCGACAGGAAGACTGCCAGACGTGTTTCTTGTGCGAGATTTATTGTCCCACGGACGCCTTATTCGTTCACTCGGAAGCCTGGAAGCATGTGGAAGTGAACGAAGAGGAACTGATCGAAAAAGGTCTCTTGGGCAAGTATCGATGGGAAATGGGATGGCATCCTAACCGTACGGTAAGGGATAGATGGAAAGAGCAGGAAGAAGTGGCGAAACGAATAAAGGTCTGGAAGGACGCGCAGGAACAGAAATTACCGAATTGATTCCAAAATTCGGTAGAGCGCGCGGAGTTTCGGGTTGAGTAATGACGTAAACGCAGGGGCCGGGATTTGATTCTGAATTCCGGCCAAATCGGTGAGGCTTTAAGGTTCCAACTTGCCCCGACCGATCCCTTTCGGAAAATCCGATTTTGGGAAAACAGGGAGCTAAAGCGGGTGGGGATCAGGAAGTTTCCGGAATCTCAAACCGCCTCGCAAGTGGTTTGAGATTTTTTTTTGGGCGCGGGACGAAAGCGTTCTGAAGGGGAGGGGGAAATATGGGTGCTGAAAACAAGAATTTGATCACTGATGAGGATCAGCAGTTGGCTCAAAAAGTCCTGAGCGCGATCCGAGGTATGAAGTACGGAACGGTGCAGATTACCGTTCACAATGCCCGGGTCACGCAAATCGATAAGATTGAGCGTATCCGCGTGATAAAGGACGAACAGGTGGAAAAGAACGGCGGCAATTGAACGCGGCTGTAATTCGTTGATTCCATATTTTCCAAAGTAGCTGGGCGCGTCGTTGAGACTAAAAACAACGCTGCCGCCGGTATTAGTTGAGGAGGATCGGGAAAGAGTTAAGAGTTTTATTTCGCGTGTGGAATGGAAAATGGGCAAATTAGTCTTTTTTGACAAAGATTTCGCAAATGAGAGAAAGCCTTTGGTGATTCAGATCGGCGCTGTGGGAAACGCCTTTGGTAAACCGCACACCTCGGGGGTCATGGAAGTGTTGCACTCGCAAAAGTTTCTGGAAACTGAATTTGAGAAGGATGGGATCGCGGTGATCTGGTCCTTTTTGGTGGGAACAGGTCCTGCCATCAACGAGGGTTTGGCCAACGGCTCGGTTGATTTTGGTTGTTATGGGGATCTTTGCGGGGTATTGGGTAAGGCGAGCGGAATAGAGTCGGTGGCTTTGGCCAGTGGAGGCCGTGGAACCAATGTTTATATCGCTGTGAAAGCTGACGATGATCGAAATAAATCTTTTTGGGATTTAAAAGGGAAGCGGATAGGATTTCGTAAAGGGACACCATTTCATTTGCAGTTTGAAAAACTTCTTTTCCGGCATGGTTTAGTTGAAAAAGATTTTGATATTTTTAATGTTGGAATCGCGGAAGGAACTGCTGCACTTTTATCCGGAAAAATTGATGCTTATGTGGGTACGGCTTATTTTCTTTCTCTTCAAGCAGAAGGCTTTGTACGAATCATTTATGACAGCCGCCAAGAAAATCCGTCATTCAAGGGAAACGGCGTTTTAGTGGGCCGCGGGGAATTTGTAAGGCATTATCCCGGTATTGTTCAAAGAGTTATCAAGGCTTATGTCAAAGCCGCTTATTGGGCTTCAGATGAAAGAAACCGTGTGAATTTTTTTGAGATAAATACTTTAAAAGGAATGTCATATCCGGCGGTAGAAACCGACCATCAAGGGGATGCTTTGAAGGGGAGAAAAAATCCGTTATTGGATGATTTCTTTTTCAGGTATTTCTCTTCGGCAGTCGCGTTTGCACGCCAAAGAGGTTTGATAGAAAAGGTATTTGATGTGGCCGATTGGGCTGATAAAAGTTTTGTTGAGGCGGCTTTAAAAGATTTGGGTTTGGAAAATTACTGGAGAGATGAGAAAAGTCGTAAGGTTCACGGTGAATTTTTGGGTCGTCAAAAAAAAGTTAGTGCCAGTTAAGTTTTAATTAATTAAAAGGAGGGTTTTATGTCTTTTACAAAGGAAAAGGTTGGGGAAGCTATTGGGCAGGGAGCGGTCGTGTTGAATGTGCTGGGTGAGAAGGCTTATGAAGAAATTCATATCAAAGGGTCGTTCAATATTCCGCTGAAGGGCAAAAGCGACGATGAATTTACCGCCGAAGTCGAAAAGCAGTTCGGAAAAGACAAGCTCATTATCACCCATTGTTCCAGTCTGACATGCTCGGCGGGTCCCCGCGCGGCGTCTATATTAAAAGGCCGGGGGTTTAACGCGGACGATTATCCGGGCGGCATCCAGGATTGGAATGACGCGGGTCTGCCGGTTACCAAAACGGCGGCAGTTACGGCCTAAGTTCAAAGGCGGAAAGAGGGGGATTTCATGGCTCAGCCCATTACGGATTACGGAAAAAAGCTGGATTGGAGCAAGGTTTCCAAAGATTATTTGGAACACCGAAACGGTTATCCCCCTTCCTTTTTCACGCGGTTGAAGGATTTGGGTTTTGGACTGCCAAACCAAAGGGTACTGGATTTGGGTACGGGTACGGGCGCGCTGGCTATTCCTTTTGCCCAGCAGGGCGCGGTGGTAACGGGTGTGGATCCGGCGGAAGGCCAGATTGAGGCGGCAAAGGAACGGGCCAAAGGCCTGCGTCTTTCGGCGAGGTTTTTGGTTTTGCCCGCCGAGAAAACCGGACTGCCCGACGCCTCGTTTGACGCGGTCACGGCCAGCATGGCCTGGGGTTATATCGACNNCGGCGGAGCCGGGATCGGCGGCGGAGAGGACCAATGAGCTGATCGCCCGCTACAACCCCGAGTATGGACGGAAAAATTCGTCCGGTGAAAAGAACTACGGCCTGCCGGATTGGGCCGAAGGCCGTTTTGAAAGGCCCATCCGTGAGGATTACCTGGAAAGCCTGACCTTCACCCGCGCGGCATGGCGCGGAAGAATCAGGGCCAGTAAATGGATCGGTGCTGTTTTGCCTCCCGAACAGGTTCTGTCATTTGACCGTGAACACCGTCTGCTGCTGGAAAAAGAACCGGAAGAGCTTCAGATAACCCACCGGATTAAACTTGAAATTTTTCAGTCGGTTTAGGAATGAAGCCTACAAAAGGATCGACCGTGAACCTGTGGGGCAGCTGGCAGTTGTGCGCTTTGGGCTCGGCTTTCTTCGCGGCCTTAACCGCTTTGTTTGGAAAAATTGGCGTTTCCGATATCAACTCCAACCTGGCTACCTTTATTCGAACCGGCATTATTTTGTTTTTGATCGGCTCGGTCGTTTCTTTCAGGCGGGAATGGCAAAAGCCGGAAAACCTTTCAGGTCATACGCTGCTATTTCTTGGTCTTTCCGCGGTGGCTACGGGTTTATCCTGGCTTTGTTATTACCGCGCTCTTCAATTGGGCACCGTTTCCCAGGTGGCGCCCGTGGACAAACTCAGTGTGGCGCTGGCCATATTATTGGCGTTCCTATTCCTCGGAGAACAGGCGAGTTTCAGGGTTCTTTTGGGAGGAAGTCTGGTGGTCGCGGGTTCTTTGGTGCTGGTGATCAAGCAATAGAATTATCTTAAAAAATAATTTAGTGTTGACAGAAATGTATTACCTGTGTATGCTTTCCACGATTTAAAAAACGCGGGCTTTAAGTTCCAACTTGCCCCGGCGTTTTCC
>PLFD01000003.1 GCA_003136635.1 candidate division FCPU426 bacterium | reverse complement strand
TCAACGAAGAGATCGGACGCCGCCAAGGCAGTTCCTTGGTCACCTTCAGCCCCTTGGAGTGCTGGCTGAACATCGAGTCGACAATACGGATAAATGCCTCGTAGCTGTTGAAAAGTCCATGCCGCCCGGTCAACAAATATCCTTCCAGCCAGCCCTCGCACTGGTTCTCGCTGAGCATCGAATCCAGCACCCTGCCGTCCGCCGAGAGAAATTCGTCATTATTGATTTTCCTGGCATCCCACTGGCGGTTCGTCACTTCAAAAACCGAACCTAGAAGATTGGAAAGGGTTTCATCCGGACCGAATAATCGAAAATTGCGTTCGTTTTGATTAAGTTGCATCACATCCCTTAAAAACTTTCCCAGCACCATCGTATCCTGGGCATCCACCGCTCCCGGTGCGGGCACCGAAACCGCGCGTTCTTTGAAGTCCGGCATTTTCAGGTCATGGAGCAAAAGTCCGCCGTTGGCATGGGGATTGGCGCCCATCCGCCGGTTTCCCTTTGGCGCCAGTTCAGCCAGCTCCGGTTTGAGTTTTCCATTCTCGTCAAAAAGTTCTTCCGGCTTGTAACTTCTCATCCAGCTTTCCAGCTGCTTAACATGTTGGGGATGGGCTTCATCCACCAGAAGGGGCACCTGGTGGGCGCGGAAAGTGCCCTCAACTTGTAAACCATCAACGACCTTCGGTCCTGTCCAGCCCTTGGGCGAGCGGAGCACAATCATGGGCCAGCGGGGACGAACAACATCATTTGACCTACGCGCGTTATTTTGGATCTGCTGGATTTCCTCAATGGCCTTATCCAGGACACCCGCCATAAGTTGATGCATTTTTTCCGGATCGTCCCCTTCCACAAAGTAGGGATTCCAGCCGCAGCCCCGCAAGAACTGCTCCAATTCCTCCGGTTCAATGCGGGCCAGGATGGTGGGGTTGCTGATTTTGTAGCCATTGAGATGCAGTATGGGCAGCACAGCGCCGTCCGTAACCGAATTGAGAAATTTGTTGGACTGCCAAGAGGTCGCCAATGAGGCCGTTTCCGCCTCGCCATCGCCGATGACGCAGGCCACGATCAGGTCCGGATTGTCGAACACGGCTCCAAAAGCGTGGCTGAGCGAGTATCCCAGCTCGCCCCCCTCGTGAATGGACCCGGGCGTTGTCGGCGCCACGTGGCTGGAAATCCCGCCGGGAAAGGAAAATTGTTTGAACAGTTTTTTCAATCCCGCTTCGTCCTGGGTCACATTAGGATAAACGTCGCTCCAGGTGCCCTCAAGATAAACGTTGCCCACTATAGCCGGACCGCCGTGGCCCGGACCGGCAACGTAAAACATATTCAAATCGTATTTCTTTATGGCACGGTTGAGATGGACATAAATAAAATTCTGCCCCGGTGTGGTGCCCCAATGACCGACCACCAGCGGTTTCACATGCGATAGTTTTAACGGTTCTTTTAAAAGCGGATTGTCATAGAGATAAATTTGTCCGACAGACAAATAGTTGGCGGCGCGCCAATAAGCGTTCATTTTTCGAAGCAACTCTTCGGACAAGGAACCCATTTTTTGATTCCCTCCGTCTAAAACAACCTTCTCGTGGACCAAATTATTTTCGTTCATAAAAACTCTCCTTATCCGTTTCTGATTTCATGAGGAAGACGGCTGTCTCTATTTTGAAGGGGCGCCGCCAGGGAATTCCTTTTGGCCGCCAATTCGCCGACCCAGTAGCCTGGCCGGTTGTAATACCGGTGAAGTTCTGTCTCATAATCATGGGTTATTGAAGAACCCTCCCTATATTCGGGTGATTCTTTGATCATCTCGCGGGAAAGATTGACGAATACTTTCGACTCGCCCCAGCTCATGCGCTCGATCCACTGGGGCGCGATCAGGACTTTTTTTCCCGACCACCAGTTGGCGGTATCGATAACGAGATAGCGGATCGCCCAGTTCTTATCATCCAGAATGAAATCCGCAACGTGGCCGATCTCACCATTCGTGGCCTGGATGTGATGACCGGTCACGGCCTTTGTGCTGCGCAAATGGTAATCTTCGACTTTATCGCTCCGAATCGGTTGCAAAGGGCTTTTAGTGTCGCGCACGAAAAAAGGATAAGCACCCCACATATAAGAACCTATCCAATAGGGCGGCAGTTTGTAATATCCATAGTAGGATTCTTCGAATTGTCGTGACACCGGCCTTTCACTATCGAGGGACGGACTCTCTTCAATCTGCTTTTTGGTTAAATCAACCGAAATAGTTTTTTCTTTTTTATTCACGTAGGACAAGGCGTGGGGTGAAATCAATACCTGTCTGCCGGAAAGCCAGTTTCCCGTGTCAGCGACCAGATATCGGATGGTCCAGTATTTATCGTCAAAATAGAATTCTTTGACTTTACCGATTTCGCCGTCAAGGCTGTGCAGTCCGTAACCTTCCAAACTTTTAACTTTTTCTTGCATAAAATCAATCCTTTCGTTTATCCCGCCCGGAGAACTGTCGCTTAACTGATATGGAGCACATCGCGGACTTTCTTGGCGATCATGATTTCCTCGTCAGTGTGGATGACAAAAACCTTAACTTTGCCGGACGCTGTGGAAATAATGTTCTGGCTGCCCCCGTTGAGTTTTTCATCGAGTTCGATTCCCAGAAATTTCAATCCCTCGCAGATTCTCGAGCGAACCGGAGGGCAGTTTTCACCGATGCCCGCCGAAAAAACCAATGACTCCAGCCCGCCCAAAACGGCCGCGAAAGAGCCGATAGTCTTCTTAACCTGGTAACAAAACAGATCGACCGCTTCCCGCGCGCGCGGATCATTAGTTTCTCGCTCCAGTAAATCGCGCATATCGGAGCTGGTTTCGGACACACCCAGCAGCCCCGAATGAAAATTGATCATCGTGTTAAACCCTTTGGCATCGAGGCCCTCCGTTTTTTCCAGATACAAAGCCAATCCCGGATCCAAATCGCCCGAGCGGGTGGCCATGGGAATTCCCGACGAGGGCGTAAAGCCCATGCTGGTATCCATGGGTTTGCCGTTTTGAACTGCCGCCAGACTGGCTCCGTTGCCTAAATGGGCCAATACCACCCGTCCCTTGGCCAGACTCTCACCGCCTATTCGGGCAAGTTCTTCCATGAGATAGTCGTAAGAAATACCGTGAAAACCATAACGGCGGACGCCCTTCGCCTCATAACTGCGGGGAATCGGCAGAAGTCTGGCCACCCGGGGCATATCGTGATGAAAGGCCGTGTCGAAACAGGCCACCTGTTGAAGATTCGGAAACCGGTGGTGAACGGCATCCGCGATAAGGATCTCCATCGGCATATGTTCCGGATCAAAGGGACTGAGCTTAAAAAGCTCTTCGACTAATTCATGGGTGACTTTTTCCGGTTCGCTATGGTTTGGNNCCCGGGAAAAGTTGTCGGATGGGTTTAACCCCTTCACCTGAAAAGTGGCCTGGGGTTTTCCAATCCGGTCAATTTCCCCCCCAAGAACGCGGTTCGGCGGCGGACCGATTTCAAATAAAGCGAACTTCAGACTCGACGAGCCGGCGTTGATGGTCAGAATATGCCGATTATTCATCAACGGTCCTTTCATCAATAGGTATTCCAAACGAAGCCAATTGGGACCGCGTCGTTTCATAATCACGGTGAAGAATGGTTCGAATCCCCAACCCTTCCGCGACCTGAACAAAAGTCTGTGTATTTTCGATATAAACCACCTGACGCGCCGGCGTCTGGGCCATATCCAGCGCGAGGCGGAAAATATCCTCGTCCGGTTTCCTAAGATGGACAAAACAGGAGGAAACAAACGAATCCACAAACCGGTTCAGTTTGAACTTTTTTATTCGATAAGCGTTTAGCTCCCGCCCCTCATTGCTGACGACGATAATCTTGAGCCCGTAAAGGGTCTTGAGCCGGATCATGAGATCGATCATTTCGGTAAAAGACTGGGATTGGGAAAACATGAAGTTTCGAAACTGGGTTCTGGTGAAATTGCGCTTTTGGTGAAAAACAACCCGGCTCAGATATTCTTCTAAAGTAAGTTTTCCCTGCTCGTAAGTGTCAAAGTTAATCTTGTGCCGGTTCTCAAATTCGTCCCATTTGAGTTTGAAGCGTGACGCCGCCCGCCTGCGGGAATCATGATCCCAGCCGTTCGTCAGCAGGACGCCGCCGATATCCAAAAACAGACAGGTGATCGAGGGACTTTTTTTCACGGTCTTCTCTTTCAAATCTCAATTGAGTCCATCCTTGATCCGGCTTTTTTCGTTTTAACCATGCTCAGGATCACGAATCTTTCCGCCATTTTTAAAAAACTAACGGGCTTCTTGTTCCAATTCCAGGTGAGCGTTCACCCAATCCGTTAATGAATCATTAGAGGGGCAGCCGCGATGCTGCCATTGGTAATAAGCCGCCACTTCCATTTGTTCATTTGTCGCTAAAACTTCCTGCGTGATTTTCTTATATTTTCCTTTAGGCATATCGACCCTCCACTTCTTGGCGTATTTTTTATTTAAAAAGCTGGCCAGATGATTGACCAAACTCACCTTTGGCTCATCCGATTGATGCATGGAAAGCCTCCTCTCCCACTCCGCTTCCTCTTTCACATTGACCGGAGTAATTTTTCGCGTTTATCGAAGTTAACCAATCTTTCCTCGACCAGCAGGCGCGTTGCGATTAAAGCCTCTACCCGTTCGCGGTATTGAACCTGAGCCAGTAACCGAAGCGGATATTCTTTAACTTGAAGCTTATCGAAATCCGCGTCCCATTCCGTGATTGTCTGTTTCAGCTTTTTAACGAACACTTCAGTTTTGGTACTCATAACTTCTCCCTTCAATTTCGAAACCAGCTTTTCAGCACCGGCTAATCCATCACCACTTGGTCGTTCTTCTTACTCGGAAGCGGGTTCATTTTCTTGAGAAGATTGGCCATATCATCCGCGTGCTCTTCTTCCGCCGCCAGAATGCCTTCCAGCATGCGGCGGGTCGTGACATCGTCTTCCCCTATGTAATGGATCATTTCCGTATAAGAATCGATCGCGATCCGTTCCGCCACCAGATCCTCCTGGATCATCTCGCTCAGCCCGGTGCCTTCCTGATATTCCGAATGGCTCCGGTCCACCAGTCCCACGGGGCTGAAATTGGGTTCGCCGCCCAGTTGGGTGATGCGCAGGGCGATTTGATCCGCATGGGCCTGTTCTTCCGCGGCGTGCTGGGCGAATTCCTGCGTCGCGTTCGACGAGTCAATCCCCTGGGCCATAAAGAAATGCCGCTTGTAACGAAGCACGCACACAATTTCGGTGGCGAGGGCTTCGTTCAGGATTTTAATCACAACCCCGCGGTTGGCCTTATAACTGCTGGTGACGGCGCCCCGTTGGATATGCTCGCGCGCCCTTTTTCGTATTTCCTGCAAATCGTAGACAAAATCGCCTTTAGACATAAATTCTCCTTTTTTAAAAATATTTATTTCGGATTTTTTGACCGGTTGCCGTGATTCGGCATGACCGCTTTATGGGAACCTTTCGGCCCGCCCGCTTCACGGCGGCCCGCCGAACCCCTCGGATGAAACTCGTCAATCCGCCTCGGCACCAGCTTCAAACCAGACTGACTTTTCTTTTCCACAAAATCCTTTTTCGAACCCTCATAGGATTTTTTCGGATTTTTCAATCCATTATCCGCCCCATCCGGCACGGCTCCCGTATCGCCCACCGGTTCATTGAACCACTGGTTTATTTTTGACATCAATTTGCTGATCATTGCTTTTTCCTTTTCTTTTTACGGACCTGTTTGTATCACCGGCACCGCTTGTCCGTGACGCGTCCAGGCCAGATCGCCGGTCAGCAGATAGACACTGATGGCCAGAAGCATCAAAAACACTACCGCCAAAAAACGCCAGTCGCGGTGCGCCCTGTGCCAGTAAGGCACACGCACATCGCTGATTTCCTGATCAGGTATTTGAGGGTGATGGTGTTCGTACTTATGCTTGGTCATAGTGTTGTTTCTTTCTATAAAGTTTGTGTATCCGCGGCAAAAATGAGTCGGGCCAACGTCTGATCGCCAGCCCGGTTCAACAACAAAAAAGGGCGTTAGTTAAAATAGGCCCCGCTACCTTCTTCTTAATGGCTGTGCGCGTAATTTTCAGCGGCGCTGATTTCATCCAGAGCCATGTTGATATCCCGCATGGCGTTCTCGCGGTGTCCGCCGAAGTCGCCCTTGGTGTACCAGAGATGACGCTTGGCATTCGACAGAGACATGGCCGCCTTGTTCATTTCCGGATGGTGCCAGCCGTTGCCATGAAAGTGATAATGTGAATCGTTATCCGAGTTGATATCAATACCGAAACCCACATCCGCTTTGGCGATAAAAGGAACCGCCGCTAACGCGATCAAACCTGCTCCGACTAAAGCTCTTTTAAAATTAACGTTCATGAAATTCTCCTTAAGTGGAATCCCTGGATGTTTTTGGATTCTTCAGGAGTTATTAAAGCAAGGAACGTGCCTTCACGATTCAAAAGCCCATGGCATCGGAATCCTTGACAAAGCGAAGGAAAGCCTTGATTGTGTAGCCATCAGGAATTTTCAGTTTTCCCCGATGTCACACCTTCACTATCAAAATGATTTTGTCGTCTATCACTTCGATTTCTTTAAATGAAATGAATAGTTAAAACCGCGTAAAAGACCGTTAACCCTGTCGGAAGCGTGGCTTGTTTCTTGCTTTATTTTATGGGTTTAAAGCAGTTCCAATTTGATGAAAAGCCGCCTCATTTGAGTGACTTTCAGATGCCAAAATCTCCGCAATCCAGCGCTGGCTGCCCGGAAAATTTTTTCAGGAGATAAAAGATGATCATCGTACGAAAGTCGGAAGAACGCCTCCACATCGAGGAAAAAAATCAAAAAACCTGGATGACCTTTGACTGGGAAAATGAATCTGATCCCCTGCACGACGGCTTCGGAGTGCTCAAAATATTAAACGAGGAAATACTTTCCCCCGGAAGCGGATTCATTCTCCACACCCATAAAGATATGGTGGTAGTCACCTATGTCAGCGAAGGCATGATTGTCTATAAAGGCCCTTTAGAAGAAATGGAACCCTTAACGTCCCAGGAAGTCCACACATCGCTGGTGACACCCGAGGCCAAACAATACGCGATTAACATTTCCCCGATGGAAGAAACCCATGTGTTTCAAAGCGGATTTACCCCCGGCAATGGCATTTCAAAAAAGGGCGGGGCCAAAAAACTATTCACTTACGCCCAGCGCAACGGCATTTTGAAACTGGTGGCCTCTCCCGACGGAAAAGAAGATTCCCTGTCGCTGAGGCAGGACGTTCAGATCTATTCCACCTTTATTCATAAGGGAAATCACATGATTCACGAGCTGAGCCCCGGCCGGAGCGCCTGGCTGCATGTGGTTAAAGGCCAGATTCAATTGGAGGATTTCAACCTGACCACGGGGGATGGGGCCGGTCTATCGCTGGAAATGTCTGTGTCGTTTACAGCTCAGGAGCCGACCGAAATTCTTCTTTTTGACCTGGGGACGCCTATTTCGGAAGAAATCAAAACGGGAACTAAAAACAAGACAGCCACCGCGGTTTCATAAAAACTCTAACAAAAAAGCCGCTTGAACCGTCAAACTCTTCGCACCGCAGAGTCGATGACCAAGGGCACCAAGAGAATCTTAAATGTTTAAACCAAAATCTTTGCTTTTGATTACCTTGGTGTCTTGGTAGTTAATCGTTTTTGAAGTCTTATTTAGCGTCGTCCAATTTGTAAATCTTCAGTTTTCGATAAAGCGTCGCCACACCCATTCCCATGAGTTCGGCAGCCTTGACCCGGTTGCCTTCGGTTTTTTCCAAAGCTCCCAAGATGCAATCTTTTTCCACGTCCCTTAAAAACCGGGGCACACCCTTGTCCGAAACCAGCGGCAGAACCAGGCGCACCTCAGCCGGAAAGTCGCCCACATCGACCCGGTTAGTCTTGCTTACCGCGACCGCCCGTTCCATGGCGTTCGCCAGCTCGCGCACATTGCCCGGCCAGCTATAACCCACCAGTTGGTCAGCCGCTTCGGCAGTCAGTCCGTCCACAGGCCGCTTCATTTGAAGGGCGGCTTCGGCCAGAAGAAACCGCGCCAGAGGCAGAATATCCTCGCGGCGGCGGCGTAAAGGCGGAACCACCAGTTCCACCACATTGAGACGGTAATAAATATCCTCACGGAACCGCTTCTCCGCCACCTCGACCTTCAGGTTTTTATTGGTCGCGCTCACGATACGCACGTTGATGGGGCGGCTTTTATTTTCGCCCACGCGCCTGATTTCCCGCTCCTGAAGCGCCCGGAGCAGTTTGACCTGCATGGGAAGCGTAATCTCGCCGACTTCGTCCAGAAAAAGGGTGCCGCCGTTCGCCGCCTCAAAAAGTCCCGGACGGTCCGACGCCGCTCCCGTAAAAGCTCCCCGGGCGTGGCCGAAAAGTTCGCTTTCCAAAAGGGTTTCGGTGATGGCGCCGCAATTGACGGCAATGAAGGGTCCGTCTTTTCGGGCGGACTGGTCGTGGACAAAACGCGCGACCCGTTCTTTTCCCGCGCCGCTCTCGCCCGTGATCAGCACGGTGGAGTCAGTCGCCGCGATGGACTTGGCCAGCTCCATCAATTTGCGCATCTCGGGACTGCGGGTCATGATTTCAGTCGGGTCTTCTTCCATTTTGGCGATGACAGACAGTTTGCGGGTTTTTTCCCGTAATTCGCTTTCGGTGCGTTTGAGCGTGGTAGTGACATCCCGCAGGGCCTCGTCAATTCCCACCCGTTTGAAAACCGCCAGATCGCCGCCGACCACGTCGCCCCATTCTTCCTCGGATTTGATCATCACGTGACAGATGGCGTCGCCCTTGCCGGTGCACTTATCTTCCAGCGCGTACATTTCCTTGCCGGTGGCGAAACTCAAATAACCGCTGATCAGTCCGCTCAGAGTCCAGCAGACTGAATTTTCAGAGCGCCCCTTGTGAAGCACCTGTTGTTCGGCTTCATAGGAAACCAGCCAGCTTCCGCCTTCGGGGCCAAAAGCGATCGGGCCGTTCGGATCCATCATAAAAAGTCCCTGCAGGGCGTAGATGCGGGCTCCGGCTTTTTTCCAGTCTTCATCACTGTCCCACTTAAATTTGTTTTTCATGGTTTCGGCCAAACGACGGCCGTGGATATAGCCGTAACGGCTGAGAATACCCCGGGCCACCCTTTCGCCGAAGGAATCAACCAGTTCTTTTCGCAAAAGTCCCTGGGATACCGCGTCGAAAATCAAAGCCCTCTGACCGGCAAAATGTACCATCCCGCCATGGGGATTTAATTCTAAAAGTTCTTTTAAGTCGAGATCTTCGACGCGCATAAACGGCTCCTTCAAGAGACGGCGATTAATTGTTCAATGTGATAAAGACTTGGGGGCCGAGTTTTTTGAACCAAAAGAAACTGAAGAATTTGGAACGAATTCCGTGAAGACATTCGCCGGGGCTGAAAATCGGAAGCACACAACCGACCGATCACTATGATTCTACTCCCGATCGGTGATCAAAGCGGGAATTGCATTCAATTCTTTGTTAATTTTTTGTCCGACGTTTTCTCATATTGATAGGCTGTTTTTTACAATTGTCGGCTAGTTTTTCTTTGAGGAAAAACTTTCAAAGAAAGAACGGACCGAATGCCGTAAAAAAAGCGCAAGGAAGAGGAGCGCCGCCGTGATCAAAAGCGCGTAAAAGGCGACCGGACCCAACCAACTTTTAAAAATTTGCCATTTCTGTCCGAAAAAATATCCGGCCAGTGTGTAAATGAGGGCATAGGCCGCCGATCCCGCCAGATTGTAAAAAAGAAAAGGACGCAGCGGCGTTTTCCACATACCCGCCAAAAGCCCTGTGACTGGATGGAGCAAAGCCACGAACCGGGCAAAAAAAACCACTTTCGGCCCGAATTTTTCAAAAAAGTGGTCCATCCTTTTGAGTCTTTCAGGAGTCACCCGGAACCACGTGATCTTTTTTAAAAAACGCCGCCCGAATCGGATGCCAAGCCAATAGCCGCCGCAGCCGCCCAAAAAACAACCCGCGGTTCCCATAACCACCACGATCCAAAAGGAAAGGATTCCTTTTCCCACAAGAAAACCTCCGGCCAAAAGCACGGTGTCGCCCGGAACAGGAAAGCCGATATTGTTCAAAAACAAAACAATAAAAACGACCCAATAACCGTTATGAGCCAATAGGGACTGCAGCCAATGGAACAAGTGGATCTATCTCCTTAAACGCTCTTAAAGTTTCCCAATGAGAAAAAACTCTAATCACTATTTTTTCCTTTTTAATCATCATTTTTTCTCTTAGGGTCCCCTTTGCCGGTGGAGTGATATGATTATCAGCGCCCAATCAGGCTTTTCAGATTTGGCCGCCGGGAAATTCATTTCATCATAGGACATAGGGGTATAGCAAATGCGGTTAAAAACATTATTAGTCTGTCTGTCGGCTTTCATATTAGGCGTGATTGTGATCACAACGGGATGTAACCGCGATCCTGTACTGCCCTCCGGTATATTTGTCGGTACGTCTACGCCCACTCCCACGGCCACCGAGATTCCGAACCCCACCGCCGCTCCCAGCTCCACGCCTGTCACTTGGGTGGGGGTTACGACACCTACTTGTTCCGATTTCAAAAATGTGACCGTTGGGACTTATACCGTTGAGACCAATTATTGGAACCCTGTCACTTGTGGCGGAACCCAGTGCGTGAACATCAACAGCTCAACGGGAGCTTTCAATGTATGGGAAGGTCCTAGTGCTAATTGCGGACCAGCCACAGTGTCCAGTTATCCCAATATTTTCATGGGTAATGAGGAAGGTGTTTTCAGTAACACCTCTATTCTACCCGCGTTGATCAGCGTTTTGCACAGTGTAACTAGCAGTTGGAACTTCACTCCCGGAGGCAACCCGACCGACTCATGGGATATTGCTTATGACATCTGGTTAGGCCCTAACAATAACTGTCCAGGTGGAGCTAGATGGCCCTGTGGCGGAACGGAGCTAATGATTTGGGTTGATTACCAACACCTCGCAGGCTATCAAACGGCTCAAGGGCCCCCCATTTCTGTCGGAGGAACCCAATGGCAACTTTGGAAACAGCCTGCGGCTTGGACCTATCTGTCTTACTTGTCACTGACTCCGTCGGCGGCGCCTATAAACAACCTGGATATCATGGCTTTCATCCAAGATGCGATATCAAAAGGCTTTGTCCAACCATCCTGGTACATCCTTTCCATACCGGCGGGAATTGAACTCCGGACAGGTGGCATTCCTTTCACCAGCAACAGCTTCTCGGTTTCGATTCAGTAAGCAAAATACTTAAAAACAAAAAGCTCGTAACACAAATGTGTTACGAGCTTTTTTATAATAGGACAATCAGAACTATCTATCAGGTACTGGCAAAAATTCAAAATCGCTTCTTTTTTGGATAACAGAATGAAGCGATTTAAATTTAAAGTGACGAAGAAATCTGACTTAAAGATTGATTCAATTGTGTTAGCTGATCCGAAGTTAGCTCTTTAATCCCGTTTTCCCTAAAAAATTGTAACTCTTGAATCCGGATGGCCTTCACTTTTCCTCTTACGGTTTGAGCCTGACTTTTAGTCAATTTCCCTGATTTAACATCCTTGTTAATTTCATCCATTGATTTTCTTAACTGAACATTAAACGTATGCGTTGGCGTATTAATAGCAGCATTACCCCCAGAAAACGATCCGTGTGAAACATGAGTTACCACCGGTGTTTTCGTTTGAGCCCAAGTCAAAGAAACTGATCCTGCCAATAGCACTGCTATGCAAATTACTTTCTTCATCACCAACCTCCTTAAATTTAACAACTGAAGCTCAAATTTAAACCACCTCATCAATGGAACACTAAAACCTTACCGGTTTTGACCGTTGTCTCATAACCGTTATTCACTTGAACAACATAAACATAAAGCCCGCTGGCCACAGATGCTTGGGCTTTGTTTTTCAACAACCAGGTAATTTCATTCATTCCAGCATTTCCTTCAATCGTCTCAGAGAAAACTTCCTCGCCCATCAAACTATATAGATTCAGTTGAATCGAGGCGTTGCCACCTAGATTGATCATGAACTGAATAGGTTGCCCGTTTCTTGAGATATTCGGTCCCGCCACCGCTGACAGCAGCAAGTTGGAAGACGTCCGTGTTGGTTCATTGGTAAAAGTTGCGTCAACCGTAACACTGGGTGTTGGTGTATTCGTCGCTGTGATTTCCGGATTTTCAAAAACAACAATGTCGGCTTTCACCAGAGCACCCATCATGGTCGGCGTTTTTGTGGGTGTATTAGTCGGTGTATTCGTCTTCGTAAATGTGGGTGTAACAGTAGGCGTTTTAGTCGGTGTATTGGTTGGCGTAAAAGTATTTATCTTGGTAGATGTATTAGTTGGTGTGTTCGTCTTTGTAAACGTTGATGTTATTGTTGGCGTATTAGTGATTGTATTGGTTTTAGTAAAAGTCGGTGTATTAGTCGGCGTGTTCGTCTTTGTAAAGGTGGCGGTAATAGTTGGCGTATTCGTAATCGTATTTGTTTTAGTAGAGGTTGGCGTATTAGTCGGCGTATTTGTCTTCGTAAACGTGGCTGTAATGGTCGGTGTATTAGTAATTGTATTGGTTTTAGTAAAAGTCGGTGTGTTAGTAGACGTAAAAGTATTTGTCTTAGTAGGCGTATTAGTAGGTGTATTCGTCTGAGTGGGGGTCATAGTCACAGTATTTGTTTTCGTAGGTGTGGGTGTGTTCGTAGGCGTATTGGTGGATGTACTCGTCGGGGTGTTGGTCAGAGTATTTGTTGAAGTGTTCGTAGACGTAAAAGTACTAGTTGGTGTATTTGTGGGCGTGTTCGTCGAGGTATTTGTCAATGTATTCGTTGGCGTATTCGTCGGTGTATTCGTAGATGTATTTGTGGATGTATTCGTTCGTGTATTGGTCGGAGTATTTGTTGAAGTATTCGTAGGCGTAAAAGTACTAGTTGGTGTATTTGTGGGCGTATACGTCGAGGTATTCGTCAATGTATTCGTCGGCGTTTTAGTCATTGTGTTCGTAAGCGTGTTCGTCGGTGTATTCGTCTTAGTAGGTGTTGATGTAATGGTTGGCGTGTTGGTCGGCGTCATCGTTCGCGTAAAAGTCGGAGTATTCGACAATGTGTACGTAGGTGTAATCGTAGGGGTATTCGTTATTGTAAATGTAGGTGAATTAGTGGGTGTTTTAGTCGGAGTATTAGTCGAAGTAAAAGTTACAGTCGGAAACGGCGTCAGATTACAGGGGCACCATCTTTCAACGCCGCCAAGAATGGGACTTCCTTGTACATCTTGTACATTTACATCCGCCAATACGCATCCGTAGTCGGCTGTTAGAGAAAGCAACCCCTCGGACGTGTACCAATCATTAGGGCCAACCCCTAACGTTCCAAAGAACGCAATAGCATTTCCGGAGGAACTTAAAACGTCAATTCGTCTACTGGTATCCATAACATAAATATCGCCGTTTGTCTGATCGATCGATAATGCCTGAGGAGTAATACCCCCTAAATAGGTGGCATTTGTCCCTAATGTTCCAACGTTTTCGTTAAAAGTTCCATTTGGGTTTAACTTCCACAATCCATTCATTGATACATAGAACGCACCCGTAGAATCCACAGCTATTCCGGGCGCTATGCCATTAGTTAAAGGCGGGGTAACGGACTTAATATCGTAAGTCGCTTCAAGTACAGCAGGAATAGCGTCGCTATAGGTCCAAACTGTTGTATCAGCGCCACCAGCCGTGTCCGATCCAAGAACATACAAATAGTCGTTAATGGGATTGATGGCCAAAGCATCGGGAATCAATGCCGTACTAGGTAATGTAATCGTGCTCACCAACGTACCGCTCGTATTAAACACAAGTACTTGAGTTGAAGTAATTGTATTGCCTGAAACATTAACTATCGGTACATAAATCCGTTCCAGTTGATCTACCGCAATCGCGGGTTCAATAGCCGAAACACTAGAATGAGGCACAGACCAGCTGGTCTGAAGAACCCCCGCAGAGTTATATTCTGAAACCAAACCAGACGTCTCACTCAAAACAAATATATTTTGATTACTATCGACGGCGGAAAAAGACGCTAATTGAGAACCATTGGTTATTTGAATAAAGAGAGAATTTTGATATTCACCAGTACAAGTTGGTGTGTTCGTAGGCGTATTCGTAGAAGTATTGCTGGGTGTGTTCGTTGGAGTATTGCTGGGCGCATTAGTAGACGTATTTGTCGGTGTGTTGGTCGGCGTATTTGTAATCGTACTAGTCGGCGTAATGGTTGGCGTATTCGTAATTGTGTTTGTCGGTGTAATGGTCGGTGTGTTGGTTGAAGTATATGTAGGTGTTTTTGTCGGTGTAATGGTAAATATTTCTGTAGGCGTCGGGCTGGTTGTAACCAAACAAGAATCAAAAACATCTATTAAGTTATTACTAAAATCGGCCGCAGTCCAAAGACCATTAACAGTAGCCACTCCATCCGACTGACCAAAATTAGAATTTCCAATACCCAAAAAATTACCATATGAATCAAACAGACCAACGGATGTGAAACCATCCGAAACATAAACCACACCAGTCGTATTATTTACGGCTATAGAAGAAGCCCCGAAAAGGCCGCCGCCATCGGTCGTATCCCATTGTTGAATAAAATTACCTTGCGGGTCGAAAATTTGAATTAACGATGTGTCTATATCAGCAACATAGACCCTGCCTTCCGAATCAAGCGCTATACCTGATGGAGATTCAAAAGTGCCATTTCCATTTTGTCCAAACTGGCCCCATTGATCCAAATAATCACCCAGCTTGTCAAATATCTGCACTTGTGATTTACCCGAATCCAGCACATAGACATTTTGTGGGCCAACCGCAATACCAGTCGGCATTTCAAATTGTCCATTCTCATTACCATTGCTACCCCATTTATGAATGGTATTCCATTGATTCGAAAATGCCAAAACCCTCGAATTATTGGCATCAATTACAAATACTTGACCATTATTATCGACGGCGATCGCATTAATAAAAGTCGGATTACTCGCATTATCAGAATAAACAAATTGGGTTATCGCAGCACCGTTGGAACTGTAAACATTTATCTGATTACCAGAAGCAACATAAACATTATTTTGTAAATCCATCGCTATGGGTGAACCATGGCTTTGCCCACTAATGACTATGGTTGACGTTGGTATTGGTGTTCCGTTTGTGGCGGACCAGGAATTTGCCAATGCACAAGAAAGATGTTGGGGAGTTGCCGTTGGTGTTACGGTCGGGGTTATTGTAGGTGTTGATGTTGGTGACGCCGGCGGTAAGGGATTGGGAGGATTTACCCACACATCATTTTCGTTTTTCCCATCGTTGCCCAACATCACAAATATTTTGTCATTAAATACAGCCCCGCTGGCATAAACCCTCGGTGTAAAAATATCCGCATTCGTCTGAGGTAAATTTTGATTCCAGTTCACACCATCCGAAGAAGTCCACGTATCATTCAATAATCCAGAAGTACCTGTGCCTGCAATAACGTACATTTGACCTTGATACACCATCGAAACATGCCCATATCTGGCTGGGAAATTATTGGGAATGTTCGATTGATTCCAATTGATACCATCCGGCGAAGACCAAACATCGTTATACAGATTAGTGCCGTTCCATCCGCCGATAATCCACATCTTGTTATTAAACACAAGGGCCGTATGGTTATAACGAGGAGAGAAAATGGAAGTATTCGGTATTTCCAAAGTCCAATTGACTCCATCCGGGGATGACCAGACATCATTTTTGGCGGCTCCATTGGCATCGTGGCCACCAACAATCCACATTTGGTTATTAAAGATGAAAGCGGTTTGTCCACTACGTGCGCCAAAAGTATTTGCCGATTGTGTAACTGGTTCCCAGGCACTTCCATCGGTTGAATTCCAAACGTCCCCTTTGACGCCGGAAGCATCAGTGCCCGCAAATAACCAAAGCTTGTTGTTGAACTCAAGGACACTATGTCCATATCGTCCGCTAAAGGCCGCCGATTGATTAAGCGGCGCCCAACTAATACCATCACCCGAAGCCCAAACATCATTCAACAGGGAACCTTTACCGCCAACTATCAAAAGCTGATTACTAAACACAACCACTTGGCCTTGTTGACGGCCTTCCGTTGTAGCCGTGTTCGTATCCAACGAATAATTAGTGCCTATCGTAGGTGTCGGAGCAATTGTGGTGGAGGTTGTAGGTGAAATAGTAGGTGTATTTGTCGGCGTAAATGTCGGCGTAGAAGTTAAAGTCAAAATCGGAGTAATTCCGCTCTGGCAGGACACAAACTGATCAACAACCGCATTTCCTGCGTCGATCACAGACAATGTTCCATTAGATACCGCCACTCCTTCAGCCGCGGCAAAACTCGCATTTCCTAAACCAAAGAAATTTCCGTTGGTATCAAATAAGCCGACCGAACCATAACCATCCGTCACATAAACAACACCTTCTGAATCAATGGCGATATCATCCGCGCCCAAAAGACCCGTGCCCTGGGTAGCATCCCATTGATATAAATAACTGCCGCTCGAGCTGAACACCTGAATTAATGAAGTCTCTATATCGGTAACATAAACCTTACCGGAAGCATCCAAGGCAATTCCCCAAGGAGTTACAAAAGTACCGTTGCCAGCAGGCTGACCGCTAGGCGTAAGCGATCCCCAAGACTGCGGATTATTGCCTTGTTTATCAAATGCTTCGATTCGCGAATTGCCCGAATCAACCACATAAACACTCACTGGACTAATGGCGATACCGGCTGGAAATTCAAACTGTCCGATGCCGGTTCCGGGGATACCCCATTGCTCTTTAAAATTCCCATTAACATCCAACACTTGAACCCTTGCATTACCCGAATCAACCACAAAAAGACTCACTGGGTTGTTACCATCTACCGCGATAAATTCCGGGCCATTGAACTGTTCATAGCCGCTACCCTGTCCACCCCATTGACCAGTTTGAATGTCAGAAGAATTAAATATATCGATTTGGTCATTAACATTATCGGTTACATAAGTATTGCCCAACTGATCCATTGCAACCCCATAAGGAGCTTGAATAGGAAGAGAATTATAGAGCGAGCAAGAAAGAACGGTAATCGTTCCCACTGCGGCTGGCGAGGTGGGAGTAGGCGTTAACGTTATGGTAGGTGTAGGCGTAATCGTCGGCGTTGGTGTAAATGTGTTTGAAATAGTAGGTGTAGGTGTTGATGCAAAAACCACAAAACAAGCACTAAAACTATCCACTAGGGCATTAGCGTTATCAGCAACGGCCCAAAAATTTGTTCCAGCCGCAATACCTTCGGGGTCACCAAAACCGCTGCCACCTTGGCTTGTTCCTAGATAGTTTCCATAAACGTCAAATAAACCGACTGATCCGTATCCGTCCGATACATAAACCACACCAGACGTATCTATCGCTATCGATTCGGCCCCCAATAATCCGCTATTCACCGTCGGGTCCCATTGCCTTACAAAACTTCCGTGTGGTGTAAACACTTGAACCAATATTGACGAATTATCGGTCACATAAACATTACCGGAACCATCTAACGCCACGCCCCATGGACTTTCCAAAGCTCCGTTGCCACCAATACCTTGAACCCCGAATTGCCACGGATTGTTACCCGATTTGTCAAAAACCTGAATTCTTGAATTACCGGAATCAGCTACGTAAACGCTTGCGGGACCCACCGCGATCCCAACCGGAGCAATCAAGTGACCCAGCCCGCTACCCGCACTACCCCATTGATTTAGATAGTTCGCTTGATGGCTAAGATTATTGAATACCTCTATTTGATTATTACCCGTATCCGCGACATAAATTTGTCCTGTACTACTGTCCACGCCAATACCCTTGGGGCCATTAAATTGTTCGCTCGGAGTAAATTGAGGGATGATGGTTGCTTGTGGAGTGCCTTGGGCGTTAAAAACATCAACTTTGTTATTAATATTGTCCGTTACATAAACATTATTTGAACTGTCCAAAGCCACACCATAAGGATCAGCGGCGGAATAGGTATTCTCTACAGGGCAAGACACAATATTAATTGGAGTTACAACCGCAGAAGGCGTTGAGGTAAAAGCAGGAACTGAATGCCAAACATCACTTAGCTCGTTAGCGTTAAATGCAGGGCTTGATGCGCTATTTAAGTTATATCCACCTATAACCCACATTTGATTATTATTATCCACCAAACCAGAAGTATAGTTTCTGGGCGTAAATGGTGTTCCAGTATTTGAACTAAACTTTACACCATCACTGGACTGCCAAACCAGATTTGAATAGTTTCCGTTCGAATCCGCACCACCCAACAAATACCAAACGTTATCAAATACCAACCCCGTCAAACCAGAAATGGGAGAAAAAGCCGCCGAAGAAGTTAAAGGAGCCCAATGAGCCCCATCTGACGATGCCCAAACGTCATTATAAAAATTAGTAGTTACATTTCCCTGACCTAATGAACCCGTAATCCCATTTCCACCAGCAATCACCATGGAAGGCGCTCCCTGGATTGTCATAACACCCGTCGCAAAAGAATTCCTTACCGGAAATCCACCGTTCGCAGTGGCTTGATTCCAAGTCATACCATCCGTTGACCAATAAGCATCGTTATAAGAAGGGAGAGGCCCATTGTTAAGCCCCGCCCCGCCAATAATCCACATTTGGTTATTGAATACAAGAAATCCCGGATTACTCCTGATCGGTGCTTGGTCGATAGATACTTCAGCCCAATTGACACCATCGAAAGTCCAAACAGTTTCATAAATATTTGGACCTGGACCAGGGAATGACTCCACCAATAACCAAATTTTGTTGTTATAAACTACAGCAGAAATATTACTTAAAGTGATTGTGACGGGCTCGCTTGCCATTGGGGTCCAAGTACCACCTCCCGACGACGACCATGCAGTAATATTGTTAGTAGGATTAGCAGAATTTGTAGCAATTCCAACAATCGTCCACATTTGATTATTGAAATATACGCTGGCAGTGTTGGATGTAAGTACTTGTGGATTACTATATCCCATATTAAATTGACTGCCGAACTGCGCACTGTTTGTGGCCTCAACCCAGTTTTCGACGGGAAACGGGGCAGGCGTTGAAGTGAATATCGGCGTATTGGTTGGGGTAGGTGTTCGTGTATTGATAGTGCTATTGGTACAAGCACCAAATTGATCAACAGTTTGATTGCCATAATCCGCAACAGCCCAGGATGAACTATTGCCTAACGACGCTCCAACACCCTCAGACTGCCCAAAGACAACGTACAATTGGCCTGTAAAAGCGCCGCTTTCCGTAAAAACACCCACCGATCCATAACCGTCCGAAACATAAACATTTCCATTACCATCGATGGCGATGGATTCAGCGCCTAAAAGCCCCGTACCATCCGTCACATCCCATGTTGCCATGGGGCCGTTGAAAGGATTGGTACTGGAAAACACTTGAACTGTTAAATTTTCATTATCAGTTACATATATATTACCCGCCGCGTCCAACGCCACACCCCAAGGTGAGGTAAATTGGCCGCTGCCACCCCATTGGCTTATATAAGCACCTGTGTTTTTATTGAAAACCGCGATACGGTCGTTGCCCGTATCCGCCACATAAACGCTGACAGGCCCAACGGCTATTCCCACTGGATTGGTTAATTGGCCGTTTCCAGGCGTATTGCCAAACTGAATACCCGGGCTTCCTTCGTTGTTAAACTCAGAAACTAAATTCGTATACATATCGGTTACATAAACGCTGGCCGGACTGTTGTTATCCACCGCAATTCCGGCAGGGTCGATAAATTGACCGACTCCTGTTCCATTACTTCCCCATTGGGTCAAAACCGAACCTACTTGATACACCACAACCTGATCTAATCCCGTACTCGTCGCGTAAATATTGCCTGAGGTATCCATTGCCACACCATAAGCGCTTCCCAAGGCAAATATGTTTTGTAAGGGACAAGTTAAAATATTCGGCGTCGGTGAAACACTGGGGACTATAGTTCCTACGGGAGTGGCTGTGGGCGTATTGGTGGCAGTGGGTGTCGGGGTTACAACACCCGGTGTGGGCGTGGAACCTTCATAGGCTTGAAGAATGCCATTACTGGATGAAACGAGAAGCAACCCTTCCCCAATCGCGGGAGAAATTTGAACCGTCTTACCCATGGCGATTTTCGCAAAGTTAGCGCCTGTGTTTAAATTTAATTCGTAAAGATTACCATCGTGGCAACCCACATAAAGAGAAGGACTACTATTATTGAAATCCACCGCAGGACTGGAATAAATCGTATCCGGCAATTGGGTAAACCAACTTTGTGAAAATTTACCGGATCCATCAGCTATAGACCAAAGTTGAACCGCGCCATTTTCACCGCAGGTAATAATATTATCAGCGTTAACTCCCGTATTTCGGAAAGCCTCAGGGGATGAAGACGCTGTAGCGCCTATAGAAATCGAGGCCCGTTTAACACCGGTCGCTTTAACAAAAGATTCCAAAATGCCGCTATTGGAAAGGTTATAAATATAGCCGTTAGTCACGACCGGCGAAGCCTTTGTAGGTGAAACGGACTGGGTCCAGGTCACTGAACCGGCTTTAGAGCCACTCACATGTAAAGCGTATAAATTACCGTCGTAAGAAGGTTCGAAAACCAAATCATCGGTTGAATCATAGGCGGGAGAAGCAAATAAATAATCGCTACTAATATTTGATGACCATAACAAAGTGTGGGTGGTGGCCGTAAAGGTAAACGCGGTTAACGTGCCCGAATGAGAAGCGCAGATCACCACATTGCCCGCAGCGTCTGAAACAATAAGGGGAGACGTAAATACTTGGCCGCCCAAAGGTTCTTTCCACAACAAAGCCACTGACGAAGCGGATACCTTGAAACAATATAGATTTCCGTCAGTGGCCCCCACAAACACAAGGTCTTGCCCCCCTATGGTGGTGGCAGCAGGTGTTCCATAGATCATCCCATCGGTTTTATAGGTCCATAAGGGAGTATTGGAGTTATTGGCTGGAGTCCCGTTATAGGCTGAAAGTGTCCCGTCCATTCCTCCTATATAGGTTCTGCCATTCCACATTACGGGCGAGGAATAAGCGACTATATTGGTTCCGCCGATAGTTTTTGAGCTCCACTGAAGCGCGAGAGGTTGAATGAGCAGGTCGGAAACATTTATAGAATCACGGGCCACATCATTTTTGAACATGGGCCAGTCGGCCGCAAATAAAAAAGAAGCGAAAAAAATAAAAAAGATTGAATAAATAGTTCTAATAAACCCAAAACGTTTCATTTAAAACTTTTCCTCTTAATAAAAATCATCTGCTTTTCATTGCATATAAACCAATTACAATATTAATGAGCATCGATAGCGTCGCTCCTGTGAACACGACAAATTGAATCGGCGGGTCATGGAACTCATTTGGACAAACAAACTTGTCCTCCCAAATAAGTATCAAACCCACTATTACAAAATTTAATACCAGCCCCCAAACGGCCCAGCCCCCTTTGTAACCGCTTAAATCCAATTCCATTCCTAAATAAATTTTGAAGTAATAAAAATAATTAAAACCAAAAGAAAATAAAATTTCCGCTACTGTGATTAGAGTAACTTTAATTAATGCGGTCACAAATCCCTCATTTCTTTCGTCTTATCCTGCGCCTGAAGAACCATTTAAATTCGGGTCTGTAAGGTCACCTTGATTGTAAGTCGGAGAAAAACTTTTAATTATCTGATCGGCCAAATGGTCGGATTCACCCGTTGCTGTATCAACTAACCCATAAACATCACCCAAGATGTTTTTTAATGAATTTTGAAAAACTGCCTGTGCGAAAGGCGAAGAAAAAGCTTTAGTATCATTAAGCACGTCCGTTATAACGGGACCTATACTGTCAGTAAATAACTTCCCGCCCAGTACACTAAAAAAGGATCCCAATACTTGACCACTACCATATCTTGGACCTGTGGTATCAATCGTATTGTGTAAAAGACCCAAAAAATTTGTAAAAGCAAACTGACCAGCAAGGGCAGCTGGATCAGCCCATCCACCGATATATACGGCATTCAAAGCAAAATCCGCTATACCCGCATTACCAAGTGCGTCGAGAACCACCAGACCAGGGCTATATCCATTATTTAATCCGTCAATTAATCCATTTACAGCGCCTATTACAATGGCAGCGATGTCGTCCCATAGAAACGCTTTTCCGTTAGTATCCGTATACTTAAGAGGGTTATTTGCGCAATAACAATAAAGATTTGTGCCGCCTGATGAACCTATTGAATCACGATTGATAAACCGACCCAATTGCGGGTCATACATGCGGTTCCACATATATTCAAGATCACTGTCATCGTCGGAATAAACGCCGCCAGATCCCACATAACGATAATTATTTGAATCTTTCTGAACACCTAATGGAGCACCAAAAGCGTCGTATGAATAACTTTGAACTAAACTTTGTTTCAAATCCAATAACCCCGCCACATCTCCATGTCCGTTATAAATATAAAAAAACTTATTACCTTGTTTGTCTTTATAGCTGATGGCCGGTAGATATGATTTTTGCAAACTATTGTTGGCGTCTGTTTCAGCAACTACATTGTTTCCATCGAAATAATAATTCGTCTTACTTTGAGAGGTATTTTTTTGAACACGGTGGTTGTTGCCATCGTAAACATAAGTAATAGACCCGGACGGGGTTTTAACAATGACCATACGGTTTAGCGCATCCCAGGAATAAGTTGTTACCGCACCCGATGCCGTTCGCTGCGTCATGTTTCCTGAACCGTCATAAGAAAATGAATTTCCATAACCGGCGGTTATTTCATTTCCAGCGTCATAACCACAATTTTGGGAAGTACCGTTTTTAATCAAACTGGTACGGTTACCGGCATTATCGTAAACGTAGGAAACGGGCCCTTGAGGCCCCGGATAAGCGGCGTTTGTCAATTGATAAAGATTGTCATAGTTATAAGAAGTTTTGCCCGTAAGGTCAGTTATGTTCTCAACATTACCCACAGCATCGTAGCCATAAGAAAATGTGGATAAAACTTCTCCGTGAGAATTGTTGGTTTGAAGCGAAAGAAGCCGGTCTGTGTGATTGGCATAATCAAAAGCATAAGTAACTGAAGCTCCATTGGCCAAATAGGTGTTCTTAGCGTTTTGCAGAGCGTCATAGACATACGTTGTCGCCATTCCATCAACATCGGTGATCGACTCCAACTGATTATTTTCGTAATAACCGTAATTTACGGTTCCTGAAATCTTGTTATTTTGCTCCGTTAACCGATTGCCCATATTGTCATAAGAATAAGAAATTGAAAAATTCCGTACCATATCCATATTATTAATTAATCGATTAAAACTGTCGTAACGGTAGGTTTTTGTCCCAGTCCCGTCCGTCATCGAAGCGCGGTTGCCATTACCGTCGTAGGTATAACTAATCGAAGGTGTTCCATCACTAAACTGAATAGACATGAGCCTATTATTTTTAAAATAGTTCAAAGTTTTTGTAATTCCTCGGGTGTCCTTTTCTAAAAGAAGATTGCGGGCTCCGTCATAAGTCGCGGAGTAGCCTTTACCCACAGCATCTTGAGTACTTCTGACTAAATTTTGTTCGTTATAGATATAAGAAGTTTTGTGGGTGTTTCCATCTACTACTGCTGTTTGATTACCTAAAGTATCGTATTGGTAACCCGTGTGCCTTGTTCCCGAAACGCCAAAAGCGGTATACATATCTGTTAAATGCTCATTCCCGTCATAAACATATTTAGTTTGAGTCGATTTTCTGTCTATAAATAAACTTTTATTGCCGTTTGGGTCGTATTCAAATTGTTCATTCGTGTTATCCGGATAATTTATTTCATCTAACCACTTTTGATTCGAATCATACGTATAGGTTGTTTTCTCGCCTAAAGGATTGATCACATAATTCAAATTGCCCCGTGCGTCATATTGGTAAGTAGTCGTAATGTTAAACAGACCTTCTTCCGGAACATCCGTGGCGCGAATAGCGCTGGGATAACCATTGGCGTCATAGTCTGTAGTCGTTGAATGCGTATTAGCATCTATCGAGGTCATACTTTGAACACTTGTGCCGGCAACATAAGTATAAGTATGGGTTAAAATTCCGGCCTCGGTTACCTGATACAAAAACTCGTTTGCACTATCCACCGTGTGGTAATACGTATAATTGCGAATAACTTTATTTTTATCTTTGCTATAAGTTATTCGGCTGAAATTATCGTAAGTAGCGAACGACTCATTCTGTTCGCCATCTTTTTCATAATTCAAATTACCTAAGCCGTCATAACCAAAATCCGTTTCATCGCCATTGCCGTTAATAATTTTCATAGGCAAAAAATTAGAACCGAATGTGTAATTTTCAGTATAAGGATGACCATCTAAAAGAAACTTTTTCTGTAACCAAATTCCAGCCGGGCTATAAACATCAGTTTCAATTAATCCATTGGGACCACTGGTACTGGTTAAAGAATTCCCTGCACCATCCACCGTATAGTTGTAGTTGTACATGACTTGACCTGTAGCATTTCTAATCTGCTGAACAGGGTTGTGAAGGCTGGATGGATTGCTTTGGGATACGTAAGTTATATTTCGCTGACCGGCAGGCGCCAATTGATCCGCAACTTGATTTAAAGTCACGACAGGAACAGGTTGATTCGTCGAAGGGTTTATAACATTAGAAATATAATTGTAATAAGTATAATTCGCATTTAATTTGCTAGGGGTGCGAGAAACTTGAGTGATAGGTCCCGATTGACCGCCGGTATCAAAATTGATTTGATCGGTCACCACGGAATTACCGGTCGCATCGCTCATCGTATCCGTTACTTGCTTTAAGCGATTCCCAAATGCATTGAGCTGGCTATATGTATTATCAATTTCACTGTACCACCCCGAAGAACTACTGGTAGTCGATTGATTATTCAGAGGATCAAAATTCGTATCATAGTATTGAAAATTAATTTTCCAGTTATTCAACGGACCCGATACCGAAGCCAGCCGCGCGTCGGTATCAATAAAACCCTGAACCTCACTGTCGTAGGGAAAAAACAGAAAAAAATAAAAAGCATTAACGACTTGATAATAAGTGACATATTCCTCGTAATTTAATGTGACGATATTCCCGTTCAAATCGTCTATTTCTACTAAAGACGCTAAATTCGGCGAAGCAACAGAACCTACTGACGAGCTGAAGAAATTGGCTAAATTATTGATAAAACTTGATTCAGCCAACGAAACTTGATCTAGTTGCTGAAACTTATAAACAATTCCATATTTATCCGTAAGCGTATAAACACCGCTCAAATTTTGAAGCTTATAAAAGCAACCAGGCGGCGCCGTATAATTGATTCCATCGCCGCTGGGCGTAAATGTCCACGATTGATTCGGAAGTACTAAAGTCGCATTGCCGCCAGTATCATTCAAATCAGAAAAAATTATACAAATATCATAATTAGACATCCAACCCGGGCCCATTTCACTAACCGGCGAAGTAATTCCATTTTGAAAATATCTTTCAAACTTTAAGGGAAATCCGTTCCGGCTGTAGTTAAAGTCGGTGGCAATCGCGGAAGCATCTCCCGAAAACGTATTAACATTAACCCCCGTGCTGTTTTGAGCTGGTTGTTGGCCGCCTTGAACGGAAAAAGAATCGATGGAGGGCGCGGGATTTGTATTTATCTGCGCGAATAAAATATTCGCGGAAAAAAATAAAACAATGATTAAGTTAATTTTAATCATTAATTTACACTTTCACTTTTCTGTTTTTTGCCGCTCAACGGAATCCATCGGGGCTTGTATTTCACTTTGGAAACAGCCCCAGTATCGCTGAAAGCGATCAATTCAACTCTTCTAGAGCAAGCCGAACCATTCATCTCCTTCGATTCCGATTCTCGTTGAACCAGTCCGCAAATAGGAACTCTGGGAGAACCCCAATCATCTGAATTCTCTGAAGAAAAAACGGGAAGAGGTTTGGATTGCAAATCAGTAATAACTTTTTGAGTGGTGGTGTTGGAAAGCGCGAAATGAAAAAGATAGGTATTAAAGTTCCCAGCCTTTACATCGATTAATTGATTTGTTGTAACTATGTAGTTGGGTTTCGACTTTATACCCAGCGTTAAAATCACACTTGGCTTTTCAACCGAACCAGCTTCGGCTTTCGCAATATCAGAGGAAGAAATTTCATGTTCATTAAACGAAGGTATGGGCCGCGANNCATCACGAAGGTATGGGCCGCGAACCTTTTATCGCAATTCCCATAATTTTTCTTCTGGCATTCAAGTGTTGAAGGTCAATGGTTAAAAAATTTTCAAAGTCCATCGGTTCCGGTTGTTGTACCTGGATCTTTTGAGTGATGACCGCGCCGTCGCCTTTATCATCTTCAATTTCCAACCAAAAATAGTTTTTATCATTTATCGTCTCTTGATCGACGATTGAATAAGTTGTTGTTTCAGTTCTGGCAAGCAAATTGTCAGTATAAAAATCTGTTTGATATTTGACCATTTGACCAACAGCCCAGGGGCGAACTTGAAAATCTTGAAGGATAGAATCCGCGAATGCCCATGTATGGAAACAGGCAAAGAAAAGAACTAAAGCTAATATCCAAATACAAAAATATTTTTTCATAAATAATTACATTTCTATCATATTGATAGTCGAAGGACGAAAAAGTATAACACGTGGTTTAAAATCAAACGCAAAAATCTGGGTAAAAAGTGACATTTTTAATTCATTTGAAACATGAACAATTTATATACAAAAATGGATTTAAAAAAATCTATCTTTGAAACCCAAAAAATTGTAGTTTTATTGTCCGATTTTTACTTAAACGAACGGCAAAACAGAAAAATTTGTCGGCAATTAGAATTTACTTGAATCGCATTTTGCCTCCCCTCTAAAATCCCACCAAAATTTTCAAAAGGGGGCCTCTCATGCCTGAAATCTCTAAAACTACTGAAGTCCATCTCTTTAACCTTTCGGACCTACAGGACCCAGCTTGGAACCCCCGGCATTATTTGGACGAGACCAAAATGGCCGACCTAAAGGCCTATGTGGTCGGGGGAAACCCTATCCCGCCATTGATGATCTGGAAGGGTAACGGTCAGGCACCCTGGACGGTCATTTCCGGCAAAAGACGGCNNGGCAAAACCCAAATAGAAGGCATCATTCTCGATATTTCCTTGCAAGCCGCCAAAATCCTGGCGATTGCCTCCAACCAGGACGACAAACCTTATTGGCTGGATGAATATATGGCCGTGGAAGCACTGCTAAAAGAAGACCCCCAGCTTGAACAACAAGACTTGGCCAGGCAATTGGGATGGTCCAACTTCTGGGTAACCCGGGCGGTCAACCTAACGGAAGTCCTTAATCCGGCCTCCCGGCAATTAATTGAGCAATCCCTCCGAAAGCCATTTAGATCATCTAAAAAATCAGGGCTCAAAAACCATGAAAATACCCCCCAAAAAACACAATGGCAATTAAGAGAGGGTGTGGCCTACCGGCTAACTACCCTTTTAGACCATTTTCCCCCGCAAGAAGCCCAGACCCTGGCTGAAAAGGCTTTATCGGTAATGCTTACCCATCAACTCTCGGGCCCCCAAACCGAAGAACTGGTGACCTATGCCCTTGCTGGCAATGACCCGGCTCAGTTTGAACCTACCAACAAGGTGCGAAAGGCTCGTAGCAATAAAAAGACTCCCGGTGAATCTGTATCTATCCCCTTCAACAATCCGGCACCGGTACCCCATATCCCTGCCAACCCCAACCACACTGCCCATGCGATAGCCTCCCCCGCTGCCGCGGCTTCGGGAGAAGAGCCTTTAAAGGAATCCAAGGTTTCTTCAATTGAGCCGAACAAACCCTCCTGGTTTTGGGAATGGATGGTCGGCATATCGTTTATCAACCAGTTGCGTAGCAAGGTTAAAAAGGGTGAAAAGCTGACACTCACCGAAAGGCTCTTTGTTCTCGGCTACAAGTTTTTGAAGGTTCTCGTACCAATGTTAAAGCCTATGGGGAGGCTTCTCAAGAAAGCGTTTAAAGGCATCGGGCATTTGATTAAAAAGGTCTTCGGCAAAACCTTTTCCGAAATAATCCAATTGGCCTTCATCCTCCTGATTATTTGCGCGCTGATCTGGGGAGCCGGAAAGGTTTATCAGCTAGTCGTGGTGAATCCTTTGCATTGGCTGGAATCCAAAGTGGTATCAGGATTCCATTGGAGAGAGTCCAAACCGGAAGAAACAACAACACCTATATCTACTCCTCAGCCTATAACTTCGACCATCGCACCTCAGATTCAATCCGCGATTAGCCATTTAATACCTAAAAAGAAATTGGAGAAACCCGCCTCAACCATAGCGTATCAACCCGCTGTCTCTTTCAACACAACCGCCTCCCCTCTCAATTCTACGGGAACGCTATACGACCCTAAAATTCTCGAATCGGAAATTCAATCTCTGCCGGTCAATTGCGTGGTGAAAGATTTTCCTCTGACGCCGGATGAAGGCATGCCGGGCGATTTAGCGGTCAGCCGCATGCAGGATTTAACTGACCCGGATAAATACACCATGAAGATCGGCAGCGGCAAACAGGTCATCTTATCGGTCAATGCCACCACCACCAACCTGATCGTGCATTACAAAAGTACCGACGCCATTGGAGGATTTTTGGACGGCGGCGGCCTGTTGAATTTTTTCTGGGAGGATGTGAAATATATTCACGCCAATGAAATAGACATTCAAACAAAAATACCATCTATCATTTACCAATGTTCTCTGGTTGTATCCGGTTCTAAAAATCCTCTGACCATTCAATGCGCCTCCCCCGAGGATTTGGAACATCTGGTTTCTACCATGCAATATTTCATCCGTTCTTCCCGATTAACCCACGACACCGCTTTGACGGGCATGCCCTATCCTTCGCAAGGTTTGCGTTTAAACAATGGCTGTGTGGTGGAAAAGCTTTGGACCGGCAGTCCTATGGAAAAAGCGGGAGTTCATTTGGGGGATATGATTTGGAGTGTGGAAAAAAACGCGGGACTACCACCAGAACGGAAAGCTTTAGAGACCCAATTATCCGCCCTGACTGCGAGTGCTCACAATCTTTTTGTTGTTTCACCGTTAGACCGGGAAAAAGCCCAGATTGAGATGAATCAGAATCACACCAGTTCCCTCAATCCCAAACGCCGGAAGGTTGAATTCACGACGTCTTAAAACAAGGATATTATTGAGTCTTTGTAACAGGACATTGATCTCGAAAGCCAAATAGCCCAATGAAAAAATAAAAGCCCATAACACTTTCGTGTTATGGGCTTTTATTTTTATGGCGGGGTTGACGGGGCTCGAACCCGCGACCTCCTGCGTGACGATTAAATGGTCATGAACCGCTATGCCCAAAGCCCTTGAAGCGGTGATGATCTGCCGGGTTAACTGCTTATCGCCTTCACTGGGTTCTAAGCTTCCGGCGGTGTGGTTGTGCGAAAAGATGAGCCCTGTGGCGTTTAACTCCAAAGCTGTCTTCAAAACCTCTCGGGGATAAACCGCCGTATGGTCTACCGTGCCTTCGCTATTCAACACCACATCCAAAACGTGGTTCCGGTGATCTAAATACATGGTCAAAAAAGCTTCCTTGGCCCTGCCGCCAATGTACTTGCGGAAATATTCGGCGGCGTTCTGTGGCTCGGTAACGACAGGACCCCTTTTGTAATCCATTCTCGCTTCGGCCCACGAGGTAGCGGGAATGGTCGGCGGGGGAAGGGCATCCACGCTGAATTTGAGTTCAAGTTGCTTTTTCATATAACGGCCTCCTTGGTTCATCTGGTTTTTCTAAAGGTTTTTTGCCTTTGAAAAACCGCCTTCCGCCTCCCCCCTTGCCCAAAAGAGGGGGGAGGAAGAAGGCCATAGAGGAGGTTTGATCGTTCGCGCTGACCGGACCAAAAACGAATGGGATACCAAACGAAGGGAGGCCATCCCTTAACTTTTGTGACAGCCGCCCTTTGGCTGGCGCAAAAGTTGCCTTGCAAGGGTGGCCGTGAAGGGATAAACAGGGTTGAGAGGCAGAGCGAACGATCAAAACTTTCCATCGTCCTAAGCCCTAAAACGAATGACCATCTACGGGGTTTGACTTGGGTTTGGTGGGTCTTAATACGGCTACGGCGAGGCTGATAGAAACCTATACACTTATATAAATGTGTATAGGTTTCTATCAGGCGTCTAAAAGGCTCTGAAATTGGTTTTGAACTTCTCTTGAACGGATATAAAACGGCTGGATATTCACAAGCTGGTTACCTGTAAACGTAAATACTGACTACTGCACTTCACTACCTAAGATTCCTTAATCTTTAACTTTTCTTATCTCTTAACCACCTTCTTTTCCCAGGCTTCTAAATTCGGCTTTCTTCTCCACCCAGTTCTTTTTCTTCTCTTCTTTGTCCTCCCACTCCCCCGCAAATTTCCCAGCCTACCTATCACCACACCACCAACCACTTCTTTTACCCATCCCTCTTATCCTTCTCTGTGCCTTTGTCTTGCCATGATTCTTCTCATCTCGTCTTTGAGGGTTTTTCCATGCGGAGAGGGCGACCCCCCCTATCGACTTTCTTGATGCATAGATAGGGGGGGTCGCCATCGGAGTGTGGAAAAACCCGCCTTAAAAAGCCAAAAACGCCAAAATCATAGTTCCATGGCGCGGAACTACCTGTGGCACAACTTGGTTCGGTATAAGGGGGATGGGAAACATTGGTTTGAGGTGTTTTGCGGAGATACTTCGATGCTATTTTCCACGTTGTTTCCCCAGACTTACCGGATTCTGGGCACCTAAACTTCTCCCGAAGTATCGGGAACAGCCAAAGTTTCATCCCGTACCATTTTCAAAAGTCTTACCTTTTTCATGGCGTCCTGCCGATCCACCCGGTCGATAGCGTCATAGCGGCGGAACATGACCGCCGTTTTGTGGCCGCTGATACTCATGATGACATTATCGGGCACACCGGCCTTACGCATATTGGTGATTCCACAGTGCCGCAAGTCATGGAACCGGAAATCCTGGATACCGGCCCTAGCACACGTGCGCTTGAAACCGGTTTTGAGTTCCTTCACGGGACGCCCCCTGTAGGTGAAGACATAACCATTTTCATTCCGTTTAGGAAACTGCCCCAATAGGTTCAACAACCCATCATCCAATGGAATTTCCCGTTTCTCCTGCGTCTTGGTGGAGGAAGCTTCTAAGAGGATGACCTTGTTCTTGAAATCCACTTGGTTCCATTTAAGGTTCAGGATTTCGCCACGCCGCATGGCGGTCACATAAGCGAATTCAATGATCGGTTTCATATGGGGGGAACAGTGGGAAATCAGACGTAGATACTCGTCGCCGATAAGAGTCCTTGACCGAGGAACTCCTTGAATTTCTTGAATGCCCTCAAGGGGTTCTTTTCGATTTGCCCGTTATTGACGGCCCGGTTGATGATAGCCCTCAAGCAGGCCGCATCGCGGTTGAGAGTCGCGCCTGACAGGGTGCGTCCCTTCCGCTCCCTTTGAGTGCGCCGGAACTCGAAATACTGTTCCAGCCGATTGAGAGTCAGGTTTTCTAGGGGCAGACCTTGGAAAAACGCCCGCAGGTTTCTCATCACGATAACGTCACTGCTATAACTCTTCTTCCTTGATCGAGAATAGATCATGAACGCATCGGCGGCTTCATCGAAAGTAACCGTCGGTTTCTTTGCCAAAAACCGGTTTTCGATCATGGCTTCCAAGTGCTTCGCGTAGACCCGCTTGACCAAGTCAAAGGAAACGAGTCCCAAGCGGACCCTTTTGCGTCGCTTGATGCCGTCGGTCTCAAGATAATAATCGAGGAAGTATCCCCTTTCATCCTTTCGAAGATGCGGTGGAAGTCCGTGAACATTTGGCTTACCCACGGTTTTCCCTTTCCGATTTCCAGGACTCCACAGGATTCAACCCTTTCCACCCAGGATTTTCAAAAACCCTTTGAATAGTGGACAACCAAATACGCGGATGGCGTCCAACCTTGACGTAAGGCATGACGCCCGTGAAACGCCAATACCGGACCGTATTGACGGAAACTTTCGCCCATCGGGCCACTTCGCTGTCCGTCATGAGACAATCCTCAAAGCCTTGAGGGACCGACACATTGCTTCCTAAATTCCACATTCATTTCTCCCCGCATTCAAATTACTGCTGAAATAGAAACTGCTTCCATTTTTGAATTCTTGTATCCATAAATGAAATCAATTACGGGGAAATACTAAAACTTTTATTCCAATGTTTCATTTTTAAAAAAATTATTCGTGATATGAATCGATGGACAACAACGATCAGACAGGGAAATCGCTGGGTGGATTTATAATTGAAATAAAAAAATAATCGTTCGAACGATATCAAAGCTGATTTTTGGTCAGACGGGGACAAGGAATGACTGGTGGATGGAAAGCTCTGGATATGAGTTTGTGTGATGTTAAAGATTGGGCAGGGTAGGCCTAAGGGAAACCATTTTATTTCTTTTTTAAAATTCACGGCCTGCCGTTAAACTGCCGATAAACCACCGATCAAATTTGAATAGAAATTTTCTAAGGCATTTGTCTTACTCAGGATGACGCTCTCCTCAGAAGGAATCTTTAAGCTAATAGTTGGGATGGATTGGACCGGAAAAATTCCTCTAAATCCATTCCACCGGTTCCGACCATTAAGATTTTCGCTTTTGGGTTTTTCTTGTGGAATGTCTCCATCCCTTTAGCGGGAGCGTTTTTACCGGATTTCACTTCCAACCCCCAAGTTTTGGTGGCCGTCTTTACCACGAAATCCATTTCCATGTCATGGTCACGCCAATAAAGCACTTCTCCGAGGGATGGGTCTAAATGATTCAACAGATGAGCCCCCACCGCGTTTTCAACCAACCGGCCCCACGACTCCCCATCCCGCTTGGCTTGGGCAAAAGATAAGACCCGATGGGCCGAAACCAAGGCGTTATTCCAAAGAATGAGCTTGGGACTGCTTCCCCTCTTGCTGGGCCGTCCACCCCGGTAGGATTCCAGTCCGCTGACGATAAAAGCACTTTCCAAAAGTTTCAAATAATGTGCCAGAGTCGTGGTGTTGCCAGCTTCCTGCAATTGCCCGAGCATTTTGTTGTAGGAGAATATTTGGGCGGGATAACTCGCCGCCAGTCCAAAAAGGTGCCGTAACAAAGCGGGCTTCGTAACGGTTTGGAGTTGGAACACGTCCCGCGACAACACCGTTTCCACCAATGAATCGGTGACATAGCGTTTCCAATCACCCTCATCTTTCCGAAATTGTGCGGAGCCGGGGTATCCACCGAAAAATATCCATTCCTCCAGGTTCCAACCGAAAGCGGCTTTCATTTCCCCATAACCCCAATGACCGCAACGGTACTGGAAGAAACGCCCGGCCAGACTTTCCGTCAGCCCTTTTTGAACCAGCAAGGCCGATGAACCCAGTAGCAAAACCTGGAGGCCTTTTCGCTCATGCAATTCCCTGTCCCAAAGAAGTTTAACCGTCTCGCTCCATCCCTTCACTTTTTGGATTTCGTCCAAGATAAGCAGGACTTTTTTGCGGGGCCCGCACTTGGTAAGGGCCAAATCCCATTGGGAATGTATCCATTCAGGTCCTGGTGGAAGAGGGGCATCCGCCGCCGCAAAGACAGTTTCACCCTTCCATTCATCGGCGATCTGCCGTGCGGCGGTGGTCTTTCCCGTTTGTCGGGGTCCTACCAGCACATGGAGTACCTTCGTGTATTTATCCAACCCCGCTAAGATTTCCTTTACGACGGGATGTTGGTAATGGGTGCTTTTTGCCATGGGTTCCTCGATGGTTTTTGGGGAACTTTACATTTCCCCGATTACTCAGTCATTGAGTATTATTACTCAACCATTGAGTACTTGGCAATCAACTTTTTAACTTTAAAGAGGCTTTTGCCCTTAAGTTCTGTTCAAGTGCCTGAACGAATTGTATGCACCTATTCGTTCATGGGTTTTCATCAATCTAAGCTTGGCTAAACACAGACTGCACCCAACCTTTCACATCCATGGATGGCCCTTGGTCGTCCTTGATTCCAGTCCAAGGAACAGAGTCGCCTTTGTAATCAGGGTCACGGCCCAGCACTGCTTCGCCCATACTTTCTAACCGATGGATTTTATCCAAAATCACTTCTCGGTTTACGCGAACGCTTAACTCAGTGATTTCCTTCATGAATGTCCCTTGGTACTCAGCGGTAATTACGGCCCACCTCGTTTTTGAAAAAGTGCTTTTGACTTTTTTTAACTGTTGATCTGTCAAGCCGATCAAAGAAACGGCAATATTATAGGTATCAATCCCAACCCAAATCATTTCAAACGTCCTTCGATCCAAGCCATCAACCAATTCCTCGAACGTGTAACGGCGGCGGTTTTGAATTCCAAGCTGTTCTTCAATCCGTTCGACACGCTTTTTCAAATCGGCCAAGTCATCCATCTTTTACTCCTTAAATCCTTTTCGTAAACTCTAATCTGGAAAATGGGGGAAAAGAAAAAAATCAAACAATTCGACCTCCTGCTAAAAAAACAGATGGTCGTTAAATGATTTTTGCGGGATAGACACGAATAAGACTCTGTCCTATTGGTGTCCTATTCCGTCGTCTTTGACCCTTTTTGGTCACCGCTGACGGAAGTTGACCGTCACAACAAAAAAATGCCTCTGCCCTTCGGGTGATTGAAACCCTTACAGGCAAAGGCATTTATAATTTGCAGATGACATTGATTTTTAAAAATGGCGGGGTTGACGGGGATCGAACCCGCGACCTCCTGCGTGACAGAAGCACGATCATTTTAACTCTTATTTGAGGCCAACTTTGAGACCAATGACCTCCTGCTAATTTGGCAGGAGCTCAAAAAATTTTTGAAATACTGATTTTCGAATAATTCAAACAGACGGTTATTTCTATAAGCTTTATTCAATTGAACCCCCGAATTGAAGGCCGATTTTTCGGAAAAGTCTTATTCGAGTCTATCATTTTTTCGAGCTAAGAATCTCCCCAACTTTTTTCCTGCGAAACGAGATGATGCCCTAGCATCTGGGCTTTTTTCCCCGGTACTTCCTTATCCCACCACCGAATCTTGACCAAACCTTTCGCCAGGTCTATGATTCATGGAAAGAATACTTCAGGAGCCGGAATGATCCCCAAGGAAATCCTCCAACTCAGCACCCCCGAAAAGCTTCAACTGGTTGAAGAACTTTGGAATGATATCGCCCTCCACCCCAATGAAATCCGTTTGTCGCCGGAGCAGGAAAACGAACTAGACCGGCGGTTAGAGTTCCATCAAAACAATCCCGGGACTGGCATTCCTTGGGAAGAAGTCAAATCCAAGCTGCGCTCTGGCCGTTGAGTTCCACCCTCCAATTCCTTCCGGATGCCGTTCAAGAACTCGAAATAGCTATCGACTGGTACCGAGAAAAATCCCCAAATTTGGGTAAGCAATTCGCAACGTCCTTTGAATCCACCATCGATAGAATCGGCCAATTCCCCGATGCATTTCCCATTTACCGGAAGTCCGCGAGACAAGCTCTTGTCCCAAAGTTTCCCTATGGAGTCTTTTACGTTCACGGAGCTTCCAATATTCAAATCTTGGCAGTGTTCCATTTAAAGCAAGATCCTAAAAAGCTTAGTAAACGCCTTTAAGCTTCCTTGATCCTATAGGCTTTTCCCCTTTTGTCCACGATAGCTCCCAATCATGGAGAACCCCGTAACACTTCTTCCCAAGCGTAATGGGCAACCGATAGATTGGTCTGATTCTCATCCATTAAAAAGGGATATGACCAAACCAGGCAGGCGTTGGCACAGCGGTTGGTGTTTCAGTCGGAATAACGGATGGGTTCTCAACCGGAGTAATAACGGGTAAAGGCGTGGGTACCTGACTGGCTGCCGCCTCAACTTTTGCGGTTGGTTTTGGATCTCCGTAGATTTTTTCAGATCCACCATAGGCCACATGGATGCCGCCCATAAAGTTTTGCGACGTATAATTGGCCATTCCCGATACTCCTTGATACTCGACATACAAGCTTAAACCATTATCAAACTCGACATTGAGACTACCGCCTAAAACAGCCGCGTCCGTTCCAGTAGCCGGACCATTCACGGTAAAATTATCACCCGATCCAAAATTGGCAGTCAAACTATCCACGTTACCCTGGTATACATGCTCCCAGGCCGCGCTGATCTCAGGCCACCATTTGATCCCCAACGCTGAAAACTTCAAACTCATTCTTGTTCCCAAATCACTACTCAAATAATTTTCATTCTGATGGGTGAAAGTTAAAGGCGCCAGAGAGCCTGATTCGCTAAATCCGTTCACGCTAACTTGCGTCCATTGGCCCGAGACAAAAGGGCTGACCAGAAAGTCGTCCGCCTTTAAGTCATAACCCATATCCAGCAGGCCGGTGTATTCCAGACCGGAAGTACTCCCCGTGGCCGTCCCTTCATAACCCGCGCGCTGTGTGCTGTAACTATCCAGCCCGCCATCCACCAAGGCTTCGATGTGCGCCTGATTTTCTTTCCAGCCCGCATAGATTCCGATTTGGCCGCCAGTCACGCTTACCGAGCCGGTGGATTGACTCGAGTAGGACTGGTCATAGCCTGCGAACAATCCGCCGACCCAACCTTTCGTGAAGCGGTAATCCACCCCGCCTATTAAACCGTTCGCGGAAAACTGATAACCCGGACTATTTCCATCCGGCGATACCGTTCCAAAGTTATCCAAGCCGTTGACAAATACTCCCAAACGATTGGGTTGGTCATTTTGAGCGATCTGAACTTCTTCCGCCGCGGGCATATTGCCCGCGAACTGGGGGCCTCCATTCCAGGCCATAGCATTCGAATTAAACCGTCCATCATCCACAATCTCTAAAATTCTCTGATTTACCATTCCCGCTTCCAACCCGGCGTTGGAATAGGCCATTTGGAAAAGGGGCGTCAGGGTTGACGGGGAAAGTTGATCGTAAGCCGATGGCAAAGCCGAATTGGGTAAAGCTGTCAGCGTGTTGATTAAATTGGGGTTCCCTGAATCCGACTGAAGGCTATCCAACGCGCCACCCACCGCTTTTTGATTGGCCGTAATGCCCAGTTGCGCGAATGTGGGCGCGAAAGTTTCCAAAGTCACGGCGTCAGCGCCGTAGAGGACGGATATCGAATCACCCGCCGTCGTATCCACCAAGAACAAAAAGTTGGTCCCGCCCAATCCGGCGGAATTCAATATTTGATAAGTATCGTTACCATGCATCTGGGAAACAACCTGCAGAGTTCCGCTGAGAGAAGCGGTGCCATTGATATTCAGCAGTCCCGGTATATAACCGCCCAGACCAACCTGAAAAGTTCCGTTGGAAGATTGGGTATAATTCCCGCCGATATTGACGGTAATGGGACCATTGATACCCAAAGTACCTTCATTCACCACCGGTCCCGTACTAAAGGCATTTTGGCTCGCCGCCACTAAAACCCCACCCACAATCGAGGTACCGCCGCCGTAAGTATTGGCGCCTGATAAGGTCATCGGACTGCCACTCGTGATCATCAGGTTTTCATCGCCCTCAATGATCCCGCTGAAATTACCGCCGCCAATCTGCAAATACTCCGTCGACCCATTCAGGGTCACGGTACCCGACCCTTGCAAATTGCCAATAGTTACCAGGGCCGAACCATTCAGTCCATTAGGAATCAGGTCGGGGCCTATTTCACTCTGAACACCGCCCGTCCCGCCGATCACACTGAGCGTATTGAGTGATCCTAAAATGAAATTGCCGATGGAAACGGAGGCGTTTCCACCATTACCGCAGGACGAAAGAACGAATCCTCCCGTGCCGCCTTTCAGACTCAAGTTGTTGTTACCATACCCGCTTATATTGAGGGTTCCGATGACAGCAGAGACATTGCCACCCACCGAGGGCGTGTTTCCGTTCAGGGCGGATGCCCCGTTACCACCTTTCAAATAAATGGCGCCAGCCGATCCCGACCAGTTTAAGGTGCCTGCGTTAAGAGAAGCGCTACCGCCCGACCCGCTGTAATTTAACGCGACCGTAGTATCGCTGTCGTCACTTCCCCGCGCTCCACCGTTCCCACCAGAGATATAGATGTAATCATTTTCTCCCGCAAGGGTGAAGTTATTGGCGGTGACAGATGCGTTGCCGCCCGCGCCGCCGCTGCCTGGAGTGTCATAAACATCGACATCCGCTCCAGAGCCTCCCTGAGCGCCTTTCACATTTAAAATATCATCTTCAAATAATGTTAGAACTCCCGCTGATAACCAAGCATCGCCTCCAGAAGCACCATTATTACCATTTGGATTGTCATAACCCCCATTGCCGCCCATGCCCCCTAAAAGAGATACGCTTTCGCCCGCACCTATCAAAAATGTTCCGGCTGTTATTGAGGCGTTACCACCTGTGCCGCCATTATTATTTACAGTAATATCACCGCCACCATCACCACCCCATAAAACGATTGAGTCTGATTGACCCATTAAAAGGATAGTATTCATCGAAACGCTGGCGTTTCCGCCAATTCCAGCGGTAGACCAAACTCCAGCGCCGGCATCGCCACCCTCGCCGCCAGTAAGAGTGATCGTGTCTTCAAAACCGGTCAAATTCAGGGTCACCCCTGCTATGAAAACACTACCACCTAGACCGCCACTATCACCATAACCAACACCTCCAGTGCCACCTGCTAAGATAAAGTTATCGCCCGATCCGGATGATGCCAATAAACCAACTGACACAGAAGCACTACCCCCGGAACCCGCTATGGTGTCCCATCCACCAGAGCCCCCATCAGCCCCATTGCCGCCGATTATGCTAAAAAGATCAGATGAATTCAAAAGAGTTACCGTCTCCATCATTACGACAGCTCCCCCTCCATTACTGGAAGCGGCTTGGTTAAAACCTATTCCGCCTGCGCCGCCCGTTACACTGACAGAAACAGAAGAACCATTTAAAGAAATAATACCGCCAGATAATAAGGCGCTACCGCCAACACCCCCGTCGCCACCAGCCACACCGCCAAACGATCCATTACCCCCAGCTCCCCCGATAAGATTAAAGATTTCTCCAGAAGTATTTTGGGTTCCGATAGTAAGTGAGCCCATTGTTACGAAAGCACTGCCGCCTGCCCCACCAGCACCACCTACAAAAGTGGAATTACCACCAAGGCCACCTATTCCGCCGGCCAAATTAAAAGTGTCCCCAGAACCTTGAAGATTAAATATTCCTGCAGTTACCGAAGCATTACCACCCGCACCTCCGGCACCCCCGACATTTGAAGTTCCACCACCAACGTCTCCGGTACCGCCATCGCCTCCCGCGCCGCCGAGTAAGGAAAAGTTTTCACTATTGGTATTCGCTAAGCCGAGATTGAGAGTAACTACCGTTACGGAAGCGTTGCCGCCTGACCCACCATTACCGCCTGTGTCCGTTGAACTGCCTCCCGCACCACCTGCCCGGCCGGAAACATTAAACAAATCTTCATCACCTTGAAGGTTAAGAGAACCCACCGTTATCGCGGCATTTCCACCCCCACCACCTGCGCCGCCCGCTGTTGAAGTTCCATTTGCGCCAACGCCTCCCATTCCACCGGTGACACTGATAGCGCCTGACGCACCTGACATCAATAGTTGACTATCCGTGAAGCAGGCATTTCCGCCGCCATCGCCCGGCGCACCGCTTGATCCGCCAGCACCCAAGCCATTGGCTGCTGTTACCTCCAAAACCGAATCACCACCCATCGATAAAACAATTCCGGTATCAAACGTATTGCCCACTGAAATCGAACTGTCATTCCCCGCCGCACCAAGACCGCCATTTGATAACGCGAAAGTGACCCCATCACCAATGGTCAATTTTTGCTGGAAGGTCACCGCCGCTTCTGCTTCATTCTCACCTACGATACTGATGGCTTGGTCCGCACCGGAAGTACCAAGAAAGGTAATACTTTGTGTGAAGAGAGGGAGACCCTGTCCCAAAACAACCGAATTGGCGCCGCTCATATCGAGAGTAACCGAACCACCACCTGCAACTCCGTTAATGAAGGTCACTGCGTTATAGAGATTGCCGGCCGTATTGGTACCGCCGTCGTTGGAAGTAATCGCGATTTGGGCCAAGAGAGGCTGAAGACTTCCGGAAAAAAGTAAAAAAAGACTGCAGAAAAAAGTTCGAATCATTATGTGAAAAAGAAAATTCTTTGGGAATTGGATTTTGAGAAACAAAAGACCGCTCATTTTTTTCCAAAAGCTCATCGCCAACCCTTTTCCGGAAAATTTCCCGCAGATGAAAGTCGCTAACAATATGCATTTTAGAGGAAAGGTTATTGAAACCTATGACAAAAGCTCAATAACGAAACTGCGTTAATCTAAAAACCACGAAAAATGTCTATAAAACTATTCGGTATCACTTATAAACCATTGGAAAATTGAATTTTTTCAACCGAAAAGACCAGTCGCAGATATCAAGCCGTTACACTTCAAGCGAAGTGTAACGGGGGCCAAGTTTTAAAGGGCTTTTCCCGTCCAATCCACCTTCCCGGATTGGACAGTATTCTGCCCACCTTTAAGCCTTTTCGAAAACGGAATTCAGCCAAGATTGAAATTCGATGAAGGTCTCTTTGGTTTTGTCTTCAAAGGAATCGAGTGAGCTATTAGGTCTGTCTTCATTGCGGCTGACGACGATTTCGCCCATGTTTTCCAATTCATGAATTCGTTCCATAATTATTTTGCGGAAACTCTGGACTGTACCTTCAGTAATTTCATCTGGTTTTGCCTCGACTAATTCCTTAGTTATCTCTGACCAACGTGTTTTAGAAAAGGTTGGTCTTATTCGAAGGAGTTGTTCCCGGTTAAGCCCGATCAAAGCTAACGATATTCCACGAGTGTCCATTCCCTGCCAAATTTGTTCCCAAGTTCTATGATCCAGGATGAAGGGAAGGTCTCCAAAGTTGTAAAGATATTTGTCGACGATGCCGAGCTTATCCTCGATGCGTTTGATTCGTCTTTCGATATCTTCTAAATCGATCATTGTGCCCTTGCCTCTTGATTGGAATTCAATCCAATATCCCTGGGTATCTTATTTCGATTCTTCTTTTCTCCAAAGAGACAAAAGCATTATATAAAGCCAAAAGTTTAAAAATGCAGGAGTCTTATAGGAGTCTTACTCAGTACGATTTTGCCAAAAATAGCCATGGATGACCCTGTGTGGTCATGGATTAAAAAAAAGCCCTTGTCTGCAAGACTCGTTAAAGTCATTACAGGCAAAGGCTTTTAAAATCGGCAGTGACATTCATTTTTTAAAATGGCGGGGTTGACGGGGCTCGAACCCGCGACCTCCTGCGTGACAGGCAGGCGCTCTAACCAACTGANNTGACAGGCAGGCGCTCTAACCAAGCTGAGCTACAACCCCAAGCAGGAATAAGGAAAAAGCGGAAGGAACTTCCATCGCCTTGTCACGTTCGGCCCTTACCCATCAGCCTTTGGCTGAGGGCGGTAAAAACCACCGGGCCGCACCCCTGAAGGGAAGCGAAACGAGGTGGCATAATACAAAGGCACCCTGGTTTAGTCAAGCCAAGCGGGGGAGGAAAGCTTTTAAAACGGGGTTGTTTGTTAGCTATATCAGGAAACCGGCTGAGGTTCCAATTCACCCACGGTTTTTTCCAGCCGGAACTTTTTTACCGAGTAGCGGGACATGANNTAAAGGTACTCGCCGGACTGCATTTTGGTTGAGTCCCAAATCGTGACGGCGTAGGCACCGCCTTCTTTTTTATCTTCCAGCTTTTCCACCAGAACCCCGGTGGCGTCAAAAATTTCCAGCGTGATGTGGCAGTCTTCCTTGAGAAAATAATAAAACCGCACGGGCCCTGGCTTCGGCGGGTCCGGCAAAATACCCAGGTCCTCGGTAAAAGTTGCGTTGAGAAGACCCTCTTCCATGGTCACATTGATGTCCTTGACCTTCAAAACTGGAAACTGGTCACTGTGAAGCTGGATTTCATATTTGCCTTCAGACAGGGTCGGGAAATTAAACTTTCCGTTCCCATCGGTCACGCAGAAAGCGGCTACTTTGCCGCCCTGGGTCATTTCCACTTTGACGCCAGCCACCGGCGTCTTGCCGTCTTTGCGCAGGAAATGTCCGTAAACCTGGCCCAGCCGGTCAATGACGATTTGACGGACGGAAGAAAGCAAACCGATTTTTTTCTTTTTTCCCACCGCCGCCACGCGCAAATACCAGGTTCCCTGTTCCAGATTTTTAAACGCCGCGGCGCGTTCGGTAGTAAATGAATCCTGATCGGTTAACACATCCTGGGGATTTTGGCTGAGTTTATAAAAATAACCCGCTACCGCGAATTCCCCATCGTGCTGGTCTTCCCAGGTAAAAACCGGTGAGGGATTATTTACCGCTTCCGTTTGCCGAAGATGGGTGGAACTATGGATGATCGGAGCGGGCATTTCGCCCAGCGCGATTAAAACTTTCACATGGGCGCTCTGGGATAAATTACCCGCTTTGTCCCGGGCGATGACGTGGAAATACCATACGCCCGGTTCGGAGGCTTTGACTTCCACGGGGGTCTGGACGGTTTTCAAAGCCATATCCGGCGTGGGCAGGCTGTCGGGCTTTTGATCAAATAGATAAAGATAGCAGTCCAGCCCGGATAATTTGGACGGGAAGGTCAGCTGAAACTTGGCTTTGGGAGCAGAGTACCAGCGGTCCGTATCCGGATGGCTGATGGAAAGTACCCGGGGAGTTTCGGGAACCTGGGAATCTATTTTCAAACTGTAGTGGGCTGTCTGTTCGCTGATATTGCCGGCTCGGTCTTTGGCGACCAGATGAAAATACCAGACGCCGCTTTCCTGCTTGGGCAGTTCCAGCCGGGTAGAATCCGTAAAGGTTCCGTTTTCGGCGCTGAGCTTGGTGTGGGGATTCTGATCAATGGCGTAGTAATAACCCTGGATGCCGGTGGCGTCCGCCGGAGGAGTCCAGACCATGACTGCCTGGGGATTGGAACTCCAGGTATCGGCCGGGTGAGTGGGACAAGAGATGGACGGCGTGCCGACGCTGGCGTCCGACAAACAGGCCGCAGTGCTGTTGCCCTCGAACTGCTCGTTGTTCATCTTGTCGACGCCGTGAACGGAGTAATAATAAACGGTGTTTTCCTGCAAGATTCCGCCCTTGTCGAGATAGGAAACTTCTTTCACCTGCCCGTCAGTGGAAATCACTTTGGGTTTTTGACCTTCCAGCCAGCGGTAAACCCGGTAAAAGTTCAGACCCGAAACACGGTCTTCCGCCGGTTCCCATTTGAGCTCGATATCCCCGCCCGGCAGGGGTGTGGCTTTTAAGGTTTTCACCGGAGTCGGGGGTGAAATGTCGATGGAAACGGTGATCATTTCCGTATCCGGATATTCTTCCAAATTACCCGCGGCGTCCTTGGCCCGGCAGCGGAAAGCGTAACGTAAACCATCCTGGCCCTGATAGGTTGCCTGTTTGTGAGTGGCGCCAATAAGCCAATTGGTCCAGGTATCTGAAGCGCCGACTTTCACCTGCACGTCAAACAATACCACTTCGCCGCTGGCGTCGGTGGCATCCCAATTAATGGAGAGCTGTGTTTTATCCACCAGCGCCGGCAGACGAACCATGCTGGACTTGGGCGCTGTTTTATCCACCCAGAGAGGATAATGAGCGGCTTCTTTGCTGACGTTACCCGCTTTGTCTTTCGAGGTGATATGAAAGAACCACTTGCCGTCTTTAAGGGCGTGGCCTGTCACAAAGGGTTGAATAACCCATTCGCCGTTGCTGGGGCCCGGAATGGTGTGGGGATGGGCGTCCAGAAGAATGTAATAGCCCTCAATGCCGGACAAATCCTGAGGCGGTTCCCAGCTGAGTTTGGGCGCTTCGGCGTTGACCCAGCGGTGTACCGGGTGGGTCGAGCTCTTCACCACCGGCGGCAGGGCGTGGGAATCCATCATGATTTTATAATGGGCCAGCGCGCCGATATTTTTGGCTTTATCCTTCGCGCAAACGTGGATGGTCCAAACCCCGTCTTCTGGCACCGTAAAGACAGCGCTTTTCGCGGTAGTCCAGATCATGTCTTTTAAAACCGGCATCCAATTTTCTTCCCGGTTGATCATCGTGTAATAGCCCTCGATACCGGACAGATCCAGCGGGTCTTTCCAGGATAGTTCCACCCGGCGGCCCGTGTACCAGACCGTCTGGTCCGGATGGGTGGAAGAGGTGAGAACCGGCGCTTCCACGTGGGTATCCAGACGAACCAGATAAACCGTTGGTTCTTCGCTCAGATTTCCCGCGTTGTCCGCGCAGAGGACGGATAAATAATGAACGCCTTCCCGGGGAATTTCCAAAGTGAGCTCGTTTTTCTGGGTGTAGCTGCAGCCCTGAGGGGCGGGTTGAACCCGGGGATCGTCGGAAAAGGTGTAGTAATAACCCGCCACACCGGATAAATCCTCAGGCGTGGTGAATTGAAAAACAGCTTTGGTTTTGGAATACCATTCGTTTTCATCCGGATGGGTGGAGGAAGTAATGGAGGTTTTGGAAACTCTCGTGTCCACTTTCAAAGCATAGTGGGCCGCGCGGGATGATAAATTGCCCACTTTATCTTTGGTGGTCAGGTGGAAATACCAGAGGCCGTCTTCGGTCAGTTCGAACGAAAGGGTTTGCTGGTTGGTAAAAAGAGATATTTTTTCAGTGGGAACGGTGTCGGGCTTGCGGTCGATGCTGTAATAAAAACCCTCGACGCCCGAGTATTCTTCCGGCGCTTCCCAGTTTAAAACCACAAACCGGTTCCGGTACCAGTGATTCTGGTCCGGATGGGTGTGGGATGTCACTACCGCCGCCTCAGCTGTCGTATCGACACAGACCTTAAAGTGCGTGGCCTGGGGAGATAAATTTTCCGCGCGGTCTTTGGTGCGGACATGAAAATACCAAACGCCGTCATCCAGATGCTCAAAGTTAATTTTGGTTTTCTGGGTCCAGCGAGCCTCTTCGGGCGAGGGCAGGCTATGGGGATCCTGATTGAGCAGATAGTAATAGCCGTCCACGCCCGACAAATCCTGGGCGGGAATGAGAGTCACTTCCAATTGAGGATTGGAATACCACTGGTCGCTTTCCGGATGGGTGGCGGACGAAACCGCCGGGGCCTGGGCTTTGGTGTCGATGCGGATGGGATAATGGGCGGCCTGAATCCCCACGTTGCCCACCTCATCCAAAGTAGAAACATGGATGTACCAGAGATCATCTTCCAGGGGGCCCAGCGTAATTCGGTTTTCCTTAATGAAGTCGCCCTTGCTGGGGCCGGGAACGGTGTCCGGAATCCGGTCCGCTTTGACGTAATAACCCACCACGCCTGAAAAATCTTTGGGGGCTTCCCAGCTGACGACCGGCGTGGGATTGGGAACCCATTTGTCCGAATCCGGATGAGTTGAGCTGAAAATATGGGCCGGCGGAAGCGCTTCCGTGTCGATGTTGACGCGATAATGGGAGGCCTCGACGCCGATATTCCCCGCCTCATCCACACCCGAAACATGAATAACCCACCGGCCCTGAACCAAACCGGGAAAGGTGATCTGGCCGGCGTCAGTGTAGGCGGCATCCGGCGGGACAGGAACGGTGCCCAGCGCTTTATCCAAAGTATAGTAATAACCCTTCAAATGGGCCGCGGGATGCAGGGTGATTTCCACCTCGTTCGACTTTTCCCATTTGTCCGGGTTCGGGTGGGTGCGCGAGGAAAGGGTTGGCGGAACCACCGAGGGCGTTTTGAGAGAAAGGGTTTCGGCGACCGCTAAGGACGAGGACCGGTTCGCGCTAATGACCTTGAGTTCATAAGCCGTATCCGCCTTGAGACCGGTTAAATAGACTTTGTGTTTTAACCCCTGGCTTTTATCGCGGAACATCTGGTTGAACTCAATTTCATCCTCGATTTTTTCGCCGTACTGCACTTCGGATGTCGCCGGGATATCGGTAGCCCAGGTCAGCAAAACACTTTGGGAGGTGACCCGTTCTATTTTCAAATCGGAAATGACGGGGTTTCTCGCCATGTCGAAAGTGGAGCGAAGAAGCGAAGCCTGATTTTCCGAGCCCGCGTAAAGGTAATCGTTAAAAACCGCGAAGGCGCGGATGCCTTCCATGTCGCCGGCGTAAGCGGTTGTCCATTCCAGACCGTCCTGACTCTTGAGCATCCGGCCCGAATTCCCCGTTCCGGCGAAAAGGGTATTTTCGAAAACTTCCATACAGTAGCAGTTCATTTCCCTGCCGCTGTCATACACCGTCACCCAATCCTTGCCGTTCATGGTGCGGAAGATTTTGACGCCCTTGGCGCCCGAGGTGCCCGCGTAAAGATAACCGTTGAATTCGGAAAAACATTGGATAAAGCTTTGGCCTGTGGAGGCAATTTCTTCCCAGTTCAATCCGTCATCGGTACAGAAAATAAGACCGCTGGGATAGGTTCCCACATAAAGCTTGTTTTTATAAACGCCGAAAGCGGTGACCGCCGCCTCGCTCAGATTGGCGACGGCGTTCCAGTACAATCCGTCATAAGCGTAAATTTTTCCCTGGGAACTGGTGCCGGCGTAAAGGCGGTTCTTAAATTCGCAGAGAGCGTGAATCCGGTCCTCGCCCGTCGCGAAAGACTCTTTCCAGTTTTCACCGTCGGCGGTGTAGTAAATCGAGCCGTTTAAATTGGTTCCGGCAAACAACATTTTTTCTTTGCCGGGTGTGCCGTAAGCGGTGAGGCAGTAAATCTGGGTGGAATAGTCCCCTTCTTCCGAATTGTCTGTGTCCTGGGTAAAAAACTTGGTGTCGCTTTTGGTGACCGGATAGGATTTCCAGGAACCGGCCGTGCCGTTGCCCGAAACATAAACCTTGTCCTTCCCGGCGGCGGCAAAAAGACGGCCTTTAAACTCGGCCAGAGAATAAAAAATGGGAATGCCTGTAAAGGTTTCAAGGGATTCAAAATAAGCGGGAGAAGCGGTTGAAAAATAAAGGTCGATAGCGTTCTTAAGATTATCGACGGCTTCTTTGGGGCTGCGGCCCTGGGCCTGACAGCCGGGCAAAGCGGCGCAGCGGGCTACGACATAGCCAGCCCGAGTTTCGATATCAATTTCAAACTCGTAAGGAAAGATTTTCTTTTGGAAGTGACTGTCTTTTTTCAAAGCGAACCTGATCTATGGTGAAATCCCCGTCATCCCAGAGACTTTGGGTTTATGGGCTGATTATTGTAGACCAATTGGGAATAGGTTGATAAGAACATTATCAACCTGATAAATGGAAGTTTTAGGCGGAAATTAAAGGGTTTAAGAAAGAAGGAACGGCCTTATATACTAAGAAAAGTTACATTTCTTCCCGCCGTTTCCAATTCAAGCTGGCAAAGGCCCTTACTCGTGAATTTTTGGTTTCGACACTATTCCCTACCTGGTTTTTTCCTTCTTTTGTTGATTACGCACATTCTGGCTTCAATTTCTTCTTTTTCGCTGATCGATCGACAATCGTTATGGATTTCTGGAATTTTGACGTCGTTTTTATGGATAAAACAGACGGATAAAAAACAGGCCGAATTTCATAATTCCAGGCAGTCAAAAAAGGAAGCACCCTACCCGTCTTGGGCTTGGGTTCTTTTAATTGCTATTGGGATTTTTCTTCGTTCGTTGAGATTTTGGGCTTTTCCGCATTGGCCGTTATTTGACGAAACTTCCATCCTTCAGTTCGCCCTGGAATTAAACCGGCATTGGGATTGGAAATTTTTTTATACGGACGGCCAAATACCACCTCTGTTGATTTGGGCGACCGCCATCCTTTTAAAAATTTTTCAAAATTCATTTCTCGCGCTGGAATTACCCGTTTTTCTGGTTTCCTGTCTCACCTTACTGGCTGGTTGGGGGGCGGCGCGGCGTTTTCTACCGGAAAAATGGGCTTACCTTTCGACCGCCTTTCTGGCTTTGGCCTATTGGCCCCTCTACTTACAAAGCCTTTCCATACAAGCGATCTGCCTGCCGGTTTGGGAAATCGGAGTTTTCTTTCTTCTGGCGGAAACATTTAAGAAAGAATCGAATTGGTTCTGGATTGGGATACTGGGAGCATGGCTGGGCCTGGGTTATTGGACCTATACTTCCTGGCCTGTCGTCACCTTGGCCGCCTTAATCATTTCAATTATTGGAATCAAACAAAGCGGATGGAATATCCGCTCGCTTCTTCTTTTGGGATTTGGCCTTTTCACAACTGGATTTTATTTCCTGGTCGCTTCCTTTCAAAGCGGCGGCTACGGAACCCATTTAGTAGGTTATTCGGCTTTTCATGGCTGGATACCGGCCAAACAAGTTTTATTTTCATCGTTGGATTACGTAAATTTTATTTTTTGGGGCTATTGGTCCGAAGGCATTTACGCTCCTATCCAGGGTGGATTTTTAAATCCGCTGATGGCCGCGTTTTTCTGGATAGGACTTTGGAAAGTATTTAACCAAAAAAAACTTTCCGCTTTGAAGCGATGGATCATTCCGTTGCTTCTGCTTTTCCTTCTTCCCGGAATTCTCTCCCAAAGCCTTCAAAGCTATCGGGTCATTCAAGTCATTCTTCCCGTCCTGGGGTTGTGCGCGCTGGGGGCTTGCCGATTATTAACTTTCCTCCCTGCTCGAACGAGGCCGGCCGCTCTTAGTCTGATCCTTTTGATTTCTTTGGCTTGGGATATCCCTCGATTAGCCGGAACCTTAACCGGATTTACCAGTTCAACCGCTCCCATTCGCATGGTGTTTGAAACCCTAAAAAACATAGCCCAAAATCAGGGACCGGGCCTTTGTTTCACCCAATTCAAGGTCTGTCGGCCGATTGAAGAAAGTTTGGAAGCCGTAATTTACCCTTTTAACGCCGTGGAAAACCCACGATTTATTTTTCACAACAGCCATTGGGCGTCTCTGCTGGTCCATCCGGATGAAATTCCGTTTTTCCAAAAAGATTTTCCAGCGGTGTACTGGTTAAAACCGCCAATAATAAACCGCGGAGATGATCTGTTAGCTATCGGTATTATTCCCATTAATCCGGAGGAAGGGCCCCGCTTTGAAAAGTGGATAACCATGAACCTTTGGCTTCAAAAAGGCGATTGGGAATATCTCAATGTCTCCAACACCCAGTCTTATCAAGAAGCCCTGAACTATTGGCTCAACCCGCCGGACTTCATCAAAGGGGATCAATTTCTCGAGACCTGCTATTGGGAGAGGTTGGCAGAGTTTTATTATGAGCGCGGTTATGAAACCCATTACGAAGTCCAACTGGCCGCGCTAAAACACGCGGTCACCGACGGCTATCCCGCGCCTCATTTATATTACGATTTAGGATGTCTGTTGCTGCGGAGGAAAAATTTCGCCGAGTCCCGGAAAGCATTTGAAAAAGCCCTTCGCGGCGATCCCCATAATCCCGATGTGGAATATGCGTTACAGCTTCAAGGAAAAATGGAGAAAAATCCCCCAGATTCTAATTAGCTATTCCTGCGTCTTTTTTTTCCATTCGGCGAGAAGGTTCAACGCTTCCCTCGGGGTCAGATCGTCGAGGTCTAGGTTTTTCAATTCTTCCAAAACCGGGTGGGTGCCGCCCTTGCCAAAGAAAGAAAGCTGATTCAAACCCTGGGTAGACGGCACTTCGGGCTGAGGTTCGAGCTCAGCACCCTTATCTTTTTTGACTGGAAAGGCTTGGCCTGTTTCCAAACTAGCCAGAATCTTTTTCGCCCTCTCCACGACCGACTTGGGCACTCCGGCTAAACGGGCTACCTGAATACCAAAACTCTTGTCCGTGCCGCCTTCTACAATCTTGCGCAGAAACAAAATCTGCTCATTCCATTCCCTGACCGCGATGTTGAAATTTTTCACATTCGAGAAAGACGCTGAAAGACGGGTCAGCTCGTGATAATGAGTAGCGAACAAGGTGCGGGCTTTGAGCTTTTGGGCGATGTGTTCCACCACCGCCCAGGCGATGGAAACTCCGTCATAGGTAGAGGTTCCCCGTCCGACTTCGTCCAAAATCAAAAGACTCCGGTGGGTGGCGTGGTTCAGAATATTCGCGGTCTCCACCATTTCCACCATGAAGGTACTTTGGCCCTGGGTCAAAGCGTCCGATGCCCCTACCCGTGAAAAAATCCGGTCCACAATCCCGATCTTCATCTGCTTGGCCGGGACAAAGAAGCCCACCTGGGCCATCAGAGCCAATAAAGCCACCTGGCGGATATAGGTACTTTTACCCGCCATATTAGGCCCTGTCAGAACGATGACATCCACGCCTTCGACGCCTAAATGGGAATCATTGGGAACAAACTGGTCGGAGGATAAGATGCGATCTAAAACCGGATGACGACCATCCACAATGGCCAACTCGGAAGAGTCATCTACTTCGGGGCGTACATGGCGGCCATAATCCGCCACGGTGGCCATACCGCCAAACACATCCAGCTCGGCGATAATGCGGGCTACCCGTTGAAGGCGGGAAAGTTCTTTGCCCACCTGTGAACGGATACCATCGAAAAGTTCGTATTCAGTCCGGTCCGCCTTATCCTGCGCGCCCAGTATCTTGCCTTCCATGTCCTTGAGTTCCTGGGTAATAAACCTCTCGGCGTTCACCAAAGTTTGTTTTCGGTGATAATCCTTTGGAATTTTGTCCAAATTGGCTTTGGAAATTTCAATGTAGTATCCAAAAACCGAAGTGTAACGGACTTTGAGAGAGTTAATGCCGGTCCGGGCCTTTTCTTTTTCTTCCAGCCGGGCAATCCAGTTTTTGCCCTCCACCGAGGCGCTTTTCAGTTCATCCAGATCAGCGTTGAACCCCGCTTTGATGAGACCGCCTTCTTTTAAAGCTAAAGGCGGTTCATCGGCTATAGCTTTTTCTAAAAGCTGATAAACCTCTTTTAAATTATCCCAACCCTCAACCTTTTCTTTGAGCCAAAGGGCCTTAAAACCTGAAAGTACCTGATGAATTCGGGGTAAAAGCGCCAGGGTATTCCGCAGAGCCACCATATCCCGTGCGTTGGCCGTATTGCAACCAATCCGGCCCGAAAGCCGCTCCAGGTCGGACACTTCCCTAAAAAAGTCTCTTAAGTTTTCACGATCATCCTTACGGGCCAAAAGTTCTTCCACCGCGTCCTGACGGCTTTTGATTTGGGACACAGAAGTGAGCGGCGTAATCAGCCACTGGCGCAAAAGACGACCGCCCATGGAAGTAACCGTCTCATCCAGCACCGACAGCAAAGTCCCCGCTTTGCCGCTATCCTGCATGGATTTGATGATTTCCAAATTACGCTGGGTGGCCGCGTCCAGCACCATGCCCTCGCCCACCTGAAAAGTGGAAAGAGTGACCAGATGGGACAAAACGCTATGGGTTGTTTCTTTTAAGTATTGGAGGATTGACCCCGCCGCCCGGATCGCCTGTTTCTGGTCGGACAGGCCGAACCCGTCGAGGGACTTCACCTGAAAATGCTCCAATAAAGTTTCTTTTCCCTCGTCGGCGGAAAACTTCCAGTCTTCTATGTGGGATTTCTTAACCCCGTTGAGCGACTTGATCAGGGTGGCCCATTCCTCAACGTCCGGCTGGGTTTGGGCGATCAGTATTTCGGAAGGATTGAATTTGGAAAGTTCGTTAGTGGCCACCGAAAAACGGTCCGCGCCGTGAAGCTCGCAGGTTTTAAACTCGCCGGTGGTAACGTCCACTACCGCCAGCCCCAGCGACTGGCTCGAATAAGCTAGAGCCGCCAGATAGTTATTCGACTTCTCATCCAGCATAGAAGCGGACAAAATCGTTCCAGGCGTGATGACCCGGGTAATCTCGCGCTTCACCAGCCCTTTGGCCTGGGAGACATCTTCGGTTTGCTCGCAAATGGCGATGGAAAAACCGTTTTTAACCAAGCGGCCAATATAGTTTTCCGCGGCGTGATAAGGAATGCCAGCCATGGGCACTCGGGTAGCGCCGGCGCCTCTGGCGGTAAGAGTTAAATTGAGAACCCGCGCGGCGGTTTTGGCGTCATCGAAAAACATCTCATAAAAATCGCCCAAACGAAAAAAGAGAATCTCATCTTTATGGATTCTCTTGATATCTAAATATTGCCGCATCATCGGCGTTAATTCTTCCATCAGACTCTCTTAATCAAAATAAAAACTATTCTTCCACCACAATGGCTTTTTCCTTCGTCTTCTTGGCCAAGATGCGGGCGATCTTTTCGGCTATTGAACGATTGGCAAAATTACCCACCCGGACTTTGTAAACCGTAAAGGCATCCCGTTTCATCTTCACCACATAGTATTGATATCCGGCTTTCTGAATCGATCTTTCTGTTTTCAACACATTGGCTCTTCGTGAATAAACACCCACTTGTACATGGAATGGCGTCATCTTTAAGACGGGTTGATCGGCTACTTCTTGTTCGGCTTCTTCAGGAGTCGTCTGAACCGCGACCACAGCCGGCGTCGCAGTTACAGCCACGACCGTGGCCGTAGTCGTCGCCTCAACCAAAGGCGTTAATACAACCGTCGCGGTAATTGTTGGCGTGGGCAAAACGGTCACAATGGGCTGTACCTCCGGCCGGGTTTTAGACAGATCGGCCATCCGGGTCTGGGCTTCGGACACTTCCATTGCTTTGGGAAAGCGGGTTACCAGAGTTTGATAGGCCGCGTAAGCCTGTTTCCATTTCTTTTCCAGCTCATAAGTTTCGCCCAGTTTTAGATAAACCAAATTCAATTCGTTGTAAGTAGCGTATTTGTCTAATATTCTTAAATACTGGTTTTCAGCGTCAGAATATTTCTCGATTTTAAAATAAGCGTTGCCCATGCCCAACAACGCCTTAGGTGCCCAGTCGGTTAGCTGGCCTTTATCCAATACTTTTTTATATTCTTCGATCGATTCTTTATCTTTGCCCGCCGCCGAATAAGAACATGCCAGCCAATATTGAACCTCGACCGCCATGGGGCTTTTTTCGTAGCGATCTAGATATTCCTTATAAGCGTCTACCGCGTCTTCATACTTGTCCGCCAGATAATAACGGTCTCCCAACTCTTTTTGGGCTTCCATGCCTTCAGGCTTGTCGTCATATTGCTCCGCCACTTCCCGCAACTGAGCCACGGACACGTCAAAATCTTCCTGAACTTTGGCCAAAAGCAGCCGGGCCTGGGGGATGAAATCATCCATCGGGTGTTCGGTGACCAGCGGAGCGAGAATATCTTTACAGTCTTTATAATTTTTCTGGTCGAATAAAGTCTTGGCTTTTTCGAAAAGAGCCTTGGTTTCACCCGAGACGGGAGTAATGACAGATGAAAGTTCATCGGGGGTCGACTTGGCTGAGGGGTCAAAGTCATCGGCCCAAACCGCTGGAGAGAAAAGAATCAACATCAACACCAAATACACAAAACGCTTCATGAATCCCCGCTTTGAAAAGAAGTTACGGCTGAACTATTCCGTATAAATTGGCGACTTTGTGCCGGTCCACCTTTACTTTCACCACATCCCCCGCCTGGTAGCCTTGACCCAAAAAAACCACCGTGCGATTTTGACGGCTTTTGCCGTAAAACCCGCCGGGTGTCTTATCCGCCGGGCCATCCACCAGCACTTCTTCCACTTTGCCCAAACGGGAGGCGCAGGCTTCGGCCGCGTGTTTCCAGGCCTTTTCGTTTAACCGAGCCAAACGTTCGTCCTTGGCTTCTTCCGCTACCTGATCCAACATGCGGGCCGCCACCGTGCCGACCCGGGGAGAATATTTAAAACTGTAAACCGCGTCATAACGAACCTGATCAAGTAAATCCATGGTTCCCTGAAAGTCCTCATCGCTTTCGCCAGGAAAACCCACAATGAGATCGGTTGTAATAAAAAGATCTTTTATCGAAGAACGTAATTTTTGAACCCGTTCCAGATAATGCTCCACACTATATTTGCGGCTCATGCGTTTCAAAATACGGTCGGACCCGCATTGAACCGGTAGATGGATGGACTCGCAAACCGCAGACTCAGTTGCCATGACTTCAATCAATTCATCGGGTAAATCTAAAGGATGGGAAGTCATAAAGCGAACCCGCTCAATACCGTCTACCCGGGCGACTTCCCGGAGCAGTTGGGCGAAGGTAATCGTATTACCTTTCGACTTGAGACCTAATCCATAGGAATTCACGTTTTGACCCAGCAGCATCACTTCTTTAACACCGGCGTGGGCCAGCTTTTGGGTTTCAAGCACAATATCTTCGGAGGGGCGTGATATTTCCCTGCCGCGGGTAAAGGGGACCACGCAAAAGGTACAGAACTTGTCGCAGCCTTTCATAATTTCAATAAAAGCTTTATGCGGCTGAGAAAGATGTTCTGTGTCGTTTTCGGGAAAATAAACCGGATCAAAGTCGGCCAGCACCTGACTCTTTCCGGTTTGGGAGGCTTCCCGGATGACTTGCGGCACTTTCAGGTATTGGTCCGGCCCTACCACCAAATCCAAATGGGGCGCTCTTTCCATCAGGTGCTCTTTATAGCTGGTGGCCATGCAGCCCAAAACTCCGACCACCCGGCCTTCCTTTTCTTTTTTCCAGTCGGCTAATTGGCCCAACCGGGAGAAAACTTTATCTTCAGCGTGCTGGCGGATGGAACAGGTATTAAAGAGAATAACGTCCGCATCCTCAATTTGCTTGGTCAGGGAAAACTGGTTTTTTAAGAGAAGGCTGGAGACATGGTTCGATTCCAAAACGTTGGATTGGCATCCAAACGTTTCCATAAAGACTTTTTTTTCAGTTAGATCGTTCGACAAGACTTCCATGTTTTCCTTCAAATGACGGTTTAATTGGTTTCAGGAGGATGAATTGTAGTTTGTTTTGCGGACTATGACAACCAATCGCTAAGGCGTTAATTAAGGCGGATTCCTTGGCGAAATACCCGTCTCAATGATGAGCGTTCTTGAGGTAAAGAGCGAATAAAAGCGCAATGACGAGAATGAGTGCCCTTAAAATCCAACGAGTTTTACCAACCGAGGCTCGCCTTCCAGCCACAGGCTTATTAACCAAACTTTCATAGCCTTGAGCCTCTTCCCAGCGGAACACCTGTCCCTGTTCATCGTAAATAATGGGCAAATTGGCCCCACAGCGGCCGCAGATACGATTGTCATGGATATTAAAAGCGCCGCACTTGAGGCATTTCACGTCGTTATTTTTACGGCGGGGAGAAACGGGGGATTCCGGCATAGCTCACACCTTTCACGGACAAGGTTATGGAGCCTGCTCAGGAGTGGCTTCGACGGGCTGTACCACCTCGCCTTCCGTCACGGGTGTTTCGGCCTGCTCAGCCGGAGCCAGTCCCATTTTGGTCTCGCGGCGGCGAAGCTCGCCTTCCATTTCTTTCAGAAACTCGGTCGAGGGGCGGTCACCCGCCAGCTCCTGAATTTCAGAAACCTTGGGAAGGTCGGCCAAATCTTTCAAACCAAAGTGAATTAAAAACTCAGTCGTCGTTCCATAAAGCAAAGGACGGCCCGGGGTCTCCGCCCGGCCCAAAATACGGATCATGCGTTTTTCCAGAAGGGACTGGACCAAATTGCTTACCTCAACCCCGCGGATGGCCTCCACTTCAGCCCGGGTAACCGGCTGTTTGTAAGCGATGATAGCCAGAGCTTCCAGTGAAGCTTTGGAAAGACGGGTTTTGGAAATGACTTTATAAAGTTCTTTGGCCCAGCGGTGATACTCCGGGCGGGTGACCAATTGAAAACCTTCCGCAACCTGAACCAGCTGAAAACTGCGGTCCAGATTATTAATCTCGTCTTTCAACGCGGTGAAGGCCTGATTAACTTCCTCCGTCGTGGCTTCTTTTAAAAAAGCCGCGACTTTTTTGGGAGGCAGAGGCGTGTCACTGACAAAGAGAAGGCTTTCCAATGTTTTTTTGAGCTTTTCGATTTCCATGAACTTCCTCGTTTAAATGGTTTCCGGCGAATTGGCCGGCATTTCAGACTGCAAAAGATGAACCTCAATCTCGCCAAATATGGTGTTTTGAACCACACGAACCAGTTTCAAGCGGATCAGTTCCAGTAACGCCAGTAAAGCGACGACTTTTTCAATCTTTGTCCGGCATGCGGTCAAAATCGGGCGGAAGATAAGCCGCCGGTCCGTATGGAGCATATCCATCAAATCGTTAATCTTCTGGCTCACCGTAATTTCAGGACGGACTAACTCCGCGGTCACGTCTTCCTGGGTATGTATCAAAATATCTTTAAACGCGGCCAACAGACCAAAGAGAGTCACTTCTTCCAAATGCTCTTCCGCTCCGACTTCCTTCATATCGGTGGGTACATTGCGGGGCAAAAGATGAGCCCGGCCTTTTTCCATTTCCTGCAATTGTTCGGACGCATCCTTAAACTTTTTGTATTCCACCAGACGCCGCATCAGTTCCAGCCGCGGGTCTTCTTCGGGCTCGTCCGGTGAGGGATCGACGGGTAAAAGCATACGGCTCTTAATCTGCATGAGAGTGGCGGCCATCACCAAAAAGTCCCCCGCGATCTCAATGTTGAGGGATTCCATAATGTCCAAATAAGTCAGATATTCTTTAGTAATCTTTGAAATATGGATGTCATAAATATCCAGTTCATGTTCGCGGATCAGGTGCAACAACAGATCCATCGGCCCGTCAAACTCGGGTATTGTGATTTGATAAGTCGGGCGCTGATCATCCTGGCCAATGATCTCTTTAATAATAACGGAGGAAATGTGTTTCGAAAGAGAGACAGTAACTGGCTCTATGGCGGTCATGGATTCATTAATCGGTTCGGTCATGAAGTTAGTCTAAAAGCCTTTTTTTGATTTGAGAAGAAGGAATGCCTACCACCTCATAAACTTGTTCCATAGTGGGCGCTACTATTTTTCGGACTTTCTTCGCGCTCTCAATGAGCACATCTTCCACCAGATCGGGTTTTTCATCCATCTTTTTTCGTTTTTCCCGTTTTTCACCACCGAAAATCTCTTCTAATTTAGCCAAAAGAAGTTTTTTAGCGTCTCCATAGCCCATACCGCCCTGGCGGAAACCATTTTCCATATGGCTCAACTCTTCGGCGCTGGCCAATAACTGGTAAAGCAAATAAATCACGTTGTTGTCCGGGTCTTTGGGTTCGGCCACACCTTTAGAGTCGGTCACGATGCTCATGACCTTTTTTTTAATCTCAGACGGTTCCCCGAAAATGGGAATCACACTGGCTTCGTCACTCTTGCTCATCTTGCCGCCGGTCAAACCCATGACTTTCGGCGTCTGACTTAAAACGCTTTCGGGCAATTTGAAAACTTCTTTTTTAAAGGTGTGGTTAAAATACCCGGCCATATCCCGCGCCATCTCAATATGTTGGATTTGATCCTGCCCTACAGGCACCTTGTCGCTCTGATAAATCAAAATATCAGCGGCCATGAGGGCCGGATAAAAGAAAAGACCCAACGTCGGAACAATGCCCCGGGCAACCTTATCTTTAAAGGAATGTGCCCTTTCCATCAAACCCATGCCCGTAACCGTGCTTAATATCCAGGCCAGTTCTGTAACTTCCGGTACGTCGCTTTGACGGAACAAAAAGGCCTTGGTCCGGTCCAACCCCAGCGCCAGATAATCCGCCGCCGCCATAAAGGTGTAGCGTCTTAGTGCTTCCGGATCTTGCACCGTCGTTAAGGAATGATAGTTGGCGATGAAGTAAAGACACTCGCCTTCGTCTTGCAGGCGGATATGGTTTTGAATGGCGCCAAAATAATTGCCTAAATGGAGCCGTCCGCTGGGCTGAACGCCGGACAAGTAACGAATAGATTTTTTCGTTTCAGATGACAAATGACCCTCACGTTTTTAAATGAAATCTAAAATAACCAGCTAAACAAAAAATAGAGGCCAATCAAAATCAAAAAACCATAAGGGTCAAGACGGGAAACCCGATAAGACAATTTAGGCGGCAAAACGGATTTTAAAATCCAGGACCCGTCTAAAGGATAAACCGGTATCAGGTTAAAAACTGCCAAATAAACATTCAACTGCAAGAAAATACTGAAAAATTGCGCCGCCACATCGGTTGAAACGTTATCCAATCCTAAATTAGGAAAAGCATCCACACTCATCAAAAGGCCGAATGAAACCGCCGCCAAAATCAAATTCATTGCCGGTCCCGCTAAAGCCACCAAAGCGCCATCCCTCCGGGGTTTCGGAAAATTTTGAGGTGTAATCGGCACCGGTTTGGCCCAGCCAAATAAAAAGGAACTCGGAAATAAAAACATAATAAGTGGAAAAATAATGGTGCCCATCGGATCGGCATGAGATCGGGGATCCATCGTTAACCGGCCCAATAGTTTGGGAGTCGGATCACCCAGCTTGGTAGCGACTAAAGCATGGCCAAATTCATGCAGACAAAGGGAAAAAACTAAAATTCCCAGTTCCATGAAGGCGGTTGCGATTTTTGTTTCAGTCATTGTTCTACTTTCAATTAAAAATAAAGGGTTAATGGCTTCAAAAGAGGGACAACTTTAGCCGATTCGAAAGCTTCCTTCAACCTGTTCAGACTTGAAAGTCTTACGAACCCATTGAAGAACTTCACTCCGGTTTTTAAACCGCCCGTCCAATTGACCATTCAACGCCTCCCGCAAAATAGACGCGTAACGAAGCCCGGGGATTATGCCAAAAATCTTTAAGTCTCGACCTTGCAGCCAGGGTTTGAGTTTCTGAATGCTTAAATAATATTCCGCCATTTTTCGGCTAAGGGCCGGTGACACCGTCGCCATGAGGTAACATTGAACCTCCGACGCTAAGGGGGACAGTAAACGGTGCATTTGACTCATCGTCGTCTCGGAAGCCGCCAACACTTTCATCGCAGAAACTCGCGCTTGAGCGGATTGGATGACTATCTTTTTTTCATTTCTCGACAACATCAACCGCCTGGAAAGAGACTGCGCTTGAGCTGCTAACGGCTTTAGTAACAGCGTTTGAAACCAAACCATTTTCTCGTCCAAAACAATCTTGTTCCTTCTAAAAAAGGCCAGCGTTTTGAGCACTTGGGGAATATTCTTTTCCATTTTTTTTGAAAGACCCAGGGAAGCATGGACATAAGTCAAAACGTCCAATTGCGCCAATCGCTTCACGGCCCTTTCCGGATGAGGTTCTTTGAATATCAGGTGAAATTCGTTTCGAAGCCTTTCTCCCGAAACTGTGTTCATGGACTTACGGCGGATCGAATTGAGCATCCACTTTTGGGTTTTGGAATCGATCTTTTTTTGAAATCTCTGTTCAAACCGTACCGCCCTGAAAACACGGGTTGGATCGTCGACAAAACTCAAGGGATGCAGCGCCCGGATACAACCCCTTCGCAGATCGTCTAAACCATGAAAAGGATCAATTAATTTTAAAAAGGACAACGGCGATAAACTAAGAGCCATGGCATTAATGGTGAAATCCCTGCGAAAAAGGTCAAAAGTAATTTCGCTCTTTTCAACCACTGGAAGAGCTCCAGGTTTTTCATAGGTTTCCGTACGTGCAGTTGCCACATCAATTTTTCCAAGTCCGGAAATGATGACAATCGAGGTTCCAAACCGCGTAAAGGCTTCGATGCGGGAACCCGTTTTTTGCGCCAGAACCGCCGCAAAAGTCAGTCCATCCCCTTCCACCGTGATATCGATATCCATCACGGGTCTTTTTAAAATAAGGTCGCGGACAAAACCACCCACCGCGTAGGCCCTTTCACCCCGTTGTTGAGCCAATTGGCCTACAAGCTTCAATAGCCGGAGCGTTTTAGGCGAAATTTTGAATTTTGGAATTTTCATACGTTAAACACTCCGCCAGCGGAAAAAGCGTTTTCGAAATGCTGGATTTTCAGAAAACCTAAAAAATTTTTCTCGGGACCCACTGTGACAATATCAAATCGGCAGGCCGAATATGAATCCGCATATCCGGATAAGTATAATGCGGCCGCAGCCGAAACCCTTTGAACCTTTAAAGAAGAAACCGCTTCCAGCGCGGTTCCGTGGGAATCGTGCTTTCGCGCTTTAACTTCCACAAAAACCAGAGTGTCCCCTTTTCGAACGATAAGGTCTATCTCGCCCTGCGGCACCCTGTAATTGCGTTCCAAAACACGGTAGCCCCTGAGCCGCAAATAAGCCGCCGCCCGATTTTCACCCTTTTGGCCTTTTTGATAACTGCTTACTTTTTTAGATTTTGCCATAGTAATTTTTTCAACTCTCAGAGGGAGCGTTGGTATACGAGGTTCTTCTTTCCCGAAAAAGTTCCCGAAGCAATTCCACCTCATCTTCGCTCAACATACCCAAAGCAGCCCGTTTGATCTGTAGCCCCGCCTGATTCAGCTCAACCGGGTTTTTAGCTGATTTAAGTTTATCGCTCCAAAAACGAAAAGGTCCGCCCAAAGACTTTTGGGCCAGCGCCTCCATCACGGGGCCGAAAGTTAAACGATGTTCGGGACAGGCGCCGTGTTCCTTAAGGGCGGCCACGTGTATTTCTGTCCCATAACCTTTGTGTCCGTCAAAACCATATTGCGGATATTTGGCGTGCATTTCTTCCATCATCCGATCCCTGCTGACTTTAGCCAAGATAGAAGCCGCAGCGATACTGGAAGACAAAGAATCGCCATGTATGAGCGGTTTTTGGGGAATGGAAGAAAGGGCTGGCAAGGGCATGGCATCGGTCAAAAGAAAATCCGGTTTCACGCCCAGAGCTTCAATCGCTCTTTGCATGGCTAACTGGGAAGCGCGGTAAATATTAATTTCATCAATTTCCTGAACGCTGGCCTGACCCACCCCAAAACTAACGGCGGTTTGCTGTATAAAAGAAAAAAGTTCATCTCTCTTAACTGCGGTTAGTTTTTTAGAATCATCCACACCTTTTAAAGCGCCGTTGGGCGGTAAAATAACGGCTGCCGCGACCACCGGACCGGCCAGAGGGCCCCGGCCGGCCTCATCCACACCGGCCACCGCTTTAAAACCCTTAAGTAACGCTTCTTTCTCATAATGCCAAAGCGCTTCAAGTTTTTTACTCTCTTTTTCTTCGTGCGCGGCTCTCTTTTCAAATTTTAGGATCAGTTTTTTAGCGCCTGATCGGGTATCTTCCGCCAGGGATTGGCGCACCCATTCCAAAGCCTTAATAGTATCTTGCTGTTCTAAAGCTTTATTTTCAATTTCAGTCAGCGGGAGAAGACTCATCATTCACACCCTCAGAATTATTGGAATCTGACTAATGACTCGGGGTGGTTGTAGCCGTCGGGAGCGTTGTTACGGTGGGGCTAAAAACCGGTTTAGGCTCCGAAACCAGCATCGTTACAGGTGCCGCGTCAGCGACGGCTTGATCTACAGTTTTCAAAGAAGCGTTTAATACCACGGGATATTCTTTTTTCTCGCCCTTCTTAGAAACCAAAAGAATCGTAATGATTTTTGACTCAGAAGAAGTAATGATGCCAAGCTCCCACAATAAATTCCCGTCTTTCATCATCCAGGTGCCAGAAACAGGACTGCTGACTTGCGCAACCACTTTGGTCGACGGCGTTGACACCGTAGCCGCGGCGATCACAGTGGGTGTTACCGTTACAACCGTCGCCGCCGCTGCACCGTTTGTTTGGCCGACAGAAGGCGTTGGGGTCGCTTTAGGCTGATAGGGTTCAAAACCTTTGGGAACGGGCATCACAAAATCCAAGAAAGCTGTGGTCTTTGGACTTTGATTGAGCAAAGTATAAGTTAATGTCCAATAGGGATGAACTTTGGAGGGTTTCTCGGTCACCGCGCCTTTAAAGGTGATATCAAATTTGGCCGGAACGCCACCCTTTTGAAATTTAATAAAAGTTCCATTTTGCCCTACCATAAATCCAAGGTCTTTATAAAAAGCGATGGCGTTCAACGAAGGTTTTGTATCAGGTTTGACGTGACTGATCCAACGGGTTCCATCATAAAAAGCGATAGTACCATCCTGTCCCGCCAGCCAGCCGTTGCTGTCATCAATCATGGAGATGGTATAAAGATCGAATCCCGAAAAAGCGCTGCCCTGTTTATTCCAAGTGGTTCCATTAAAATTAAGAATGGTTCCATATGCGCCGACTGCCCAGGCCTGCACATCGCTTAATACAGACACCGAGTTCAAACGTTCGGTGGTGGGACTGGCCGTAAAGGTTGTCCACTTTTGCCCGTCATACTTCAAAATAAGTCCCAGATTACCCACGGCCCAGCCGCTATTTTGATCGGATAGTCCGATGCTATAAATGTCCGCAACCGTTGTAGGCGCCGCCGCCGTACCCCCGTTAGCGTATACCGTGCCCCAGGAAATGCCGTTGTAAGTCAAAATGGCCCCATTGGAACCAACCACCCAAACTGTGCGCGAAGCCGTAATGGTGATGGAATATAAAACTTCCTGGGTCGGCGAAGTATCTTGGGTCCATTGACCGTTGTTATAGTGAAGTATGGTGCCTTGGGTACCCACCGCCCAGCCTTCAGTTTCATTTAAAAAACCAACCGCCATAAAATTTTGATTTTGGGCCAACCCTGTTTGAATCTTATTCCAAGTTTGTCCATCGTATTGCATTATCAAACCGTTATTACCGACGGCCCATCCGAGTTTTTTGTTGACCAAACAAATCGCGTTAATCGTATCTGTAACCGGGGTTTCAAGGGGAAAGTTTGACCAATAAATAACGTCCGAATCCGGATTGTCGGAAGCATCAACTTTAGAAGCATTCGCGGGAGTAAGAGGGTTCACCGCGCCGCTACCACTGCAGCCAACCAACGGCAAAAGGAGCAAACCGAGGAAAATCAGTCGTTTCATGAGGCTATCCTACCCTCTCATTTCAGGGGACGCAAGGCAGGCTAAAAACAAAAAACCGCCCCAGTGAATACCGGAACGGTTCGAAAAGAATAAGCAAAAACTAAAAGATTAAGCTTTGGTTTCCTCAACAACCGGGGCCACTTCCGCCACCGGAGCTGCTGTATGAGCTGTTTCGACCGCGCCTTCGCTTGGCGTACGGATCTTCTTGCTTTCCTGGATACGAGCATCTTTTTTGTTGAGTTTGCCGCGCAGATAGAACAACTTGGCCCTGCGGACTTTACCCGAACGAGTGGTTTTGACTTCTTTGATCATCGGTGATTGATAATAGAAGGTTTTTTCCACGCCCACACCGTAAGAAATTTTGCGGACCGTGAATTTCATTTTGGAACCCGAACCCTGGATCGCCGTAACCAAACCTTCATAGATCTGAATACGTTCCTTTTCGCCTTCCTTTATTTTCAAGGAAACCTTTACCGTGTCGCCCACGCGGAAGGGAACAACCCCTTTGCGGATAATTTGCGCGTCTTCAATTTTTTTAATCGTTAGGTTCATCTTTCGTCTCCTGCTTCTTTCACCTGCCAAGCTGACTTGGCTAAAATTTAACGGAATATCAGGGCTGTTCACCCATTTGAAGCTCTTTTTGAATCTCAGCTAAAAGCTTCCGGTCTCTCTCCGTCAGGGAAACCTTTTGTAAAAGATCAGGCCGCTTGAGGAACGTGTTCCTGATCGACTCTTTTCGGCGCCAGCGCTCAATATGAGCGTGGTTGCCGGACAACAGAACCTCCGGCACATCTAATCCTCGATAAGAGCGGGGACGAGTATAGTGCGGATAATCCAACAATCCATTAAAAAAGCTGTCCTTCTCGACCGAGTTCCGGTCTCCTACAACCCCCGGTAGAAATCTTACCATGGCGTCTACCATGACCGCCGCGGCCGGTTCCCCGCCGGTTAAAACAAAATCTCCCAGACTGACTTCCTCATCAATCCGGCTCATCACTCGCTCGTCCAAACCTTCATAATGGCCGCAAACCAAAAGAAGAGACTTTTCTTTCGACAACCTCTGGGCCATCGCCTGATCAAATATTCGCCCCTGCGGCGACAAAAAGATCGTCTTTACTTTTTTTCTTCCCCGTTTAATGGAAGCCAGGGCTTTCATTAAAGGTTCGGGTTTCATGACCATCCCGGCGCCGCCCCCATAGGGAACGTCATCGGCGGTTTCATGTTTATCATCAGCCCAGTTACGCAGTTGGTGAAGCCGAAGATCAACCGCCTTTTTTGCCACCGCCCGCTTAACTATACTGACCGTAAAAGGCCCCTGAAAATATTCAGGGAACAAGGTCAGAATATCAATCCGCGGTTTGCTCATCGATCTCTTCCGGTAAGTCCACCACCACCAGCTTGGCTTTCAAATCGATCTTTCGGATCATCGACTTCAAAGCCGGCACAAGCACTTCCTTGCCGTCTTTTTTAACTACTAGTACAGCGTTGGCCAAACCTTCTATGATTTCTTCAATCATGCCCAGCTTTTTGCCTTCCAACGTCTCGACCGTCAATCCCATCAGATCATCCATATAAAACTGATCTTCAGGTAATGCCTCGCGGTCTTTCGAAAGAACCGCGACATAAACACCGCGAAGCGTTTCTGCTTCTTCAGGCCCTTCGATTTCTTTAAACCTCACCACCGCATCGCCGTCGTTATGCGCAAAAGCCCGCATCACCGTTACTTTTTTTAATTCCTTGCCGTTCTTCACCAACTTCAAGTTTGGACAAGAAGTGAGGCGGTCGACACCGGAACAAGCCAGATCAATCTTAACTTCACCCTTGAGACCATGTGGCCTCACAATGGTTCCTAGTACAACGAAACCATCTGCCGGATTTACGGATGAGGAGCCCGGAGTGTTATTCAACGACTTCGAGGGAATACTTCAATCCATGCTTGGCGCAGGAAGCCGAAACCAAAGTGCGAAGCGCTTTGATCGTGCGGCCTTGCTTGCCGATGATTTTGCCGTAATCTTCTTTAGAAACCCGAAGTTCCAAAACCGTCAAGTTTCCTTCCAGCCTCTGCTCAATAGCGACGTTTTCCGGCTTGTCCACAAGGGACTTAGCCACAAACTCAATCAATTCTTTCATGCTCATCCTCTGCGTCGATCCAAAATAATTCGAATCTAATTTTATTTGATAAGAGAAACGCCGGCTTTATTCAAAATGCCTTGAACGGTGTCGGTCGCGACTGCGCCCTTTTTCACCCATTCGACAATAGCTTCTTTTTTAAGGTTAACGACTTGGCTTTCTTCCTTAGCCCGCGGATTGTAAGTACCCAGATCTTCAATGCGGCGGCCTTTGCCGGAAAAATGGGAATCCAAAACCACGATGCGATAGGTCGGTTTCTTGTTGCTGCCCATACGTTTTAAACGAATCTTCAGTGCCACAAATCCTCCTAGAAAAAACAAAGAACCAATTTGGTCAATTAATTCACGGGGCTAAATACCGCGCGCCCGGTCCACAAGGGACACAAGGGACAAGATTTTAAAAACCCCCCTCTCCTTTGTCAAGGAAATAGGCCTAAAAACAGAGGTTTAAGATGAAATTGGGGAGAAAAAACGTCCGCTTCCGGGTTCTACAACGTCGAGGCATCGCTGGTTGACCTAAACCAATGTCCCGGCTATACAACGGATAAATTTACCTTAAAACCAGCACTTTGAATATTTTGGTGGACGATTGAGAGCCGGTGACATGAACACTAACATAATAGAGTCCATCAGCCGCCTGGTTTTCCTTCATGTCCTTCAAATCCCAATATAAGTTGAGAAGGCCATCCACCGGGACACTTTGGCTATATATCTTCCGGAATGCCAGGGTAAATACTTCTAGCGTCACCGTCGATTGAACCGGTGTCTGTACAGTAAACGTCATAGGTGATCCATTGGAAGGATTCGGATAAGGCTGAGAAATCACAACGTTCGCTGAAGGAGTCACGGTATATGTCGGCGTAATTGTTGGAGTATTGGTCTTGGTGGATGTGGGCTGAGGAGTGTTGGTATTCGTAGGCGTACCTGTAGGCGTATTAGTTGAAGTCGACGTTGGTGTATTGGTTTTGGTATAAGTAGCTGTAAAAGTGGCTGTGTTGGTAATCGTATTGGTTGGAGAATTGGTCGGAGTTTTAGTGGGCGTACTTGTCGGTGTCGAGGAAGGTGTATTGGTCAATGTAGGGGTCGCCGTTGAGGTCGAAGTATTAGTTGGTGTATTCGTCGGCGAACTGGTAGGTGTTTTAGTGGCCGTATTGGTAGGCGTATTGGTTATCGTATTAGTGGGAGTGTTGGTCGGAGTTTTGGTCGGTGTACCGGTCGGAGTTTTAGTGGGACTATTCGTCGTTGTGTTCGTAACAGTTGAGGTGGGAGTGAAGGTCGATGTATTGGTTTGAGTTGAAGTCGGCGTATTGGTCAGCGTATTCGTAACCGTATTAGTAGATGTATTGGTCGGTGTATTGGTTCGTGTTGAAGAAGGGGTTTGTGTGGGTGTGTTGGTTGCCGTATTTGTGGGAGTATTGGTCGGTGTATTCGTGGCTGTATTCGTTGGAACTGTTCCCGTAGCTGTATTGGTCGCTGTATTCGTAGGACTATTCGTCGGGGTTGGAGTCGGTGTATTTGTAGCTGTATTTGTGGGACTGTTCGTAGGCGTTTTGGTCGGGGTATTAGAAGGAGTTGAGGTTGCAGTCGGAGACGGCGTCACTTCCACCACACTCAAGGCGTGAATAGTGGCGTTATTGATATCGGCAACAAGGGAAATGGTTAAGGGCGCGCCGGTCGTGGTAACGGGAATAGTATAGTCTTTCGCAATGTTTTCCCCTCCCGCCGCAGACCAAATGTCCAGATCGCTTAACGCGATTTCATTGCCCACGCCCACGCTGAATATTCTTTGACTCGCCGAGGTTTCAAAGGTTTCAGCAAATTTGAGAGTGACGTTATAAACACCCGCTGGCACTGTAAAAATATAATCCTCATTAGTGGAATATCTTTCATCCTGGTAAAGTTTTGGATCAGTGGTGTTGGTAATAACGGCCGCAGTGGTTCCTACCGAGGTGGTTCCTATGTATCCCCAGCTTCCGGCCGTATAAGGTTGATCCGCCACCCAAGTGATACCAGTGGTACCGCTCACGTATTGCGGGCCACCGGCATTAACGTAAAGAGAGGTGAAGGGGACATAAACTGTCGCGGTAGGCGTAATGGTTGGCGTAAAGGTGGGAATAGCCGGGGTGGCAGTGGGCGTAGCCCCCGTAATGGGATAGAGATTGTAGTCTAAAAAATTATCCGAAAGCATCAAAAGGGACATAACCGTCCACGATTCGTCGTAATAGGTTCCACCAACCCGCAGATTCGATCCCACCAGATCCGCGTAAGTGTTATCCATATAGGATTGATAAGTTCGGCTGACCATGCCACCCACACCAGCCGGCCCCACAAAAGCCGCCGATTGGATACCCGGGTTTTGAAAAAGAGTCATAGCCGGCAATTGAGGGTTAGGCGTTCCATTGAGCTGGTAGCCATCCACAATGGCAGTAGCCCCTATAGCCGAGAAAAAAGCACTAGTCAGATCCAAATAAGTCTGAGCAGTGGTTGTTCCAAACCAAACATAATCCTCGGCGATTCGAAAAGGTGTCCGACAGGCGTCATATTGATAATTATACGGAGGATTATTCGTGTTTGTGGAAACTCCCGCGCTGGTACACCAGGCGGAGTCGAGACCGTTGGCGGCGTTTCCATAACCTTGACTTAAATTATTGTTTATAACGGTATAGCAATTGGCGGCAACAGTGGTCCAACCGGTTTGGCCTGTGGCTTTCTCAAACTCACGATAATAGGCAGGATCGAAGTAAGAAGGATTAATAGGTGTGAAGCTATCTCCTCCGATGATGGTTTGACCGGAGGTCTCGGTGGTGTAAATTCGGTTGATTTGAGCGACCGCCAGGCTCAAATAAGTCGATCCCAGCGTGCCGCTCCCTCCCCATTGCTTAGCCGCCATCAATAGTCCCCAGGCCATATCTTCATCAGCGTCCGTGGCGCCGCCTGTGCCGTCAGTAGCACCACTGGCGTCGATGTACCAATTCATCAGACCATTAGCGTCCAAATGAAGCTGTTCATATTTCCAAATTTTGTCGAACAAATTCTCGTCGTTCATGTAAACGGCGATAACCATGGCGTAGCCGATACCCTCCGAAACGGTGGAATCGATCGCCAGTCCCGAATCATTCGGCCTTTGGATTCTTAAAAAGCCTCCCGCTCCATAAGCAGTAATACAGTCGGCATACCATTTGTTATAGGCATTAATGACATCCTGGTTTTTATAAATAGAGGCATGAAAACCAAAAGGATTGTTTTGGTTTTGAGGAAAGGGGTAATTCCCCGTTGTTCCATTAATTGCCTGGGAATAAACCGAGACAGTAAAAATGAAAAAGGCTAGTAAAAAAAAGATTGGTATCTTCAAAAAAGTTCCCGTTTTTTTAATGACGACATCATATCGATTACCTTAAAACCAGGACTTTGAATATCTTGATGGATGATTTGGCGCCGGCGACATGGACACGAACATAATAGAGTCCATCAGCCGCCTGAACTTTCTTCATGTCCTTCAAATCCCACTGAAAATTATAAAAACCATCAACCTGAGCTGTTTGACTCTCTATCTTCCGGAATGCCAGGGTGAATACTTCCAGCGTCACCGTCGATTGATCCGGTGTCTGAACGTTAAACGTCATAGATGAGCCGCTGGAAGGATTGGGGTAAGGTTGAGAAATCACAATGTTGGACAAGGGCGTTACGGTATAAGTTGGTGTAATCGTTGGAGTATTGGTCTTGGTGGATGTCGGCTGCGGAGTGTTGGTATTTGTAGCCGTACCTGTAGTCGTATTAGTTGAAGTCGACGTTGGGGTATTTGTTTTGGTGTAAGTAGGCGTAAAAGTGGCTGTATTGGTAACCGTATTGGTTGGAGAATTCGTCGGAGTTTTAGTGGGTGTACTTGTCGGCGTCGAAGAAGGCGTATTGGTTGGCGTATTCGTAGGTGAACCCGTTGCTGTTTTGGTGGCGGTGTTAGTTGGGGTGCTGGTCACGGTTGAAGTTTCTGTTTTGGTGGGTGTGTTGGTAACGGTTGAGGTCAGTGTATTGGTTGGCGAATTAGTTGATGTTGAGGATACTGTATTAGTGGGTGTATAGGTTGCCGAATTTGTCGGTGTCAAAGTTTTTGTGTTAGTTGGTGTCGAAGTTGCTGTATGGGTGGTTGTATTTGTAACGGTATTCGTAGGAACTGTTCCCGTAGCCGTATTGGTTACTGTATTAGTAGGACTATTCGTAGAGGTTTGAGTCGGCGTGTTGGTCATGGTGTTTGTAACCGTATTAGTCGCAGTATTCGTCACCGTATTAGTGGGACTGTTTGTTGGGGTTTTAGTAGAAGTATTAGTGGGGGTTGAGGTAGCCGTGTTCGTGGGCGTGCAAACAATTTCGTTGGTAATTTCAATAGCCGTCAATTCAGCGTTATCTACCGAAGCCGTTGCCACAATATCGATCAAACCGGAAGAGACATTCACCAAAAAACTGTGGTCATCAGCGGCAAACTCTCCCACTTCAGCAAAAATATCCAAGTTTGACAGTACAGTCGTTCCATTGATAGCAATACTGAATACCCGCTCCCCCGCCGCAGTCCAATACAATTCTGCGTTTTTCAGGGTAACCATATAGGTTCCATTGGGCACGGTAAATTTATATTCCAAGGGACCAGCGTACCGTTCGGATTGGTATAAAATCTGTTGGGTACCAGAGTTAGCAATGGTATTTCCCACCGTATCAGCCGTACCAGCAGTGACATAACCAAAACTTCCGGCGGTATAAGCCTTGTCCGCCGCCCAGGTGACACCGCCAATGACACTTGATGAGGAAGCCCCGCAATCGATGGCTTCATAAACCTGAGCGCAGGGATTAACCGTATTGGTAGGAGTTTGAGTGATGGTTGGTGTGTAGGTAGGAGTCGCGGTATAAGAAGCATTCGGTGTAAAGGTGGGGGTGGCCGGAGGGCATGTTGGATTGGGTGTAGCCATCCAGGTGGAAACAGCGGAACCCCAGGCATTAGGAGTCCATGTCCAGTTGGTAAGCTGATTGGGGCAAGAATCGTCGGTGAAAGACCATGCGGTAGCCCCTACCACTCCAGTCGCGGTAACGGCCCATCCCGACGAGCCAATCATATTAGAATCGTAGGTAGCATTATTTTCCGCATTTGGATTTGCGCCTGTACCACAACTCGTAGTTCCGCCAAATTCACCCAAAAAAACAGGCACTACGGATAGAACACTAGGGGGCACTTCCCCATTCCAACTGGCGGCCGTAGTTCCATCATTTGATCCATATAAATGGGCCGAGTAAACAACTCCATTCCCCACATTGGTGACAGGTCCCGGGGCGCTAATGACCCCGGTTAGATCGGCGCAATAGGACATACCGCCCAAGAGACAAACATTCTTGGCGCCCGCTCCACGTACGGCATTTAAAAGTCCTTGCATGCCCGGAGTCCAAGCTGGTGTTCCACCCGTACTCCCCCCATTCAGCCAAACTGTCCAAGAAGGAAGATTGTTGGGCTCGTTGTACAAATCAAATAGAACCGCTGGATTATTCTTCGTCCAGGACTGGCTGGCCACCGAGCCCCAAAAGGTGATGGCGTTAGCATCCGCCATAACCTGCTGACCTGTGGCCGTGCCCCAACCCGCGCCAGTAATAGGAGTAGTCGGAGTAGTGCCGCTGTAAGTGCCCGACCAGTGAAGATCCATGATGACATAAACATTTTGCGAAGCGCAGTAGTTAACAATAGTAGACACAGCTGATTGATATTGGGAAGCCGTAATTTGGGTAATGGCGTTAGAGTTACCAAACCAGAAATCCTGATTCAAGGGAAGCCGAATGACCGTAGCGTGCCAGGCAGTGATCGCCTCAGTAACCGCCGCCAGGGTATCTCCCCCGCAACCGTTGGTACTGTTTCCGGTAAATCCCCCGCAGTTGGCGCTGCTTCCCCCCGGTCCATAGCCGTAAGGCGAAAACTCTAACCCATCAATATCCACGCCTTTTAATCGAAGGGTACATCCGCTTGAAGTGGCGGTGGCAAGTTGGTTACCCGTAACGTAGAGGGTATTCAATTGAGCAAAAGCGGTTTTTTCGCAGAGAAAAATCAACAAAAAGCTCACAAAAGCCAAGCTCAAGGGCAGGTTTAAATAATCCTGAAATCGTTTCAACGCCGCCCTCAAAAATAATCATAATTTCAAAACGATCTTAATAAAATAAAAAGAACTCCGGCTAATGTTACCACTAAAAATCTATTCTTCCAGTTACTAAGGAATATTGGCATTATGTTATTTATATCGTCATAAATAACAAAACAAGAAATTACCCGTTTAGTCGATAGATTTTTATTGCGACTATTCTCCTAAAGTCACTTCCACCTTCAGGATTTTCTTTGAGGAAGGAATAGGAATCATGTTTCCCTCCACCTTTTGGCCGTCCACCTTGAGGGTCTTTACCCCGCTACAAACACCTTTGGGATTCAAAACAAAAATTTGGTATTCCACACCACGATAATTGCGGGTGACTTTGAATTCTTTCCATCCCTTCGGAATACAAGGGTCTATTCGCAGGCCGTCAAAATCAGGTTTCACGCCAAGTAACCCCTGTGACACCGTAAGAAATGTCCAAGCGGCAGTACCGGTTAACCAGGAATTTTTAGCTTCGCCCGGAGTGGCCGCATCGCGGCCCGCGATCATCTGGGAGTAGACATAAGGCTCACCTCGGTAGGTTTCGATCTGTTCTTCTTTAGCCGAGGGACAGATGGACAGGTAGTATTCCAAAGCCCGATCCCCGTCACCCAAAAGGCACCAGCCCAGATTAATCCAGGTATTGTTGTGGCAAAAAATGCCGGCGTTTTCTTTGTAGCCGGGCGGATAGCTGGTCACTTCACCCAATTCCAAATGGTAAGTGCTGTAAGCGGGCTGCTGCAGAATGACACCGTTGGAAGTGTAAAGATGTTTGTGGACGCTTTCTAAAGCCTGGCGAGCCCTGCCGTTATCTTTACCGGCTCCGCCTAAAACGCACCAACCCTGGCTTTCAATGAAGATTTTACCTTCCTCGTTAGCTTTGGAACCAACCGGGTTACCTTTGGCATCGAATGCCCGGGTGTACCACTCCCCGTCCCAAGCCTTTTCCTCAACTACTTTCAACATGCCGTCATAGGCTTTCTGCAAACGGTCCTGATCTTGGGGTTTCTTTAAATACTGGTAGAGGGAAACCATTTCACGTGAGGCGTAAAGAAAAAGTCCCGCGATCATGACGGATTCAGCTTTAGAACCCTTCACGTCACCCGCCAATTGAAAAGACTCATTAGGTTCGGTGGAAAAGCAATTCAGGTTCAGACAGTCGTTCCAGTCCGCGTGGCCAATCAAGGGCAAACCGCGATCACCCCTGTTTTTCAGGGTATAGGCGATGCTGGTTTCCAAATGGTGAAGCAGGTTGTCTTTGGAACCCGGTTGATCAGCGTAGCCTACCGGCGCTTCGAGGATAGACGTATCCCCCGTTTCCTTAATATAGGAACAAGTGGAAAGAACGAGCCACAAGTGATCATCATAAAAATCGCCGCCCACTTCGGCGTTACCTTTTTTGGTCAGGGGTTGGTACTGGTGATAGCAGGTGCCGTCGGATAATTGGGTTGCGGCGATATCCAAAATTCTCTGGCGCGCCCGTTCCGGAATCAAATGCACAAAACCCAGCAAATCCTGGTTTGAATCACGAAAACCCATGCCCCGGCCAATGCCGGTTTCATATAAACTTGCCGAACGGCTCAGATTAAAGGTAGCCATACATTGATACTGGTTCCAGGTATTCAGCATACGGCTGGCATGGGGATCGGGGCAATCCACCTGAAATTTGGATAGCAATCCGTCCCAGAGTTTTTTGACGGACTGAAAAGCCTCATCGACCGCCCCTGGCTTTTGATACTTGGCCAACAATTCTTTACCTTTGGTTTTGTTCATCACAAAGGGTTTGTCAAACTTGGGCAGATCTCCCTGCTCCACATAGGCCAGAATAAAAGAGAAGGTTTCGGAAGCTCCCGGCGCCAGCTTCAGGTTGATCTGGTGCGAACCGATGGGATTCCAGCCGTGAGCGATCGTTTTTTTAGAATCTCCCGAAAAGGGCACTTGGGCTTCATGCAACCCATTATGAACTCCGACGAAAGCGTCCCTGGAGGTGTCAAATCCGAATAGTTCTTTGGTGCAGGCAAAAAGGGTGTAATGGTTGCGCCGCTCGCGGAATTCGGTTTTGTGATAGATGGCCGAACCTTCGACTTCTACTTCTCCGATGGAATAAGTGCGCTGATAATTAGTCATGTCGTTTAGCGCTTCAAAAAGACAAAACTCGACATAGGAGAAAAGTTTCAAATCTTTGGTCGTCTTGCCGGTATTTCTGACTGTCGTCTTCCAAACTTCCAGATTTTCTCCGAGAGGCACAAAAAACAACATTTCCACTTCCACGCCGTCCTTGGCACCAATAATTTGCGTGTAGCCCAAACCGTGACGGCATTCATACTTATCGAGTTTGGTTTTCGTGGGTTTCCAACCAGGATTCCAAACTGTACCGTTGTCGTTGATATAAAGATAACGCCCGCCCAAATCAATAGGCACATTGTTATAGCGGTAGCGGGTCAGGCGGCGGAGTTTGGCGTCTTTCCAGAAGGTGTAGCCTCCGGCGGTGTTGGTGCAGAGTCCGAAGAATTCATCCTGGCCAATATAGTTAAGCCAGGGCAGAGGCGTATCGGGACGGGTAATTACATATTCGCGTTTTGAGTCGTCGAAATAGCCATAGGGATTTTTCACAAAGTCTCCTTAAAAATGATCATTAATGCAACCAGATGATTTCAAAACACAAGCGCTACCAGCTCTCAAGAACTAATTCAGGAGAATGTTAGTCAATATTTTGAATTTTTGGAAAGGAAAGTGTTAAAAATTTTCTCATCGGACCCGCGAGAATCATCCACCAGCTCCTTAAAAGAAGCCTTGTAACAAACCCGGTTTATCGGATGATCAACACTTTGAGAATTTTCGTGGAAGACTGAGCTCCCTCAACGTGAATACGGACATAATAAAGACCGTTAGACACCTGAACTCCCGAAACATCTTTTAAATCCCATTGGAAAGGTTGAAGACCTGTAATTTCCTTGGTTTGACTGCTTATTTTGCGGAAAGCCAATGTAAAGACATCCATTGTCACTGTCGATTGACTGGGTACCTGGACATCAAAGGTCATCGGCGATCCGTTCGAAGGATTCGGGAATGGCGCGGAAATCAAAATATCCGGCGAAAGTGTCGCAGTATAAGTTGGAGTAAACGTTGGCGTATTGGTTTTAGTTGCTGTCGGTTGCGGAGTAAACGTATTGGTAGGGGTATATGTCTGTGTATTGGTTGAAGTCGCCGTAGGCGTATTCGTAATCGTATTGGTAAATGTGGCTGTGAAGGTGTTGGTAGACGTACTGGTTGCCGTTAAGGTTGGAGTATTGGTTGGCGTACCAGTTTTAGTATAAGTCAGCGTAGCCGTTGTGGTATTAGTTGCAGTGTTAGTCGGCGTCGAGGTAAGGGTATTCGTTGGCGTATTGGTAGCCGTTGGCGATAGGGTATTTGTGGGCGTATTCGTAGTTGTATTGGTTGGCGTATTGGTTGTCGTATTCGTTACTGTCGGGGTCGCCGTAATGGTTGGCGTGTTGGTCTGAGTCGAAGTAGACGTATTAGTTGGTGAATTGGTCGGCGTGTTAGTAGGCGTGTTAGTCGGAACTGTACCCGTAGCTGTGTTGGTCGCTGTATTGGTCACTGTAGGAGATGGAGTATTCGTAGCCGTATTAGTTATGCTGTTGGTTGGGGTATTAGTAGGCGTATTGGTAATCGTTTTCGTTGGAGAATTAGTGGCAGTATTAGTTGTTGTATTCGTTGGGCTATTCGTAGGGCTCTGTGTAACCGTGTTAGTCGGAGTAGTAGTAGGGGTATTCGTTGGTGTGTTTGTACTAGCCGCCGTTAAATTGGGCGTGGGTGTGGGTGAATTGGTAGGCGTATTAGTAGCTGAACTGGTTGGAGAGTTGGTGGGTGTCTTGGTGGCGGTATTTGTCGGAGTTAGAGTGGGAGTTGCCGTAACTGTAGGCGTATTGGTAGCAGTCATACCCGAGAGACAATAAAAGCCGAGTTGGTCCATCTGGTAACTAAAAGCTCCGCCCGGACCTACACCTGGCTGGGCAGCGATTTGCAAACCCGTCACGTCGAACCCGCCATAATTGGTCGGTAATCCCGTTTGAGTCCCCCCCGCAGCGCGTGTCATGGAAGAAAAAGCTATCTGATAAAAGGTCCATTGTCCGGCAGGAGGCGTGACCGTATACCCATACCAGTCAAAATCCGTAACTCCAGCGGATTCGGCCTGAACGCGGTAAGATCCGCCGTCCCCGTAGAGATACAATTCAACACCGATAATTTGATTGGCCGCAAGATTGAAAGCACTGTTACTCGCGGAAAGGTTCGTGTAATAGGTTGCGTAACCGGTCGTCACCGGAATGGAACCCTGGATACTGACGGCATAGGTGCTGCCCGGCGCCGGCGGTGTGATCCCATAATGGATCGTAATGGAACCTTGTCCCGCGACGACGGGGGTGACGACACCCCAAGGCTGCAGCCAAAGACTATTATGAGCAGCCGTATAGTCAAAATTATCGACCAATGTCACAGGGCAATAGTTGGGCGTGGGCGTGGGGGTCATCCCCGATGGGCAAACCAGCTCGACCTGGTCCAACTTATAAGAGAATGCTCCCGTGTTCACGGTAGCGAATTGAATTCCGGTAAAGTCAGTCCCGCCATAGTTAGTGGGTAATCCTACTTGGGTTCCCCAAGATTCACGGGTCATATCCGAAAAGTAAATTTCGTAAAAAGTCCATTGACCGGGTGGCGGCGAAAGATTGATTCCATAATAGTCATAGTCAGTGACTCCGGCGGACATCGCGCTGACACGGTAGGGGTTACCGTCCCCATAAATGTAAAACCCAACACCCACAAGGCCGTTGCCCGTGGCGTTGAAGGGCGCCGAATTATTGAAAAGCGGAGTTTGATAGTCGGAATAACCGCCCGACCCCACATTCCCCGTAATACTGACCGAGTAGGTGCTACCAGGCGCGGGGCTCGTCAGATGAGTAGCCGTGGTCGTCGTTCCAGTGGCAGGGATCGAAATGGCCCAAACACCTCCCCACAGATTGGTGTTTGTGCCGCTCGTAAAGTTGTCGATCAAGGTTATCGGGCAGTAATTAGGGGTCGGGGTAATCGTGGGGGTATTGGTGAAGGTTGGGGTGGGCCCTCCCATGACGCAAGTGGGTGTAGGCGTCAAATGTAAATTATTAAGCCAGGTTGAGACAGGAGCGCCATTGTAGGCATTCGTTATATAACCACCCCAACTGGACAAATCAGCGGGTGCGTTATCGGGAGCGAAGTTCCAAGATGCCGCGTTAAAAACATAACTTTTATTATTGCCGCCAACGAGCCAGGAGATGACAGAATTTTCGAATGCCACACCGTCGGTAGACGAAGCCCCAAATTCATCGATGATGACAGGGGCCACGCTCGTGGCGGACGTTACCTGAGAATCCCAATTGGCACTATTACCTTTGTTGGAATAAATATGGGCCGCATAAGCCACACCATATCCTGAACCCGTATCGGTTAACTTGTAGACCGTCGAACTGGAAGGTTCATCGCCAATAATACCTCTCAAGTCAAAGGCATAATTCAATCCGCCGGCAACAACGATATTATTGGCCCCAGCGGTACGAATCGTGTTCAGCAGTTTTTGCATACCGGGCGTATTGGCAGGTCCGTCACCGTAACCCGTAGCGCCTCCATTAAGCCAAACGTTCCAAAAATTGCTTTGATCATTAAAACTCGGGTCAAAGGGTTCGTTAAAAAGTCCCAACAAAACCGCGGGGTTATTTTGAATCCAGGCTGTGCTCGCCAAGGAATTCCAAAAATATACGCTATTCCAGTCCGGCATGGGCAATTCGCCATCGTTTGAACTTTGATTCAAATAAGAAGTACCCCAGCCCCCGCCGCTACAGGGAGTCGTAGAAGAGGTTCCCCCATAGGTACCAGACCAATGAAGATCAAGCTCTATATAAACGTTATTAGCATTACACCAATTGACCAAATCTTGAACTTCAGTCTTGTAGCCTGGGTTGGGAGTTTGACCGCCACTGGAACACCCACACCAAAGATCCTGGCTCAGAGGGAGTCGGAAATAGTTGGCATGCCACACGTTGACGGCTTCTGTCGCGATGGTCACATAATCAGTCATGGTATAACCACCTAAATTAACCGTGGGTACACCAGACGCTTCATCACCCTGGCTTGAATATTCCAAACCATCCAGGTCCACCCCTTTTAATCGAACGGGACAATCACCGTTCGTAGTAACGAGTTGGTTGCCGGAAACTTTTAATTGGTAAGAAGCGGCGTAGGAATGGGATATTCCCATGAGGGTCAAAAAAGTGGAAAAGAGAATCCGGTTAAAAATAGGGTTGTTTTTCATTTTCATCATTAAATTAGATAAACCTGTTCTTTAAAGAGAATTCACATTCACTGAAAAATTCAAAAAACCGCAATAACCATACAGGGAATGACTTAAATCAATATCATTTTGAATGGCAGTTTTTAGGCTTGAAATCTTCGTCATCAACCAAAGAAGTATATCAGGTAATTTTTAACTTTTGGCCAAACGATACAAAAAAACCAAGCGGAAATGAGGAACATTCCGCTTGGTTTTCCAAAGATTTAAAGGATTTTACCCCAAAATCAACACTTTTAGAATTTTAGTGGCCGAATGAAGGCCCCTCCACGTGGATACGAACCAAATAAAGGTCCTTAGCCATCAATAAACTTTATTATTGGAACACCAAAATCTTGCCCGTCGTGGTTGACATCTCATAACCGTTATTTACCTCAATGGCATAAATATAAAGACCCGAGGCCACTGACGTTTGAGCTTTGTTTTTTATCAGCCAAGTAATTATATTTAATCCGGCGTTTCCTTGAATGGTGTCGGAGTAAACTTCTTCCCCCATGATGGTATATAGATTCAATTGAATTGAGGCGCTATAGCCCAGGTTGACCATAAAATTAATGGGTTGTCCATTTTTAGAAATATTCGGCGCCGCTACCGCCGACAGCAGTAAACTGGAAGACGTCGGCGTTATTGTCAGAGTATTGCTGGTTGTAGGTGTGACAGTCTCGTGTTCTTCTCCGCCACTCACACTGGTCGGAGTTGCTGTCTGTGTCCCCTGGGAATAAAAGACTTGTGATTGTATCGAATCTTCCAGAACCACGGCGCCTCTAGGTGTCGGAGTTTTCGTTGGTGTAGGGGTATGGGTAGGGGTCGCGGTAGGCGTACGCGTTACTGTATTAGTGGGTGTCTTCGTGGCTGTTTTCGTAACAGTCGCCGTAGGTGTCCTGGTAGAAGTCACAGTGGCTGTCTTCGTGGGCGTATTGGTAGCCGTTTTCGTAACCGTAGCCGTGGGTGTATTAGTAGGCGTATTAGTATGGGTTTGGGCAGGCGTGACAGTAGGTGTTCTTGTTGGAGTCAATGTAACCGTATTTGTTTTCGTAGGCGTGGGTGTGTTTGAGGGAGTTGTAGTCGCGGTCTTTGTCGCGGTATTCGTCGCCGTAAAGTCAGACAAAACCGTGCAAGTCGCCAGAGGCCTGCAAGACGGAGGTGTACCACCTGACACTGTTACCAGATTCCCCTGGTAATAAAGCGCGTAATTCAAATTGTTCGTGTAAGTCGAGCCCACACAAGGGCTGTACCAGAAATTCGTTCCCGGTGAAAAATTAGGGTTATTATTAACGTGAAGCGCCGCTTGGATATTAGTCCATGTCGTTCCCGCGCTTAAACTGGCAGAATCGCTATTTGATATGGTCGTTTCCCAATTGGCCTGTAGATTGGTAGCGGGTCCGCAAGCCGGCGAGAACTCAACCGAAGCGATGGCGACAGCTGTTACCGCTGTGCAATTGGACCCAAAACATCCTCCGTAATTAATCTCTCCCACTATCGTATCCGCCGCGTTCGAGACATAGTTGGTGTCATCCTGCCAGCACTTGATCGTCAGCTGGGAAAGGTTTACCGCAACCGCCCCATTATTTATGATTTCAAAAGTCTCGTTGGCCTGGTTCGAAGTACAAGTCGTGAATTCTTCCAATTGCAGGTTCACGGAACTGGTTCCGCAAGTCGCTCCGCTGGTAGGCGAAGTTGTGGGGGTAGAAGTCGGTGTATAGGTTGGGGTATTCGTGGGTGTAGTGGTAGGTGTGTTTGTTGGCGTTATAGTCGGTGTATTCGTAGGACTATTAGTGGCCGTATTAGTAGGTGTAAACGTCACTGTATTAGTTAAGGTGGGGGTAGACGTGTTTGTAGAAGTAGGCGTCGGCGTATTGGTAGGTGTGATTGTTGGCGTTATAGTCGGTGTATTCGTAGGACTATTAGTTGAAGTATTAGTAGGTGTAAGAGTCGCTGTATTGGTTAAGGTCGACGTGGACGTGTTTGTGGAACTAGGCGTCGGCGTATTGGTAGGCGTGATTGTTGGCGTGTTTGTGGGTGTAGCCGTCGGCGTATTTGTCGGCGTATTGGTAGCCGGTATCGTAATCGTGCAATTCGTACCCTGCAAATTGAACTTATCCACAAAACTGGAACCAAAATCCGCCGCGAAAAGGTTGCCGCAGGAATCAAAAGCAATACCCTTGACGGTAGAAAAGGGATTGCCGGAACTTCCAAATTGATTAAAGGACCATCCCAAAGAATTCATTTGCTGAATCGCATTTAAACTAGAATCAGATACATAAATATCTCCATCCAAACCAACCGCTATGCCGTAAGGCGCCTCAAACTGCCCAATACCCGTTCCTTGAGTTCCCCATGCCCCTATATAAAGACCTCCTGTCGTAAACTCCTCAATCCGGTAATTACCCGCATCCACCACGTATAAGGTTTCAACTCCGGGTACGGATCCTCCCCCCTCAGGAACAACCATCTTTTTCAATAAAGACGTCGATCCATTAGCATTTGAGATTCCAATCGCAAGACCCATCGGGCCGTTAAATTGGCCGTTGCCGGTTCCCCCCACGCCCCATTGACCAACATAAGTGACTGAACCGGGATTACCCGGAACATACATAAATTGTTCGATGCGATTGTTACCGCTATCGGCGACGTAAACATTGCCGTTAGAATCCGTCACAATCCCCTCAGGGGCGTTGAACAGTCCATTACCACTTCCAGATCCTCCAAAAGCAAATTCGAAAGTTCCGTTCAAACCGAATACTTGGACGCGGTTATTTCCCGTATCCGACACATAAATAAGTCCCTGGCTGCCGGCAGCGGCCACATTGGAAGGCGCGTTAAACTGTCCATTACCCGATCCGGCCGTGGGCCCGCCCCAATTGGATATCCAGTCGCCATTCACATCAAATTGTTCAACCCGATTGTTTGCCGTATCCGCAACATAGGCATAGGGACCATTAATGGCGACTCCCGTTTCCTGGCTCAATTTTCCGTTGCCACTTCCAGGACCTCCAAATTGGGAGCTATAGTTATAAACAAATTGTGTCGGCGGTTTAAGCTGACAAGTGCTTCCGCATGGTTCCAAAACCTGCACCCGGCGAGCCAAACTGTCCGCTTGATAAAGATTTCCGCAACCATCAAAAGCAAGTCCCATGGTTTGTTCCGACTTGTTTAGTAAATAGGAAGGCGCTCCCACTCCCTCCAAAGTCTCAACTAAATTACCGCTAGGACTATCGATAATTATTTGACTGGCAGAGGTTCCTATTATGTCGCTTAAATAGACATTTCCATCCTGACCCACTGCCATTCCGGTGATAGTCGCAGTAGTCGTATTATTCGGTTCCCAAGAGGCGGCAACTGACGCGTTGGACACCTGGATTTTTTGGATACGCGGATACGTAGCGATTGGTTTATCCGCGACATATACGTTAGCGCCAGTTCTATCCACCGCCAACTGGGACGGGCTCGAGAACAAACCGGAAGTATTCCATTTGGTCACATAATTAAGGTGGGGAGAATTGCCCGCCGCACAGCAAACATCGGGGACAAAATTATATTCGACTACTCGGTTATTTCCCGTATCCGCAATGTAAATATTATTATTATTGTCGATCGTAATCCCTTCAGGAGATTTAAACGCTAACCCCGAGGAAGGAGTTGTACTTTGAATGGAGATCAGTGCGGGAGAAGTAGTATCGATAACTGAACTTAAGATTGTTCCATTAACCACACCAAGTCCGTAGTAAGAATTCCATTGAGTTCCAACCTTGTAATAATACGAATAGATAATCTTGAGTTCGTTGTTTCCGGTATCTGTAACAAACCAGTCGGTATTATTATTGTCGATAGCAAGTCCCGTAGCATTATTGAAGGCATACGCAGAGCCAAACATACTCGATGGATATAAGAGCCCCTCATATGTGGCATTAGTACTAAAAACATCAATTACAGAAGCAGTAGTATTGGAATCCAAAACAGATACATTTGTTCCTGTGTTCGCGGCCACCGCGACTGGAATATCAAAAGCCCCACCTCCTATGGCTGCGGGGCAGGCTTCGTTTCCGTTAGCATAGGTCTCGCTACAACCCAAAATAGTTTGTGCGCTATAGCAAGGGGTTGGCATCGGCGTAGGAGTGGGGGTTGTCGCCGGGTAATACCAAACATCATTTTGGTAACCCGAATTGCTGCCGTTGCCGTCATAACCGCCCAAAATCCATATTTTGTTGAAAGCTACGACGCTGGAATTATCAACCCGAGGGGTAAAGCCGGGCGCGGTAGTCAAAAGCGCCCAAGTCGTCCCATCAAACGAATAAACTGTATTGGTTTGTCCCGCACCTACACCGCTGCTGATGGAAACATAAATTTGATCGTTATAAACGTAACAACCGTTCACAAAATATGACTGATTGATAAATGGAGTGTTGGTGCCCGGACTCCATATCAATCCATTTGGATCGGATGAATACCAGACGTCCGATGCGAGATTTCCTGTTTGGACCCCTCCGATCACCCACATTTTTCCTTGAAAAACAACAGTGCCAAATGAAGGCGCTGGTTCCCCAAGGAAATCTAGTCCACCATTTAACGGCACTTCATATGAAGTCGCACTGAGTAAACCGAAATTAACGGCGGTTGGGTTAATCGGGTTCCAAGTTGTCCCATCCACAGACGAATAAAGACCAGAATTTCCAGCAGTATTGCCAGTAAAAGCCCACATTTTACTCTGAAAAGAAACCGCCGCCCCGCAAATGGAAGCAAACGTCACGGGGGCCACCGTCCAATTCACCCCATCTGTCGAAGACCGAATGTCCTCGTAAAAAAAAGTGTGGTTAATCCCCAAATTCGCGGTTCCGTCCAATAACCACATTCTGTTATTGAAAACTAAAGCTGAAAACCCAAGTCGGTCTTCTACAGGTCCATTGATAACGGTTTGAAAAGGGTCATTAGCAGTCACTAGACTCCAGTGAGTTCCGTCTTGTGAATTCCAAGTGCCATTATTACTGTTGTCACCACCGTTAAATTCACCACCACTAAAAATCCACATTTGGTTATTGTAGAAAAGGCTGGCTTGGCCAAGCCGTGGGCTGAATCCGGCTGCCGAAGTCGCTTGGGCCCAAACCGCAGAAGCGGGTGCGGGTCCGGGGGTGGGGGTTGGAATCAATGCGGTCAGGTCGTTGATCAAACTTTGGCCGTTAGGACTGCCCAAGCCCGTGGCGAGATCATAGCCCGCGACCGCTTTATACCCGGGGTTGTTTCCATAAGTCGAACCCTCATAACCTCCGTTGTTACTTCCGTTCTTAATATCGTTAAAATCATTGCTATAGCTAGAAGCTGACCCGGCAATCGTATAAAGTTCCGGGTTCGCGAAACCTACCGGCTGTGAACCCTGGTTTAAGGCTTGCTGGTTAGCCATCGCCATCACGGACGCCCAAAGGGGCGTGGCGGCGCTGGTGCCGCCTATAGGCCCAACAGAACCGCCGTTGTCCGCGATATTAAATATATTATCCGCGATCATGGAAACATCCGGCAGGTTCCGATGTTGCGCCGATCCTCCGTTACCGTTGAGCGGAGCAAATGGTACTTGATAGGTCGGAATGGGGACGGGTGATGCGACGCCCGAAACTCCATTACAAATTCCACCGCCGCCCGCAACGTTTACATTGGGAGCGGTGTAATTCCAATTCCACGTGGTTTCTGATTGATAATAAGGGCTTGGATAACTGTAAATCCCTCCCCCCAAAGGTGTCGGTTGCGCGGATATCAACTCTGTCCCGCCTACAACCGTAATATTGTTTTCGTCACGGATATCCGCTGGATCAATTGGATAAGCTCCTGAGTCTCCCGCAGCCTGGAAAAAAGATTGTCCCTGCAAAGCCATTTCCGCCAGGGCGTTCGCCATATAAGGATCCGTATCCGGGTTATCCGTAGTCCAGGAAGAACTAAGTTGCAGGGAAAGGGGAATACCGGCGGGCGGATAGGCCATCGCCGCCAAAACGTCATCGGAATAAGTCCCTTCATAAACAAACACTTGAGCTCCCGGCGCCATGGAAATAACCATATCGATATCAAGGGATACTTCGGTGTTACCCGCTCCGGGATTAGCGTCGTAATTGACACCGTCCACATAGACACTTGTTACGATACTGCCCGAACCGCCGTTGATCTGACCGGCCGAAACATTCAAACCTCCCGCTGTCGCGTAGTTGACGATATCGTTCGCGTAAAAACCATCCAACTCATATAAACCTACTGATTGACCGGCACCATCCAATGAGACATTTTGGACATAGGCGTTTCTAAAATCATTCCCAATATAAGTCGTATTATTGCCTATTCCTAAAGTTGGCAATGGCGTCGGACCCGTTCCAACTAAAGGCTTGCCATTGGCATTATTTTTGGCGCCACCTGTCAAACCTGATTTCCTGTGTATAAAAGGATGCGGCACCGCATAATTCTGTAACCCGGTGATATGTAAAAGCGGCACGGTCAAGTCCACCGACGGTTCCGCATCAGGCGAGTGGAACTTGGTACCATCCGGACGCTGGTAGTTGTGCATCCTGACATTAAAAGTATTTTCAATATCGCTGACCGAACCTTCCACATCGACAACAGCCCGGTTGGAATAGGTCTTCGTGACTTTCAAATTGTGGGACTGGGCAAATTGGACAACTGCCTGATAATCACTTGTAGTGGGACCAAACATAGCCAGAAATTTTTGGGGGGTGAGGAAACGACGGTATTGCGGGCTTTTACTGTCGTAGATATTTTTCAGAAGATAGTTGAGGGCCTGCTGGTTACGGAGAGGCAAACTGATGGCCAGACTCAGTTTCTCAGAACCCGCCATATCCCCCAAAGAAGGAGCTGTGGCCAAGGCTCGCGGCACGTGGCCATGCAATTGCTGATGGCCAGCTGACCATGCCTGAACCGGAAGCCAAGATAACGCCACCGCAATTACAAATAAATAAACGCCGTTGCGCTCTGTACTATTTTTTTTGACTGTTGAACTTGATTTCGAAAAATGATTCCAGGATTGCTGTTCACTTGAACAATATTTTAATTTGTTCATACATTTATTCCTTGAAATAATTCAAAACATAAAAAGGGATACGCGGACAAAATACATTTGTTTATAAAAAGTCGCAAAGAATAATAAAGTCGACAAGCAAAATATATTCTTAATTTTAAAAAACTAGGAACATCCAAAACCTTTCAAAAAGTAAAGGAATTGGGATTTGAAGAATTGTCAAAAAATTGAAGGTCACGCGACTTTTTAAAAATAGGACATAATTTCAACAAAATTGAATCTAAAATTCGGTTATCGACAAAACTATCTCAAAATCAGCACTTTTAGAATTTTAGTAGTCGATTGAAGGCCTTCCACGTGGATGCGGACGTAATAAAGCCCGTTTGATACTTGAATACCCGTTGCATCTTTTATATCCCATTGAAACGTCACTAACCCATCACCATGATTCGTTTGGCTATATATCTTTCGAAAAGCCAGGGTAAACACATCTAACGTGATCGTGGATGGGCTCGGCACTTGAACATTAAAGGTAATCGGCGATCCATTGGAAGGGCTCGGATAAGGCGCCGAGACCACAATAACGGATGAAATAGTAGGGGTATCCGTCGCCGTTATCGTGGGGGTGTTGGTATGAGTTGAGGTGGGCAGCGGCGTCAAAGTATTCGTGACGGTATTAGTGGGAGTGTCTGTGGGTGTCGATGTTGGGGTATTGGTTTTGGTGTTAGTCGGCGTAATGGTAGGGGTATTAGTAGGTGTTTTTGTTAAGGTATTAGTAGGCGAATTCGTAGGGGTATTAGTAGAGGTGTTAGTCGGCGAATTGGTGGGTGTATTGGTTTTGGTACCCGTGGATGTGTCCGTCGGCGTTTCGGTAATCGTATTGGTGGCGGTGTTCGTCGGTGTGTTTGTCACCGTTGACGTCGGGGTTCCGGTAGAAGTATTGGTCGGCGTGTTTGTAATCGTTGGTGTTGTCGTATTGGTCGGGGTATTGGTTATGGTTGAGGTGGCGGTATTCGTTGGAGTATTAGTCGCTGTATTGGTAGCGGTAGCGGTTAGAACCGTTCCCGTGGCCGTATTAGTCGCCGTATTGGTGATTGTGGGTGTCGAGGAAATAGTTGGCGTATTCGTGATCGTGTTAGTCGCCGTATTAGTAGATGTATTAGTTGGCGTCTTGGTAGCTGTCTTTGTAGGACTATTGGTCGGAGTATTTGTGGCTGGATTGACAGGTGTATTGGTTATCGTGTTTGTAGGCGTACTAGTTGCCGTATTCGTAGCGGTATGAGTCGGCGTCGATGTAACCGTATTTGTTGAAGTATTGGTAGGCGTATTTGTCAGTGTGTGCGTTGGACTATTGGTCGGTGTGTTCGTTGGTGTATTGGTCGAGGTATTCGTTGGTGTATTCGTCGCCGTTCCGCCTCCGCAATTTGGCGTTGGGGTTTCGTTCAATTGATAAAGCCAGGTTGAAACCGGTGCGCCGAAGTAAGATGTGGTCGGAAAACCGCTATAGCTGGTCAAAAGTTTTGGGGTGACATCCGGGCTGAAATCCCAGGCCATGGCTGAATAGACATAACCGTTAGGGTTATTCGTATTGGCGTTTCCATTGCCGTTATTGTAACCGTCAATCCAATTAAGAGCTCCATTGGTCCATGTTGGGTTGTTGTCATCGGCAGCGTAGCCTGTCCCCGGACCAAATTCTTCAACGAGTATCGCGTACTTGTTGGTGATGGTCGTAATGTAGGGATCCCAAGCGGCCGCCAGCGGAGGCGTATCGCTGCTGTTTCCTGTTTTATTGTCGTAGACATGCGCAGAATAAAGTATTCCATTGCCCGAAGCTGTGTCCGTGAGGCCGTAGGTAGGTACGCCTCTTTCGTCAAAAGACCAGTTAAGCCCTCCTGCCACGCAAATGTTATTGGCTCCTGCGTTTCGCGCGGCAGTTAATAGGTTTTGCAGACCACAGCTGGTATAGGCCGGAAAAGAACTTGATCCGGTATTGGTACTAGCAGGAACCGGACCGCCGTTTCTCCAAATAGCCCAAAAGGGGTTATCGTCCGCACCCGAGGGTTCATATGGTTCGTTATAAAGGTCAAAAAGCGCCGCAGGATTGTTCTTTACCCAAGAAGTTCCTGCCACTGAGGACCAAAAAGTAACCGCGTTCCAATCCGGCAAAGGGACCTGCCCCGAACAACCGTTACAGGTTCCTCCCGCCTCCCCCCAACCGCCTCCCGAACAGGGGGCGGTGGATGAGGTACCGTTGTAGTATCCTGACCAATGTAAGTCCAGGTCCACATAAGCTCCCAGGTTGGAAGCTTCATTAAGAACCGCCTCTACCATGCCCTGGTAAGCTGCTGTATTGACCGCTTTATTGTTATCGTTGTCATTGCCGCAACCAAACCAATAATCCTGATTCAGAGGTAATCGAATGCAGTTAACATGCCATACCGTCACTGCTTCATCGAGAAGAGCCACGTAATTGGTCATATTAACCCCGCTGATAGTCGTCGTCGGTGCGCCCGTTCCGCCATCTCCTGAAGGGCTGTATTCCAACCCGGACATGTCCACCCCTTTTAGCCGGACGGTACAGCCGCCGCTGGCGGTTACGATCTGGTTGCCTGAAATTTTTAATTGAGCTGAGGTAGCAAAAGCAGAACCAACAGGTAAAAAGCCAAAAAGGAAAACTGACGTGAAAACTAATATGGATTTGGAATATATTGATTTAGAGCTAAATTTCAGGTCGACAAACCCGCTGCACATAAAATGTCCCTTTTCCGTTTAAAACGTTTTTAGTCTTATAAGTCTCAAACCACTGGTCTGGAAAAATGGTTACTTAAACTAAAAGATACCATAAGTGGCCAAAATTGCCAGTATTTGGCCGATTCTTCTAATCGGCCAAGATTAAAAATATAAGCAAAATCATTGAAATTCAGATTTTTGCCGAATTTAGTGCAATGCCAATGAAAAGACCGGCGGATAAACTGGGTTAGCCCAATTACCGGAGGATCAGCACTTTTAGGATTTTCGTGGTGGATTGAACGCCCGCAACATGGATGCGGACGTAATAAAGCCCGTTAGCCACCTGGACTCCCGAAACATCCCTTAAAGCCCATTCAAATGTTGCCAAGCTTGAAACCTGGGACGTCTGGCTGATGATCTTGCGAAAAGCCAAGGTAAAGATATCCATCGTCACCGTCGATTCTCCCGGCACCTCGATGTTAAACGTAATAGTCGATCCATTGGAGGGATTGGGGAACGGCGCGGAAATCATGAGGTCCGGCGAAGTTGTCGCGATATAAGTCGGGGTAATGGTCGGCGTATTGGTGTGAGTCGAGGTAGGCGGAGGAGTCAAAGTATTCGTGGCCGTATTGCTTAAAGTCGCCGTAGGCGTATTGGTCACCATAAAAGTCGGCGTAGACGTTGGAGTGTTGGTCACCGAATTGGTAGAGGTATTGGTGGGAGAATTAGTCGCTGTCGAGGTTGCGGTGCTGGTTGGCGTATGGGTCGCCGTGTTGGTGGGCGTTTGCGTCGGGGTATTTGTGGGCGTATTTGTCACCGTTGAAGTCGCTGTATTGGTTGGCGTATGGGTCACCGTCGAGGTTGAAGTGTTGGTTTGAGTATTGGTGATCGTATTGGTCGCAGTTGGACTCAATGTATTCGTGGGTGTATTGATGGGAGTGTTTGTAGAAATTGTTCCCGTAGCCGTATTGGTCGCCGTATTAGTGCTGGTGGGCGTTTGAGTGGCCGTATTGGTAATTGCGTTTGTCGCAGTATTGGTTGCGGTATTCGTCGTCGTATGAGTCGGGGAAGATGTTGGAGTATTGGTGATTGTATTCGTCACGGTGTTAGTTGGCGTATTCGTCACTGTATTGGTAGCCGTATGTGTCGGGGTGGATGTAGAGGTATTTGTAATTGTGTTCGTCTCGGTATTGGTTGCTGTGCCGGTGGCTGTGTGAGTCGGCGTGAAAGTAGGCGTATTCGTAATTGTATTCGTTGGAGAATTAGTGGGAGTATGGGTAACTGTATTCGTTGGTGTATTAGTGGCTGTGTAGGTCGGAGTCGGGGTTCCATTGGAGCAAGGGTCTGTGAAAATTCCGGCTTGAACCATCAACGAAAGCACTTGATGCGCATCTGGATAATAAGAGCCGGTCGCGAGACTTTTTAAATTGGTGTATTCGGCATTGAGATATGATTGGTCGTCGGCATTGCCGTTCACCATTGCGCCGTCGCCTGCCGGGCCCGTAAATGCAGCGTTGTGGTTGGTGGAATTTTCGGCTCCGGTGTTATAGACGTAGCCGTCCCCGATGGTGGAAGGAGAGGGGTTCTGTGTCTCGAAATTGGCGAGGATTTTTTTGCACATATTGTAGGCGTTGGTGTTGCCATTCCACAAGTAGTCCAGCGACAAGCGCCAGGGCACACGGCAGGAGTTGTATTGGTAATTGCAACAGTTCCAACTTCCATTGGACATGTTGATCTGATCCGGCGGCAAGACGTAGTTGGTGTACCAGTAGTTCAACTGGTTGTAGGCATTCGTCTTGACGGTGGCCCAAGCGGCGTTGCCTGTGAAGCACTGAAAACTGGTAAGGTAGCTCATGGCGAAGTAGCTGGGATAAGTGTAGCCCGAACAACTGGTAAAACCGGAGGCGTCCCCCGGGCCGATGCCGCAGCTGTCGGTTTCATTGGCCAGGATCGCGTTGATAATGGTGGTGGCGCAGGAATCGAATCCGTTCCCGGGCCATCGTTTATTCGCCTCCAGCAATCCCTCGGCCATGTCCATGTCCCCATCTGTGGCCGAGTTGGCCCCATCCGTGCCGGTACAAGAGACTTCCCAATTCATTAAATTCTTACTGTCCATGTGGGCGACCACGAAATTCCAAAGCTTTTTCATAAGGGCCGGCCCGGTGGCGTCGGGTTCCAGGTAAGCCGTCATCAGAAAAGCATAACCCTGGCCCTCGGACACACAGGTCCCTCCCCCAACGCTGTTTGCCACCATGATGTTTCCGCTACAGCTAATGTAATAATTGCTTTTAAAAGTGTCGTAAAAAGAAGTGGCATCGGACGAACTGGCTCCAGAAGGGGTTATGCCGTAACTATAGGGATAAGCGGGAGTTACCAAGAAAAGATACGCGGTTCCCATCAGAGGCAGGAATAAAGAATGGGATTTAAAGCGCCTTGGTAAAATCAATTTTAAATAAATCAGGTTTATCAACCCGTTCATCGAAAAATTTCCTTCTTTTTTGCTTTCAAAAATTGCCCACAACTTGACAAAAAACGTTTTTAGTCAATTTCTTCACAACCGCTCAATCGCTGTAATATGGAATTTCAACAAAAGATATCATAAAAAAAGCATCAAAAAACCAGTTATTGGCCCATTTTTTTAAACAGCCATAACTGGAATTCAGATTTTATTGGAATTAAACCGGCTCAAATTAATGGAGCACCAATATCTTGAATGTCTGATGATCAATATTGCCGCCATCGGCGTTCAAGACATCTACCACCGCGAAATAAATGCCGCTAGCCATTCCAGACGCATTCCAGGCAGCCGACGCCGTTCCAGGCGTTCCCTGTATGGGCATAATCAATTGTCCAGCAATCGTGTAAATCCTTGCGTTAACAGTGTAAGCGTTTGCTACTCCAGTCCCATCAAATGTAGTAATCATTGTCGCACCGGGTTCCAGTACGTTAGGGCGGGCTACCGCCACACCTGTCGAGCCACTGGCTGGTATCACTAATACAGTTCGGCTAATGTCCGTTGTCGAACCCTGTCCGTTGTCCCAATTCAATTGAATCGTATACGAGCCGGGAGTCACTACCGTCGACGAGTTATTCGTTCCGTCCCAGGTCAAGGTTACGGGAGTCCCTGAAGTAACTACAACAATCTGCAAATGGGTGTTATTCCCAGTCACACTCGATCCCGGACTAATAACGCTTGAGCTTAAGTTAACGTTCGTCATCTGCGAATTAAACGAATCAGAAACCAAACTATATAAAGTACGCACCAATTCACCCGATGAATTGTAAATCGTCGCGGTAATATTCGACAGTTGCCGGTTTACGGTTGCCTGTTGAGAAACACTGGTCACTACACCCGAGGTTGAGGTGCTGCTTACCTTAATTTGGTATGTCCCATTCGTCACTGGATTTTCACTGTTGTTAGAGCCATCCCAGGTACCAATGAGCGCTCCGTTATAGTAAATAAGTATGGTGCTGCCCGGCCCTTGTAAAGTCGTAATCTGATTGCTCGTTGACAACGTAATGTTACTAATAGGCTGAGAAACGTTCTGCACCAGAATAGTCTTCACTACTTCGCCGGCCGAGTTATAAATATTGACTTGAACCGAAAAGAGCCCAATCACCGTCACAGGGCAACTTGCCGAAACCGGCGATCCTCCCGCTATAGTCACCCACGATTGGTTAACCAGCGGGGTACCGCTCGGCGCCGCGCTGTTGATGGATGCCTGATAGGGCAATACATAATTTCCGATGGGTAAGGGATTACTAAAATTCCAGCTTAACAACAATCCTGTTTGATTGGTGCTCACCCCCACTCCAGGCGTAGGCGTTTGGAAGTCTGTGAAAGTCATATTGGCCGGCAAAGTATCCTGCACAAACACGGCGGTCGCGGGCGCATTACTTACCGACAAATCAATGTCATAAGTAAGTGTATTGCCGGGATTAGCCGTGGTCGCCGACACCTTCTTTTGAATCGTAATTGTAGGAATCAGGATAATCGGGGTATTGGTTGGCGTGTTGGTAGGCGTATTGGTCGGAGTGTTTGTAACTGTGTTGGTGGGTGTCGATGTTGGAGTATTGGTCGGACTGTTTGTAGGAGTATTGGTCTGGGTATTGGTGGGAGTATTGGTAACTGTATTAGTGGGAGTGTTGGTGGGAGTGTTCGTAGGGGTATTGGTTGGTGTAGGTGTATTGATAAGTGTTGGAGTATTTGTCGGAGTATCGGTTGGAGTGTTGGTTACCGTATTCGTTGGCGTTGGTGAAGGCGTGTTAGTAATTGTATTGGTCGGGGTATCGGTTGGAGTGTTGGTCGGCGTATTCGTTGGAGTAGGTGTATTGATAAGGGTTGGCGTATTGGTCGGGCTGTCCGTGGGAGTATTGGTAACTGTATTGGTCGGCGACGGAGTTGGAGTATTGGTTGGTGAATTTGTCGGTGTATTGGTCGGCGAAGGTGTAGGGGTATTCGTAGGTGTGTTTGTAGGTGTTAGAGTCGGAGTGTTCGTAGGTGAATTGGTTGGAGTATTTGTGTGTGTATTGGTTGGGGTATTAGTGGGCGTGTTTGTAGCACAACCGGTCACATTAAGCGTAACCGCGTTCGAAAGAAGATCTTGAACTGTGCCCGAAACAGTTCCCGCAATTTCCGAGTCGTTTATTTGCTGCGCGGGTAAACAAGCCACTAACGCGCTAAAAGTAATGGAACCGCTCAAGTCGTAAACCGTAACCGGTTGAGTCCCTATATTCCACTTCAAAAAGGGCAAGGTTGCGTTAGGCGCCTGACTGGCGCTTCCAGCGTTGTAGGTTTCACCCGCTGGCAGAGTGTCCGTAATAACTGGGTCAATCACCGGATCGGCTGAAATTTCCGATAAATTAGTGTAAAGCTGGCGCCCGGCCGAATAAGTTCCAGCGTTTGAACTCGGATTCGCTCCCCATCCAAATTGGTAATTGTTCTCGCATGGCAAGGTAGCGGTGGTGTAGTTGCTTATATCCCACCCAGCTGGTTCGGGGCTTCCTACCGGCCACGCCTTAACCGAAACCGTATAAGTTCCGGCAGCGTAAGTGACCAGGGCTTTCACCGTGTACCAGGTATCAAAAGAAAGTAAATTAGCTGTTGTATTCATCCCAGGTGATTGAAACCCAGGCGAATTTACAGTTTGCACCGCAGTGTAATTATGGGACGCGTCTTTTTGCTGCAGGGTTAAATTGCCCGGAGCGTTATCGATGGAAAGAATCGCCACCAGACCGTAACCCGCGAGAGGACCCGTAGGCTCATTTAACAGCTCAATAGAGGCGTCTTCACCAGTCCCGTTAGAACTTCCGTTTTGCAATTTAGAGGGAATATCAATGTTACCCTGAATAATCCAGCTTCCTCCCGCGCATGTATTGATGGGTTTTGAAGTTTGGTTCAGAGTTTCATAGCCATTAGTATTGTTGGTATTGCCTGGATCAGTCTCCACATCAATATAATTTCCATTGCCTGGCGCTCCCACAGGAGTCGTAGTGTTGCTAAGGACTTGAAAGCTATCTTCCGTGCCGCTAATGCTATAAGCGGAACCATCATAACTAGTGATATCCGTTGGGGTGTTTGTAAATGTGGTGGCCGGGGCGTCTTGGTTATAGGAATCATAAACCTGAAGGCTGGATTGACCAATCGTGTAATTTAAAGCGTAAGTCACAGATCCACCCGCAGCCAAAGGCAAAACCGTATTCAGAATTTGCTTGGTCAATTCAAAGTCTCCGCCCACCTGTACCGAAACCGCGTTGGCATTGATGAGTCCAGAAGTCGTAGAATCGGCCTGACCGGAAGTATTAGTAATATAGCCTGAACCAGGATTCGCGGTCACTTGAGTCAAAAACCAAACATAGCCAGTGGGCGACGTATTCGTATTATTGATAACCCAGGTAATCGGAGACCCCGCCGCGCCCGAACCGGTAAGGGTTCCGCCCGTACTGATCGATTGGAGAAATGGCGCAGATCCAGCCAGCGCCGTATTAGCTGGAACCGTATCCATGATCGTTATAGGATTCGTGTTGATGGCCGAATAACTAATTTCCCATAAAATCAGGTCGCCAAGCTGAGCACTCGTGCCAATAGAAGATTTGGAAATGGTCAGACTGGGCGACAATGAAGAGAAATTGATGTTGATGGGTGCGCTGTGCTGTTGATTGGCGGGAATACTGGATGCATTGCCGCATTGGATATTCCAGTCATTCCCTGCCGCCACGATATTATAGGTTCCAATTGCCATGGTAACCGGTATAGTCACATTAAAAATTTGAGTGGCGGGACAAGTAGGAGCCGCAACATTATTGCCCGCACCCCACCCGTTGCCGCCATCACTGGCATCATCTCGGGTTGAAGTTTTGGGACTGGCCGCCGTTCCGGAGCCTGGAGTATTGCTATCGACCAAAAAATGCTGGTTAGGCACCGGGCATCCCTGAATGGTAGCGGAGTTGGATGGTTCTAAAGCGACATCAAAAAAAGATTCTTGAAACGCGGAATTTTCGCAATAAATAACCGTCACGCCTAAAACCGATCCGGGAGCGGGATTCGCAGAAGAAACGGTCACGCTAGAAATAGTCGTTCCCGCCAAAACCATGGATGGCAAAAACAAAACACAAAGAGCAAAAAACTTTGCCCCAACTTTGAAACGATTTAAGAAATTTTGACAACTTTTGTTAAACATGGGACCTTGCCATATCAATAACGTTTTCAATGTTCCTAACGTCTTTTTCTTATAAACATGAATCTTCAACCCAAACTTTCCGCAGATAATCGGGAAAAAGAGGTAATTAACATTATACCTCATCTTTTTTATTGTGGGAAAAGGTGAAAATTTAATAATTTTCAAAAGGATTGGTAAAACCAGAGAAAGTAAGGGGTTTTGAAGTTAATGAAGGACTAAAAGTTTGAGGGTTTGATGCTCAATCAC
>PLFD01000044.1 GCA_003136635.1 candidate division FCPU426 bacterium | reverse complement strand
CAAGTCGGAACACAAGCAATTGGCCCAGGAAGGCAAAGATATCAACCAGGAACGAAAGTCCGATTTGGCGGCCAATGGGGGCAAGATGCCTCAGTCGGATCGTCAGCAATTGGAATCGCAGGAAAATCTTCGTTCCGAGCAGATTCACCAGGACAAGACGGGTAATTAAAAAATTAAGATTCACGGCTGAGTCGAAAGGGGTTGGAACAAAATTCCAACCCCTTTTTTATTTTAAGACGCAGCAGCCAATTCATTCAATTCATTTGCAAAAGGGAAGGTTGTCAAAAACGGCGACGCGGCTCAGGGCATTTGAGATATAATGAGTTGTTATCGACGTAAAATAAACGAATAGGCCCTCCATGACCCGAAAACAGCTCGTCTCTTTTACTTCAATGCTTCTTTTTCTGGCGGGTATTTCGGTCTTCATCACCGCCTGCCGTAACGCCAGTCCCACCAGTTCCTCATCTACCCCGGTTCCGGTTAGTTTTAATATTCAGAACAACCTTGCCCCTTTTACGGTTTTGCAGATCAGTTACCTGAGCTATCCCAGCGGCACTAATTATGTGCAGCCCCTTTCGGTTTTGTCCGGCGCTTCCACGATTTTAAATACGATGGTTCCCGCGGGGACTTACTTTGTGAATGTCTACGCGAATAACAATGAATTCGATTCCTGGAGCCCGGTTATCTTTACATCCGGCTCCAGTTTTTCCATAACCATCAACGGTAGTACGGACACTTTAAATTCAGCCCCCTGTAATACTTGCTACCTTTAAGACGGTCTGTGTAATCAACTCCTAAAAGTAGTCAAGTGCGACTTGGGTGCGGTTAAATATTAAGCGTCAATTTATTATTGCTATGTAGGAGAACTAACTTGAGCTACTTCGGAATGAAAATAATGAGTTTCATGTTTTTGATGCTTTTAAGCCGCTCGGTTTACGCGGGCGACGCGGCTTTAGCCCGGGCGTCGACTGTGCCGGCGGGTGAGAGGATCGCCAACTATCTTCAGGCGGTCATGTCCCCGGCGGGTGAGGTGATCACCGCCAGAAGCCCGGGGGATATGTTTTCGCCGAAAGATCCTTTTCATCTGGCTTTTAATTACGACCCCGAAGCTCAGGAGATTGATGTTTACATCACGGGTAAACTGGAAAAATCAGAAGAGATAAAGCCCATTTTTGAACTGACCCAGCAATTGATTTTGCGCCTGAACGGTAAAATTCAAAAATTTTATGGAGTCACCTTAAAAGCGGAAGATTTTTCGATGGATTACCTGAATTTAAATAGCGGAAAAGTGGTCATGAAATGGGTGGAGGGGCGCTATATTGATAAAACGGGGCCTGAAACCGAATCAACTCCGGCGATTTCCGCAAGCCCATCCAGCCATTAAAAACTGAATTTTTTCTTTTTAGGGTGTTTGAAAAGCGCATTTAAAACCTCAGTATTCCCATGACTTAATTTGGTCTTTTGAAATTTAACCTGTATTTAACATCCGCGAAACGTTGCATCCAACCCCGCCTTGTAAATTCCCCCTGAAATTTTTTCGAGTCGGGTCTTTTATTCCTTTCCAACACCTTCTGTTTTGATTTCGAAGAACCCGATTCGAGAAGATTAAAATTTTTTAAGGAGAAGCTATGAAACGGTCTTTGATGTCGCTGTTGTTAGCTTTAGCGTTGGTGTCCCTGTATATGCCGGCGTTTGCTGATGATTCATCTTCTGATTCGATGGAAGATATGAATTTAGCAATCGGAGCTCTTACCGCTAAGGTGGATGCGTTAGCGAAGAAGGGTCCTTCGGTTGAAATTCATGGTTTTGTGCAAGCGGATATGATCAACGACAGCACCCAGTCTTTCAACGAAACCGTTGGTGACGCGGCTGTTAAGCAAAACGGTACAGTTGCCGGAGATAACGGCTGGACGCAGTTTTCTGAACGTAATTCGCGTTTTGATTTCTTGGCCAAAGATTCTGTCGGCGGCTGGGATACCAAGGGTTACCTGGAATTGGACTTGTTGGGATATGACCCGACGTCTTCTTACGCTACGGGTGCTCCAGCTGGTGCCGCTCCGACCAACAGCGAATACAAATTTTACACTCAGCCCACCGTTCGCTTACGTCATGCTTATTTGCAGGCTGACAGCGATGGCTGGACCATTTTGGCTGGTCAATGGTGGTCATTGTTTGGATGGAACATGGATTATGTTTTGGCGACTGTCGCTGAAGCGCCTGTCATGGCCACTTTGTACCAACGGACTCCTCAATTGCGCGTCATGAAGACCTTTGGTGATGCCAAGGGAATGCAATTGCAATTGGCGGCCGATCTTGAAAAGCCGGATGAAGTCAGCAGTCAGGTGCCGAACATCAATTTCGGTATCCGTTTTTTGATGAACGATTGGGAAGGCCGTTTCTGTTCCTCAACCGGCGCGGCGAAGCTGATGCCGTTTAGCATTGGTTTGTCTGAACGCAATTCGACGATTACCTATGACAACCAGGGTCTTGCTACCGCCTTTAACCAAAACGCGACGATGACGGGCAGCGGCGTGGCTGCTGACATCTTGCTGCCGGTGTTGCCGGCTTCTGACGGCAAAGATGATCCGAGCATCGTGTTGACGGCTGAATGGACGGCTGGCGCAGGTGATGTGGATCAATTTAACGGCGGCGGTTTCAACGGCGGCTTAGCTTCTATCTCTTCTGCTGCTGGTGCGGGAGCTAACATTGACGCGGGAATTCTGGGTGGTACCGCAGCGAACCTTCAATTGGTTCAGATTCAAAGCATCAATGCCCAGTTGCAAGCCTTTTTGCCCCCGAGCATTGGAACCATTTTCACGTTGGGTTATGGAGAAATCTTCTCACCTAACATTGCTGGCATTGGCGGGACTTGGAATGATGACAAGTGCATGTTTGTGAACGTGATGCAGGATTTCACCAAAGAAATTCGCGCTGGTTTGGAATTTGCCACGTTTGACACGCATTACACGACTGCTTTCGGCGGCGCCGCTAACAATTTCACCGATGCCATCGACAACCGCGTTCAATTGTCTACCTGGTACCGTTTCTAAGTGTTCGTAAGGTTTAAGGAAATGAAGTAATTCTTGGGGGCCGTCTGATAGTCAGGGAATCAGATTGGCCCCCTTTTCCTTATAAAATGATGTTTTTCATTTAACACAGCTTTAACAAGGTTTATCTGTTTAAACAGCTAGAATCCCCTCGGTAAAACGAGCGGGAAAAATTACAAAGGTCTTAGGAGTTGAAATGAAAAATTTTAAAAAGACGATTTTGGCGGGTGTGGCCGGCGTTGTCATGATGGGGGCCAGCATGGCCCACGCGGTGGACTTAAACGGCGCTGGTTCGACATTTGATAACCCGATTTTTCAAAAATGGTTTCACGAATATTACACGGCGAACAGCACGCAGGTGAATTACCAGTCGATCGGTTCGGGCGGCGGAATCCAGCAGTGGCTGGCCAAGACGGTTGATTTTGGCGCGACGGACGCATTTTTGACCGATGACGAAACCCAGAAAGCGGGTGGACCCGCTTTGAATCTGCCGGTGGTGTTGGGCGCGGTTTGCGTTTCTTATAACATTCCGGGTATTGATTCGGGTTTGAAATTAACCCCCAAAGTGCTGGTGGATATTTATATGGGAAAAATTCTCAACTGGAATGACACGGCGATCGTTGAACTGAATCCGGATTTGACTTTACCGAATTTGGTCATCAACGTGGTTCGTCGTTCGGATGGAAGCGGAACCACCAATATTTTCACCAGCTACTTAAGCAAGGTGAGTACGGCTTGGGCAACTTCCGCTGGCTGGGGCAAGTCGGTTAACTTCCCGGTGGGCGTCGGCGGCAAAGGCAACGAGGGTGTGGCTGGAATCATTCGCCAATACCCTGGTTCTATCGGTTATGTGGAATTGGCTTACGCGGTTCAAAACAAAATGGCTTTCGCGGCGTTGAAAAACAAGGCCGGAAAATTTGTGGAACCTAGCGTAGACGCGACAACGGCCGCCGCTGAAGGCGCGATGCACAAAATTCCCTCTGATTTTAAAATCATGATCACGAACGCCGCCGGTGAAGACGCGTACCCGATTTGCGGTTTTTCCTGGGTTGTGGTTCGCGTGAATCAGGATGATCCGGTCAAGGGCAAGAAGCTGGTTGATTTGCTGAACTGGATGCTGGACACGGGTAATGGCGAAGCCAGCACCCTATACTACGCTCCTTTGCCGGACGCTTTGGTAGCGAAGGTGAAAGACGCTGTCGCGACGATTAAGTTTTAAGAAGGATTTACTTTGAACGCTTTGAATGAGCAGGAAGTTGACGGGGGAGCTGTGAAACCAGCTCTCCCGTTTTTCCTTTTTGGGAAATTTAAAGAAGTCGGTTTCGGCGACAAGCTGTTTCGCGGGATAACCGGTTTCTTTGCGTTTCTCATATTGGTTTTGGCGCTCATGACTTTTTTGGCGCTATGGGTTAATTCCGGACCCTGTTTTAAAGCGATCGGCTGGAAGTTTTTAATTTCCTCCGAATGGGACCCGATTCAACAGAAGTTTGGCGCGGTTCCGTTTGTCTATGGAACCCTGGTTTCTTCCTTTCTGGCTTTATTAATCGCCACCCCTCTGGGTTTGGGGATTTCCTTATTTTTAACCGAACTGGCCCCGTTGAACTTGCGTACTCCGGTGGCTTTTATTGTGGATATCCTGGCGGCCATTCCCAGCGTGGTTTACGGTCTGTGGGGAATGTTTGTGCTGGCGCCGATTATGCAAGCCTATGTGGACCCCGTGATGGTGAAGGTGATTGGCGGACCCTTTTTCGTGACCACTTCCATCGGCCTTTCCTTTTTTACCGCCGGAGTCATTTTATCCATCATGATTCTTCCCACGATTATCGTGATCAGCCGCGAGGTGTTTGAGGCGGTCCCCAATGTTTACCGCGAATCAGCCAAAGCGCTGGGCGCGACCGATTGGGAAACTATTCAATTGTCTGTGTTGAAGCCGTCCAAACCGGGTGTGGTGGGCGCGGTGATGCTGGGATTGGGAAGAGCCTTGGGAGAGACCATGGCGGTGACTATGGTGATCGGTAATATGGCGCAGGTGACACCCAATTTGCTGGCGCCGGGGCACAGTATGGCCAGTGTGATCGCGAATGAATTTACCGAAGCCACGGGTGATGTTTATCTGGCGGCCCTTTCTGAAATTGGATTGCTGCTCATGGTAATTACCCTGGTTTTGAATATCGCGGCCCATCTTTTGGTTTGGTTTACCACCCGCAATTATGGGAGAGCCTGATGTTCGGCATTAACTATCAAACCCGAAGAAGTTTTACCAACAAACTGATGGTGTTTCTTTGCGGTTTGGCGGCGGTGATCGCTTTTATTCCTTTGATGAGTCTTTTGATTTATGTGGTCTCTCAGGGGTTTCAACAATTCAGGCCCGCTTTTTTTGTGAACCTGCCCGAACCGGTGGGCGTGCCGGGGGGGGGAATGGCGAATGCCATTCTGGGAACTTTGACGTTAATGGTCATCGCTTCGGTGGTGGGACTGCCGGTAGGGATTTTCGCGGGCGTTTATCTGGCCGAGTTCGGTAAAAAAAGTAAATTCGCCTGGACAGTCCGGTTTGTGGCGGATGTGCTTTCGGGTGTGCCTTCGATTGTCACGGGTATCGTGGCTTATACGGTGATTGTAAAACCCATGGGGAATTTTTCCGCTCTGGCGGGAGGCTGCGCCCTGGGATTTATGATGATCCCGATTGTGACCCGCACGACCGAAGAGTTGGTCAAGCTCATACCCCATTCACTTCGGGAAGCTTCCTGGGCTTTGGGGATTCCGGAATGGAAAACGATTCTGAGCATTGTGATTCGGACCGCCAAAAATGGAATTTTAACCGGGGTTCTGTTGTCCATCGCCCGGGTGGCGGGAGAAACCGCGCCGCTTTTGTTTACATCCTTCAACAACCAGTTTTGGCCCAGATCGATTAATGAACCCACGGCTTCTTTAACCGTGCAGGTTTATACCTACGCCATTTCGCCCTTTGATGACTGGCGCCAGCAGGCCTGGACGGGAGCTTTGGTTTTGCTTTTGATTGTGCTGGCGGTGAATGTTTTCGCGAAGATGTTTTTTAAGACAGGGAGAGGCGTTTTACGCTGATAAAAGGCTGTTTTGAGGCTTAACATTTTGCTGTTGGAGCGAACGAGGTGAACGTTATGATTGACGAACTGATGCAAAAAGAAAAAGCACAGAAGGTAAAAATGGAAACAACGAAACCAGTGGGGGAATCAGTCAAACTGGTAGTACCGCATACGGAAGTCGAAATGAGCGCGGTACAGAAAGTTAAAGTGAAGGCGGAAGGGGTTTGCGCCTGGTTCGGCGACAAACAGGCTTTGTTTGATGTGAATATGAACGTGAATCAAAAAGAAGTCACCGCCATTATCGGCCCTTCGGGCTGCGGCAAATCCACCCTGATCCGCTGTTTTAACCGGATGCACGAAACCGTTCCCACCGCCCGCTTTGCCGGCGACATTATGCTTGAAGATAAAAGTATTTTTGATCCAAAATTGGACCCCGTGGTTGTCCGCCGCCGTATTGGCATGGTGTTTCAAAAGCCGACCCCCTTTCCGACCCTTTCGATTTATGAAAACGTCATTGTGGGTTTGAAATTGAACGGCGTCAGGGATAAAAAAGTTTTGGATCAGGCCGTGGAGTCGAGCTTGCGCAAGGCCGCCCTGTGGGAAGAAGTAAAGGACAGCCTGAATAAACCCGGAGCCGCGCTTTCGGGCGGACAGCAGCAGAGGCTTTGTATCGCCAGGGCTCTGGCGGTGGAGCTGGAAGTTTTGTTGATGGACGAACCTTGTTCCGCCTTGGACCCCATTTCCACCTCGAAGGTTGAGGAATTAATCCACGAGCTCAGACAGAACTACACTATTATCATTGTGACCCATAACATGCAGCAGGCCGCCCGGGTTTCGCAAAAGACCGCCTTTATGCTGAATGGTAAATTAATCGAATATGACGCGACTGAAAAAGTGTTTACCAATCCGAGCAACAAATTAACAGAAGACTACATCACGGGGAGATTCGGCTGATGCAAATATCGTTCGATGAAGAATTAGCCACGCTGAAAGAAAAGATTTTGCTGATGGGGAGCAAAGTGGAGGAATCGATTCGACTGGCTTTGAAATCCATCGTGGATCGGGATTCCCGTTTGGCCAAAAAGGTCATTCAATCGGACCGGGATATCAACGATATCGAGATCGAAATTGATGAAATCTGCCACCGCTTGCTGGCTTTACACCAGCCGATGGCGGGGGACATGCGCTTTATTACCAGCGCCATGAAGATCAACTCCGATTTGGAACGTCAGGGCGACCTGGCGGTGAATATGGCCGAAAGGGCTTTGACGTTAAATGAAGTGGCTCCCTTGAAACCTTTTATTGATATTCCCCGTTTGGCCGGTATTACCCAGGAAATGGTTAAGGTTTCGCTGGATTCGCTGGTCAACCGCGACTCCAAGATGGCCCGTTCGGTTTGTGAGCGGGATGACGAAGTGGATAATCTGAATGACCAGATCATTCGGGAACTCATCAGCTATATGCTGGAAGACCGGGCCAATATAAAGAGGGCTTTGGACCTCATTCTGGTTTCGCGCTACCTGGAACGCATCGCGGATCATGCCACCAACGTGGCGGAAGACGTGATTTACATGGTGGAAGGTAAAGATATCCGTCATAGCCGCGGATAATAGTTTTTAAGGTAAAAAGGCCCGAAATCGAAAGGTTTCGGGCCTTTTTTGTTTTCAAATGAATTTTGGGGGTTTTGCGATTGACCCCTTCCGTCCCCTGTGGCAATCTCTCCCCGGTTTTTACATTTCCGTAACACTCGGGGGCCCCATGCTTGGTTTTCTCATTCCGAAAGAATATGGTTTTTTTGACGATTTTGACTGCCACGCGGCGACTTGTGTGGAAGGCGGTCAGATCTTTGTGGAAATGCTCGAGCATTTTGGAGACGATCCGGCTAAAGTCCGCCGGTTAAGAGACGCTGAACACCGCGCGGATGAAATTACCCATCACACCGTTGAAATGCTGCATAAAACCTTCATTACTCCCATTGACCGCGACCAGATTCATCAGCTGATTTCTCTCATGGATGATGTGATCGATCTGATTGACGGCGCCGCCCGCCGCATGATGCTTTACGGCGTGAAAGAAATTCCGGCGGACCTGTTGGAAATGGCCAAAATCCTTCTCCACTCCACCCTGGAACTTCAAAAAGCCGTGAAGCATTTGCGGAACTTGAAGAACGCCAAGGTGATTTTGGCGGCTTGCATTGAGATTAATAAACTGGAAAACGACGGCGACGCCATCCGTGACGCGGCCATCGCGAAGCTCTTCAAAGAAGAAAAAGACGCGGTTCAGGTTTTGATCTGGAAAGAGATTTATGAGGACGTGGAAAACGCCATTGACCGCTGTGAGGATGTGGCGAATGTCATTGAAGGCGTCGTTCTCGAAAACGCTTGAAGTCTATTCCGTCTAATTCCTGAGCGAGGTGTGGTTTGAGCCAAGAACTTCTGATTGTCATAGCGATTGTTTTAGTGGCGCTGGTTTTTGATTTTTTTAACGGGTTTCATGATGCGGCCAATTCCATAGCGACGGTTGTTTCGACAAGAGTTTTGACGCCGGCCCAGGCGGTTTTGTGGGCCGCGTTTTTTAATTTTGTGGCGGCTTTTACCATTGGCACTCCCGTGGCCAAAACCGTCGGGAAAGGATTGGTGGATCCCAGCGGTATTACGGTTTACGTGATTCTGGCGGCGTTGATCGGCGCTATTTTGTGGGATTTGATTACCTGGTATTACGCCCTGCCAACGAGCTCTTCCCACGCGCTCATCGGTGGTTTTGGCGGAGCGGCGATTGTGCAGGGCGGCTGGAAGGTTTTGATCCTGGCGGGATTTCAAAAGACCATTATTTTTATTTTTGTGGCGCCCATTTTGGGAATGGTTTTGGGTTATTTGCTGATGGTTTTGGTTTTGAATCTCTTTCGGTATTTCACGCCTACGGCGGTCGATACTATTTTTCGAATTGGACAGTATTTTTCAGCGGCCCTTTATAGCTTGAGCCATGGCGCCAACGACTCTCAAAAAACCATGGGCATTATTGTGGCTTTGTTAGTGGCCAGCAATCATTCGGGTTGGGCTTTTCGGGCGGGCGGGCAGGAGATTAGCTGGTGGATCATTGTGGCCTGTTACGCCGCGATGGCCTTGGGCACCATGTCGGGCGGATGGCGGATTGTTAAAACCATGGGGCAAAAGATAACCAAATTGAAGCCGGTTGGCGGCTTTTGCGCCGAAACAGGCGGGGCTATTTCTATTTTGTTCGCGACCTTTTTAGGGGTACCAGTCTCCACAACCCACACCATTACGGGAGCTATTATTGGAGTGGGAAGCACGACTTCCTTTTCCTCGGTTCGGTGGGGTGTGGCGGGCCGCATTGTCTGGGCCTGGATTCTGACCATTCCAGCGGCGGCGCTGATTTCGGCCCTCTGCCAATACCTTTTTATCACCTGGGGTTGGGCGCACTAACCGCTTTCACGACTGATTTTTTCATTCGAGTGTCGTTTCGGAAACAAGCGGGATGAACCTCAGGTGATCAAGCCTTAAGCTGTTTTCACTCTGAATAGTAAATCTTCCGCGAGCATTGAAAACCTGCCGCTTTTGGTATTAAACTGAAGTTACATCGTTTTAAACGGTGGGGTTGTCCGTTTGGCGGCATCTTTTTGGTATCCCTGCAACAGGAACACCTCAGAGGGAGCTACTAAGATCGGGCGAGAGCCACACGGAAAGGATCAGATGATGCCAACTGGTCGAGTCAAATGGTTTAACGCAGGCAAGGGGTATGGGTTCCTCGAACAAGATGGCGGCGAAGATGTATTTGTCCATTTTTCCGCGATTGAGACAGAAGGTTTTAAAACTTTAACCGCCGGGCAGGAAGTGAACTTTGAAATTGTTCAGGGCGCCAAAGGGAAGCAAGCAGCCAACGTAACGAAGAAGGCAGAATAAACGACACCACAGCCAAGGCCTCCCCGAAAGGGAGGCCTTTTTTATTTAAATTTTAGTTAAAACAAACTATGAAACCAAAAAAGAAAATTCAAACTTTTGAGACATTGGCCTCTGGCACCAAGGCGCTCAACGCCAGGGTGGATGTGCTGGCATTTGGCGCGCACCCGGACGATGTGGAAATCGCCATGGGCGGCACTTTACTTTCACTCAAGGCCAAGGGCGCGAAGGTGGTGGTGTGTCATTTAACGGATGGGGAACCCACGCCTTTTGGAAATCACAAACTGCGTTTAAAGGAAGCGGAAAAAGCCGCAAGAGTTTTGGGTTTTGATGATTACCTTATTTTAAGTTTGAAGAATCGGGCGCTGCAAGACACGCTGCCCGCCCGGCGTAAAGTGGCGGAAGTGATTCGAAAATATAAACCCGCCGCTATTTTCGCGCCCTACTGGGTGGACGCCCATCCGGATCATTGGGGCGCCTGTCAGTTGGTAGAGGCGGCGCGTTTTTGGGCGAAGCTGGTGAAGACGGATATGAAGGGCGATCCCTGGTATCCCTCGAAACTTTATTATCATTTGTGCTCTCACCTGAGGCCCAATGTGCAGCCGTCTTTTATTGTGGATACTTCGGGTTACCACGAACAGAAACTCAAGGCAGTTCGTTGTTACGAAAGCCAGTTTATTAAAAAACCGGGAAGTAAGGCTTTGGAACACATTGATACCATGAACCGGTTTTTCGGAACCATGATTGGAACCCGGACGGGCGAACCCTTTTTCTCCAAGGAAAACTTAGGGGTAAAAGACCCTCGGGTTCTGTTTTAGCCTCTATTTCGGCAAGCTTAAAAAAGTATACAGCTGTATACTTTTTTCTTGACTCCCGCCAACGCCCCCTTTAGGATAAGCACAACTGATGCGGATGCACACTACTAAGGAGAGACGATATGGCGAACGAGAAACAAAAAGCTTTGGATATAGCCCTGCTGCAGATTCGGAAGGATCACGGCGAAGGGGCCATTATGAAACTGGGAGAGGCGAAGGTTCAGGACGTTAAGTCCATCTCGACTGGTGCCATTTCTTTGGATATCGCGACCGGTATTGGCGGTGTTCCTCGGGGCCGTATTATTGAAATCTATGGACCGGAATCTTCCGGTAAAACGACGCTAACCCTTCATATCGTGGCGGAAGCCCAAAAGGCCGGCGGAACAGCGGTATTTATCGACGCGGAACACGCCATGGACCCGGTTTACGCCAGGAAATTGGGCGTCAACGTGGATGAACTATTGATTTCCCAGCCTGATTCAGCGGAAGAAGCTTTGCAAATTGCCGATACGCTGATTCGCTCCGGCGCCATTGACGTTCTAGTCATTGACTCGGTGGCCGCTTTGGCCCCGCGCGCGGAATTGGAAGGGGAAATGGGTGACGCTCACGTGGGTTTACAGGCCCGTTTGATGAGCCAGGCTTTGCGTAAATTAACGGCCCTTCTTTCCAAATCCCACACTTCCGCGATTTTTATTAATCAGATCCGTGAAAAGATCGGTGTGATGTTTGGAAGCCCTGAAACGACCCCGGGCGGGCGCGCTTTGAAGTTTTATTCTTCCATGCGTTTGGATGTGCGCCGGGTAGAAGCCATTAAGGTCGGCGATCAAAACATTGGCAATAAAGTAAAAGTCAAAGTGGTTAAAAATAAGGTCGCTCAACCGTTCCGTGAAGGCTTCTTTGACATTATCTTCGGTGAGGGTATTTCGGGTTTGGGCTCGATGATCGATGTGGCGGTTGAAATGAACGTGTTGGATAAGAGCGGCACCTGGATCAGCTTTGGCGAAACCAAAATGGGGCAGGGCCGTGAAGCGGCCAAGACATTCTTAAAAGAACATCCTGATGTTTACGCCAAAGTGGAAAAATTGGTGAAACAAAAGGCGGGATTGATTCCGCAGGATGTGAAACCTGAAGCTAAAGAAGTGAAGACGGCGACGCCGACGGCGGGAATGCCGACCGCGGCGGGTATGGCCGCGCTGGCAGCCGCTAAAAAGGAAACTGAAAAGGCTCCTGAAAAAGCAAAAGTGGCTTTGAGCAAATAATAAAAGCTGGTTTTGAAACGAAAGGGGAAGCGGGAAATCCGTTTCCTCTTTTTTATTGGTCATCTTCGGGCAAATAACCGTATTTAACCGGCTTGTGAGCCCGCATTTATTTCAAAAACCAAGCCGCTTTTCATACAATGGAGTCCGATTTGAGGCCGCAGCTATTTCGGAAACTTTCGAATGATAATTCATTTCGAATGGTTATGAGCCGGGTTAAACCAGTAAAGCGGAGGAAGCATTCATGGGTAAGTTCTTTAAATTCATTTTTTGGGCTGCTGGAGCTTTTGTGGCGCTCTTTATCGCGCTTTCCGCGGGGGCATGGATTTATATCTCCATTAACTATCCTCCGGCAAAGCTCAAGGCAATGGCGACGAGTAAATTGTCCGAGACATTAAAAAGAAAAGTGACTATCGGCGATGTTCACTTTAATGTTTTGAGCGGCTTTGCGGTGACAAACCTTCACATTAGTAACCGTCCCGGTTGGACCAACCAGGACTTTGTTTACGCCAAAGACATTTCGATTTCATACAAATTGTTTCCGTTGCTCTGGGGTCAAATTTCATTAGGTCAAATTAAACTCAATGAGCCTGAAATTTTGGTGGAACGACGCGGGTTGAACCAATTCAACTTTAGCGACATGACCGCCGGCGCTTCCTCGGCTTTGTTGGTTCCTGCCCAACCGTCCTCATATTCGTTTGTTTCTTCCGCTGAGGCGGCTTCCGATACGTCCCAACCGAGCAAGACGGAGTTGTTATTTACTATAGGCAGCGTCAACATTTCCCATGGGAAATTGGTTTATTGGGATGAAACGTTAAAGCCCGCCCAGCGGTCGGACCTGACCGATTTAAATTTTGAGGTTGAGAATATTTCTTTAATCGGCGGTAAATCGACTTTCAATTTAACAACGCCTTTTAATGTTAACAACACGGCTTACCAGCTTGCGCTCAGCGGGAATTACCGTTACTTCCTGACCAGTCAATCGATCAAGGAATTGTCGGTTAAAGGAACGGTAAACGATCTGGGGTTTTCTCTTTCGGGCGACGCTTTAAATATGAACTCGGATTTTTCACCCAACATGGATGGGGAAGCCAGTTTGGATATGTTGAAATTTTCAGGGTTAGTCCCGGCCAACTTGTCGGCTATGCCGAAGGGATTAACCTTATCCGGTCCGGCGAAGGTTGATTTTCATCTTTCGGGCAGTATCAAGAATGGTTTGGAACTCAAAGGAACGGCCGACGCCTCTGACCTGGCCATTCAATACCAGGAAATGTTCGTCAAGGCGCCCAAGACCGCTTGTAAGGTTGATTTTGACGCGGTTAATTTGGGCAATGCCTATAACGTAAAGAACTTTCACGTGGTTTATCAGGATTGGGCCGTGGATGGTTCCTTCCTCTATAAGAATGGAATTTCCTATTCGGGTGAAATTCATACCCAAGACTTGCCCTTGGCCGGCTTATCCAACGATGTTCCCCGGTTGAAGAATGACAAGATTGATGGAACCGTGGCGATGAATTTGACCTATTCGCAGCTGCTGAATAAGCCCGGTTCGCTCAAATTAGCGGGGCCGATTGTCTTGAAAGGAATTGGATTTTCTTTACCTAATGAACCCTATATTCAAAACTTGAACGCCCAGATTGACGCGAGCTACCCGAACTTCAAAACCGTAAACGCCACCTTCGCGGGTTTTGACGGGACGGGAGTTGCCAGTTTGCTCATTAATGTCGGCAAGACTTTGGCTTATTCTTACGCATTTGATCTGAAAAATGTGAACGCTCAAAAAGCCATCAATGCCAGTGTGGACGCTTATGTCACGCTAAACCCCGAAAAATATAAAGACAAACTCTCAGGGACAATGAACTTTGCTTACAAAGGAACAGGCCACGGAACGGCTGCCGCCGAGATGATGGCCAGCGCGGTCGGGTCGGGCAACTATTCCATCGCCAACGGAACGGTAAAAGGTTATTCGGCCATTTCCGCCATGAATAACTTTTTCAAGGACAAGAGCGACCAGATCGTGATCGACAGCATCGCCGGCAATATCAGCGTCAAAAACAAAGTGGTTACTTATACGGCCACGGCTAACGGCAAGGTGGGGCAGGTTCGGGCAAATGGGGCGGTTAATTTACTCACCTATGATTACGAGCCGGATATGAAGGTTCAGTGCGACATTCATAAAGACTATCTGGATTCGGACGCGATTAAGGGCCAAATGCCCGATAGCGTCCGTGATAAATTTGATATCAACCGTCTGGCTGATTCGAACGGTAACGTTCCCCTGGATTTCCGCTTCACGGGTAACGCCGCTCAAGCGCCGGGGGTCAATTGCCTGGATGTCAATCGACTGGTCAATAACATCATTAACAGCTATACCAATGATGTGACAAGCCAGGTACAGCAACAGGGTCAAAATCTGCTTAAAGGCTTGTTCGGCCAATAATTTTCAAGAAGGAATGAAATGATTTACGCTATCGGCGATATTCACGGTTGTCTGCCCAAGTTAAAAGAATTGATAAGCCAATTGCCGCTCAAGGCTGAGGACGAATTGGTTTTTTTGGGGGATTACATCGACCGGGGTACGGAAAGCAAAGGGGTCCTCGATTATTTATTGGCCGAGCAAAAACCCAATTGGCATTTTTTGCGGGGAAATCATGAGCAAATGTTACTGGAGTGGCTGGGAACGCCCAATCCTTTGGCGGCGTCTAACTGGCTTTTAAACGGCGGGCATCAAACCCTGCAGTCTTATGTCCCCAAAGAAAAATTGGATGAGGTTCGCGGTGAGGGAGCCCACATTTTGCTTCAATCCTATATACCCCATACCCATGTGGAGTTTTTAAACGCCCTGCCCCTGTCTTATGAAACCCCGGATTATTTTTTCTGTCACGCGGGAATTAATCTCGATAAGCCTTTGAACGCTCAGGAACAAGACGATTTACTTTGGATACGCCGCAAATTTTTGCAAGATCCCCGTCCCACACCCAAGCTGGTCATTCACGGACACACGCCGGTAGATAAAACGGATCTTTCAAAAGACCGCATTAATCTGGATACGGGCTGTGTTTACGGCGGGTTTCTGACGGCCATCGCTTTGCCGGATAAAAAGCTTTATCAGGTTAAAGCCTAATTTTTTTCTTTGGCGAAGAGGGTTTGCTTTTCGGTCTGGTTTGTTTTTCCCACATTTGAAATTGTTTTTCAAATTCCTTGTTAGTCCGGCTTAAAGCTGTTTCGGCGTTGAGCTTTTCCAAGTGTGCCAGCCAGGACAGCCGAAACATCATTTCGCCTAAATGGGTTTCCATTTTTTTTCGGTTGTTTTTCTTTTTGGCGTCCTGAAACTGCTTCCATTCGTCCTCAATGGGTTTGAACGTTTCCCGGGCGGATTGGGGTAAAAATCCATGCCGGGAAACCTTGTCCTGCATGCGCTGAGCCCGCAAAAGAGCGGGGAGCGACTTGGGCAGGCCGTCCAGCGCTGATTGCCGTTCGGGTTTTTCCTCCCGCTTTAATTCCTCCCATTTTTTGAGAATGCTGTCCATTTTGCGGCTGGATTTGCCAAAAACATGGGGGTGCCGGCGCACCAGCTTGTCGCTGATGGTTTCGGCCACATCGTTAAAGTTAAACCGCTTTTTTTCACCCGCTAATTGGGAATGAAAGATGACTTGCAGCAGTAAGTCGCCCAATTCTTCCCGCAGATCACCGGGGTTTTTGCTGTCAATGGCGTCCAAAACCTCGTGGGCCTCTTCAATGAGGTAGGGTTTGAGAGTGTGATGGGTTTGTTTTTTGTCCCAGGGACAGCCCTTTTTTGACCGTAACCGGGCCATCAGTTGTTGAAGGCGCTTCACTTGATCCATTGTTCCGCTCCGTGGGTTGAACTTTAACATGAAAAGGGGAATCTGCCAATTGAGGGACATGGCGCTTTAAGTTTGTGACAAAGGGGTTACTTAAGCCGTGAAGTGGCATTGTTCCTGCGTGATTAATTATTCGAACGCTACTTGACAGATAATTAGCGGGGAAGTATTTATGTGTTAACTTTTTCCCAGGAGGACGAACTTGCCCCGCAAAAGCCGTGATGAAGATGAAGAAATTGAAGACGATAAACCCGCTTCCGGCCGTAAAGACGATGATGACGATTTGGACGATGACGACGATGAAGATACCATCGATCTGGATACCGCCGAAGAAGAGGAAGAAGACGAGGATGATGACGATGATGAAGAAGACGACGAAGAGGCGAAAGTTGTCTCCGTTGACGACCTGGAGCGCCGCAAAGTTTTCCAAAGTGAAGCCGAGGAAATTCTCGAGCATTTGACCCTGGAGGATATCAAGGAAGTTTTGAGTGAAAACGAGCAGGAAACTTCTTTGGCTCCTAAACTAAGAAAGTTTTTGGTTGAAGTCATTCATCAAGGTGAAGTCGATAATATGGATGACGCCTGGGAAGAGGCTTTGGAAAGATTGGAAGAATCGGAAGCCTGATACAGTTTTAAACCCCGGGAGAGAAACCTTTCCTGGGGTTTTTTATTGTCTGCTGTTTTTTTTATAAGGGCTTTGATTTTCAAATTGAGCTCTCAAATGTGTTAAACTGCACCCATGTTCGACCAATATTTCAATCAACTTCTCGGGCTTTGGTTTCGTCCCTCGGATTTTTACGAAAAGACCGTTAATAAAAGCGACAACAAACAGGCTTCCCGTTTTGTGGTTTTAACCAGTTTTTTAGTCGCGCTGGAACTGGGCTTGGCCGAGGCTTTGACCGGCGGGGATTTGCGCATTGTTGCTTTTGTCACGTTGCTTTTGATTCTTTTCATCCCTTTTGTTTTTTGGGTTTGGGTGCACGGTTGGACCTGGTTCATCCATATTTGCGGCCTGCTTTTGGGAGAGGATTTCCCCATGGAAAAAATTCGTCCCATAGTCGCTTTTTCGGCCGGCGGCTGGATTACTTTGGGACTGGGTTTCGGTTGGGGAGGGCTTTTGTCCGTTGTTATCGTTGTTTTTCAAGCTTTGGGTTTTCAAAAAGTGTTAGGCTATTCCAAGTGGAATTCGGCTGTTTACGCCGGGTTTCCTTTCTCGATCATGGCGGTATTGGTTTTGATTTTCACCCTTCTCTTTAAGGTATTCAAATGACAGCGCGACGAACTTCCGCCATTTCAGCTTCGATGGAAACAACCGAAGCGAACCGTAATATCGTGACTTCCTTTCGCTGGGGCTGGTACGGGTTGGCCTTTTTTGTGCCTTTTGCGGGTATTTTGACCGGATTGTTTTTATATGACCAGGATTCCCGTGAAGTCCGCAAAGTCGGCCGCAACTGTCTTTTTATCGGTTTTCTGGTTTGGGTGGTTTTTCCGGTTTTGATCGCGTTGATGGCGGCTGTTTTTCTGGCTTTAGCCGCGGTCAATTGGATCGCGGCTATGGTTCCCGCGGATAGTAATTGAGCCTGTAACCTCTGAAAAACTTAAATAGAGCGACAAACAGAGGTTGCGATCCAGAGATTTCTGCAAGAAATCGTGGGGTTACCCTTAGCCAAAAGGAATTTATGACCAACCAACCATACGAGGTCATCATTCGGGAATCCCATCTGGATACTTTCGGCCACATGAACAATGCCGCTTATTTAGTCTTGTTCGAGGAAGCCCGATGGGAATTCATTACCCAAAACGGCTACGGTCTCAACGAAGTCATTCAACAGCAAAAAGGCCCTGTCATCCTCGACATTGCCATGCGCTTTAAAAAAGAAATCAAACTCCGTGAAAAAATAAAAATCACCCTCGAATTAGTCAGTCACGAAAAAAAGATATCAAAATTCAAACAGGACATGCTGAAAGAAGACGGCTCGGTGGCCGCCGAACTTAATTTAACCTTTGGTTTCTTTGACCTTCAAACCCGCCGGTTGATTGACCCTACCCCAGAATGGAAAAAAGCCATTGGGCTTGCGTAGTCATTGTAAAACTGCGGCCTTTTATGGTTTTTCTGAAGTATCTTCATGATTTCCTTGGGCGTGAAACCGCGGGGCAGGTCAAGTCTATATGTTGGAGAAAAACCTTAAGGCCTTTCCACCCGCCCATCGGCGTGCCGGGCGAAACGGGTTTCGTTTCGCGGGTGCACCGGGTCATCCTGCTTCCAGGGCCAGCCGCCAAAAAGCGTGGCGCGGTAATCGGCGAAAGCTTCCTCAATTTCCTTCTGCGTGTTCATCACAAAAGGCCCGTACTGGGCCACCGGCTCCGCGATGGGTTTTCCCTGCAGCAAAAGCAGTTCCGCTTCACTCTCGCCGTTTTCCAGAACAACCTCCGCGTCCGCTTGCAGTTCGATGGCCTGTTGAACCTTCACCGTTTCACCCGCCGCCGTCAGCGAAGTACCTTTAAAGAAATAGAGATTGCGGTTCGTGCCTTTTCGCGCCTTCGGCAAAGTCCATTGGGCCTTCGGGGCCATTTTGATCGTCCAGATGGCCAGGTCATTCGCCGGGTCCGCGCCCCAGGAATCGGGCGGGGCAGGCATCGCCTTCACCTCTCCCAACTGGCCGGCGGCTAAAGCCACCACCGTTTCGCGGCCCGCCTTATCCCGGCTCGCCACTTTGGGAATCTGGTGGTCCCATTGCATGGAAAAATAAGGGTCCGCCCGTTTGGACTTTTTGGGCAGGTTCAGCCAGATCTGAAATAATTCCGCCGGATTGGGTTTATCGCTGTGGATCAGCGGAAACATTTCGGAATGCGAAATCCCCTTTCCCGCCGTTAGCCACTGCACATCGCCATTACCAAACCGGGCGGTCGCCCCCAGGGAATCCGAATGATCAATCAGGCCCTGGCGTACCCAGGTCACCGTCTCAAAACCCCGGTGCGGGTGCTGGGGAAAGCCCGGCACCACTTCCCCGTGGTACATGCGCCATCCGTCTTTGCCCTCAAAGTCGTTGCCGATGTGCCTTCCCTCCAGGGGGGCATCCGGCCCCAGGGCCTTATTGCCCGCCGGGTAGGTATCGTCATGATGAACGGTAAATAAGAAAGGGTCTTCGGTTTTCCATGGAAAACCCAGGGGGCTGATCGATTTGATGGGTGATGGGGTGTTCGTTTTCATATGTCACTCCTTTTCACTTAATTTGGGAAGAAATGACTAAAAAGAAAGGTACCCGGCGTTTTTAACCGGTTTCTTAAAAGAAACCCCTGTGTTGAGCCTACCGGGCGAGACACGAGATTTCACCTGTTGTGAGGTCTCGAGCCGAACAACACGGTTTGGTTGTACCAACGCGTCATATAAGCGTTGGTAGGGTATACCCAATCCAAATATCAATAAAGGGATTGAGTGCCCCTTATTTGGGATCGGGTATGCCGGCACTTTGATGAAAATCCTTGATGGCCCCGGCGGCATCGAAAGCGTTGCCCCAAATTTCAGAACCGGAATGAACCAAAAAATCCTCCACCTGCTTTCGAAAAAGTAAAAGCGAGGCCGATCGGGGGCTGCTTTTGAGCGCTTTCCCCCAAACTCCGGTCAATAGCGCCGCCGAAACTTTTTTCTTCCGGAAAACCATTTCCATATCCGCGATATCCGGCTCCAGGTAGCGGGTCATTTTTCCAATGGACCAATAAGCCGGTTCCAGCACTTTGACTTTCAATTTTCCGTATTGTTTAAAAAGCGGGGAGTGTTTTTGATAATCCATCAGGGTAATCATTCCCCAACGGTCGATATCCTCGTCATAGTTGCTGCCCAATCCGGTCAAAACCTTGTTTTTCTCAATGGCGGCGGTCAATTGTTCCCATTTTTTGGAGTTCTTCAACTCCACTCCAAAGTCCACATCCAGGCTGGGTCGCAACCCGCCCATCAGCGCCCCCGCCGCCGCGCCGGTCAAATAAACCGTGGCGTCTTCGTTAAAATCCTTCGCGATCCCTTTAAAGAACCGTTCAATCTCTTTGGGATTCATGGATGTTTACCTTTTGTTTCCAGTTGTTCTATCGAGGTAAGTCAAAAAATCTTTAAAATTAAAAATCTTAACTCCGTGACCTCTGTGTACTCTGTGGTGAAATATAAGTTTTTCCCGCCTTTTCCGAAACGCGTTCCACCAAACTTTGTATTTCTTCGGGCCGATAGGACGCGCTCATAGAAAACCACGCATCTTCGGTTTTTGAGCGGTTCTGTGAGGAAAGCTTTTGAGTCTGTCCCGCCGCGCGAAGACGGCCTTTCATTAACAACGCGGTTTCCATAGCCAATTGCTTTTCCTGGGGGTCTTCCGGAAGTTTTCCCTGCGCCACCGCCTGAGCGATCCGCTCCAGCCGGTCCCGGGTCAGCACCAGGGGTTTTTCAGTCTCAGGCCCCACTCCATCGGCCAATAAACCCGCCGGGATATCCAGCGCGAAAGCCAAAGACCGCAGGGTGCGCAAAGAAACTTCCTTTTCCCCCCGTTCCATATCGGAAAGATTGGGCTGGGGCACGCCCGCCTTTTGGGCCAAAAGCGCCTGACTCATCCCCCGTTTTTTGCGCCATAGTTGTAAACAAAGTCCAAATGGAATCATTGGTCAATTATAGTATTTTTACTATATTTGTCAATCCACGGCGTTGACAGGCCTACTTAAAGGGGCGAACGAGGGTGACTAGTGGGAGTGAAAAACCGCGGGGAGAGGCCCCTGTGCCGAACCTACAAGGTGAGGCACGAGGTTTGGGTGTACCCGATCTAAATTACACCTGCTGCGCATGACCTTGGCCGAAGCGATTTGCTGAGGCCCATGGTTATATTGTGTCGATTACGTCGAGGAATCGGCTTGAGCGGCACGGTTTGGTTGTGGCAACTGCTCAAAAGCAGTTGCCATTAGAGATCGGATGGCGATTACCTAACGTGGAGAATGCCGCCTTGTCGATTACTTTCAAGGTAATCGACATTGTTTGGCAGTGCCAATCACAATAGGTGATTGGCTATAGGCCAGGCCCCTGATTTACTTAATTTTTTTGACCTGGTGAAAATGGTCGAAATGCTTGTCCAGTGTCAAAAGTGAAAACTGATGCCGGGCGCAGAGGGCCGCTATCAGCCCATCCGACGCCGGAATTTGAAAACCCTTTGACCTCATGCCGTTTAACAGTTCGCCTGCGGTTTGAAAATCAACCCGCTCGGTTTCAACATAGGGCAAAGCGGTCATAAGGTCTTCCAGCATGGCTCTTTCCCCCGCTTTAGCGCCCTGCAAAAGTTCCAGCTCTACTGTACCGCACAACACCACGTCATTTTCTTCTAAAAAACGGTCTAAAGCATTGGCGGCGGCGCTGGGCTTGCCGCGAAAATAATCAACCCAGGCCGAAGTATCAACGAGAACGTTTGCCATAGGTTGCCCGATTCTCCTGGATTTCCATAGACCGAAGCTTTTCCCAATTGTCTTCCATGTAAAGCTTGCCCCGTAAAGACCTCAATTTTTCAATTTTCAGGTGCTGAACCCAGTCGGCCAAGGCGCGGTTCACGGCCTCGGTTCGGGTCTTTGACTTGGTATATTTCATCAGTTTTTCCATCACGCCGTCTTCCACGGTTATGGTTGTGCGCATTTTTCAACCTCCATCATCAATAATACCCATAATTGTATGCTCTATATCAGCATCTGTAAATCATGTATTTGATGATTGGCTGCGGGAGAGGTCCCTGCAACGAGGCATGACCTTGGCCGAAGCTACGAAGGGCTGTATAAGCCCATCCTGTGTTGAGCCTTCAAGGCGAAACACAAGATTTGGTCGTTACCGTTTCATGGAAACGGTAATTTGCTGAGGCCCATGGTTATANNTGCGAGATTTCACCTGTTGTGAGGCATCGAGCCGAACAACACGCCTTGGTTGTACCAACGCTTTATATAAGCGTTGGTAGGGTATACCCGATCTAAATTACACCTGCTGCGCATGACCTTGGCCGAAGCGATTTGCTGAGGCCCATGGTTATATTTTGTCGATTACGTCGAGGAATCGGCTTGAGCGGCAAGCTTTGGTTGTGACAACTGCTATAAAGCAGTTGTCACAAAGAGATCGGGTGGCGATTACCTAACGTGGAGAATGTAGGCGAGGCCTCTGATTTGGTATTTTTTCCAGTTTGTGGATGATGTCGCTCAAGGGTATGGACTTCTCTTTTCCGGAACGCATCGCTTCAGCCTTCTTCTTAATTTTCACCGCTTCTTTCATCGGGGGTTTGGAAAATGTCCAGCCGTTGTATTCATAAACGGCCTTCTTGATAGCGCCAACCAGTTTGTGATCGCGGGGATCTTCGTGAATGTGGCGGATTTTCTCTTCAATGGCGTCGTTAATGAAACCCGAAAGATCGGAATAATGCTGTTTTTTCGCGATTTGAAGTAGCTTACCCGGATCGACTTTAGGCCTAAAGTTAATGCCACGCATAACGCCGCCCCCTGCCTATGAACATAATAAACTTATGTTCATAGTGTAGTGCACCTGTATTACAACGTCAAGAAGGCTTTCTCAACAGAACCACGCGGGTGATTTGAACTGTTTTTGTTTCGGAATGCGCTTCCCCGGATATGCGAATCATTTGATCCGTTTCAGCGCGAAAAAGACTCAAGCCTTTTAATCGATAAACAAAAAACCATTTTTCAGGCGGAAAGTTTTCCAACGCTTTTAATCGCTCCAGGATATGGGGTCTCAAATCCGGGTGTTTGGCATAAATGTTCTCAAGTTGTTTTGCCGCTTCAAGCGAAAGGGCAACTTTCCACTTTTCCATTCCCGCTCCAATTCAAAGGTATACGCAAGTATACTAAGTGACGGGTCATTGAGTTTCAAGATTTTTTCAGAAGAGAATTCTCAGAAAAATTGGGCCAAAACCTAAGGTGAAAAATGTAGGCCAGGCCCCTGATTTCTCGTTGAAGATGGCTGTTCAAGAA
>PLFD01000039.1 GCA_003136635.1 candidate division FCPU426 bacterium | reverse complement strand
GAATGGGAAAAAGCCCTGACCGCCGCCCGCGTACCGGGCCAATCCATCGGCTTTAGACCGAAATTGAGGAAGGTGGTTTTAACCGAGCCTTAAAGGCGCCGGTATGGCGGTTCACCTATTTGCGGCTGATCAAAAGTGTGCCATAGCCATTGGAAAGCCGGTATTCGTCACCCTGCTTGAAAGCATCTATGGTTTGGAAATAGACCTTGGCTTTGACCTTGTCGTTCTCATACTCAACGGATAGATCCTGGACGGGAATATTCATCTGAACCATGTTCCGATAATCGTAAGTCTTAATCACCTGCTCAATTTTTTGAAGGGGGATATCGGCCAAGAATTGGCCTTGGTACTGCACCGTCATGAATTGGTTCTTATCCGTGAAACTCACCAAATACTCGTCCCGGTTTTGCAAACTGGGTACCGGACAGGAAGTGGAAAGGTTGATGTGTTGTTCTTGGTCGTAGCCCTTGATGTCTAGGGGGTTATTGTACATACGGGTGCCAAAGTGCTTCGATTCATTCCCGATCAAAACATCGCATTGGGTAACCCCCAGCGTTTGAAGAATGAGGGGCGCGTTCTGCCATAGGCCTTCTTGGTCTTGATCGGTATTGTTCTCGAAAGCCTTTAAATCGAGGCTGAACCAATCCTGCAGGCGGGTGATGCCGAACTGGCTTCCCACTGTGGTCAAGTCCGTTTGCAAGTCGTTGTAGGGTTGCGTTTCCAGGCCGGCGGCAGGTTTGACCAGCTTGCCGTTTTGGAACATCCCCGCAGCCTGGAACAACCGCGCCAAATCACCCCGGTAGTGGTTGAAAGAAAGTTCCCTCAGGCTCAGGGGTCCGGCCAGTGAAAAAGCAATGAGGATCAGTAATCCCAGCGTGGGTATGGCCAGACCAGTCCGGGGTTTGATCAGAGACCATAGATAAAGCCATGCCAGAGCGAGGAGGACGTAAACAAAAGCGAAATCCTCCCAGCGGCCGAATATCGCGCTCGACTTCAGGATTAGGAAAGTAAAAAAGATAAGCGGCAACGCGGCGATTGAGATGTAACGCCGGTAATCATCCATCCATTTTTCGGTTTTACGCGTTTGAACGGGGTTTAGCAGGAAGATTGAAAAATATCCAAAGAGAAGGATGAAGGTCAATCCATAAGCGTAGTCCGAATCGATCAGTTTTTGGGTGACGGCGCCATAGGCCATGGTTATCCAGCCGATGAAGAATCCTAATAACGCCAGCAGCATGAACGAGTAAAGCAGAAAGGGGCCAACCGGCAACGCGGCCTCGGTGCTTTCACCTTTTTCTTTTATGTATTGGCTCAAGGTGCCCATGAGGTACCAGGGCAACACCAGAAACAGAATGTTATTGTCTCCGTAGACAGTTCCATAATTATCTTCGCTCAAGAAATAAGAAAAGTAAGGAATGGGAATGTGCGAAATGATGAGGTGAAAGAAGAAACTGGCCAGCCAAGTCATCAGCAATGCCCCGCCGCCGCTCAGCACCAGGCTTGAACAATAAGCCCATTGGCGCTGGGGGTCGCCCTCGTTCTCCAGAATTGGAAGACTCAGTGCGGCAAAGAGGAAAAAAAGATAAAGTTGGGCGATGAGGGGTGAAAGGTCGAGGCTGGAATGGGATAGGAAATATTGCATCAGTAAAAAGAGCAGAACCAAACCCAGGGTGTAGAAAACCAGGGGTAGCCGGATTTTTTTAAGTTTCGAGGATTCTTGGGACAAGTGCAAGAGGCCATAAAGGGGTACGGCTACGCCCAGGCAGCGAACAATGGAATCAAAACCAAGAATGGGATTATCAAGATACTGGAACAAGAAGATATGGGCGACAGTATTCAACAATGTGGAAAAAGCGGTGGCCAAACTGAAAATAAAAACCAAAGGGTAGCGCTTGATATAGCTTCGAAGATCCAAAACGGGAAAGAGCCAAGATGAACGGTCGGTCATAAGAACTCCTTTAAAATAAGGTCCGAAGACCCAGTTTCATACGGGACTTATTGTACCCGAAGCCCTTCTTCGGGTGACGGAGTGGTTGATGGTCCACTTCATTGGGTGGATAATAAAAGGGCAATATTTAAACAGAAATATATACCTGGAGTTTTTATGGCCCTTTTATCGCTGAAGAAGCCTGCGCCCGCCGGTTGGGTGACATTAGCCGGATTATCGCTGGTCAGTTTGAACGTTCTCGAAAAATTACATTCTTTCCGGCCGTCGCCGGTAACCCTTTCCTACGTGCTTTGTGACGACATTCTGCCCGTCTCAATTCTAAGCGTTTTTATTTTTTGGAGTTTAAGCCTCGAATCCCGTAAGAAGTTTGGCCATTGGCTTTTACTACTGGTCTTGGTCATTCATTGGGTCGACATGGTCGGGTCTACTTTCTTGATGATCGGCAAGACCACCCAGGAATTGAGGCTGATGATCCATAATTTCTCCACCAGCGAATACGTATTTTGGGTGGTGTTGATGGGCTTCGATAAAATGATTTTTTATTTTTTGACCGCTTGGACTTTTTACAAGAAAACGCCTTGGTATTTCACCTATGAAGAAGTGGACCCTTTTCAAAATGTCCTCTTCAAATTCGTCGGGGCTCTTTTTTTCTTTTTCGCGATTTTCAAAACCTATGAGGTTCTCGCTGTGACGATACAGGCTTTTTCGATGCGGTTGATTTAAACAAAAAGTGGGGGGATTTTCGGTGGCCGATTGTGAAACCCGATATGAGTTTTCTTAATATTGCTCAAAGGCCCGGAGTGGACAACCCATAAGAGCTGTCCACTCCGGGTCCCTGTCGCGGACAATAGTTTTCTGGACTTTTTCGATCCCAATTCTTTAAAAATTAGTGAATATAAAAAACAAAACTCATTCCAACAAAAACAAATAGTACCCCAGTCACAAGAACAACAACCACATAAACAGCTTTGTTTATTCGTATTTTGAGATCCTTGTACCATCTGTCCACGGCATATTTAGAAATCTTTTTCCAAAAAATAATTTCCACGAAACCAATGACGATAAGGATCACGCTAAAAACATTTATAATTAATCTGGTTAAAAGGTCTTGCATCCTTTGCCCCTTAAATTCAGTTGTTCATTATGGGTCCCCGTAAGGAACAACCTGTTTCAAATTTTAATTTTTAACAATGCCGTGCCAATTTTCCATCTTCAGTTGATCAAAATGGCGGTAATTCCGGATGTTGTTGGTGACCAGGATCAAATCATGGAATTTCGCGATGGAAGCAATCTGCCCATCCGCGAAAGCCGGTGTAAGTCCCAGCCGGGATAAACGGGCACGCTCCCTGCCGTGCCAAGCAGCCGCTTCCGTGTCATAAGGGAAAATGAGCATAGAGGAGTTTGCTAATTCCGAAAGGAATACCTCTAAAAGAGTCCGTTTTTCGGAGGGTGGCAAGCGGTCGCAACCGAAGACGAGTTCATGCCAAACGATGCTTGCGATTACCAGTTCGTCTTTGTGTCGCTGAAGCCTTCTCATCACGTTGGGATTTGGTTTTACCCGAGCCGCTTCCGAAACAACATTGGTGTCTAACAAGTACCGGGGAGTCACCAATTAAATTCTCTTCCGGGTCCGGTTTCACGGATCCCCTGGAAATCTTTAGGTTCCAAACCGGCCTTACTCGCCTTGATGCGTCCGTGGAAGGTCGTAACGACGTCCCAAAACCCGAGACGGGGAGCGGTCAAATGCCGGTAGGCATCTACCGATACCAAGATGGCAACGGGCTTGCCTCGCCGGGTTATCTCCACCGGCTTCCCTTTTTCCGCATCGTGGATAATCCCAGGAAAATGGGTGCGGGCCTGTGCAATGGTAAAGCTAGTTGGCGTCATGAGCGACTCCTTATGTACATGTTAATGTACATGTTATACCCAAAGTTTCGCTGTGGCAAGTACTTGTTTATTGACCCTAGCTTGCCCCCCCAGGGTCCCCATAAGGAATAACCAAATGGAACCGATTTTACCGCTTTGGCGTCAAAAGGATTGTCCCCTCTGGGTCCCCTGGCCGCTGATTCAGGAAGGAGTCAGAAACTCGGTAATCTTTTGCGTCAAGATGAGTTCATCAGACTTATAGATTTCTAATAAACCTGGCGGATCTTCATCGGAGCCCATGACAATAACACTGACCTTATAAACATAATTACCGTTCTTAAAATTAAAATAATGGTTCCCCCCACTTCCATCGAAAACTATTTCGCCGTTTTTCAAAATCAAATCTGGCTTGCTGGACTGTTGGCTATCTTTCGGCCATACCGCATATCGATATCCCAAATTTCCCAAATCATCGATTCTGACAATGAATTTATCAGTTACACCTACCAGCACCGGTTCCTCGAATACCCGTAGCGAAGAGTAGAGGCTGTTCTTTTCTTTATCGATCAGGTCATTTCTTAAACGCGTTTCCGCTTCGGATTGATAGTTAACGCCAATGATAGTTCCATCGTAATCCATCCAAAGCAATCCCTGGCCAAGCATGATTCCGCGCCACCCGACGGCGGACCAGTCATTGGAAATGGAGGAATTTACGATTTTAGTCGTCAAATTCTTATCAAATATCTGATCAAAATTTTGGAGGAGCGCTTTTTCGTTGTCGATAGAGGGTAAGGGGTATTCCCGCGCAAGAGGGTATCTGACCAATTTAGAAATGGCTTCCCGGTTATCGGTTGAAAATGCCGCCACAAGGGATTTCACCAATACCTGGTATTCCGGTTCTAGTGAATCCTCATCCGAAAATACCGGTGCTTGANNTTGAGTAAAAAGAACAATCATGATGAGAGAAAGGCTGGATATTTTTATCATTGCAACGCCGACTCGCTTCATCAAATTGCCTCCCCGTCATGGACAGCTTATTCATTTTAAAATGGTTCATGGTCTATACCCCGCTGCAGCGCGGGGTATCTAACCCCCTTTTATCATTCAAAAAGTACGGGAAGATTTTATATTAAAGGCAGCCCGTATTCGGACGTTCGCGGGGACTTCGAAGTACCGATAGGACAGGTAAGCCAACAGCCAGGTGGAAATCATAAAAAGCGACAACGCGGCGAACGGATTTATTTGCCCGTAAACATTCCAAAAAATAAAGAGGGCCGTCATATGCAGCAAATAGCATCCGTAACTGAACTTACCCGGCCAGGAAATCAATTTCCAGAAGGAACCCCACTCGCCGCGGTTTCCTCCCAGGATCATGAGCGCGCAGCCCAAAGCCAAAATAGTCGGGCCAAGAATCCAATCCCCCATGCTGCGGGCGGCGGTTTCAGTGTAAACCGCCATGAAAAGCGCCAGACCAGCGCACAGGAAAAGAATTCGAAGCCAGGGTATCCGCCGCGCCTCTTTCTCGAATCGATCCTGCATCAGGAAAGCCGCGGCGCCGATGGCAATTTGATCGAACGCCGCGAAAGAAGCGATTTGGCTCATACCAAACCCGCCTATGTTTTCGAAATAAACCCACGCGCGGAAGAGGACTCCGGAAAGGATGACCAGCAGGAGAAAAAAAAAGGCCCGGCGGCGGGTTCTCAACACCCTGAGGACCAGGGGATAACCCAGGTAAAATTGTTCCTCGACGGCCAGGGACCACATGACGCCCCAATGGCCGGCCAACTTCATGGCTTCGGCCTTGAAGATGACAAACCAGTTGAACGTGAAGGTGAAAAGGGAAAGCCAAAAACCCCAGGAAAAATAGAATATTTCTGCCGGAAGCAAAAATCCATCGCCGGGCTGCTTTGGGGTTGGACGGCCATGATGCCCAAACCCAGCAGGATCACCAGGAGCAAAAGGGGAAAAATCCTGGCCGCCCGCTTAACGTAAAACTCCCTCAAATCCGTACGGCCATAATCCTGAAGCCGGCCCACCAGCATTTGGGTGATCAAGTATCCCGAAACCACGAAAAAACACGTTACCCCGTAAGAGCCGTTTTGGAAGAGGGTTTGGATGATCCCTCTGAGAGGTAACGTCTGATCCGTTGGAACGGGCGGCGCGCCGCTGTTAAAAAAATGCGAGCCCATCACAATGAAAATGCTCATGAAGCGGATCAAATCCACCATTACCATCCGCTGATTCAAAGCTGTTTCCTTAAACCAACCTGTTATTTCAATTTGCCCAGTCTTTGCAAAGCCTCTTCCAACCGGGCCTTATCGACCGTCAAGGTCATCCGGAAATAACCCTCGCCATCCGGTCCAAATCCATTACCCGGGGTGGCCACAATGCCCGCTTCTTCCAAAAGTTTGCCGCACCAGTCCGCCGAGCTCATGCCGTTCGGAACCTTGATCCACAAATAAAAAGCGGCTTCGGGCACCTGAAAGTGCCAGCCGAGTTTCTTTAAACCAGCGGTGAAAATATCCCGGCGTTCCTGATAAATTTTGCGCAAAGTGTCCGTCACCGAATCTGGCGCTTCCAAAGCCGCGATACCGGCATATTGAATAGGATTAAACACACCCGAATCCAAATTTCCTTTCACTTCGGCAAGAGCCTTAATCACACTCTTGTTGCCCACCGCGAAACCGACACGCCAGCCCGTCATGTTGAAGGTCTTGGAAAGCGAATGGAATTCCACACCCACTTCCTTGGCGCCAGGAATTTCCAGATAGCTCACCGGTTTTTTGCCGTCGTAATACATTTCGGTATAAGCGGCGTCGTTGGCCACGATCAAGTTGTGTTTCTTGGCGAATTCGACCACCTTCACGTAAAAATCCTTCCCCGCCAACGCGGAAGTGGGATTGTTGGGAGAATTGGTCCAGATCAACTTCGCCCGTTTGAGCATATCCGCCGGTATGGCATCCAGATCCGGCAAGAACTTGTTCTTTTCCAACAGGGGCATAAAGTAGGGTTCGCCGCCCGCGAACAAAGTGCCCGCGTTGTAAACCGGATAACCCGGCGACGGCACCAAAACTACATCGCCCGGATTGATGACGCCCAAGGGCAAATGGCCGATGCCTTCTTTCGACCCAATCAGGGCCACCACTTCAGTAGCGGGATCAATATCGACGTTAAACCGGCGTTTGTACCAATCCGCGATGGCTTTGCGGAACTGGGGCAAACCGCTGCCCAACGGATATTGATGGTTCGCTTTGTCTTTAGCCGCTTTATAAAGGGCTTCAATAATGAAATCCGGGGTAGGTAAATCGGGATCGCCGATACCCAGACTGATGATATCCACTCCCTTTTCGATAGCCGCTTTTTTCTTTTTATCGATCTCGATGAAAAGATAGGGGGGTAATTTTTTGAGCCTGTCCGCCTGATTGAATTCCATAAGCCACTTCCTTAATAAAAAATTATTTCACCACAGAGTTAACAGAGTTACACAGAGTAAATCAAAACTTATGGTTAAGACTCAAACTTACAAAAGACCTTTTATGTTCGTAACATCTTTTTGTTTAATTTTTAAACCAAGATTTTCCGTACTCTGCGTAACTCTGTTAACTCCGTGGTGAAAATGTTTAGGCTACTATGTTTTTCAAAATACCGATACCTTCAATCTCAACTTCTACTGTATCTCCCGGCTTCACCGGCCCCACGCCCGAAGGCGTTCCGGTGGTCAGCACATCCAGGGGTTCCAGAGTCATGACATGCGAAATAAACGAAAGCAACTGAGCCGTATTCCAAATTCTCATCGAAATGGTCGAGGATTGTTTTTCCTCACCATTGACCCGGCATTTGATCTTTTGACTCTTCTCTACAAAATCCGTAACCAAATAAGGCCCCAGGGGGCAAAAGGTATCAAACCCCTTGGCCCTGGTCCATTGGCCGTCCACTTTCTGCAAGTCGCGTGCGGTCACATCGTTACAACAGGTGAAACCCCAGACCGCTTTTAAAGCGTCTTCGGGAGTGGCGTTTCTCAAACGGGATTTTAAAACCACGGCTAGTTCGGCCTCATAATCCACCCGGGTCGAAGCTGAGGGACAAACAATTTTTTCTTCCGCGCCAATTAAAGCGGAAGTCGGTTTTAAAAACAAAACCGGTTCCTTGGTGCTTTCGTGATCCATTTCTTTAATGTGTTCTTTGTAGTTCAATCCCACCGCCACAATTTTGGTGGGAATGGCGGGGGCCAAAAGCATGCCGGGTTTCAGAGGATAGGATTTGGAATCTAAAGTCGGGTCTGCCCAGGGTTCGTCAGACTCGAAATAACGATAGGTATCCACCGATTCCAACAGCATGGCCCAGCGGGGTTTGTGGTTGTGAAGCAGTCTGGCGATTCTCATGAACTTACTTTGAAACGCGAAGGCCCAGGACATCTTGCATGTCAAAGAACCCCGTTTTTTTATCCGCCAGAAACAAGGCAGCCTTGAGTGCCCCCTGGGCAAAAGCCTCGCGGCTGTGGGCCACATGTTTGAGTTCCAGACGTTCGCCGAGACCGGCGTATAAAACCGTATGGTCGCCAATGATGTCCCCGCCGCGCACCGCGTGAAAACCGATGGTGCCGTTTTTGCGTTCGCCCACCAGACCTTCGCGGCCGTGGGTAGCGACATCTTTAAGATCAACCTTCCGTGCTCTGGCGACCGATTCTCCGAGGCTAAGAGCGGAACCGGATGGCGCGTCTTTTTTAAAGTGGTGATGAGCCTCAATAATTTCAACATCGTAGCTTTCGCCCAATTTAGCGGCGGCTTCTTCTACCAATGCGAACAGCAGGTTCATACCCACGCTCATGTTGGACGCCATCATGATGGGTATTTTTTTAGCAGCTTCTTTGATTTCAGCTTTTTGAGTTTCGGAAACGCCGGTGGTGCCGATGACCAAACCAATCCCTAAAGACTGGGCTTCCTGAACATAGGCCATGGTCGCTTCGGGCTGGGTAAAGTCGATTAAAACCTGGGGCTTGGAAGCGATTTTCGACAACGCGGCCGTGATGGAAACTTTGGCCTTCAGGCCCGAAACCGTTTCGGACAAAGATTTTCCCTGCAGCGGACTGGAGGCCGTTTCCAAAGCCCCGACGATTTCAAACCGGGAATCCTGATCCGCCAAACCCAGAATGGTATGGCCCATGCGGCCGGTGGCGCCGGAGACGGATAACTTTAAGCTCATCGGGAACTCCCCGCCGCGGTCTTCACCGAAAGGAGATTATATTTTTCCAATTCTTTGCGAAGAACTTCTTTGGATTCGGGAGCAAGGGGAACCAGCGGCAGGCGGAACTCATCTGACACTTGGCCCCGCAAAGCCATGGCGGTTTTGATTCCTACCGGATTGACATCAACCGACATGACGGTTTTGACCAGGTCATAGTATTTATAAAAAAGCTCCCGGGACTCTTCGATCTTCCCTTCCAAGTAGCTGTGAACGATGCGGGAAGTTTCACCGGGGATTAAATGGGCCGTCACGGAGATAACACCCACCCCGCCGATGGACAAGACCGGCAAGGTCAGAGGATCGTCCCCCGAAATCAGATCAAAATCCGGTCCGCAGAGAGCCTTGATGCGGATCATCTGTTCCAAATTACCCGTCGACTCTTTTACTCCTACAATATTGCGGTGGCGTGAAAGTTCCGCCAGGGTTTCGGGATTGATGTTGATGACCGAACGGCCTGGAATGTTGTAAAGAATTTGCGGAATATCCACCGCGTCCGCGATGGCCGTAAAGTGGGCGATCAAACCCCGTTGATTGGGTTTGTTGTAATAAGGCGTTACCAGCAATGCCGCGTCAGCGCCCGCTTCTTTGGCGTGACGAGTGCGATCAATGGCCTCGGCGGTAGAGTTGGAGCCGGTTCCGGCGATGACCGTTACCCGCTTGCGGACGGTTTTCACCGCGAAGGCGATGACTTCATCGTGTTCTTTGTCCGTTAAGGTCGGCGATTCGCCCGTGGTTCCGCAGGGCACCAAACCGTCGATACCGCCGGCGATTTGATTTTCAACGAGGGCTTCCAAAGCGGAATAATCCACTTTGCCGTTTTTAAACGGGGTGATGAGGGCGGTATAGGCTCCACGAAACATGCGGCCTCCTGAAAACTTGAACTTTAAAAGGATGGGCGTTGATACAACAAAACCTCCTAAGCGGAGGTTTTGTTGAGGAAAGTTATATTAACAGGATGTTGAAAAAGTCCCAATGGGAACTTTTGCCTTTTTGTGTTGGGAATCACCACACCATTGCCGAGTCTTTTCAGCCCTATAACCACTTCGCTTGAAGAAAAATATAATCTTCATATAAAAAAACACACGCCCAAACAATCATCGCCAATAACCACACAAATACCGCCGGCCTACTTTTTTTCAAAAAATTTACCAATAACCAAAGCGCATTTACCAAAATCATTAATAAAAAAATAAATCCGGACTCAAAACCCCACAAAAAGGAATCACCGCCTTGAATAATATAACCCTCATCAATGTGCTCGGGCCAAGGTACAAAAATCCAATAAGCAATCAAAATTACGAAATTGATAAATATCCAAATTCGAGATTTCTTTGCGACACCCGGCAACGTTGAAATTTCAAACGTAAATGGTAAATAGAACACCCAGATAAGCAGCCCCCAAAAAAATGCCATCTGGAAATAATCAAATTTTTTATAAAACAACACAGTTAAAACCGCACCAAAAACAAGTGACAACAATGCCATTGATTTTGGTTTTAAATTTTTCACATTTTAAATCTGAATAATTGTTTTTAAAATCTGTTGGAGAGTCTTTTGGTCGCTGGCGTGAAGATGGCCCATCTTTTGAATGATCAAACTTTTCTCAATCGTGGCCAAGATGGGTTTGAAAACGGAAGGCTTTAAAAGGCCGGCGCCTTTCCAGTGCGAAAGACTTGTTCCCCCAAAAGCGGTGGAAGAGGCTGGGTGGCTGGTTAGGGCCAGAATAATCAGGTCAGGGCGGGAGCGGTTGTAATCACTGGAGCTGACAACGACGGCTGGGCGTTTCTTAACGGCAATTTGGTTGGAAAAAGGAAAAGGGACGAGAACCACGTCTCCAAAATCAAAGCTTGTCGTAGATGGCATCTTCGGGATTGTTCCAGGTTTTCGCGAATGACTTTTCAGAAAGTTTGGAAGCGGCCCTGGTCAAAAGCCTGTCAGAGCCTTTATTAGCCAGGAATTCGACAAAATCCTCGACTTCGTTTATCTTCTCAGCCGGAAGGGCTTCGATTTTTTTAATGAGAGTTAATACGTTTTTCTTAGTCTTCATGAAAGGCATTATACACTTTCCGCTGATGCCATAAAAACACAAAACAAAAACCATCTAAAATCAGGCGAAAATTCTCTCCAGACGAATCAAGTCTTCCCAGGTTTGTCTTTGACGGGCCACCGAGAAGCGGGTGCCGCGCACCACCACTTCGGGCGCCAGGGGACGGGCGTTGTAAGTGCTGCCCATCACGCTGCCATAGGCGCCGGCAGAGAAGACAACGATTAAATCGCCCCGCTTCATCAGAGGCAATTTTCGGCCTTTGGCGAAAAAGTCGCCCGATTCACAAATAGGACCCACCACATCCACCGTTTGCACGGCCTTTTGCGGACCCTGAGCCGGGGCGATTCGGTGATAAGCCTCGTATAACGAGGGACGAATCAACTCGCCCATGCCGGAATCCAAAATGTAAAAGGTCTTGGAGCCGCTTTGTTTGACATAAGTCACCCTGGACAGAAGCACTCCTGAATTACCTGAGATGAACCGTCCCGGTTCTAAAACCAAAGTGGCATTGAGGCGTTTAATGACGGGAAGAACCAGCGCCGCGTATTGCGAAGCCTTTGGAGGCTTTTCGCCCTGATAGTCGATACCATAACCGCCGCCCAGATTGACTGTATGGATGGGGAAACCTTCCTTGCGCAAACGCACCACCAATTGTTCGATCACTTTCGCCGCCTTACCCACCGGCGCGGTTTGCGTCATCTGGCTTCCGATATGGGCGTGAACTCCCGTCCATTGAACTGATTTGCACTGCCGGACCACCTTCATGACTTTGTCCACATCGCCCAGATAAACCCCAAACTTGGTTTCCTTTTTACCGGTCGTAATATAGTGATGGGTATGGGGGTCCACATCCGGATTGAATCGAATGGCGATGGGCGCTATGCGACGCAGTTTGGCCGCCACTTCATTGATGGCTAAAATTTCAGGGATTGATTCGACGTTAAAATAACGAATACCTTCTTTTAAGGCGTAGGCGATTTCATCATCGGTTTTACCCACACCCGCGAAGATTATTTTGTCAGCCTTCACTCCCGCCTTGCGGGCCTTGAACAATTCCCCGCCCGAAACCACATCCACACCCGACCCCAATTTCGCCAAAGCGCTCACGACGGAAAGATTGCCGTTGGCTTTCATGGAATAAGCCACCAAATGCGGAACGGATTTATAAGCCTGATCAATTTCTTTATACCGCTCCTCAAAAGCCGAAAGACTGTAAACGTAAGCGGGCGTCCCGACCTTGTCGGCAATTTGGGAAAGAGCCACTCCATCGGCATACCACTGTTTGTTTTTAAATTGGAATCCGGACATCATTAACCTCGCAATTCAGATAAATGTTTTTTAATCAAACCCACCTGCTGTTTGAGCAGTGCCGCCTGAGCTGCCACATTTTTAGGCGATGTGCCGCCAACCGCCCTTTTTTGGTGAACTGAAAAGTGAGCTGAAAGACTTTCCGCTGTTTCTTTCGGGAAACCCTTGGAGAACGCCGCCAGTTCGACCGAAGTTAAATCCTGAAGCCTTTTGCCCTTTTCTATTGAATAACGCACAACTTTTCCTACCACCTCATGCGCTTGCCGAAAAGGCATGCCTTCTTTTACCAAAATATCCGCCAGATCCGTCGCCAGAAGAGTCAAATCCTCATCGGCTTCCTTGTCCATTTTGTCCCGGTTGAATTTTACGGTCGAAAGAAAACCTGTCATGGTTTTAAGCGATCCGACAACTGTATCCACTGAATCAAAGACAAAATGTTTGTCTTCCTGCAGGTCGCGGTTATACGAGAGAGGCAGACCTTTTAATACTGTCAGAAGGCCGATCAAATTGGCGAATACCCTGCCCGCCTTGCCGCGGACCAATTCGGCTACATCGGGGTTCTTTTTTTGGGGCATCAAGCTGGAACCGGTGGCGAAAGCGTCATCCATTTCGATATAACCAAACTCATGGGTCGCCCAAAGAATCAGGTCTTCTGAAAGTCGCGAAAGGTGCATTTGGGTGGTCGAGGAGGCGGAGAGAAAATCGACATAAACATCCCTATCGGAAACGGCGTCGAGACTGTTCATGAGAACCGAATGAAGCTTGAGCTGTTTAGCCGTAAAAAAACGGTCAAAATTGTGGTTGGTACCGGCTAAAGCGCCCGAACCCAGGGGCAAAGCATCCGCCCTATCCCAGGTGGTTAAATAACGGTCAATGTCGCGGATGAGCATAAAAGCATAGGCGGCCAGGTGGTGGCCAAGAGTGATGGGCATGGCTCTTTGCAGATGTGTATAACCCGGCATCAGGGTATCTTTTTCTTGGAGTGCCAATTTAGACAAAACCTCAACCAACCCGACCGCCGCTTCAACTGATTGAATAACAGCGTGCCGAAGATATAAACGCATATCGGTGGCGACTTGATCGTTACGGGAACGGCCGGTGTGCAGTTTGCCGCCCAAAGGCCCCACCAAGCGGGTCAAAGCTTTTTCAACCGCGGTGTGGATATCTTCTAGACTTGAATCGAGAGGTACTTTTCCATCCGCCAAAAGTTTTTTGACTTTTTGAAGTCCCGCCGCCAATTTTTTACCTTCGGCAGCCGTCAGCAATTTGGCTTTCACCAGGGTTTTGACNNGTCGCTTTTTGAAACCGCCCGCCCCAGGTTTTTTTCATTTAGTTTTCCTTTTAACCGACCCCACGACTTTCAGAGGCAGACCAAATAAGCGGATAAAACCCTCCGCGTCTTTTTGGTTATAAACCTCGTCCTCGCCAAAAGTCGCCAGATCTTCCTGATAGAGAGAATAAGGGGAACGAATGCCCGTAGCGGTAACCCGGCCCGGATTCAACTCCACCCGCACATCCCCCGTCACATTCTTTTGCGCTTCGGCAAAAAAGGCCTCGATGCTTTCCCGCAGGGGCGCGAACCACTGGCCGTTATAAATCATTTCCGAATATTTGACCGACAGGAGCTGGCTGTAGTGGAGCGCGTCCCGCTCGACGGTCAGTGTCTGCAGGGCCCGATGGGCCTCATAAAGGATGGTCGCGCCGGGCGCTTCGTAAACGCCGCGGCTCTTCATACCCACCAAACGGTTTTCAACAATGTCAATGCGGCCCACGCCGTAATTGGCGCCGAGCTGGTTGAGCTTTTCCACCAAAGCGATGGCCCCCATTTTTTTGCCGTTCAGGCCCACCGGAATACCCTTTTTAAAATTAACAATGAGGCTGAAAGGTTTCTTGGGCGCGCTGGCCGGGTCTTTGGTTGTCAAATAAACATGCTTCGTGGGCGCGTTCCAGGGATCTTCCAATTCGCCGCCTTCGTGGCTTAAATGCCAAAGGTTGCCGTCCATCGAATAGGGGCGTTTTTTGGTCACGGGAATTTCAATGCCGTGTCTTTCAGCGTAATCAATCGCCTCATCGCGGGACTTAATATCCCACTCTCTCCAGGGCGCGATAATTTTCAAATGGGGGGCTAAGGCCATCACGGTTAATTCAAAACGAACCTGGTCGTTGCCTTTGCCGGTCGCGCCATGACAAATCGCGTCCGCGCCTTCTTTTAGAGCCACATCCACCAATCCCTTGGCGATAGCCGGTCTGGCCAAAGAGGTTCCCAAAAGATAAATTCCTTCGTACTTGGCCTGGGCGCGCAGGGCAAGGAAACAATAGTCCTCTAAAAATTCTTTTCTCTGGTCCGCCACATAAGCTTTGATGGCGCCGGTCTTCAGGGCTTTTTTGCGGGCCGGTTCCACTTCTTTGCCCTGTCCCACATCCGAAATAAAGGCGATGACCTCGCAGCCGTAATTCTCTTTCAGCCAGGGAATAATAATGGAGGTGTCCAAACCACCGGAATACGCTAAGACAACTTTCTTTACACTATTCACTTTTGCCCCCTTCAAGTTTTCTGTGAGTGAGGAATTAGAAGTTAGGAGTTAGAAGTCGACTTCAACTTCTAACTACAAACTCCTCACTTCTAACTCTTATTACGCTTTCCCATAAGCGTAATAAGAAGCGCCTTTTGCGCGTGCAGGCGATTTTCCGCCTGATCAAATACCAAAGATTGATTTCCATCCATCACCCCGGCTGAAACTTCCTCACCCCGGTGGGCCGGCAGGCAATGCAAAAAAACCGCCTTGGGTGATTCGGCCATGAGTTTTTCGTCGACCTGAAATCCTTTAAAGTCGTTCAGCCTTTTAGTCTTTTCGGCCTCTTGCCCCATGCTGGTCCAAACGTCGGTATATACCGCGTCTGCCCCCTTAACCGAGCCTTGAACTTGATGAGTAACTTCTATTGAGCTTCCGGTTTTGGCTGATTCTTTTTGGGCTCTGCCCAATATGGCCGCGTCCGGTTCATAACCTTTGGGGCAGACCAATTTAAAATAAGCCCCTGTTTTGGCCGCGCCTATCATCAGACTATGAGAAACGTTGTTGCCATCACCCACAAAAACAATTTTCAGACCTTTCAACTTGCCGTAATGTTCCAGAAGGGTTTGCAAATCCGCCAGGATTTGACAGGGATGGTGGCTGTCGGTCAAACCATTGATCACCGGAACAGTGGCGTGTTGAGACAATTCCTCCACGATTTTATGGGCAAAGGTGCGAATCATAATGCCCTGAACAAAGCGGGACAAAACGCGCGCGGTATCCGCGATAGTTTCACCCCGTCCGATTTGAATATCGTTTGAATTCAAAAAAAGAGCATGTCCGCCCAATTGAAACATGCCCACTTCAAAAGAAACGCGGGTCCGGGTCGAGCTTTTTTCAAAGATCATCCCCAAAGCCTGTCCCTTTAAAGCTTTCTTATATTTAGCCGGTTTTTTTTTGACCTGGGAAGCCAGCTTCAAAAGACCGAGCAATTCCTTGTTCGAAAGTTCTTCCAGCGTCAATAAATGGCGGATCGTTTTAGACATAACTTATCCTAACCGTGGAGTTCGGCGGCGATGGCCTTGCGTAATTTTTCCATGGCCAAATCAATTTCTTCACTGGAAACAATGAGCGGAGGCAGAAACCTCAGTACAGTCTCATGGGCCGAACCGACCAAAAGCCCTTCGCGAGCGCACTTAAGCACCAGGGGCGAAGCATCCCGGGTCATTTGCACTCCTTGAACCAATCCCATACCCCTGACTTCAGTAAAAAGCTGCGGGAAATCTTTAACCAATTGCTCAAGACTTTGACGCAGATAATCCCCTTGTTTGGCGGCGTTGGGGATAATGTCCTTCAAAATAATCGTTTCAATGTTGGCGATGGCCCCCGCGCTGACAATGGGATTGCCGCCAAAGGTAGAAGCGTGATCACCCGGTTTAAACCCCTGGGCTACTTGATTGGTCACCAGCATGGCTCCCATGGGCAATCCAGCTCCTAAAGCTTTGGCCGAAGTCATGATGTCCGGCTCGATTTCATAATGCTCGTAAGCCCACATTTTCCCCGTGCGCCCCAGCCCCGTTTGAACCTCATCCAGGATCAAAAGAATGCCGTTCTCGCGAGTTATATCCCTGAGTTCTTTCAAAAAACGAGGGTCCGCCGGATGAATACCGCCTTCGCACTGAATGGTTTCTATCAAAACCGCGGCGGTTTTATCGTTGATAAGTTCTGTCACGCTATTAATGTCATTATAGGTAGCGAATTTGATACCCGGCAACATCGGGCCAAACCCTTCCTGATACTTGGGTTGGCCCGTGACAGACAAAGCACCATAGGTTCTACCGTGGAAAGAGTTATGAAAGCTAATGATTTCATCGCGATCTTGGCCCAGCCGATGAAAGTATTTGCGGGCAATCTTCAAAGAAGCTTCAACCGCCTCAGCGCCTGAATTGCAAAAGAAAACCTTTTGAGCGAAAGAAATATCGCACAAGAGTTTGGCTAAACGAACATTAGGTTCGTTGTAATAGTAATTGGAAACATGCCCCAGTTTGTGGACCATTTCAGTAATCGCGCTAACCACTTCGGGGCAGGCCTGGCCCAAACCATTGACCGCGATACCTGAAAAAAAGTCGAGATAGACCGTCCGCTCGGAATCGTAAATATAGGTTCCATCGCCGCGCATAAGGACAATCTTTTGACGGTTATAAACCGGCAGGAGATAATCTTCACCGTTTTGAATAATCCGGAAGGTTTGCATGAAGCCCTCATTTGTCCTCAAAATGAAAAAAGTCCCCGTGAGGAATTTCACGAAGACTCTAGAAAACCATCTTAATGTCTAAAAAAGTGACTGTCAACCTGCCCTCTTTGGGCCTTTTATACCCTCAGCGAAGGCTCCGTGAGCTTCTCGTATTCCTCGATGGCGTACCGGTCGGTCATGCCGGCGATATAGTCGCAAATAACCCGGCGGACCGGTTCTATACGGTTTTTAATTTTCTCGCGGGGCGTGTGGGGAAGAATATCCGGATTAGCCTCGTAAAGGTGAAACAACTCCTGAATCACCTTGGCGACTTTGGTTTCCATACGAGTTACCCGGGGATGACGGTACATATTGTCAAAAAGGTATTTCTTCATCGCCAAAAAATCCTTGCGGCTTTCATCCGAAAAGGCCGCCAATTCTTCGGAACAGCGACGGACATCTTCTACGGTTTTGATATTAAATTTTTTAATTCTTTCCGATGTGTGGCTCAGTATGTCAGTGACCAGTTCATCAATAATTTGCCTAACGGTCTGGTATTTGATTTTATTTCGATCCAGATGGGGGTAATGGCTTTTGGCTTTGTCGAAGTTGCGTTTCCAAAGCGGCACTTCACCGAGTCCCTCAAAGGTTAAAAGCCCGGAGGTCAAGCCATCATCAATGTCATGGGATGTATAGGCGGTCTCATCGGCCAAATCAACAATTTGAGCTTCCAGCGTATATTGTTCCCCGTCGCCTCCCGGCCGGTCATAACGGGTTCTATGTTTGTCCACTCCCTCTAAAACTTCATAGGAAAGGTTGAGCCCCTGAAATAAAGGATAGTGATCTTCCAAATAGGTCACGATTCGGTAGCTTTGTGCGTTGTGCTCAAACCCGCCGTCATCTTTCATGAGTTCATTCATGACCTTTTCACCGCTATGACCAAACGGAGTGTGTCCCAAATCGTGAGCCAAAGCCACTGCCTCAGTCAAATCTTGATTGAGTCTCAAAGCTCTCGCGATGGAACCGGCGATCTGCGCCACTTCCAGGGTATGAGTGATCCGCGTACGGTAATAATCCCCTTCATGGTTAACAAAAACCTGGGTTTTATATTGAAGGCGGCGAAAAGCAGACGAATGAATAACCCTATCCCTGTCTCTTTGAAAAATGGTCCGGTAAGCATGCTCAGGCTCTGGATTTTGACGACCCTTGCTAGCTTTTGAGGACTGGGCATAAGGAGCAAGGAATTGCTCCTCAATATCTTCTAGTTCTTCACGCGTTCTCATGGCCGTCCATTCAGTGATTTTGTTCAAGAGTCTGTAATTGCGCTAGTAGCTTTCGATAATCGACCGAGGAGGGAGTTAAATCCACTGCCCGCTGCGCTTCTTGAACCGCTCGTTCTAAGTGATGTTCATTATAGTAAGCGACTGCCAAATTTCTAGCGATGTCATCCTTTTCCGGACTGAATAATTGAACTTCTTCTAAAAAAGGGATCGCCGCATTAGTTTTTCCCTTTTCGAGTAAAATGTCTGCTTTCAAAGCTAGAAAACTGGCTTGATCGCCATTGCGATCTAAACCCAACTGTCCCTTTTTTAACACGTCTCCTTCTTTGCCCCCGTCAGCCAATTCCGCAAGAGCCGACTGAAAAGAGGGATAACCCAATTCAGGATGTTGTTTGGATACCGAATCATAAGCTTTTTCATAAATACCCGGCTGAAGGGAAACGCCGAAAATAGCCGAAGCCTTTTTGAGACCCATCGATCGAACCATATCATCCAAATAATACTTTTCTGTTCCAGGCAAAAAATCGGGAAATGTTGAAAATCCTGAACGAGGAGCAATACGGTAGAGCGAATAACCATTTGCTATGGGAATGGAGATTTTTTGAGTGTATTTCAGAAAAAACTGTTCGTAATTATGGAGTTCAGATGGACTCCAATTGTATCGTTCAAACCCCAAATCCTCGGCTTGAACGGCTGACGCCATCATTCCATTGGAGTTATACAAAAGATAGTTGAAATTATTTTTCAAAAACCATCTATAAAGTTCTTCAGGACTAGTTGATCCATCCGCCCACTCTTTTAAAACCGGAAAGGTAAAGTCAAAATCATAAAGATTTTCCCGTTTAAGGTAATAACCGTTTTGTTGACCTAAAATTAAAACTTTTGCGTCACTCGGGAGACTTTTGTTTAAATAAGTATTGAGATCAACATAGCCCATCGGCCTCATCACTTGATTCAAAAACTGATCCCTCGTTTGAAGACCTAAAAAATGGGCGAAAGGATTGGGTTGTTCTAAGAGACCCTGAAAAAGATAAAAAACCGCAACCCAGGCTAAAATCAGCGGCAGCCGAGACAGCCATTTAACCTGAGTCTTCCAGTTTTGAAGTGCCCGCTCAAAACCAAGAGCGATAATTAAAGAAGCTAAAGCGATCACGGGCGTTATCAAACGAAGCTGATGACTGGTCACAAGCCAAAAAAGAAAAGGAATCCCCACAGCCAAACCGATGACACCAACGCTCTTTTTATTCAAACCTTTCATCAAGAGAAGTGGACTGAAAACCAAAATCGCCAACCCCACTTCTTCATTGGGCGCTCCGCTATAACGGTTAAATAAAATCTCCCACAAGATAACCGGTAATCGAATAATGCCTTTTAATCCTTCCGTGGGAAACTTAATATCTGAAATTCTTTGATCAAATTCAGTCCATTCAAAGGAATGGAACCAATCCGCAAGATAGGGATAAACCGGGTTATGAACATATTCCCAACTCTTCAATGCCCAGGGTATGAAAAAGAAAAGCGGAAAGAAGATTAACCACACTCCATAAAATAATTTGCTTTTTATTCGCCTAAAATTCCAAACCAAAATAAAGAACGCGGCCAAACCATAAGCCATTGCGTTGTACTTAATAGCCCAAATCGCGCCTAAGGCAAACGCGGCTAAAAAGAAAACACTCTTATCCTGTTGTTTGTTTTCAACATGGACACGGTCTAAAATCACCAAAGCCAGTGTTCCCAACCCCAGGGTGGCATAAAACCCCTCAAAAAGATCCACATAGCCCCGGGTTGAATAAATATTGAGATAGGGAAAGAAAAAATAAAAGGCGGCCGCATACCAACCGGCTCTTTCCGAAATCAACCTCGTTCCCAAAGCCACAAGGGTCAAAGCCGTCCCCCAATGGGCTAAAAAACAAAAAGATCGCGCGATGGAATCGTCGCCCCAAACCAATCCCCACGAAAAGAACATTTCACCCAAAGCGGGAGAATGGGATGGCACCATACCCATCACCGGATAAAAACTATGATGAATCAGGTAATAACGGGGTAAAACCAATTGATAAGTGATGGCGTCCCAGCTCATCTCAGGCGCCACTAAATTTGACATAGTTAAAATTAGTAGAACTGTTGCCACGATTGCCCAAGGCCAGCTAAAACCTTGAAGCCTCTTAACGGGCCAGCATCGACTGGCTAAACGCCGGGGATCTTTGATTAAAAGCAAAACCAACCCCAACCCGCTTAGAACTTTTAACAAAATCGGATAAAAAAGTCCTGAAAAAGCCAAGCTCTCCGCCAGCAACCCCCAAAAAACAAAACCCAAAGCCAAAGACCAAACCCAAACTTCTGCCAACGAAAAACCCAACCCAGCCATCATTTCCAGAATAAATTCTCCGGTTCCCAGAAAAAGCGTTAAATAAGCCGCACCGGCACAAATAACTAATAAATGGGAACCCGTAATCTGAAAAACCTGATTCCAGTTCCATGAACAGTTTTGAAAAGAAAAAGCCAGGTTTTGAAAATCAATCAAAAGATGAAGCGGTATTTCAAAAAAATAAAGAGTCAGGCAGGAAAAGAACCAAAAATAAAAAAGCCAAATGCCTTTTTGTGCGTTTTCGGAATGGCTTTGCTGCATGAAAGGCCTCATTAGCTGAAACAAAAAAGCCCGCCGAAAGGCGGGCAGCTATTTTTAACCGTTGGAGTAAAAATGGTGGAGACGATGGGGATCGAACCCACGACCCCTTCCATGCCATGGAAGTGCTCTCCCAGCTGAGCTACGTCCCCAGATTTAAACCAACCGCCTTAACGCAAACTAGAGCGGCAATTTTATACAAAACGCTCAAAAAAACAAGCCCAACCCATACTGACAAATGGTGGGCGAAACAGGATTTGAACCTGTGACCCCCTGCGTGTAAATCACACGCACCATATTCGGACGCTCTTTCAGCGCGGTTTTAAAATTTATCAGTCCCCAGCATGTTTTTAAAGGCCTTTGCCTGTAAGGGTTTCACGACCCAAACGAGCGGAGGCCTTTTTTGTTGGTGACGGTCGAGGACCCTAGGCGACGGTCAAAATCCAATTTTGACGGTCGAGTTTGACACGTATATGACACTGGACAAGCCCACACGTTTCAGGGATTTGGGCGAAAATTCCAATCGTATTTGTCCCCATAGGTTGATTCTTTTTTCTAAAAATTAATTTGGCCTCTCTGTTAAAGGACATGGCTGTAATCTTAAAACCGTTATAGCTGACATATACTTATTTAAACAATTATTACAAAAGTAAATTAGTTCTTCCTTTTCATTTGGAAGAGGATGAAAAAAAGAAACTAACGGAAAAAACTCTTTTTCACAAAAGTCGCATTTCATGGAATTGTTCCTGAACATGTGACTGCATTAGACGGAGGATTAGTGGAACAGCTTGAAAGACAAAGCTCGGTGTTACCCTGAATTATAGAAATAGATAAATAATATGACCCTTGTGAAAATAGATAATACGATGTGCCTGAATTAGCGGGAAAAGATTGAGTCCACGGCAAATTTACATTGTTCACGGTGATCGTAACACCGGATGATAAATAATTAATATTAGCTATTTGAGGAGTTCCATTAGTGTAAGAAACAGAGTAGTAATAAGTTGGTGTTGGTACGGGTGTAAAAGTTGAAGTTGGAGTATATGTAGAAGTGCTTGTAGAAGTGTTTGTGGGCGTATTCGTGGAAACCGGCGTATTGGTAATGGTAGCGGTCGAGGTTACGGTTTGGGTGTTGGTGGGGGTACTGGTGGACGTAACGGTGGCCGTATTGCTGGGGGTCGCGGTGAAGGTCGGCGTGCAGGTATGGCCTAAACCATCAGTGCAGGGCGTGTTGCTGGGTGTGCCGGTAAAAGTGGATGTCGGGGCGGGCGCAGAGGGAGAAGAAGGATTTTTTTGGCCCGAACAGCCGATGATGAAAAGAGTGCTTCCGGCCAGAACTGAAATAAAACCCAATATCTGTAATTTCAAAACAAGCCTACTAATCTTGAATCAGCTTTCTTGGAGCGTTTAGCCATTGAGGACCTTTATGGGTGTCCAGTTGTTAAGATAAGCGGTGAAATCGCGCGAATCATCATTGAATTCATTTTTTGCGATTTTCAATTTGTCTTCGGGATTCAGGTCGCGTATCTCATAGCATTTTTCTTTCTGTTTAATACCCCTAGTTACACAAAAGTAAATGTGAAATTTTTTGACCGTATTTCCGTGAATCTTCTTAAGCCGTTGCAATAGGTCTTTCGGCTTGATGATTATGAAGTCGGGGCTGCGGTTGTCAGCCCTGACGAGCACGAATACCCAATATTGAGCAACAGATTTTTCGATTTTCTCACGATTCGGCGTCCACCAACCACTGGCCCGCAACTCCCCGAGAAACACAGCGTCTTTCTTATTCTTATTCGTGACAAGATAATCCCGTGAGAGTTTGACCTGCAACGATACCGTTTTTGTGTTGTTTTTGTTCGAAACCAAAAGGTCGATTCCGGTATCCTTTGCCGGAATCCAAACTTTCAGGTTTTTCTTTTCGATCTCACAACCAACAAGGAATTCTCCGGCATGAACAGTAAAGATGGGCTTCAATGTCAACCTCCCATATGATCTCAATTCTTTTGTTTATAGTCGGATTGTATTCAGTCCAACTTACCAAACTCGTCACATTTGCCGCTTTAAATCATCGATCTGTTTATCGAGCCGTTCAATTTCACGTTCTTCGTTTTTAATCTGATAGTCTTTATCCCGTTCAATCCCTTTTATCTTAGATTTTCGAGTTTCGATTTGCCGCCCAATATCCTGAATCTTTCGGTTTATTTCTTCTATCTTTTTCGGATCATTGTTCACCTGAATCCTCCTCTTTTTGTCTACTCTGCCTTCCCGTCTGGGACAATGCAGAAATACTATTTTACAAAACCCTCGCCATGATTATTTTGGGAATAATAATTTTGATAGAAATAACACATATCCACAACAACTCGGTTTTATGATGCCGTTTCAAACTCGATCTTACGGGCTTCCTTGACTCGGTGGGATGCGTCTAAAAGTTCAAGCGAAACAAGATTTCCCTGGCCGTCATAGTCCAAAATGATACCAGGCTTTGATTCGTCGCTTTCCGTAATTGGGGTATTGGGATTCAATATGACGCTAAGAGTATCGGTTTTTGAATCGTAATTTACTTTCATTTTTCTTCGCTCCAATACTTCGAAACTTTGCTTGTCCGGTAAGCCGTGACTATTTCCGGTGGTTTCCTATCCACGTCCACGAACACCCGGATTAAATACTCCTGGCCATTTTCAAAAAACTTAGCCTGCAAAACATCCCGTCCCTCACGCACTTTTTCTCGCTGGCCGGGGTTGGCTAAAACCTTTCGAATCTGATCTTCCGAAAGGTTCCTTCGGGACATTTCCCAAAAGGCGTGTTCAGTAACAGTATAGCCGCTAACTGGTTCTGGTGTCACTTGTCCCCTAAATCACTAGCAATTACACGCGACAGAGTTGATGTTTCCATTATCCAGAAGCCGCCCTTCAAAACAAACGAGATTTTGTACTTTCTTAATACCAACCTCAGAGAAGGCAGACCATCTATAAAAACAGGCTCCAAAGAAGAACCAACTACCCCTAATCATATCAGCCAAAATCTAACCCAAACTATTCCTATCAAACCCTTCCACCACCCACAGCCAATCTTTTCCACCTACCCGCCCATTTTCACCTACCCTGATATTCCCACCTACCACCTCTGTATTCTGCTCCGGTTTGCTTTGTCTTGTTCTTGAATTTGATCTCGAATTTGAATTTTTCTTAATCTTTGTTTTTAAAATAACGCCTCTGGTTTTCCCATGCGGAGAGGGCGAGCCCCCCTATCGTTTCTCGCATCCGTACTTGATGCAGAGATAGGGGGGCTCGCCATCGCAGCATGGGAAAATACCTTTAAAAAAGCCGAAAGATTAAAATTTGTAGTTCCGTCCGAATGAAAGACCGTAGGACAT
>PLFD01000004.1:164-12237 GCA_003136635.1 candidate division FCPU426 bacterium | reverse complement strand
TATTTTTTGAATTCGGCTTTTATCGGGTCTTTAACATCAATGGTTTTAGCCGTTGTCCAACTCTTCCACGTTCAATCATTCTTATTAATGTCCATTACGCCTCCCCGCCGTTTACAATTTATCTTCAAACATTTATAAATCCTTTAAAAGCTAACTGAGAGGGAGAACAAAAAGACTAAGGGGTTAGGTAGGACTTCACCATTTGTTCTAGACAACCAGAAAAAGATTTTAGATATGAAGACTCTTCTCCAAATCCCTGTCAGGAGTCACTTAACTTTCATGCGCACGTGATATAAATCAGAAAGTAACCTCGCCCCAGAAATCATTCGATCAGCAAATTGTCTTTGCCGTCTCATTCCCTCTTTTTTATTTTTTACGGGATGATCTATTAAATTTCTAGCTCCACGAAATGAATGCAAATCTCGATGTAAAACCGAATCAATTAAAGGCAATCTACCTTGCTGATAAGCATTTCTCGAAGAAAGCGTGTCTATTCGTTCGTTCAAATCTTTTTGGGTTAGAGATGTAAGGGGCATAATTAAATAACCTTTTCGAATCGCCAACTCTAACAACTTGTGAATTTCACTTTCGAATATTTCGCACAAATCTCTCAAACCATCCTTACGATCCACCTCATTAAACTTCGTCATCGCATCCATTATTTCCGACTTTCGATTTCCGTACTTCAGCGTTGGATCAGGATTAACTACCAACGCAGGATTTCTCCCTTGTTGATGGACAACAACTTGCCCAGTTTCAGAGACCAAAAGTAAACCAACGCCATCAGATTTCATTTCTTTTAAGTCTTGGGCTGGCAAAGAACTCTCATCGCTTGTCGCGATAAATATTTCACCATACTGCCTTCTGCCAAAAAACCATTGAACAAATCCTCTAAGTGACTTGTGATAATCTAAACGTCCTTGAGTTTCAACAATCAGTGGTAGATCCAAATTCATAAAACAGAAAGTCGCACAATACTTTGAATCCAGCCAAGGCCACTTGGCGAGAATGCTCAATTTCTTTTTCTTATAAAATTTAATTACAATTCGAGCTATTGGCCTGGCTTCTTCAGCGATATTTGAATATTTCACAAATTAATTCTTTACCAATCTGTGAATTTCTCGACCCAGACGCCGCATCGATTCCGCTAACTCTCGTTTTAAAGAATCGCCATTTTTGTAGTGTGAAAGTTTTTCAGATATTGAATTCATTTTCCCAACAAGATCCCTTTGGTCAAATGCGCTCTTAACGCTGTCTTCGTAAGCTTCATCTATTTTGTAATCCTTATCTAGAATCAACTTTAAAAGAACTGGAATTGCAGTTTTTTTAGTAATTCCAGCAACTTCCGATCTCGCTATTTTAGTTATTTCTCGATAGCTCACCACGTTATCAACTACACGATTTCTGTACTTATCGACCATTGATCGAACATATTGATCTTTAGATACTTTTTTCAGAACTTCTGGCACATGTCGTTTTATTGCATTAAATGATTTAAATATTTCCACAAAAAGATCAACTTTTATCTTTTGCTCACTTCTTGGTTTTTCAGCTTCTTTCATCAAGATATTCTGATAAACCTTCGGCATCTCAAGTAACTCGAAAGCTCTTTTAACAGTCGAAAGTCTAACTCCAGTTATTCCTGAAATGTTTTTATGACTTGTATCTTTACCATCTCGAGCTAACAAGTCTCGAATATCTCTTAATTTGAAAGCCGTAGGCATGAGATCCCAATCGACTCTCACATTATGAATGTTAAACATCGTCAGTAAATTTTCTAATCGGGTCGGCTTAGGCTGAATAATTGCTGGCACAAACTTTAAATTCAATTTTTTAGAACATCTCCAGCGTCTTTCCCCGTCAAGCAACACATATTTTCCGCCATCATCATAGACCGACAACGGGACCTTAATTCCCACTTCGTTAATCGAATTTAACAATTCATTCATTTCATCTTCGTGAAATATTAGGCGAGGATTTTCGGGATTTGGTCTAATCAAATTCGGATCAACATTTTGAAGCGGAGTAACTATTGGCATTTCTAACTCCTCAGGCTAATTCGAATTTAAAAATCAATCCCGTTCAATTCTCGCAAGCTGAATCTCTTTAAGCGTGCGACCGTTTTCATCTTTCCAAACTTCTCTGCCGTTTATACTTTTTCCAAGTAACACACCGGCCGCAGTCGAAGGCGAATCAAATATGTAATTTTGAGCCATTACGTACCAATGCGGAGTCTCCAACAATATTCCTTGTTTTACAAAATCCAGTCGCTTTTGTAACATAAAATGATGAATTGATGGGACTTCATGCAAAACCGCTTGAGAGCCTTTAAGGACTACAAATCCCTCAGTGGAATCATAACCACTCGCCTCAATATCTTTCGCCTTTAAAAATAATAAATTTTGTTTTTGGATAACTTCTTGTGGTTTTTCAAAAACATTGAGTCCAATTGTTGGATAGCAAAGAAGCATTTGTTCCAAAAACGTTTCCATATCAGCCAGTTTCGCTTCTGAGAGTGTTGGCTCTTCGGGATTATTTCCATTTTCAAGCACACATCTTTTAGCCTCTTTTGCTAATTTAACTAACCTGGATTCTAAATACTGAACACAGGTTTTATCTAAATTATCGTCCTTGCTAGTAAAGAGAATGATTGTGTTCCAAAAATCCTTATTGGAAAAATGACTTTCTAGCCTTTGTTTTACAGGGTCACCTTCACCTATATAAACACTTACTTCTCCATCAGTAGAGGTGCCAAGCAACACGTAAACACCTGGCTTATCAAATTCAATGCGTGTTTTGACATCTGGAAATCTTGACCGAGGGCAAACAACACCCTTACCGGTCCAATTAGACTTTTCAATAAAACGCAAACCATTTGGGTCACCGTCAAAAAGAAATACTGAAATTGAAAAAGCTTGGTTTGACACGTTGATCCTATTTTTTAGCGAATGGTTTCATCGTCAAAATTACTTCATATGCTGGTACATGCTTTTTACCTAACGTACTAAAACGGCCATTAACTGTTTTTTGCTCCACGGTAAAATATTTCTTTGCCAATGAGCTTACTACACTGCCAGATAAACCATTTGATGTTTTTTCTTTTGGAAAAGTAAGAATTACTTTCACATGATTTTCAGATAAAGTTTTCAGCAGGGTTTTTAAAGCTTCTTTCGACTTGGTCTTCAAACTGTAATCAGATTGGGGACGTTCAGAAGGCGGCGGATATCTGCCAACGCCTTCAACGTTTGAACAAGAACCACGAGCAATCGTTTCTAACACATGATAAAAGCGGCTGTAATGCACGCCAGAATAAGGTGGATCGATAAAAACCAAATCACCTCTCTTTAGGTCTTTCGCCATATCAGCAGCATCACAAACCACTGACCTGCCAATTTTTTTCGCGTGTCTTGATCCAATTTTTTTCAAAGCATTGGCCGCATGATCAAAAACATTTTGTTTCCATGCCCCAAATGAATATTTCTTTGCCGTTTTGGTTGGTTGAAATGGTTGAGCGGTATGACCAGGCGAAGCGGCACACTCACTTGCGGAATGGATTAATGCAGCAAGTGAAACACTGCGTTCATTGGCAGCTATTGGCAGTGTAGAAAGCAAAGCATCGATTTGAATAGCTTGCAAAGGACTGAAGTAATGCCCTCCGTATGCTTTTGTAATTGGATATGCCGTACAACCATCACAAAAATCTCGCATTTCTTTAACGTTCATCTTGGTATTTTTCTTCCATTTAGATTCGTATTTTTCAATTACTTGACCGTACTCCTTCTTTTCTTTCAAAAATTGTTCTGCGTCATTCTTCCAACTTACCCACAAGGTATCGGAATTAATAATTTTATTTCTCAAAATAATCGCGTCAGCTAAAGCAGTTGAGTATTTTTGAATGTCTGTAGCTATTACTTCGCAATCAGTTTTTTCCGCGATATACCAAGCGACTGCGCCAGAACNNAACCTTTTGATTCTTTTAATAGGGTTTTTCCCAAGCCATTTAAAAGCATTTTTTGTTTAGAACCCATATATTTCACTGATTAACCACCAAAATCCCAAGCCGTTCAAATCTGCACAAACTGGTCAAAGGTTCACTGCATTCATCCCAAATATATTTAGGTTCAAACCCAACAACATCTTTTATTAAAACATCAAAATCTTCATTTGAATCGTTTTGATCTGCAAACAAAACAGAAAAATCAGTCAAATGAGTACCAATTTCTATTAAGTTGGAATTTCTAGCGTACATATTCAACAAAGTATTTTGCCAACGATCCGTATTTCCTGGTGACAATCTGCGAATTTCTTCCCATTGCTTTCTGTTTAGTGCACCAGACAAACGCAGAAGTAAAAAAGCCCGTCCAATTACAGAAATAGCCGACGTATTCGTAATCCTTGTTTCAGAAAGCATTTCAGCGCCATCATTAATGCGTACTTCCTCTATACGCCAAATCATCTCACAAGCAGTGTTTTGATCCAGTCCACGCTTCAAAAGATAATCATTAATGCTGATATAAATTTTATTAATACTTAATGGTGCTGCATCCCCATAAAGATATATCGATACAGTTTGACAAAGGTGCGCGATTAAGACTAAGTCGATCCAATCTAAAAATCCGGACCCACCATCTGACCACGACGAAACCAGAATTTTGATAAAATTGAATTCCGATTGTTTTAACGGTTCATGTGTATCCGAGTTTAGATGAACTTGATAGCTTGCAATATTTCTTATATCAGAGTCATCTTTCAGACGTTTTAAATCAATACTCCAATTCTGCATCCAATCCGTGATAATTAATGGCTTGTTTTTTGCCGAAACACCACAGGCATCCGCCCATTCCGATCCACTTAAATCCATTACATTAATAGAATCCAAAACCTTTTCCGCCACATCACGTTTGGTTGACCATGTAGCCAAAGCCTCCCATGTTGCAACATGGGTTCTTCCAGGGAACCAAGACACTTGATTTTGATTGTTTATTGAAAAATTTTTATAGTTATTTATACCTATACCGGATTCTGCAAGGATTGACATCGCAGCTCGCAATTCAGCGTAATAAGCTAAGTGTATTGCTTGTTTTCTAGCCCCATTCAAAATTGCATAAATTGACTTGGATAAAAATCTCCATCCATCTAAAGCATGCGAAATAGTTGCCAAAGCTAAATATTCTGAAAAAATATGCAAATCAGCAGTAAGAACTTGTCTATCAAATTTTCCATTGATATATGTAGTACCATTGTTAAGCAACAGCTCAGGTGTTGTAACAAATGGCCAATTGGGTTCAGTGACAGCCAAAGTTGCCCCTGCATTTATTACTGTTCTTGATGAAGCTGTACTTACAGCAATGGCTACTGTAGTAGCCATTAAGCCTCATCATCTTCATAATCCAAATTACTCAAAACCTCTCCTGCCAACTCTTTAACTTTTAAATCTCTTGTTTTTTCTTTGATTGATTGAAGCAATCGCATTCTCAACAATCTATAACCACCACTTCCCCTATACGCTGCCTGGTTTTGATGCTCCGGATTACTTTCAGGGATAACGGAAGATAGTCTCCAATCAAAATCGGCAATTACATCTGTAATTTTTTTAACAAAACTAACAACTTCAGTTTGACTTTTTTTGAGTGATTTCAATGCCCGTGAAACAATCTCTTCTTCTTCTAAATCTTCATTTTCTTCAAAATTCCATTTAGCTAAATTAAGAATTTCTTTTTCATTTGCCACCCAAACCAAATCATTAATTATTAACATAAACGATCTAATCCCCTGATCCGTGGAGATGAGAGAATTGGGGCCATAAAATAAGCTTTTTTTATCTTTACTCTCTTCACGCTTCAAGAGCTCGTTGGCCCATTTTGCATTACAATTTAAAATTGAATCTTCAAATATTTCCCATATTAAAATAAGAAAAGCAGCTTGTTCTTCCCTACTCCACCCCAATACCGTTTCATGGTTTTTCATTGGTGATCCGAACAATCCACCAATAGGATTTTTTTTACCGCCGTTATATCTTTTTACAAAAGATGCCATTAGAGCTCTAATAAATGCTGCCTGTGTTACTTTTCCCTTTTCTTTACCGCCCAATCTTAAAATCCTATCCTTCCACGGACTTTCTTTTTGCGACCACATCAAAATCGTAAGATCTTGGGCTCTGTTTTCTCTGTAAATATTGGGGCCAGCGAATTTTGTTAACCATCCTTGCGTTCGCAACAGGGGATACAAATCAAAAACTAAACTTTTATCTATTTTCGTGGGCAATTGATTAATCGTATAAAAGAGATAAGCTTGCCAAGTTCTGTCCAAGCCATAAAATGCAACAACTGGAATTTGAAATTCCTCAATCTTTTTCTTGAAATTCGGGTCCCACTTTTTTTCTTTCGGCTCTTCAAGCGCCCACAAACGGTGTTGCCCATCAATTATTTCAATCGGGAAAATCTTAGGTTTCCAGCTTTCTTCTTTTAAAGACGATGGTAATATAATTTCCGCAGTTGCCCCATCACCATCTTTAACTTTTACTAGCTCATCTGCAGTTACTTTACGATTATTTGGACCGCGTTGATCCTCAGGACCTAAAATATTTGCAATGACAGCTGTCGGAATCCAACCAGGCATTCTTAATGAATCTGCATCGGTAGCCGAAATNNAGATCCTTTCTGAATATATCTAAGAATTTCATCAGACCTTTTCGGAACATGGCGTCTTTGAATCCCAAGATCTTCCGTTGGATCCATATTCGGGTCTCTTCTGTAAATTCCTGTAAGTCTTTTCAATTCATATGCGCTCATTGAAAAAACATAGAATCCCTGCGCTGGTTTTTTACGTGTTTTTTCAACGTCAAACTGAATCATGTCCCACTCAGGGTTAAGCCATTGATTTACCTTTAATGCCTGAATCTTTGAAGTCATAGCGATCCCCAGAAGTTTGTTAAATTTCAACAATTCTACAGTACTACCACCTCTTAAACCCTCCCAATTCTATACCTTGTTTTTAACCCTTCCCCGCTTCAATTCCCCCAAAACGCCTTATTTACAGACGGAAAAATAGGGATCAGACTAACATTCAACACTTTCATAAAAGATATTAGATTATATTGAAACTTCAGGCTATCGAGCAAACCAGAGAGCGACCGCTCGTCGGAGAGATAACTCATTCGGTTTAAACTCTACGGTTAGATAAAAGAAGATTAAGAATCGCTAAACTCCGAAACCGTCAGCCCCTTTAAGAAAGAAATAGCCCCAAGAGTAGAAAAACACTAATTTCCCCCATTGATTTCGCAGCAAGTCATTTAAACCAAAGTGGTTTTCATTCAAATCTGTACTTAATTATTTTTTAACCCGGCTCGCTTCATTAAGGGACTTTCTTCACTTCGATTTCCAAAGTTTTCTTCAGGAATTTCAGGAAATATCTTTGAGGCAAATTTATCCAATACATCTTCTAATGAGATGATTCGATCAGCCGCGCTCACCAAATCCCTAGGCTGAGAATCTCTAAACAAACCTAATTCCACATGGGGACCAACATCTTTCAACTGGCTCAAGACAGGTGCAAAATCCGAGTCTTCTGTAATGATGATTGCCGTGTCAAAAAACTTCTTGTTTGCGTAATAAATTAAATCCGCAGCGAGCAGAACATCCGCGCCTTTTTCCCTAAAGCCACCTTCTCGCAATGGAATAATGCGTCCAAGTCGCAATTCCAAATAAGGTGTTCGGTACAACGACTCTAAGAATGGTTGTTGGCCTTTACGTTGTTCAGGAGATAAGGCCGCATCATAAGCGGCGTTGTAATAATAAGTCCTGACCAGTTCTCGATCAGGCCCCACTATCGCCTTTGAAAATTGGTGGTAATCCACTCTGGTAATTCGATTGTTCCGCTTCAGTCCAAAATAAAAACTGCTGCCATCAATAAAAACACATACCCGATTCATAACGCCTCCCAAAACGTACAATTATTTAGCATCTTTTCTACTCACCTTCAATGGGATGGTCTAATTGATGCCATATTTGCTTAAATGGCAATGTAACAACTTTCTTTTGCGCTCTCTGGAACAAGACCCCACTTTAGAAGGTCCAAAACACGCTCGGTCTTTTGATAGATAACAGGAACTTTGAGGGAAGGCGCAATATTGTAATTAGGCTCTAATGATTCAAGGGTAAGGCTCAAATTGGCGTTTGCCTTTTTAGCCAACTTTTTGGGTTTTGTTTTTTGAGCGAATCGACCACACATAGGATTCCCCTAATTACTCTTAAGCATGTTTTCAATTTCAGTCAAAAACGTTTTGTAAGTTGGCCCTTCAGGCCTTTCAGCGCCTATAAAAAAGACCTGCTTCTTAGCCCTGGTAATAGCAACATACATGACACGCCGTTCTTCAGCATGTTCATAGTTTTCTTTTTCAGGCGATACCAAATTCAAAAGCAATTCATCTTTCATCATATTTGGAAAACCATATTCCTTTGGCGAGACAATAATTACATAATCCGCTTCTAGCCCTTTGGATTGATGAACAGTTTTGAATTCCCAGCGTATATGGGGGAAGGTTTTTTTGAGGTCATCAAAATACTCAGGAACATCTGCTTTGTATCGACCAAGAACAAAACCAGTCAGTCTTTTTTTCGAGTCTTTAGCTTCTACCTCTAAGTGATATTTCAAGCTAGCAAACACATAGCTCTTATTTTTCTTTTTAATAAATTGGTTTAGTTTTTTATCTAACACATTACTCTTTACATCTTTATATCTTTGTGCAGGGTTCTTCAAAATGAACTTCTTCCCCAGCTCCACAACATTCGGATAAGACCTATAGTTCATTCCCATTTCGATGACTTTAGTACCCACGAGGCGGGTTTCAAAGTTCTTGATGATTCCTACTTCACTTCCAGCAAAACCATAAATCGCTTGCCAGTCGTCTCCCACAACATACAAACGGCAATCTTGAGCCCTGTCTTTAATCCCTTTCAATAATCTAAAAGCACCGCTCGAAGTATCCTGAAACTCATCAACAATTATGTATTTGTAGTTTAATCCCAACTTATCAAAGCCATCTTCAATTGCCTTGTACCCCTCTTGTATCATGTCGCCAAAATCAATCATTCGTTGCTTAGACAGTTCACTTTGATAGCCTTCAAAGAAGATTTCATACACGTCCAAGAAAGCTAAAAAACGGTTCTTTTGGCCAGCTCTGTCTTGGACAGCTTCGGACCTTAAGTCTGAAAGAGATTTCCCTGAAGCCTTGTGTAGATTTATGAACTTCTCTAAAAGTGTAACAAACGGTATTAACTCACTCCGCTTTTTCATATCAGCCAAATGAATCGCTTTAGGTTTCAGTTCAACACCTAAAGATAGTAATTGGGCTTTCAAATCTTCTTCTAATGTCCCCTCAAACTTTTGATAGCTGTAGGTGCATATAAGTTTGGTTTCTTTTTCTTTGTGAAGATTTGATTTCCATTCCATCCACTTCTTGTAATTCACCCTTTCTTCTGCTTCCCACCATTTCGGGGGATTCCCATTTCTATCAATGCCAAAATGCTCAAAATAAATACCGTAATCGGTAAGGTAGAAATCAGGCAAATACTGTCGTTTTGATTTAGTTGCCGTGTCATGTTCATATGGCATTTCATAGCTAAACTTAATACCGTTGCGATGTAAAAAATCACATATCTGTTTCTCTTCTAAGCTTTTAACCTTATCGCCCGAAAAAGTATAAAGCGGTCCAAGGTCCTTCAAATAGCTCACCCATTCTTCCTCGGTCGTAAACTCATAATCTGGGAGATAGGGCTTCAAATAAGCGGAGAAGTATTTAAACACTTGGTCCTGAAAAGTTTCGTTCGACTTGAACAAGCTCTCAAACAATTCATTGATGAAGTATGTTTGAGTATCCCTGAGAGCCACATCCTTCTCAGCCCCTTTTAGAATTAGTGGTTTCTTGTTTGTGTGACGTGTAATTATCTCCAAGCCCAAGGAATGAATCGTCTTAATGTCGATGTTGTGTTTACCAATCATTTGAGCCACACGATTTTCCACAGCCTCAACCCCAGCATTACTAAAGGTCATTAGCAAAATCTTTTCTTGGTCAACTTTCTGTCTTTGGACTAAGTAAGCCGCCTTTGTCGCAATTACAGCGGTCTTGCCACTACCTGCTCCCGCCAAAATCAACGTATGGTCCTCATCACATATAACAGCTTTTCTTTGGTCAGAATCCAACGGATTTGGTTTCACATCATCAAAGAATTCTTTTTGGCGTTCTAGCTCTTGCGCTATATAAGCAATGTTGAATTCATCTTTAGCTTTGTTAGCCGTATTTACTAATTTTTCAAACTCTGAAATGTCGTTATATAGGTCCTCGCCGATTTTGTACTTACTCGCTTCTCTCACATCTATTTTCAAGACATCATCCGCTCCGCTTTCCCATTTACGGAACTTCGAATACTGGAAATACCCCGCTTCGAACGAAGTCAGCTGACGAAATTGACCTGTTTGTAGCGAGAGTTTAATCCCCAACTCCCGAGCAACTCTCTTAGGCATTTCTTTTTTAAGGAAATTAAAGCTGATTTTCCATTTTTTGATGTGAGTGAGAAGAACGGAAATAATGACTATTACCCCTAACAACCCATATGGCAAAACTGGGTTCTTTAAATACAAATGTAGTTTGGCAAAGCCCGTTTGGGGAATAACAGAACCGTCTTGATGGTGAGCACTGCGCTTAGTCGGCACCTTAGTACTCAATGCCGTTTTCTATAAAATAGTTACTAACTCTTCTCTGTATTAGAGAAATCTCTGGGTTCGACAACCCTCTACCAAGCATTCCAGACGCTTGCATCGATGCGTCCCTCAACACAGTGGTTTGCTGCCATTCGTAAAAACCGTCCACCGGCACTAAACATCGTTGGGATTTAAAAGGGTCTCTGAATGAAGGTTTATCCGCGACGGTTTCCGCACGGGCATTGCCCATCCCTGCCCCGATTGAGGGGTCTTTAGCCCAGTGATGGACTAGGTCCCACTTAAGGCTTTCTAGAACGCGGTTTGCCGATTTCGTGGAAATCCGGACGACGGCCACAGTGGCCGTTGGGGCAATGTTGTATCCAGGTTCAAAAGATTCCAACTTCGAAACCGCTTCAAATTGCTTGGCAAGCTTTTGAGCGGGGGTTGTTTGAACAAATCGACCGCACATGGAATACCTTTAAACTTCAGAGATAACTTTATACCATTTATCGTTTGTCATTTGATAACCTTTTAAAAGGTCTTTCAATTCTTTGCCGGGCTGGTTATTTGAGTAAGAGTTGTTTTTTTTCCAAGAATTTGTTTTCGTCCAGCCCTTTTGTTCAGCGATTTCAAAAGCCTGTTTATAGGAAAGAGCAAAAGCGATTGTCTTGGAGTTATCCTGAACATACCAAATATAAACTAATAAAAGACCTTTGGTTTTTTCGTATTTGGAATCTAAAGAAAAAACTTCTTTTGTTGCGGCTTTTAATTGAATAGGTCTGGCCACAAAACTGGAGGCTGTTTTCGAGCGATCAAGATAAGCTATCAAGTCTATTCCCCGATCACGGGAAGGTCTTGCCGTTTCAATTTCGGCTTTCAAAAGCTCATTTACAAGCCAATTTTGACCGAGTATTTCAACGAGTTGGGTATCCAAATTGTTTTGCCTTTAAAGTTTTTCCGCTTTAAGCTTCTTCAATTTCTCAGAGTAGATTTTACGGATGGCTTCGACCTGGAACGGTGTGAGTTTGGGCTCCGCACCTACTCCGGCAAAGTCGGTTTGACTTTGAAATTGGGCTAAATCAGAGCCAACTGATTTAAGGACTTCCAGAGTCTTGGCATTAAAAATGGCGATATGCCAAAAGGAAAAGTCTTTCATTGTTTACACCTTATATAATTATCGGGCGTGAACCAATTCTTTATTAGATTTTCTTAAAATACGGACAATTTTCCAGACACTACCAAACTCAGGGTTTCCTTTTTCAGACAACGCTTTATAAAGGCTTTGCCTAGCTAATCCCGTCTCCTTTGCCAACTTCGTAAATCCCCTTGTCGCTTCCACAACGTCTCGAAGCATCGAAATAACCACCTTCGGTTC
>PLFD01000004.1:0-131 GCA_003136635.1 candidate division FCPU426 bacterium | reverse complement strand
TTAAACTCATTCCAATATTTATGGGCATTTCGAATGTCCTGCCCCTGGCTCTTCTTTTCGCCGCCAACTAACAAAAGCATCATTGTCTTTCCAATTTGCCTGACGTAGACCCGAAATCCCTGCCCCACATG
>PLFD01000014.1:26742-41117 GCA_003136635.1 candidate division FCPU426 bacterium | reverse complement strand
TGGACTTCCCCCGAAAAAATGGACACCTGAGATGAGTGTAGAATACAGAGAACAGGGGTGTCCAGCATGCAACGTCGAACCAACAAGAAATACAGTCTTGAATTCAAATTAGAAGCTGTTCGTTTATCAAATGAATCAGGGAAACCTGTTACCCAGGTGGCTCGGGATCTCAATATTCCGGTAGTTCTTTTATACCGCTGGCGGGATGAACTGCACAAGGATGGGGCGAAAGCCTTTCCTGGGAAAACGGGAAAGAGTGTCAAAAACGCCGAAAACGCCGAGATCGTTCGGTTACGCCGGGAGAACAAACAGCTCAGAGATGAGCGAGACATTTTAAAAAAAACTCTAGTTTTCTTTGCGGCCGAAGAAGCCAAAAATTCGAATGCATCCGAGAACAACAAAACCAATACTCCGTAACGATGTTGTGCCGTGTCCTTGGGGTTTCCCGTAGCGGTTACTACGCCTGGATAATTCGAAAACCATCGAAGCGGGATAAAGAAAACTTGTTGGTTTTACAGGAGATTCGGGAAGTTTATTTGATTTCTAGAAAGGCTTACGGTTCACCCAGAGTTCATGCCTTTTTGAAGAAAGAGGGATTTGATTGGGGGCGTAATCGAATCGCCAGATTGATGAAAATGGCTGGTATTCGGGCCTTGAGACAGTACTACTACAAACGTCACACCTTGGCGTTGACGGGCCACGGGAGATTTGAGACCCAGAATTTGGTGAACCAGAATTTCAATGTCCGTAAGCCTAATCACATTTGGGCCTCCGACATTACTCAATTCCGGACAGGGTCGGGCTGGCTGTATTTGGCGGTGGTGATGGATCTTTTTTCGAGGCGAATTATTGGGTGGTCGATGCAATCTCATCTGCGAGAAGAGCTGGCGATTGACGCGTTGAAGATGGCTGTTCAAGAAAGGGGTGATAAAACGCCGGCGATTCATCATTCGGATCAGGGCAGTCAGTATTCTTCCAGGGCTTTTATGGCGGAACTGAAAGAACACAAAATCCAAAGTTCGATGAATCAAAGAGGAAGTTGTTACGACAATGCAGTGGTTGAAAGCTTTTTCAAAACCTTGAAGGCGGAGCTGGTGAGGACGGTGCGGTTCAACACCAAGGAAGAAGCGAAGGCGAAGTTATTTGAATATATAGAAGTTTTTTATAACCGGAAAAGGTTGCATTCCACCTTGGGCTACAAAAGTCCGGTGGAGTTTGAGAAGCAAACTACATTAAACTAGATTGTCCATTAAATCGGGGGAACTCCAGGCCAACATTCAACACTTTAGCCACGAACCCCAACCTCGACCTTAACGCCCCAATCTTTCTACCGCTTCTTCCGCGTTGTTCTTCCTAGCCGCTTCCGCCACTTACCTCGTCACCACCGTCATGCCTTTCTGCCAATCCTTATCCCCAAAAACGAACCTCATTGAAAAGTTGAATTAAATCCAATCTCCAGCGGGACAATGATGATGGGACTATCTGTCGTTTCCGCCATCGTTGAGCTGCTGTTCGCCGTCGGGCCAAAGTCCATATCCAGTTTTGCCTGAAGGAAAATGTTCTCATACTTATCAACCTTGAATTCCACGCCCGCGCCCGGATCAATTTCTAAATTCGTCCAGCTGTTGTTAATCGTCTGGCTGTAAATGGGCAAGCCATTTTCAGTCAAAACTTCCTTGCCGTTGACGCTATCAAAGGCTATCCCGCAGCCCAGAAAAACATAAGGCTTTACGATACTTTCGCCGAAACTGTATTGGCCGAACACTTCCACCGGCACATGCCCAAACGTCGGCATGGTTAGGTTATAGGCGGGATTATTGGCGACACCGGCAGCGGCCAAGATGACGGAGGTGTTATAGTTGAGTTCGTCAGAGCCCACTTCCAAACCTAACGTGAAATGGGGGGTAAAGGCAAAACCCACCATGCCGCCTAACGCGTAACCCGGGGTTAACTGGGACGCGGCTTGACTACTGGCAGGCACAAATAATCCGCCCTCAATCTGAATCACCAAATTTCGGGGTCCTTTGCTGACACTGTTGGGAACGGGATTCGTGTTAACCATTACGGGTGTGGAAGTTGCGTTGATCGGCGCTTCGGATTCCACATTATTCGAAGGCGCGGGCTGATTGGCGTTAGGGGCATTCACCACGGGAGCCGCCGGTAAAGCCGGCCCGTTTTGAGCCTCTAACTTATTAACCATCGCTTCTAGTTTCGGGTTATTGGGATTCACTTGCAGGCATTGATGATAGGCGTCTAAAGCCGCCGAGGTATTACCCTCTTTAAAATAGCAGTAACCCTTCACTTGATAGGCTTGCCACAAAGTGGGGTCTAACGCGATGGCAGCGTTTTCCTGGTCGATACATTGGTCATAGAGCCCTTGCTTATAAAAAGACACTCCGGCTTGGTAAGCGTCCACCGCCGTAGCGGCGTGTGCCGATGAAGCCAAGGTGGATAACAGAACCCCCAAAAAACCTGCCAAGACAAACGGCTTAAAACCCTTTTTCATAATTTCTCCCCAATATTAATTTGCGAATAATATTCAATTGCAATATCTGAAAAACACACAAAGAAACTACACGATTTCTTTCAGGAATCTCTGAGTCGCAACCTCCGTTTGAAGCTACTATTAGTTTTTCAGAGGTTAGGGAACTTTCAACCATTTCTCAATTCAACTTTAAGACAAGCTCAATTCCAATCTTCGTTATTATTTTGAAATCACCTGTCCAAAAGTCTTAACCGATAGATTTCTTTTATGGATTCCAAATCAATTCCTATTTCGTGGATTTTCTCATTACTCCAACTTTTAGGATTTAGCCAATATTCGGATTTGAGTTCACAAATTTGAGAAAGATGAAAATCAATGACTCTCATAGGTATGGCCGCCTCGGCCCATAACCGAACGAGCATGGCTTTTTTTTCTTGAGAGGGATCGGGGGTAATACCCAGTTCAATATCTCGGTAATAAAGGCTGGTTTCGTTTAGGGCCTTTGATATCGCGTTTAAAGCTTCATCCGCCAGTTGACGATGGATGTTTTTAAAATTGGCGATGGGGCCCAAAAGATCAATGAGACCATACATAACTTCTTCCAACATTTTCTTACTCCTGACTTCTCCCGGTATGGATGCGCGAATAATGTTTAAAGTATATCTTTCTCAAAATGATATCCCCCGCTTTATTTGTTCAAAACTCGATAAATTAACATTGGGTTCTCGAAATTTGTAGTATTTATGTCCGGTTTCGGCTTTTAAGCGGGAGCGCGCTCTTTTTTTCGATAAACCAATCGGTTTATAAACGAAAAATGGGTTAAAAGTTTTCAAGAAGTGTCGTCGAGTTGATGCGGTTGATGCAAAAGTTTTTCAGGTTCACCTAGGAGGGCATGCTTTGCTAGAAGCCATTCCTATCCGCGGCAATGAAGGTGGAAAATCCAATAGGGGTTTGGTTAAGCGGAAACAACCGGAATAGGTCATTGGGGTGTTTGAGAATAGTCTTTCTGTCGATGGCTTCGCCCTGGCCGCGCTTTAGGAAAATATCCCAAAAAGCTTAAGGGTTATCAGGTGCCCCGTAGAACCGGCAATCCCAGAGCGCGCAAAGGGATCAATCCACTCCGACCAGGAATCTCGCAGGGGCTGCTGATAGAACCCAACCCCTTTTTTTACTTTCGTGCCGTATTGATGTCTAGGGATTAAATAATTTCAGTTTCGAAAATGAAAAATCGACTGTATTGGGTTTAAGCAAAGTTAGGTTATGGGTCAAAGCCGCAGCGGCCAACAGCGCATCCACCCTGGGCAAAGGCTTACCCGAACGATTCACCATTACGGACTGTACCACACGTCATTGAGCCGGTTGGTATTCCCGTCATACCCCGCGATCACCCACATGGCGTTGTTAAAGACAACGCTGGAATGGATGTCCCGGCCGGCGAAAGAAGCGCTGGCGTTTGCCTCAGTCCAGTGGACCCCGTCGGTGGAGAACCACGCGTCGTTTAAAAAGCTGCCGTTGGCGTCTCCCCCAATCACCCACATGGCATTGTTAAAGACAAAGCTGGTCAGTCCAGCTCGACCGGAAAAAGCGGCGTTGGCGGTCGCCTCATTCCAGTTCACGCCGTCGGTGGAGGACCATACATCGTTCAAGTATGTACTGCCGCTATATCCCCCGATCACCCACATGGCGTTGTTATAGACGAGGCTGGAATGCACATACCGGCCGGGGAAAGCGGCGCTGGCGGTCGCCTGCGTCCAGGTACTGCCATTGGTCGAGGACCATACGTCGTTGTAATAAGTGGCGCCGTTATAACCGCCAATAATCCACATGGCGCCGTTATAAACGACGCTGGTTTGCAATAACCGCGGGGAGAATGCGGCGCCGGCGGTCGCCTGCGTCCAGGTCCTGCCGTTGGTCGAGGACCAAACGTCGTTATATAGGCTGGTGCCGGCTCCCGCGATCACCCACATGGCGCTGTTATAGACGACGCTGGCTTGCCCGTCCCGCGCGGAAAAAGCCGCGCTGGCGGTGGACTCATTCCAGTTGACGCCGTCTGCCGAATTCCAGACATCGTTGTAGTAGAGGGTGCCGTTATATCCCCCGATGACCCACATATTGTTGTTGTAGACAAGGCTGGTATGGGCGCCCCGCCCGGGAAAAGCGGCGTTGGCCGTGGCTTCGACCCAAACAGTACCGGGAACGGGAGTGGGCGTGGGAGTAGCGATGACGGCCGGCGACACAGGCGTAAAGGTATAAGTTTTAGAACAATTCCAGGAGAAAAACGAAAGTACCGTCAGAGTTGAAAGCAAGAAAAGATAAGTTTTTTTCAAAAAATAGCCTCCCCAATAATTGTACAAATTATAACACAAACCGTAAAACTCAGCGTGGCCGCTGCCCTGAGGTGACAAGTCGAAGGGCACGACTTGGGTGTACCAACGCGATCATATAAGCGTTGATAGGTTGTACCCCATTTCAAATTTATAGAATGGGGTGCCATTTGGTTCTTTATTTTTTACAGACCATCGCTTAGAGCCCTAATCTCGCGCCGAGAGCCACCGGAATGTCCTGGTTCGGGGAGCCGGACATAAAGACAAAATTATATTTTGCCTCCACGTAAGTGGAAAAATGAGGATCGAGCAAAAATTCAACCCCGCCGCCCAGGGCCATGTCGTAACTTTCCGTTGATGACGAATTCATGAACCCCGGGGTGGTCGTATTGATGGCCAATCCATGACTGATGGAAAGATAAGGCCGCACGCTGCCGGCGGTGAGGTAACGGCGCAGGGTGGGCAAAACCAGCATTTCGCTTTGCGAAAGGGTTCCGGCGGCATTGGAGTTGGAGATACTGAAGTATTCAAAATCCAGTAGAACCGCGAAACCGTCTTTAAACAAAATACCAGCGGCCGCCTGGGCTCCTGCCGCGGTTCCCGGCACCGCTGATCCCTGAACCGGCGGGTCCAGGCCCAAACCCGCCTCAAAAAAACCTTGTTCCTGGAAGGAGTCCGAAGGGTCTCTAGTCGGCGAAGGGGTCGGCTTGTCCAAAGGCATGCGGCCAACGGGAGATAAGGTAACGGTTTCGACTAACGTGGGAATAGCGGTCGGCGACGAGGTCGGCGTGGGGGTGAAGGTAAACGTCGGGAGCGGGGTGTCTGTCATCGTCGGTGTGGCGGTCAGGTGCGGAATGGGAATCGGCGTATCGGTGAGAAGTTCGCTGTCTTCCCCCACCGAAATGGGGGGTACACCATAGCCCCAGGCTTTCCCGGAGACAGCAAATACCAAAAACAATAGGGCCAATAGTTTCACGAAGCTCTCTTTAATAAAAAAATAAACTCAGACTTTGTTGGAAATCGGTTCATTGACCGATAACGACCAATCATCTTCTTGATCTACCCGGCATAAATTCCAATCCTTATTTCCCTCTCGTTGAAAGGTCCAGAATTCACGGAAATTTTCAAAAGGAAGTTTTTCTTTAGGCATCTTTTTCTCACGATAGCTCAAATAATCACCCGAATCCGTTTGAAAATAATCCACCGCCCCCGCGTCTATAGAACAAGTGAAGCTGTCTTGGTTCGAATTTCTTTTCACGCTCACAAAATGGATATGAAAAACCGTGATCCGGTCCATCAAATTTTGCATATGTTTATTTTTAAAAAATTTAAGTTCGTTTTCCCATTCCCTCAAAAGGTCCGGACTTAATAACACCGCTAATTTTGTCCTGTCTTGTTCACACCAGGCCTTTTGAATTTCGAAAAACTTATCGTGAACCATTTACGAAAGAGCGGACTCTTTCCATTCGGGATGGGATGATGACCATTCCCAAAGGACCGCTTTGACTTTTAATATCTTGGTATCGAATTTCCACGGGGCATAAAACCGCTTGTAAAGGCCCCATAAAATGAACACGCCCCAAAACACAATAACCAGATAACAAGCATAGTTGCTTAAACCGACGTTGTAACTGTAGCTGGGATTGCCGTAATACCCACGGCCACCAAACCCACCGCCAAAACCACCCCCACCTCCGAACCCGCCACCGCCGCCCCTGGCCAGCGTTGGGGCTGAAGGGAAAGCAAGGAGCAGCGAAATTAAAAGGGCCGTGAATTTAAATCTCATTGTTTTCCTTTTTCTAAACAAAGGGATTAGGCTTCCCGCACCGCATACCGATTTTCACTATTATGGATTAATCGCCTTCTTCAAATAGCCGACATGAGCCTGTTCATTGGGAAATAAATCAGGGTCCACATCGTCCGCCGTAAAGGGCAATCCGTCCGGGCCGACCGACAGTAAATAATAATGCCGTTTATTGGGAGTCAATTGGTAATAAAACGGTGTCAGTTTTTTACCCGGCGTAAAAGAACTCATATCGTAAATACACATCAAATGGCCCACAGGATTATTTTTATCCGTCATATCTTCAAGATTGTCCGGATACTGGCCGTGAACCAGTTTGTAAAACTCAACAGCCATCAAAGCCGACTTTAGATTTTGTTTAGTCAACGAGCTAAAACCCGAATTATGTTTAAAAAGATTGCCCTTTAAAACAGTAAAAAAAATCGCGGCATAGATCGCGGCGGAAAATAAAATGCCGGATGCTCCCAGGGCAATGAGCTTCCCCCCGCCGTTCCGAAACCGGAGAGCGCCCAGCACGATCGAAACCAAACCCAACAGAATTCCCATCAAAGGAATAAAGGAACAAAAACCAATAATATATTCGCCTGCCGAAATTTTATTTTTTGCCTTGGCCATAGTAACTCCCAAAGATTATTTGAAAACCGAACGAATATCTTTTTGCGTCAAGCGTTGACAAAGCCAAACATAAAGACCCACAGAGGCTAATTGAAATAAAAAAGAAATGGCGAACACAATCCAGGACAAAATAAGGCTGTGGAACCAAAGTTTATAAAACAACTCAACCCGGGGGCTGAAAACTTGAAAAAGGCAAGAGGCTAAAAAAACGAAATGTTTAAGACCCAGAAAAGCGAAAAGAACCAAAAAGGTTTTCCGGGCCCAGTCTTGATGGCTCAGAAGGCCAATAGAGGCGGCGAAGGTAATGATTTCAAAGACAACCCCGGAAACGACGAAAAACAAAAGATGGGCAAAGATAAAAGGCGTAATGGGACCCATATTGTCCGCGTGAGGGATATTGGCGAATTCACTGCCGATATTCGAGCCACACACCAGAAGGCCATAGAAAAAATACCCCAAACCCATTACCACGCTAAAGGTGATAAAAACCGTCGCGAGACTGTGAACAAAAGACTCGGCTTTTTTCATGAAGCCACCTGATCGACGAAGATGAGGAAACCGTACCCAATTCTATCCCGAGCACTAAAAGCCATCCCCCTTTTTTTGAGTAAATTATGGGTTTCCGACCTACCCCTTTGACAGTTCTATATAGAACCATCCAGAACTACCTCTGCCGGGGGCGCGCCTTTGACTGATAAACCAGCTTTTTTGCTATATACCATCAACCAAGGCACCAACCCGATTAGTCCAAAAAACCTCATTGACAGGGCTAAAACCAGGTTTTAGTATTTTCTCGATTTTGGGGAGGCCGTATACCGGATTTCCCGTTGAAGGTTCCGGTTTTTCCATTGAAGGTGGGTAATTTCCCGTTGAAGATTTCTAATTTTTCCGTTGAAGCTATCGGTTATGCCGTTAAAGATTAAAGTTTTCCCGTTGAAGGTTTTCATTTTTCCGTTGAAGCTTTTTCAATTTCCATTGAAGGTATCCGGCATTTCCGTTGGAGGTCGATAGTTTCCGCCAAAAGGAGCGGTTTGATGACTAAGTTTTCTTCCAAATCCACAGATTGGCTGGATAGGCTGGAGACCGTTAACCGGTTAATTAAGGCAGACCCCAACCGTACCGGGGTTAGTTTGGCCGATGAACTGAATGTCAGCTCGGCTCATGCCAGCTATCTCATCACACTGAACGGCTGTCTGGATCAAGCCGCCATCGACAAAATCCGTTCAGCTGTATACAGCTTTTCCCTCAATAGCGCCCTTGCCCTAACCGGACTCAAAGGGCGGGTAGATAACCTACCCACCGCCGTTCATGCCGCTTTGGACGTGGTTTTGACCCGTCAATTGGCCACCAAAGACATTAAAAAGCTGGTGGCATGGGTGATCAGCGGCAAACCGGCGGCTGAATTTGACCCGAAAGCCAAACCCGTTCGACTCCCTTTGGTCGCTCAGGGGGGGCCCCATTGACCTGAAAAAGGGGCTCGCACAGGGCATCGTTGCCGCTTCGACCTCACCAACCAACCTCGACCTTAAGAAGCTCCGCCAATTACTGGAAAAAGCGGAAGCGGAAAGGATTCAGGGTAACGAAACCACTGAACAGGACAAACTGGCAGCTTACCTTCGAAAGATATTCGGTGCTTCCCCCTCAATAACCGCCAAAGAGGATATCGTTGCCGGTGAAAGTATTAGTGAAACAGTCCTCCTGGACTGGCTGGCGGATATCAACGTCTTCAAACAGATCCAATCCAAACGCAAAAAAGGCAAATCATTGACGGGCGGCGAATGGTCACTGCTCGTTCTTCATAAAATCGGCGATTTGTTCGGCTATATAGCCAAATTCTTCCTCGAGCTGTTCAAACTTTCCCTCAAACTCGCGCATTGGGCCTGGAAGATGGTGGAAGAAGCCCTGAAAGATTTGGGACTCTATAAGTACGCCAAGGCCATATTCACCTTGATAGTAGTGGCGATTGCCATATGGTTTGCATGGGAGGCGTTCCATTACGGCGTCCTGCGCCCGGTGGAAGTGGTTTGGTCGAAAATTCACTTCAGTCATGTCGCTGAGAGTCCTGTGGAAAGTTCAAATGTTGAAAGTGTGAGGGTAGATAATGAACAGTCAGAAAGTGCGAAAGTGGAAAGTGACAAAGTAACGGCCAAACCGGCTTCGCACCTTCAAACTTTCAGACCTTCCACTAAATCTTCATATCAGCCCGCCATCTCATTCAGCACAACCGCTTCCCCTCTCAATACATCGAGGACTCTCTATGATCCCAAAATTCTCGAAACCGAAATGGCCGCCATTGCGCCCGACAGCATCGTGAAAGATTATCCCATGACGCCGGACGAAGGCATGCCGGGCGACGTGGCGGTCAGCCGCATGCAGGACATCACCGACCCGGATAAATACACCATGCTGATCGGAAACGGCAAACAAATCATTTCATCGGCCAATCCCACCAATACCACCCTGACGATCCATTTCAAAAGCGCCGACCCTTTCGGCCTGTTGGGCGGCGGCGATGGCGTGATAAACTTTTTGTGGGAGGATGTGAAATATATTCATACGAATGAAGTGGATGTTTTCCCCTCCGCCATGGCTTCGGGGATTTCGTCCCATTCCGGGACTCAACCCGCTCAAATTATTTACCAATGTTCTCTGGTGGTCAGTGGCTCCAAATATCCCCTCACCCTTCAATGCGCCACTTCTGAGGATTTGGAACATTTGGTATCCACCATGCAATATTTCATCCGCAATTCCCGCCTGGGCCACGACACCGCCATGGGAGGCATGCCCTATCTCTATCAGGGGCTGGTATTAAACAATGACGGTGTGGTGCAAAAGCTTTGGGCGGACAGCCCCATGGATAAAGCCGCAGTGACGTTAGGGGATCACCTTTGGAGTATTGGAAAAGTTACTTCTGAAAGACAAGGCCGGAGTGATTTGGAAAAGGGGTTGTCCCAACTGCCCGTGACTTTCTTCGCCGCTTCCCCCTCGGAGTGGACCAGCGCCCTGCTCGCCCGCAACCCCAGCCAGGCTAATAGCTTCCGGCCGAAATTACGCAAAATAACATTAAATCTTTAACCACAAAACCCTTCGCACCGCAGCGAAGGGTCGATGACCAAGGGCGCCATAACAAGTTCAATTCGGTGTACAAGACACGCTGGTAATTGTGTTTTAGTTTTCTGTACGTGTGAAATTGAAGGTTAAAATAGACCGGTTCAATTCGATCACGGGAGCCACCCATTGAGATTTATAATGGATGGGAATGGGGCTGCATCCGTTCAATCAAAAAACTAAGGAGGAAATTATGGCTTGGACTGTGTATGTCGCTTACTTCTTTGGCGGTGCCTTTTTGGGCAATTTTGTTCCCCATTTCGTCAGCGGCGTTTGCGGAAGAAAATTTCCTTCGCCCTTTGCCAAACCACCCGGAAAAGGGCTGTCCTCGCCTTTAATCAATGTCCTCTGGGGCCTGTTGAACCTCGTGGTTGCCTACTTTTTGATTTTAAGAGTCGGTGATTTCGACATCCGTCAGCTCACCCAGGCGGGAACGGTCGGGCTGGGGATGCTCTTTATCGGCGTTCAGTTGGCGATAACCTTTGGACGTCTGGAAAAAAAATAGAGGCGGTCCACCCCTGGTCAAACCATTCCTAAAACAAGAGAGGGGAATCCGGTAAATAAATGAAAAAAATCACGAAAATCAGTTCTGTCATCGCGGGTTTTGTATTGGCTTTTGTCGGCGCTGGCTTGGCGGCTTATCTGGATGATCTGGTAACCGCCCAGTTCCAGGCCCAATCCGGGGGGATGGTGGCGGGCGGTGAAATGATCCTTTTCATCGGGGTCTTCGCCTTTTTATCGCTCTTCCCCATTGGTTTGGCTCTCTTCTTTTTGCGGTCCGAAGAGAACTTTTGGAACTTATTTTCCCTCTTCGCCATCGCTCTGGCTTTGACGGGGCCGGCAGCCGAAGGCCTTTTGATCGCGGTCAGGGTTTTGAGTTTTTATACCCATTCCTGGTTCGCGCTGATCACCTTTATGGCCCTCCTTCGGGTTTTTGGGGCGTTTGTTTTATGGTTTGGGTTCATTCTCTTCGCTTTTATCACCCGCTTTCCCAAACCCCGCAGGCGGTTGTTGATCGCGGCAGGCATCGAGACGGCGTTGCTTTTCTATTCCACGGTTCATTTTTTAATCTGGCATGATTTTGGTTAAGTTTTTCCGGCAAAAAAACCGCCGGAGATTTTTGCAGAATTACCGGCGCAGACACCTGGAAGAGTTAAGACCTCACGCCAAATCTTGATAAAACCCTTTTTATCGTTTCACCCGCGGAATGTGAAAAAGCTTTATTCGAAAAATAATAGGAAACCATCGTGAGGATAAAAAAGATAAAGGGGATGGGCGCGTGCGCCGTGTCGCCCGCCAGTAGATGGGACGCGGTTGCCCCCAGAAAAAGAAAGGAAAAACCCGCGTAAGCCCATTCCTTCATTCGGGGAATTCGGCCTGTCAAAATCGCCAATGCTCCCAGAAGTTTGGAAAACCCCAGAATCTTCATCAAAAAAAGCGGATACCCCAAAAGCGTCAGGGCCTGTACCGTGGCTTGGGGGCCGTTTGAGAAAAGCTCAAAGACACCGGAGCCGGCGGCTGGTAAAAGAAATAAAAGGGTAAAAACCCAGAAAAAGATTTTATTTTTCTTATTCGTTGTCATGACATTCCCCGATTTAAAATTAATTTTTTAACGATTTGAAATCCGCTATCACCCTATCCTTTTCAAGAGCCGTTCACCATTAAAAACTTGCCCCGCTGGGTTACCTGGCCTTCCACTTCCACCGCGTAAAGATAAATGCCGGTGGCTACCGGGTAACCCTGTTTATTCTTCCCGTTCCAGCAATAAACCATTCCCCACATTTCCGGCACCTGACAGGCGGTGCTCTGGTCCAGCGTTTGAACCAGCTCGCCCGAAATCGTGTAAATGCCCACGGTGCTTTGAGAAGTCATACAACTGATGCGCAGAGTATTGCCCACCGCGGTTTTGGGATTATAGGGGTTCGGCCAAACCTGAATAACGCAGGTGGGCGTATAAGTTGGCGTAATAGTAAAGGTGTCGGTGGGCGTAAAGGTGTTCGTCGGGGTGAAAGTGTTGGTAATGGTGGGAGTGTTGGTGGGCGTAAAGGTGTTGGTAAAGGTGGGTGTGTTGGTAGGGGTATCGGTGATCGTAGGGGTATTCGTATTCGTGGGTGTGTTGGTCATCGTCGGCGTATTGGTCACCGTGAAGGTGTCGGTGTTCGTCGGGGTGAGGGTAGGGGTAAAGGTAATCGTGGGCGTATTGGTAATGGTCGGGGTGTCGGTATTACAAATGATGGTGAAAGGGAGTGGATTTAATATCGTGGAGGCCGATGAAGGTGAACCGACAATGATATCCGCGCCCGAAATGGTCGCCGCGTTACTGGCACAAGAGGTGATGGTGACATCATAGAAGACCGTAACCCCCTGGCCTGGAGCCAAACTGCCGACGATCCAGGTGACCATATTGCCGCTCTCGGAACAGGGATCGCCGCCGCAGGTGTCATAGGTCAACTCCGAAGGAAAGGTCGAGGTAATGGTGACAGAACTGACGGCCGTGGAACCGGCACTGAAAGAAATGGTTACCCCCAGGGTTGTGCCGAGGGTGAATTGAGCCTGAGCCCAGGAAACACTGAGGAAAAATAAAAAAACGGCGGTGATCAAAAATCGGGTGAAGGAAAAGCAGGCTGATTTTTTTACGGACGCCAGAAACCTTCCGTTTATTGGAATGAACATCCATACCCTTCTGCGGTTGCCAGAATTTTATGCGGAATTAGGAGAGCTTCATCATCTGCCGGTGAATAAGACAAAATTATATCTCAAGTTTTGCTTTGGGGGCCCAGGATTCAGGCGGTGAAAGGTTCCTGTTTCGTGAAAATAAGGGCGGCTAATTCCCCTTCGGATTTCGCGATCCTTTTTATTCTCATCCAGAAAACATAAACACAATTCAACCTGTTAAGATACGCCCCATGAAAAACTACGACGTGATCATTATCGGCGCGGGCGGAGCGGGCCTGATGTGCGCCATCCAGGCGGGACGGCGGGGCCGGAAAGCGGCGGTATTGGACCACGCGGCCAAAATCGGCTCGAAAATCCTCATTTCCGGCGGCGGACGCTGTAACTTTACCAATACGGGCGCGGGGCCGGAAAACTACGTTTCAAATAACCCCCATTTCGCCAAAAGCGCCCTGTCCCGTTTTACGCCGGCGGACTTCATTCACATGGTGAAAGAACACCGGATCGCCCATCACGAAAAAAAACTGGGCCAGCTTTTTTGCGACCGATCCGCCCAGGACATCGTGGCCATGTTGGAGGAAGAATGCCGCACAGCCAACGTGGACTTGATTTTGGAACAGCCAGTCGCCCACGTGAGTAAAAAAGAAACCTTTCACGTCGCTACCCTTCACGATTCTTACGACTGTAAATCTTTAGTGATCGCCACCGGCGGACTTTCCATCCCCAAGCTGGGCGCCACCGACTTTGGCTACAAAATCGCCAAACAATTTGGATTAAGAATCGTACCCCCTGCCCCGGCCCTGGACGGCTTTCGGTTGAAACCGGCTGACTTGAAACAATTTGGCGACCTGATGGGCGTTTCCGCCGATACGATCGTTACTTGTGGCAAGGGCGTCTTTCGCGAGAACATTCTTTTTACCCACACGGGTCTCAGCGGACCCGCGGCCCTGCAAGCTTCCCTTTACTGGTATCCGGGCAATACGATTCAAATTAATTTCATCCCCAAAGCTCCCAAAGACACTTTGGAGAAATGGTTTTATGGATGCAAACGCAAGGGTTCCAAATCGGAGATGAAGACGCTACTGAAAGAATGGCTGCCCGCCCGTTTGGCAGACCGCCTGTGCGAACTGGAACTGCCGCCCAAAGCGGCCATACACCAGATGCAGGACAAGAAGATTAAGGATTTTTGCAATAAGTTACAAAATTACAGCTTGAGCCCCGAAGCCACCGTAGGTTATAGCAAAGCCGAAGTGACAAGAGGCGGCGTGGACACGGATGAGCTTTCTTCGAGAACGATGGAATCCAAAAAAATTCCCGGCCTTTATTTTATCGGCGAAGTAGTGGATGTGACCGGCTGGCTGGGCGG
>PLFD01000014.1:0-26719 GCA_003136635.1 candidate division FCPU426 bacterium | reverse complement strand
GTTGTTATCGACGAAGCAACCCCAGTTATAATAAAACTTCAACCCGCCACAACGAACCAAGCACTTTGGTTGCTTCGTCGTAACCGTCCCCCTATTCGGGGGCCACTTCTCGCAAAGACACACCGCCGTATTACTTAAGCTTGTTGAAGAGCTTAAGTATGTAATTCTCGTTCCATTTAACTACTGAACGTGAAACACGCCGGTCATGCCCGTACAGGGCAAAGTGCAGATGGCGGAACCTCCATTACAGGTCCCGTGAATACTGCAATGAAAAGTGAAATTAGTGCCTGAGGGACCCGTAGGGTAATAAAAGTAGGGGTAACTGCTTATGCTTGCGGGCGTGACACTGCAAGTGCCGCTACCATTGTCGATGTAGAGCTGATGCGTGGTGGCATTACTATTATCAAACACTATCATTTGGCCGGAGACGACCGTAATGGGAGCGCTGATGGCCGGGCCCGCAGTGCCATTCACGCTGTAACGATTAGCGGAAGTCACGCTAATGGTAATGGGCCCGGACACCACCACCGTCGTGGCCGTAGGGGTAAAAGTAGGAGTGGCTGTCGGAATAGCTGAGACCGGCGCGACCAGGGTTTTAGTACAGGCCAGGGGAAAGATAAAAACAACCAACGACAATAAGAAAAGATAAGAAGCGGCTTTCATTGCATGACCTCGATCAAAATGTAATGCAATTATACCACATTAAAAAAACTCGGAATTGAGGGCAAACCATCCGGCTAATCGTTCGTTCGCCTTAAAACACGGCCCGGATAAAGATCCAAAAGACCTTTTTTACCGAAAACAATTTGGCCGTTGACCAGAACCCACTTAATGCCGTGAGGCGGGTCCCAGGGAGAAACGGCGGTGGCCGTATCGCCGATGGTTTGATAATCAAAAACCACCATATCGGCCCAATCACCTTCTTTTAAAAATCCCCTGTCTTTTAAACCCAGTAATCGCGCCGGCTCTTCCGTAAGGCGGTGAATGACTTCGGACAAACGAATCACTTTTTTGTCGCGAACATAACTACCGATCAGCCGTGGAAAGGCCCCCACATCGCGGGGATGCGGAATGTTGCCGGTGGAATCCGAACCGAACAAAACATTGGGGTCCTGAATTTTTTTAATGAGGCCCTCTTCAGAAAGTCCGTGGTAGCAAATTTTAACGTCCCCGCCGTTTTCCAAAAGCAGGGCCAGCACGGCGGACTCTTCGGACATTTTTCTCTGCTGGGCCAAATCCTTAATGGTTAAACCCAGAAAACTTTTAAACGCTTTGGACCGGACCCGGGTGATTTCAATCTTGTCGCCGCCGCCATATTCCTGCAGACGGCGGTGGATATCATCCAGAATGGCGGTGGTCTTGGCGTCGCTGTGGTAAGAAGCCCAGCGGATCGATTCGGGTTTTAAATATAAAAACTGAAAGAGGGATAACTGAACCTCATTACCCCAAAAGTCGTAGGGATAAACCGTGGCGTAAACCGAAAGTCCTTTTTCCTGGGCCTGTTCCAGCAGCAAAAGACCGCTTTCGGTCTGGTCCCAGTTGCTGGGAAGCTTGAATAAAAGATGCTGGATAATGACCGGCACTTTGTCCACCTGGGCCACTTGAATGGCTTCCTGGATGGCCTCCAGAACATTGGAGCGGTAGTTGCGGATGTGCGTGTAATAGGCGGCGTGAGGATATTGGGAAAGTACCGAGGCCAGATCTTCCAATTCGGCCGGCTGGCACCATTCGCCCGGTTCATAACCCAGCCCGCTGGATAAACCAAAAGCCCCATCCTGAAGGGATTTTGCCACAAAGTCTTTCATCTGTTTCATTTGATCGGCGGTCGGAGGGTCTTGCCGGCGGGTTTTGACAAACCAGTCCCGCACACTGCCCTGCCCGATGAGCGTGCCCAGATTAATCATGCTGTGGTCTTTTTCCACTTTAGCGAGGTTTTTGCCCACATCCAAAACGGAAAAACCGCAGTTGCCCGCCAGACCCGAGGTAATGCCCTCTTCGATGGCCCTTTTCTGTTCGCTGAAGGACCACAAAAGATCGTTGTGGCGGAGGATGTCGATAAAACCGGGAGCGACGACAAGCCCCCTGGCGTCCACTTCCTGAGCCGCCTGATAGGCGCCCAGACCGCCGACTTTGGCGATTTTGCCGTGAATGACCGCCACATCCGCCCGGTAGGGCGGCCGGCCTGAGCCGTCGACCACCAGTCCGTTTTTGAAGACAATGTCGTATTTTTGAATTTCATCCGCGCCGCTATGACCGGCGGCGAAGAGCAGAAGAAAGATAAAGATAAAAACCTGTTTCAAAACAAACACCCCATGGATGGAACTTTTACCGGCTCAGAACCGACATAAACCCGCCGTCATGCTCAGCCGTCGGTAAAAAGGTAAGCCCCAGTTCATCCCCGGAAATTTCAGGATATCCCTCAGGCACTTTTAAATTAACCGGTTTAAATTCGGGATAATCTTTCACGAAAGCCTCAATGACTCTCTGGTTTTCTTCCCGTTCCAAAGAACAGGTGCTGTAGACCAAAAAACCTTTGGGATAAAGATGGCCCTGGGCCTGCACCAGCAAATCTTTTTGCTGGTCCGCGTGTTCAATCACGTCTTTGGGCATCAGCCGCCATCTTAAATCGGCGCGGCGGGACAAAACCCCCGTGCCGCTGCAGGGCGCGTCCACCCAGGCCATATCAAATTTTTGCGCCGGAGACAGTTTGGTAATTTCGTGGTCAAACACTGAAACCTGTTTCAAGCCGATACGGTTTACGTTTTCAATCAGTCGTTTGCGGCGTTCCGCCGAAGCGTCGCTGGCCATCACCTGGCCCTTTTCGCCCGTCTTCCACGCCAACCCGATGGTCTTTCCGCCCGGCGCGGCGCAGACATCCCAGACTCTCTGGCCTTCGTTGAGAGGAAGCAGATCGAGCATGGCCTGGGGAACCCAGTCCTGCACAATCCATTCCCCTTTTTGAAAACTCTCGCCGGAAAATAATCCGCCCTCATGGCTTTTGAGGCTCAAGGTATCGACCGGCCAGGTTGTTTCCGTAACCCGCACATTTTGACGTCCCAGGGTTTCAATCACCCGGGCCCGTGAACCGGGCGCCACTCGTAAATAAACCGGATGGGGCGAGTTATCGGCTTTAAGCGTTTGTTGCAGCTGTTCGGGCGTCATATTTTTTGCCCAGCGTTTCACCATCCAGGTCGGATGGGAAAACTGAAGGGCCATGGTGTCGATGTCGCTTTCACCCTTAATCACCCTCTCCGCTTTTTTGGTTTCTGCGTTTCGCAAAACCGCGTTCACAAAACCGCTGAGTTTTTCCTGGCCGCCCTGCTTGGCCAGATTGACCGATTCATGAACCGCCGCGTGGGCCGGAATACGGTCGAGGAAATAAAGCTGATAAATGCCCAGACGGAGGGCGACTTTAATCTCGATCGGCAACTGATCGTAAGCGGTAGTGCAAAAGGAATTCAGGTGATAATCCAAAAGACGCTTTTGCCGGGTACAGCCGTAAACCAGCTCTCTTAAAAGAGCCTCGTCTTCCGGTATGAGATTTCGTTTCAGTTCCAGAACATCCGAAATCTTCGCGCCCTTTTCCATACTGTAAAGAGCCTTGGCCGCTTCCAAGCGGGAGGGCGAAACGGTGTCTCTTGGGTTAACCATGGGGGGACGGCTATCCTGACGGCCGCGAAAATCAGAACGACCACGGAAATCGGGGCGGCCTCCCGATCCATGGCGGTCCCGCGAATTGCGCATAAAATTGTTCGGTCGGTTATTGTTAAATTGCGGACGGCCTTCGAAACGGGGCTTTGGTTGCGCCTGTTGCGCGGCCTCAATCCGGCCTGTCCCCGACAGAGTGGCAATATGACTTGGTTGCATCAATTCCTTATTGAAGTTGGGCTCGTTCTTATTATTTCCATCGACCTCTGGCCGAGGCAGAACTACTGCCGGAGGCGCCTGGTCAACCTTTTCGGCATGGGGTTCTTCAACCCGACGTTCAATAACCGGCTTGGCCGCCGCAGGAACTTCTAAATTCATCTTTTCCTGTACAGGCGCTTCCGAAACAATCTTTTTCACGGCTCTAGTTTTAGGCGCGGGTTTTACAGCCTTGGCTTTCGAAACCGTTTTCTTAACCGCCGCCTTCGTTTTCGGTTTGGCTGCCGTTGTTTTTTTGACCGTCGTTTTTTTAACCGTGACCTTCTTGGCCTTTTTCTTCGGCGCTGAGTCGTCTTTTGTTTTTTCGTTCATGAGAGGCATTCCCCCGGTTTAAACGCGGGCTGGCCTAAGGTAAAATCGTACGCTTTCATTCGTTTCTTTCCGGGCGGTTGAATCTCTTGAATCAAAACCGACCCCAAACCTGTATTGACTACAATTCCGTCTTTGCTGATCATTAAAATTTCACCGGGTTTGTTTTCATTCGGCGCGGCATTTTGAACTACCGCCGATAACAATTTTAAATCCATTTCTTTCCACTGGGTTTCAGCGACTGGCCAGGGATTCAACCCCCGGATTTTGTTGACCACCTGCGACGCCGTTCCGTCCCAGCGCACTTTACATTGTTCCCGCTTAATACTGGGAGAATAGGTGGCCGCCAGATGATTTTGCGGCAGACGGGGCGCTTTGCCCTGTTTTAAAAGTTCCAGCGTCTCCATGAGCCCTTGCGCTCCCAGAACCGCCAGACGGTCATGAACCTCACCGGTCGTTTCTTGCGGGCCGATGGGCGTTTTCTTGATCAGGAGTATATCCCCTTCGTCCATTTTCTCGTTCATATACATGAGGGTCACGCCGGTTTCTTTTTCACCGGCCATGACCGCGTAATGGATGGGAGCGGCGCCGCGGTATTTCGGCAGAATGGAACCGTGAATGTTCAGGCAGGCAGTCTTGGCCACTTGCAGTACCGATAAGGGCAAAATCTGCCCGTAGGCCGCAACTACCGTCACATCAGGCTTTAAGGCCTGAAGCTTTTCCACCGCTTCAGGGCTTTTGATTTTTTCCGGCTGATAAATTTCCAGACCCAGATCCAGGGCGGCTTTTTTGACCGCGGAAGCTTTTAATTCCAATCCCCGTCCCGCGGGACGGTCCGGCTGGGTGACGACCAGCGCTATTTCATACTGGTTTTGGCGCAGGGCTTGAAGGGCTGGCACGGCAAAATCCGAAGTGCCCATGAAAAGGATACGGAACGGCTGACTCAAGAGAAGACCTTTGGGAGGTGCAGATTAACAGGCTGTCGACAGGATGCTGAAAAATAATTTTTCAGCATCCTGTTAAAGTCTCGCGGCTTGTTTGTAATTGGCTTTGAGCTCGTCCAATTGTTTTTTCAGGAAGAGGCGCTTCACGGCTGGAACTTTTTGGATAAAAAGCTTGCCGTCCATATGGTCGATCTCGTGGAGAATGCAGCGGGCCAATAAACCCTCAAAGTCATAAACCTTTTCGACGCCGTCCAGATTCTGACCTTTGACCTTCACTTTAAAAGAGCGTTCTACTTCTTCCCGGACATCGGGAATGGAAAGACAGCCTTCTTCGATGGTTTCAGTTCCCTCTTCGGCCAAAACTACCGGATTGCAGAGGGCCAGGGATTCACCCTTGTCCTCTAAATCATAATGTTCGTCCATGACCATCATGCGGATGGCTTCGCCGATTTGAATGGCGGCCAGACCCACCCCGTTGGCGTCTCTCATGGTTTCGGTCATTTCACGGGCCAGTTCCTTGAGCTCGTCATTAAATTGGGTTACTGGCTTACTTTTGAGCAAAAGCCGGGGATCGGGATAAATGACAATAGGACGTAACATGAAGCCAACCTCTTAAAATGAATAACTTCTGACTAAATTATAGGCTGAATCGACAGGCGACTCAAGACACCGGACCCTAACTTTTAAGGGGAACTTTGGCGATGATTTCTTTGAATTCAAGGCAAGCCTGGCGGATATCAGCCGCTCCCACAATCCCTGTAACGACGGCCAAACGGCGGGCGCCCGCGTCCAAAACCGCCGCGGCGTTATGAAGTTTAATGCCGCCAATCGCGAAAAAAGGGGGAGCCTGTTTCCACTGATGGATTTTTTTGACATATTCCAGCGTTACCGGCGGAACGACATTTTTTTTGGTCTCGGTCAGATAAACCGGCCCCACACCGATGTAATCCGCCCCATCAACCAGGGCTTTATGAGCCTGATCGATTTCATGGGTGGAAACACCGACAATTTTGCCGACACCCATAATTTTCCGGGCGTCTTCCACCGAAAGATCGTCCTGCCCCAGATGAACGCCGTCCGCTCCGGAAAGTTTGGCGATATCCGGCCGGTTATTGACAATAAAAAGGGCGTTATGTTTTTTGGTCAACAGCCGAACTTCCTGGGCGACTTTTAAAAGCTCCCAATCCGTCATGGAATATTCACGGAGCTGGACAATATCCACCCCGCCCTTTAACGCCGCTTCGACTACAGAAGTCGTTGTTCGTCCCTGGGACAGCGCCTGATCCGTTACCAGATAAAGCCTGGCGGAGGATAAGCGATCCTGAAGACTGGAGCACAATTTAAAAATCCTTGAGAGGCGTAGAAGCCTGTGCGTAAAGTTTTTTGGGAATACGTCCTGCCAGGTAGGAAAGCCGGCCCGCCTCGCAGCCGTTCTTCATGGCATATGCCATCTTCAGGGGGTCTTTCGCGTGGGCGATGGCGGTATTGAGCAGGACCGCGACCACGCCCAGTTCCATGGCGAATGCCACGTCGGAGGCGGACCCCACACCCGCGTCAATTAGAACGGGGCATTTTAATTTTTCCAAAATAATCCGGATGTTATTGGGATTCAAAACTCCCTGACCCGAGCCGATGGGCGAGCCAGCCGGCATGACCGCGTGGGCCCCCGCCTGTTCCAGCTTTTGAGCCATCACCGGATCATCGGAAGTGTAAGCCATCACCGTAAAGCCCTCTTTGACCAAAACAGAGGTCGCTTCCAGAGTTCCCATGGGATCGGGCAAAAGTGTTTTTTCGTCATACAAAACTTCCAGTTTCACAAAGTCGGAAATACCCGTGGCCCTGGCCAAATGGGCCACGCGAATCGCCTCCTCGGCGCTGTAGCAGCCGGCCGTATTAGGCAGCAGGGTATATTTTTTGAGGTCGATAAAATCTAAAAGATTTTTCTCGCCTTTTTTATCCAAATTCACCCGTCTTAAGGCGACGGTGACGATTTCGGTTCCGGACGCTTCCAGACACTCGCCCATGAGTTCATTGGTGGCGTATTTACCCGTTCCTACTAACAAGCGGGACGTAAAATTTTTTCCGTTAATTTGATAGCTATCCTGCGTCATCAACTGGTTTATAGTCGCTGTCATTAGCCGCCCCCCACAAATTGAATCAGTTCCACCTGATCGCCATCGGCCAGTTGGATTCCCGATCGTTTATCCAGTTGAACAATCCGGCGGTTCACTTCCGCGACTACCGTTTCTTTTCGAACGCCCAATTGCTGGATCAATTCTTCCAAAGTGGTTTGTTCGATCAATTCCTTATTTTCACCGTTAACCAAAATTTTCAAAAAACCCTCGCTCCGCCGTGATCATTCCATCTTTCTTCATCAGCCGTCTATTTTCAAGACTTGGTATTAAACTGCCGCAAGATTTCTGAAATTCTGGACTCCAGATCGTTCTCTTCCTGACTATTCTCGATGTTCAAAAGCCGGTTGATGGCGATACGGCTCACCACCGAACCTTTGAGACGGGAATCCTGCGCTTTCAACCGTTCCAGGACCTGGGTTTGAATGGTGCTGGATTTGAAGCTTTTGATTTTGCCCCCGAGTTTGACTTTTCCACTGGGCCGCTTGGAGGACTCTCGCAGGGCGGTCAGTTTTTGAATCGACTGTTCGGCTTTGGTTTGGGGTTTGGAAAAAGACTTTTCAACTGAAGCCTTTGAGCTTTTTTCTTTTTCCGCGCGGAGTTTTTCAAGCCGCAAAATCTGTTTCTGCGCCTCTGTCAAATGCTCTTCTTGATCACCCACGAGCCGTCTCCTTCTCGCCCCATACGAGGGGCCAGTTTCTTTCCAACCAGGGACCCAAAAAATAAATACCCGTTCCAACGATAGACCCGGCTACCACATCAGCGAAGTAATGATAACGCCCGTAAATGGTTCCCGCAAAGAGAGCCAGTGTTAAAAACAAAACAACATTCTTAAACCTCCCTAAATAGGGATAAGCCATTATACAAATGATTGAGGCCGCGATATGCGAACTGGGAAAAGAACCGCCCGGAAAGGCGTTTTTCTCAACCGCGGCTTGAAGCCAATCCGATATCCAGTAGCCTTTGAGGCCCTCCCTGAGGCCCGGCATATAAAACCGGGGGCTTTCGGCGGGTAAAAAAATGAACAAAAGATAGCAAAAATAATAGGTAAAACTTAACGAAAACATAAAGGCCCTGAATTTGGCCGGGGGCGCTTTGAAGTAAATCATCAGAGCCGAAAGCGGCATTAGGATAAAGTAAAAGCTGTAGCCGATGCTAAAAAACTCGTTGAGGAGCCGCATCGGCGGATAAAACTGCTGGAAATTCCAAACCCGCCTTCCAATCCTCCCCAGTTCGTCGTCCACGCTGATGAGCGATTCATCCAACGTCCAATCAAAATATTGATGCACCAAAAGACCGATTTCTTTGTAAAAAAACAGCATGGCCGCCAGAGGATAAAGATCCCTGATGAATTGAACGATCGGATTTTTGATGCCCCTGACCGCCCAGAGAAAAAAAAGAAGAAACGCAAAAATAACGGCGTGATCCTCAATCAAGCCGGCCTTGAACTCCTCTGGCAAATTACCCGTGGCGATCACCACCGAAATGGCTGCCTGATAAAACAAAACCAGCGAATCCACCGAATTCAGCCAAAAATCCTTTGGCGCAGGTTTGTCCGTTAAAAAGACGGGAGTTTTCAGGGAGGTCACCAAGGCTTAATCACCGAAACCAGCGGAGGTTGTCCCGCCAGCGCCATTTTTTTGGTGTAGAGAACAACTTGGTCATGCGATTTATCCGCTTTAATCGTCAGAAACGCGATGGAGTAATAAGGCAGTTCAAAATCAAAAGTCTGATCCAGCCCTGCGTCCACCGAGATATTGGCTTCCCTGTTATTTAAAATAATTTTGGGGTGATAATAATTACTCCCTTTATTCAAAATCATCAGGCAGACATCTTTGGTTTGGGGATCTTGCGTGGCGTAAGCCGAAGCGCTGGCATTCTGAACCTGGGTCCAAATCACTTTTCCCTTCATGTAAGTGCTCAACAGACGCAAAATCCAGTAGTCCGGTTTGGCGCCTTTGGCGTCAAAAAAGTCCAGCGGGCCGTTTCCAGACAGGTAAGAAAAGAAGCCCATTGGCATATAGTCTTTCATCACGGTCCCCGCTTGTTCCGCTTCCCAAACCGCGGCCCAGAAACTATTCGGGCCGACGTCTTCCGGTGTCGAGGGCACCGCTATTGAAACTCCTCTGGCGGTAGAAGTTGGAATGGCCGTAGCCGAAGGCGTTAAAGAAACTCGAGCGGTGAGCGTATTGTCGGTCGACTCCATACAGACATTGCCGCCCGTGATAACCAGAGGAATATAGGTATCCGAGTTAATGGCAATACGGCTTTTAAGATCGCGGGAAAGGGTTTGCATATGGTGAACGTCGTCTAATACGCTTCCGGGATTGCATTGAGCCGCCTTGACTGAGCCGTAATGGTGAATCGAAGCCAAATTGACAATATCGCCGTCAAACTGGATAAAAGGAGTCAGCCAGTCATCCTCGCCCGAGCTATAGTGCCACGCCAATTCGGGGCCCAAAATTAAAAGGGACGGATCAACTTTTTTGACCGAGTTATAAATTTCGCGAAAATCGTTGATGTAGTCGTAAACGTTGTAACCGTCAAATTCATTTCCCTTCTTTTTTTCAGCGTAAAGGTCAGGTTCATCGCCGATGGTCCAATAAACAACGTGTTCGCTTTTATCCACATTACAATGCCGCACCCAATCCGCGACGGAAGAAGGATCATCCCGATTGATCGGTAATTCAATCATGGGCTCGGCGCCCATTTGCCGGGCGTACCCTACAAATTGATCCAACGCCTGATACTGTTCATCTTTCGTTTTACTCAAAAACTCCGTGCCAACCAGTTTTAAGATATTCAACGAAATCGGTTTTAGCCAATCCTGAACCCGCGTCATTGACCCCAACAAATCTCCATTGGTCGGAACCTGAAAAGACTGTCCGTAAAAGGCGGGGCTTACGCCGTTTTCAGAGGATAAAAATTCAGGCAGGGTTTTTATGGAAATGGTGACCGTTTCCACACCTTTTTCAATCGGGGCCAGTGATGTTCCAAAACCCTCCGCGCGGGCATAAAATACCGAGTTGTCATAGACCTTTATCTGGTCCAGATTAAAATGACCATCGTTATCCGTTGTCGCCGTTTTCGATTTGGGCCATGTCGTCACCAAAGCTCCCGCGATAGGCTTACCCATTTCGTTTAAGACCAACCCCGTAATATTTCTTCGGCCCCAGTAGGTCGCGCCTTTCGTTCCGTCCAGGACTAAATCCGCGTAAAGATTTTCCTGGTTGTTAACTGGTACAGAAACTTGTGTTTTACCAATCCATTGAATCGATCCCCATAGGGATGGGTTTTGCCAGCTTTCCGGATTACCGGTTAAATCCAATTGAAGTTTTCGATTACCGCTGGTAGAACCTCCTCCGTCTAAAGCCAGGTTGAATTTTGTGGTTTTACCGGGCCCGATTTCCAAACCCTCAAAAAAGGTCAAGGGAATACAGGCTTCCAAAATATAGCCGTGTCCCGTAGACCGGGCTGATATTCTCCCGCCGCCGATGGATTGCTCTTTATTAAAACAAAACATCCTCGCGTTGCCGCCTCCCGATCCGGGTGTTAAACCAATATGATAGTCTCCTTTGGAAACTCGATTGAGGTGATCGGTCGCGGCGCCAGTGGAAAGAAAAAGTTCAATACAGTCCCCGTCCCAAAGCGACATACCACTGTTGTCATTCACCACACCAGAAGTGTTTTGAACAATCGCCGCGAGATACAAATACTGGTCGTCATAGGTTAGGAATATCCGGCCGCTAAAATCATCTTTTGATTTCCAGTTAAGCAGGCCGTAGGTCACCTGTGATTTTTGATTTAGGAGAATCATCCGCGTCACGGGCCAATCCACCAGAAAGCCGTCGACACGGATAGATCTATTTGTATCGTTGACCGTAATGGGTGCCAGCGTTGTCCGGTCCAACGTGGGAACGGGCGTCTGGCCGCGGCCTGCCGCCGGGCAAAAGGCCATCCATCCCAAACAAAAAATCAGTTTGAAAAAAAATCGAATGGTTGGAGAAGATTTTTTCAAGAGTTATCCGTCATTTCAAATCGTCATCAGACTTTTGTTCAAAGCGGCCTATCCAGTTTATTCCAATAAACTTTAGCCCAAAAGAAAAAAGGCCGGAATAGTCCGGCCTTTAAAAGATTTCAGCATCGACTTTTGAATAAACCGGCGTTAGAGAGGCGCCACCAGTGTGGTTTCTCCCATCAGCCACTGATCCACGCCCTTGGCGGCGGTGCGTCCTTCGGCGATGGCCCAGACAATCAGGGATTGTCCGCGGGTCATATCGCCTGCGACAAACACGCCTGGCACATTGGTCATTTTGTTGGCGTCCGCCTTAACATTGGAACGCTGATCCAGCTCAATTCCCAACTTTTCAAACAAGGGATTCTTTTCCGGACCCGTAAAACCCATGGCCAGGAAAACCAGATCGGCGGGAATCTCAAATTCGCTTCCCTCGATTTCCTGCAATTTGGGAGGCCCTGCTGGTTGCGGAATCCATTCCACCTTTATGATTTGAAGCTTTTTCAAAATGCCGTTCTCGCCCAAAAACTGCTTGGTTGAGACGCTATAAAGAATTTCGCCGCCTTCTTCGTGGGCCGGAGCCACGCGCAAAATACGAGCCCACTCGGGCCAGGGGTTGTTACCCGCGCGTGTCGCTGGGGGTTTCGGTAAGAGTTCCAAAGAAGTCACGCTCTTGGCGCCTTGGCGGTGAGCCGTACCGATACAATCCGCGCCAGTGTCGCCGCCGCCCAGGATGACAACATGTTTGTCCTTAGCGTGAATTTGACTTTCAACTTTATCACCCTCTTGAACCTTATTGGATTGGGGCAGGTATTCCATGGCATAGTAAACGCCTTTTAGCTCCCGGCCCGCGATCGGCAGATTGCGGGCTTGAGTGGCTCCACCGCACAAAACAATAGCGTCAAAGTTTTTCTTCAAGTCTTCAACCGGAACATTGTGGCCGATATTGGCGTTCGTTTTAAATTCCACGCCTTCCACTTTCATTTGTTCCATGCGGCGGTCCACATGACGTTTTTCCATTTTAAATTCCGGAATGCCGTAACGAAGCAGTCCGCCGATACGGTCCGCTCTTTCAAACACGGTTACTTTATGTCCAACGCGGGCCAACTGTTGGGCACAGGCCAATCCAGCCGGACCCGAACCCACCACCGCGACTTTTTTACCCGTTAATTTATGCGGCGGAAGGGGCTTCACCCATCCCTCTTTCCAAGCGTGGTCAATAATCGAAACTTCGATTTGTTTGATCGTGACTGGCTGGCTATAGACATCCAAATTCAACGTGCAGGAATTTTCGCAGGGGGCGGGGCAAAGACGGCCGGTAAATTCAGGAAAATTATTCGTGGCGTGAAGCCGTTCAATGGCTTCCTGCCAACGGTCGCGGTAAACCAGATCATTCCAGTCCGGAATGATGTTTCCCAGGGGACAGCCCATATGGCAAAAAGGAATACCGCAATCCATACAGCGCGAAGCCTGGTTTTTCAGATGATCCGGCTCCAGCGGCAATTGATATTCTTTCCAGTCCTTAACCCGCTCCACGATGGGCCGTTTGTGAGGTAATTCCCGGCCCGTTTCCATGAATCCTGTTGGTTTTCCCATTTGTCTTTTTCCTTTTAAGCCACAGCCACGGGGGCTGTCTTAGATTCTTTTTGAGCCTGAAGCGCTTTTTTGTATTCCACCGGCATAACTTTAACGAACTGTTTGGAAATCTGGTCCCAGTTTTTCAAAACGCCGGCCGCTACCGTACTGCCTGTATAGTCCAAATGCTTTTGAAGCATCTTTTGAACCAGCGAAACATCGTCGCTATCCATGGGTTCAAGCTCGACCATTTCTTTATTACAGCGCAGGTTGAAATCTCCCGACTTATTCCACACATAAGCGATACCGCCGCTCATGCCCGCCGCGAAATTGCGTCCTGTTTCGCCGATAACAACCACATGACCGCCGGTCATATATTCACAGCCATGATCACCCACACCCTCAACCACTGCGTTCACGCCGCTATTTCGGACTCCGAAACGCTCGCCAGCCCGGCCTCGAATGTAAGTTTCGCCAGCCGTGGCGCCGTACAAAAGAACGTTCCCTACAATTACATTTTCCTCAGGCACAAAAGATGATTCGGCATGCGGGGTAACAATAATTTTGCCGCCGCACAGTCCTTTGCCGACATAGTCGTTGGCATCGCCAACCAGTCGCATGGTCAACCCCTTCGGCGCGAAAGCGCCAAAACTTTGTCCCGCTGAGCCGTGAAAAGTAATTTGAATGGTGTCATCTGGAAGCCCTTTGGAACCGTGTTTGCGGGAAATTTCCGCTCCCAGCATTGTTCCAACAGTGCGGTTGATATTACGAATCGGCACTTCAAACTTCACCGGTTTCTTCTCGTCCAACGCCGGTTTGCAGCGTTCAATCAACACTTCATTATCCAGAGCCTTGTCTAAACCATGATCCTGTTTTTGCACGCAATAGACAGGTCCATTGTTTGCCTCTTCGGGTTTATAGAAGATTGGAGAAAAATCCAACCCCTTGGATTTCCAATGAGCAATCGCCTCATTCGTTTCTAAAAGTTCCGAATGACCTACCATGTCATTGATCGTCTTAAAACCCAATTCAGCCATGATCTCGCGCAGTTCTTGGGCAATGTAAGTCATGAAGTTGACTACGTATTCCGGCTTACCCGTAAACTTTTTGCGCAGTTCCGGGTTTTGAGTGGCAATCCCCACCGGACAGGTATCCAAATGACAAACTCTCATCATAATGCAGCCTTCCGCCACCAAAGCGGCGGTCGCGAAACCAAACTCTTCCGCGCCCAGCAAACAGGCAATGGCCACATCACGGCCGGTTTTTAATTGGCCGTCGGTTTGAACCACAATGCGATCGCGTAATTTATTCTTCACCAGAATCTGATGCGTTTCCGCCAAACCCAATTCCCATGGAGCGCCTGCGTATTTAAGAGAAGTTAAAGGGGAAGCTCCTGTTCCACCATCGTGACCGCTGATCAGCACGTGATCGGCGTGAGCTTTGGTGACACCAGCCGCAATTGTTCCCACACCCACCTCGGAAACCAGCTTCACCGAAATACGGGCGAATTTATTGGCGTTTTTCAAATCGTGAATCAACTGAGCCAAATCCTCGATCGAATAAATATCGTGATGAGGCGGGGGCGAAATGAGACCCACAAAAGCCGTCGCATGTCGGGTTTTCGCGATCCAGGGATAAACCTTCTTCGCCGGCAATTGACCGCCTTCGCCCGGTTTGGCACCCTGAGCCATCTTGATTTGAATTTCCTTGGCGTTGACCAAATAGTGGCTGGTTACTCCAAAGCGGCCTGAGGCGACCTGCTTAATCGCTGAATTACGGGAATCGCCGTTGGCATCCAGCGTATAGCGATCTTCGTCCTCCCCGCCTTCGCCGGTATTGGACTTTCCACCTAAACGGTTCATGGCAATGGCCATTGTCTCGTGGGCTTCTTTACTAATCGAACCATAAGACATCGCGCCCGACGCGAAACGCTTTACAATTTCGCTAGCCGGCTGAACTTCGTCAATCGAAATAGGCATTCCCGCTTTAAACTTAAACAGTCCGCGTAAAGTGGCCAAAGACTTCGATTGTTCATTCACGTCTTTCGAATAATCTTTAAATAATTTGTAATTGCCTGTCTTCACCGAGGTTTGCAGTTTATGAATAGTATCGGGGTTAAACAAATGCTTTTCCCCATCTCTACGCCATTGATACCGACCACCCCACTCCAAATCTAATTCTCTAAAAGGCCTCTCAGGAAAAGCGCCTCTGTGGCGTTGTTCGGTTTCGGTGGCCACTTCCTTGATGCCAATACCCTCAATTCGTGTTTGGGTCCAGGTAAAGTACTTGTTCACGAAATCTTTATTTAAACCAACGGCCTCAAAAATCTGGGCGCCTCGGTAGCTTTGAATGGTCGAAATACCCATCTTGGACATCACCTTCACAATGCCCTTGTTAGCCGCTTTGATGTATTTCTTCACGGCGGTCTTGTGATCAATGTCCGCAGGCAAAATTTTACGGCGGATCATGTCGTCCAAAGTTTCAAAAGCAAGGTAAGGATTAATAGCGTTTGCGCCGTAACCCAACAGCATGGCAAAGTGATGTACTTCTCGCGGTTCGCCCGATTCAATAATCAGCCCTACTTTGGTTCTCTCTCCGTTTTTAATCAGGTGATGGTGCACGCCCGCTGTAGCTAATAAGCTGGGAATCGGTGCCATGTCGTGATCCAATCCGCGATCCGACAAAATAATAATCTGATAACCATCTTTTGCCGCGTGGCTCGCTTTTTGCCGAACTTCATCAACCGCTTTGGCTAAACCCGCTCCGCCATCCGCTACTTTATAGAGAATAGGAAGCGTAATGGCTTTATAGCCCTTGTATGAAATGTGGGAAAATTTAGCCAACTCGTCGTTATCCAACACCGGACTTTTCAGCTCAATTTGCCGGCACGATTCGCTGGTCGGCTTCAAAATATTGCCTTCGGGACCAATGGTGGTATTCACCGAAGTGACTAATTCTTCGCGGATCGCGTCGAGAGGCGGGTTTGTGACCTGGGCAAACAACTGACGGAAGTAATTAAACAGAGGCTGATTTTTATCCGATAAAACCGCCATAGGAGTGTCATCCCCCATGGAACCAATCGCTTCCTCGCCATTAATGGCCATGGGAGCCATCAAGATACGTACATCTTCGTGGGTATAACCAAAAGCCTTTTGGCGTTTCAAAACCGTATCGTGATCCGGCTGGGGCACATGGGGCGCCTCCGGCAGATTTTCCAAAGTCGTTAAATTTTGTTTTAACCATTCCCCGTAGGGCTGTTCTTTTGCGATTTTTTCTTTTAATTCCAGATCATCGACAATGCGGCCTTCTTTTAAGTCTATTAAAAACATTTTCCCCGGTTCTAAACGGCCTTTTTTAATCACTTTCTTCGGGTCAATATCCAGCACACCTACTTCCGAAGCCATGACAACCATATCGTCTGACGTCACGTAATAACGGGAAGGGCGCAAACCGTTGCGGTCCAAAATAGCACCAATCACCTGTCCATCTGTAAAGGCAACCGATGCGGGACCATCCCAAGGTTCCATCAGGCATGAATGGTAATGGTAAAAGTCTTTCTTATATTGGGGCATGGTAGCGTGTCCTTGCCAGGCTTCGGGAATCAACATCATAATGGCGTGGGGTAATGAACGGCCGCCCATGACCAAAATTTCCAGAGCGTTGTCAAAAACCGCCGAATCGGACTGTCCTTCGCTAAGAATGGGAAGGATTTTTTTCATTTCTTCTTTGCTGTAATGTTCGCTTTCAAACAAGGCCTCGCGGGCAATCATCCAATTGCTGTTTCCGCGCAAGGTATTAATTTCGCCGTTATGGGCGATATAGCGGAAAGGATGGGCCAAATCCCAAGACGGAAAGGTATTGGTTGAAAAACGGGAATGAACCAACGCCAAAGCCGATTCCATGTCTCGATCCCGCAAATCGGGGAAATAGGGGGCCACCTGGCCCGTGGTCAACATGCCCTTGTAGCCGATGGTTCGACAGGAAAGAGTTGCCACATAAAAAAAGTTCTTCTGTTTCATTTTGGTTTCAGCAACCACAGCGTTTTCAACTCTTTTACGGATTAGAAAAAGTTTGCGTTCAAATGCGTCCGCGTCTTTAATCGAGGCGGATTTGCCGATGAAAACCTGCTTCATTAAAGGTTCGGCAACCCGGGCGGTCGGCCCCACTTCGGCGTTTTCGGTCGGCACCAAGCGCCATCCCAAAAGTTGCTGGCCTTCTTCTTCGATCACGCGGTTAAAAATATCCTCGCAAATTTTGGCCTCGGCTGAATCCGCTGGTAAAAATATAGAACCTGCCGCGTAGTCTCCTTCGGGCGGAAGCGTGATACCCCATTCGGAACAATTTTTACGGAAAAACTTGTCGGGGATTTGGATCAAAATACCAGCGCCGTCGCCAGTATTCACTTCACAACCGCAAGCGCCCCGGTGGTTAAGGTTTAAAAGAATCTCCACGCCCTGTTGGACAATCTCGTGGGACTTATTGTTCTTTATGTTGGCGACAAAACCCACGCCACAGGCGTCTTTGCCCGCGTCGAAAGGATAAAGTAAGTTCTCGTTTTCTTTGACTCGGATCGGTTCTTGAGACATTCAATTCTCCCGGAAATCGTTCATTTCATTAAATAAAGCAAGGTTTATTCCAGAGTTAAAAAAAGCGGTCCCATTTTGGGCCGCTGGTGGAGCAAACTAAATTGGACAGGTAAATTACAATAGATTTATAGCTTTTTCAAGGAAACTTCAAGTAACTAACAAAAACCCCAACACTTCATCCCTTAACCTTTAAACGGGCAAAAATCAGTGTTTCCTTCAAAATCGTAAAGCCAAAAGAGTAACTTTCATCAAGATTTGAACGGGGTTTGACCATGGAAGTAAGCGTCATAAAATTCTTTTTTGGCTTCTAAAAACCGGTTCTCCCTTATAGCTTTTCGAATCATCAAAGTCACATCGGTCATAAATTGCAAGTTATGCATGCTCAACAGCCGCAAGACCAATATTTCTTCCGTTTGAAAAAGGTGCCGTAGATAAGCCTTCGTGTAATTGCGGCAACACTCACAAGCGCAGCCAGGGTCGAGTGTCGAAAAGTCTTCGGTAAATTGAGCGTTCTTTAAGATAATTCGTCCCTCGCGGGTTAACGCTGTACCGTTACGGGCAATGCGGGTGGGCATGACGCAGTCAAACATATCCATTCCCCGTTCTACGCATTCCCAAAGGTCTTCAGGTGTTCCTACTCCCATCAAATAGCGTGGTTTATTTTCGGGCAAGTAAGGGGCCGTGTTCTTCACCACCTGGTAAATACTTTCTTTCGGCTCGCCTACTGAAACTCCGCCAATGGCGTAACCAGGAAAATCAAAGGCCAGCAATTGCTTTGCGCTCTTTTCCCGCAAATGGGGAAAGTTTGAACCTTGCACGATTCCATAAAGAGCTTGAATCTGATCCCGCCCGCTCTTTTTGTGAGTTTCCCAGCATCGCTCGGCCCAACGGGCCGTGCGGTCCACGGACTTTTCCACATAATCTTCCGGCGAGGGAAAAGGGATGCATTCATCAAAGGCCATAATGATGTCCGCGCCAATCTTATGTTGCAACTGGGTGGCGCTTTCCGGCGTCATTTCACAAGTACTGCCATCCAAATGCGATTGAAATTTCACACCATCCTCTGTAATTTTCCTTAAGTCCGCCAGACTGAATACCTGAAAACCTCCGCTGTCTGTCAAAATCGGTTTGTCCCAATGCATGAAATGGTGGAGACCCCCAGCCTTTTCAATTAAATTCGCCCCAGGCCGAAGCATTAGGTGATAGGTATTCGCTAAAAGAATTTCCGAACCGCAAGCCAACACATCCTCAGGTGAAAGAGCTTTCACTGAAGCCTGTGTGCCCACCGGCATATAACAGGGCGTTTGAATAGACCCGTGCGGCAATTTTAAAATCCCATTTCGGGCGGGTGTTTTTGAATCCTTAGCCGTAACTTCAAATTCATGAAAAGCCATAAACCCTCGCGCTTCGTAATACTTTCAGCAAAAGTGCGGCCATCATACTGATTTTCGGGAACTCTTTGGGTGAAAACCCTTTATTTTGGTTAGAATGCGCTTATGAAACGAGAAATATACGTGCCACCCCAAGGCCCGCCTCTGGAAGGCCCCAGCCGAGATATCTACCCGCTCATGGGCGAAGAAAATATCTTTAAAATGCTTTCGGATTTTTACAAAGAATTAGAAAAGTCGCCCATTCGGGCCATGTTTCCGCCTAACATGGAAGAAGCTTCTCAAAAATCAGCCAAGTTTTTCGTTCAGGTTTTGGGAGGCCCGCCACTTTATGTGATCGACCACGGCCCACCCCGCATGAGAGCTAGACATATTCCTTTTGAAATTGATGAAAAAGCTCGCCAAATATGGCTGGGTTGTTTTATGAAAACCATTGAAAACGCTGATAAGAAATATAACTTTCCCCCGCAACATATGGAGGGCTTTAAAGATTTCCTGGAAAGCTTTTCCGCTTGGATGGTCAATAAAGGTTAATTGACAATGTAAGTCGCAATAAAAAAGCCGCTCTTCCGTTTCGAGGAACGGGGCCTTTTAGTTCAACCTTCAGCTAACTTGGAAGTCAACTCCAGAGGTGTAGCGGTTCTGCTCTCCGCTTGTGTCGCATCGGCGGCAGTAATGGCAGTTGTAGAATCAGGTTTCGCGTCACCCAACTTTGCTTGCAAAGCTTTTAGATTTGTTTCCGCTTTGTTAGAACTTTTGCTCCCCACTTTCGAAGTGTCGATCGCGACAGCCTTTTCCAATACCGGAACAGTCTTGTCGGCTACGCGTGTATCCGCTTTCAAATAGGCCAAACCTTCGCTATTTAAACGACAAGATTCCCACTTTTTGGATAGCAATGTTCCGATAGCTTGATAGGCTGAATCGCCTCGTCCGTTTAGCCGGCTTCAGCTAAATCACCAGCAGCCTTCATTGCTTCCTTGATCAAAGGCTTTTGGGTACAGCTACTGATGTAGCTGCGACGGGTGCGGTTGCACCGGTCATGGCCGGGGTGGTTGAAGCAGGCGGTCGTATTAGCCGCGCACAATCTTAGGGTTAAAATAAAAATCCTGCCATTAAAAGCACAAACGCGTTCATGTTTCGAATCATCTGCGACTACTTAATTTTATAAAAATCAATCGCAAGACGACTCATGCATTCCAGCCAATAGCCAAGAAAAAAACCAAATACTCTGCAACATATTGATTCCAAAACCAAAACAGGCGCCAAAAGCAACTTAGAATACGGCCACTAGTTTATTTTAAGAACTTCCTGAATTTTTTGTTTTAATTCGGATACACCTACCGGTTTGCTGAAAAAGGCCTTTACGTTAAAACCCTTATTTTGAAAATCCTCTTTTAAATCAGCATAATGGCCCGAAACCACAATTATTGGGAGACTGGGAAATTCTTTTTTTAAAATAGAAAAAAGCTCCAGGGTATCCATCCCCGGCATGAACATATCCGTTACCAAAAGATCAACCTTTTGCTCATGCAACTCCGCCATCGCCCTGGCCCCATGCTCTGCCAAGAGCACCTTAAAACCCTCTTTGACAAAATTTTTCTCATAAACTTTTTGTATTCCAACGTTATCTTCTGCGAATAAAATTGTAAAATCCGAGCTTTTCATTCTTTACTCCTTTGTTGATCAAGTGCCCGGAAAAAACCGGGGAACTACAATTAAGGTTCAAGCCATTATACTCACTCAAAATCAACCGTTCCCGGTTCATCAAGAACTTTTCGCACCCGCTTCACAAGGTAATCCAGTTCAAATGGTTTCTGAATAAGATGGATATTTGAATCTAATATTCCCTGTTGAGACAGCACTTCAGCCGTATAGCCTGATATAAAGATAACCTTCACCTGCGAACGTGATTTTTTCAATTCATCCGACAATTGTTTTCCGTTCATCCGGGGCATGATGGTATCAGTTAACAAAAGGTCAATTTTGCCTTGGTAATCTTGGGCTTTTTGGACTCCCTCAACCCCATCAACCGCCTGTAAAACGTTATAGCCGTATTTTTCCAGAACCCTCACCAGTAATTTTCTTACTGGTTCCTCGTCTTCCGCCACCAAAATGGTTTCCGATCCCATTGCTGATATTGTTTCCTGCTTGTCTTCCAACTCAACTTTCTCAAAATGTTGGAGAGCGGGAAAACGAAGGGTAAATGTGGTTCCCACTCCCGGAATACTATGGACAAAAATAGCGCCATTCCACTTTTTCACAATTGCGTAAACCGAAGCCAAACCCAACCCAGTGCCTTTGCCCTCTTTGGTGGTGAAAAAAGGCTCAAAAATATGTTCCTGAACTTCCGGAGTCATTCCGATTCCCGTATCCGTGACATTGAGTTGGACATAAGTACCAGAAAAAACATAATCGTCCTTACCTACCTGAGATGGACTCACTTCCACATTTTCCGTCTCAATCATCAATGTACCGCCCCGGGGCATGGCGTCCCTTGCGTTCAGAACCAGATTGAGGATGACCTGCTGGATTTGACCCGCGTCGGCCAGAATGGGTTTTAAGTCTTTGTCCTGTTTGAAGGAAAGATCAATCGAGGCGTCAATAAGCCGTTTGAACATTTTGTTCATTTCATCATTGATTTCATTAAAGTTAACAGCCTGGGGTTTGGAAACCTGTTTTCGTCCGAAGACCAACAGTTGTTTGGTCAATTCTGCGCCTTGCCGTACGGCCTTTTGAATTTCCAGCAATTCCTCCGCTTGGGAACCGTTCTTTTCCAAATCGCTCAAAAGAAACTCAATATTCCCGCCGATGACGCTCAAGAGATTATTAAAATCATGAGCTACACCCCCAGCCAGGCGCCCAATAGCGTCCATTTTTTGAGATAGCCGGATTTGTTCTTCCTGTTTTTGGAGGGTTAATTCAACCTGTTTACGATAGGTAATGTCCCGGGCGATAATTGAGACACCGGCTATTTTATCCATCAAATTTCTAATCGGCGTTAGGGTAATGGATACATGTATCTGATCTCCGTTTTTCTTAACCCAAATTTCCTCGTGATTAGAGACTTCCGCTTTCTCTATGGTTTTGTTCCAAAGCTTTCTGGTTTCGTTTAATTGATCCGCACGAACGAGAGAAATAGCCAATTGCCCTTTCATTTCATCAAAACTGTAGCCAAATATGATTTCCGCGCCCTGATTCCAATTAGTAACTTTTCCTTTTAAATCAAAGCCCACAATCGCCACAGCGGATTGCTGTAAAATCGCGGTCAGCTGCGATTGGGATTCCTCGGCCCTTTTCCGGGTCAAAGCATATCGGACAGCTCTTTCCAAAAAGTCCGAATCCAATTTACTCATATTTAGAAAATCAGCTGCCCCCAAATGCATCGCTTCCAAGTCCGATTCATAATCGGTGATACCGGTTAAAAGGATAACCGGAGCTTGGCATTTTTCCTGCTGTATGGCGTAGCGCAGAAAATCCATTCCCGATTCCTTGCCAAGTTTGTAATCGACCAGATAGGCGTCATGTTTTCCCTGATGAAGTTTTTTTAAGCCTTCTGAAAGACTCGCGGCATTGTCTAGTTCGTACCGGCCATGCTGAATTTTTGAAAAAAGAACCCGAATAATCTCATAATCCGCCAGATTGGATTCCACCACTAAGACGCGAATGATCTTCCTGCTCATAATTAAGCCTTCCTGATGATGATCCCTTACACTGTCGATGTACTATTTCAAGAATCGTAAAAACTATTATTTTTGTTTGCTATTGGCAGTCCAATGTCATGTCTTTCGTCGTTCAAACAGGCAAAAAATTTTAAACCATCAGATGAAGATTTTTCCACAAACCACATCGAAATTTTAGCGAAACAAATTTTGAACCTTAATATCAATACACAAGAGATATCGTTTTTGAAGAGCGTCATCGAATAGGGCCGAAATAGTGACGCACATATTGCCTGAAGCCATTGAGAGATAAGGTTCCGTAGTGAAATCAGTTTTTTCAAGCCCTTCTTCTATCAGCATATAGTAATAATCTTTCATCGTATGGTCAGTTCCTTTGGGAGCGGGACGAAACAAAGTCTTATTGCGGTGAAAAGAATCGAAATCATTAAAAAAAGTTTTGCTCACCTGAATTCCCTGTTCATCTAAAACATAAAAGCATTCAATATTGGCGAAACGACTGGCGACCCGCTCCAGTTTTTGATCAAAATCTAATGCGGATACTTTGGAAAGTTCGGATTGTAGTTCAGTAATCATGGAATGGTGTTTTGCGTTGTGAATTCGTTTGACGCTGATTTTTTGCATCTCACTCGCTTTAAAAGCAAAGGCTAGATCGATTATTTTATCTGTATAGGATTTATGAATGCATTCACCCGGTTCCAGCGGTTCCGAAAAATAAAAACCCTGAATCATGTCCACGCCCAGTTGAAGAACCGTCAAAGCTTCTTCCTTCGTTTCAACACCTTCGGCGATGATCATCGTACCCAGTGTACGGCTCATGAAAACCAAGGATTTAAAAATCTGCTGCTTGTAAAAATCATCCTGAATATCCCGGATTAAATAATGATCAATCTTGAGAATATCGGGCTTCAGCAGCGGAATGCGGTTGAGATTGGAATGACCGGCGCCCACGTCATTGAGCGCGATCAGAAACCCATGATCGCGGTAAGTATCCACGAATTTTTGCAGTTCTCTCAAATTCTTCACGTTGGATTCAACGATTTCAATGCAAACGTTGGTTGGTTTATAACCCATGGTTTTTACCATTTGGAGCAGGTTCCCCGAACCAACCACCCCTTGGTCAATAACAGACGCGTCAAAATTAAGGGTTAACAGCATGTCTGGATAAGCTTCGTGAATAGGTTTGAAATGCTCTAGAACTTTTTTTCGACAAAGGCGGTCCAGCGCCAAAGTGAGGTCAGCCTGGGAAGCCTCAAAAAACAGGTCAGGAGGCGGGATAAGACACTTGGTTTGGGGATGAATGCCTCGGGACAACCCCGCAAAACCGATCAAAGCTTTTCGCTTTAGCGAAATGATCGGTTGATAGCGCGCCGTCAGGAATTCGCCCTCAATGATGTCATTAATTTGAAACTTGTACGGCATTGTTTTTTTCATTGAAATGCCTGGTTGGGTGTATTTACACCCAACCATAAAGCAATCCTCATGCCATGTACAGTTGTTATGTTTAGCAAGCCTTTACCTGACTATCACCGACAATAATGTAATTAGGACGTTTATCGTTGATTCTAATTTGAGGATTTAGAAAAATAATCCAGTAATGCGGTTCAACTAGATCATTTATTTTTTCAAGTTTAACGAAGCACTAGGACTTTCAGAAGTTGATGTTCCAGAATACCGCCATTAACGTCCCTCACTTCAACCGCCACGATATAAACACCGCTAGCCATTCCTGTAGCAGTCCATTGATTTGTCGCAACTCCGGGCGTACCCGGTATGGACGCAACTAATTCTCCGGCAATCGTATAAACTTTCGCGCTTAATATCGACGCATTGGTAATACCGCTTCCATTGAATGTCGTCGTTAGGGTCGAGCTCGGCTCCAAGACGTTCGGCTCCGCCAATACAGTTCCACTTGCGCCGCCCGTCATCACCACCACGCTACGGGTTATGTCTGTCGTTTGACCATTCCCATCATCCCAGTGTAATTGAACTGAGTAGGTACCGGAAGTCACATTTGACCCTGTATTGTTGGTTCCGTCCCATGTCAAGGTAACAGGCGTAGCTGAAGTATTAATGAATATCTGAAGGAGCGTCGTGGAGCCGCTATTGGCGGTTGATCCCAAAGTCATCAAATTCGCGCTCAAATTTACATTGGTCATTTGGGCGTTTGTTCCCTGACCGGTTGTGTAATACAAAGTCCGGACTAATTCGCCAGATGAGTTATAGATGTTAGCCGTTATGGTAGCTATGTGCCGGTCGACGACGGCCTGTTGGTCCACGCTTGTTACCACGCCTGTCGGAGACACGCTATCGACCTTAATTTCATAAGTGCCGTTTGTCACAGGATTTCCACTGTTGTCCGACCCATCCCAAGTGCTGATTAAAACTCCGCCGTAGTAAATAGAGATAGTGCTGTTCGGACCTTGCAATTCTGTGATCGTATTGGTTTGAGACAGTGTGATATTGTTTATCGGCTGCGAATATTCTTTCACTTTGATGGTTTTGACCACTTCCCCAGCCGAATTGTAAATATTGATGTTGACCGTATAAAGCCCGGTTACCTGAACATCGACGCTGGAAGTCAAAGGCGCCGCTAATCCCGCAAAGGTCAACTGGGCATTATTAATGAGATCTCCCCCGGACACTAAATTATCAACCTGTGCCGTGTAGGTCAGCTGGTAAGTCCCCACCGCCAAAGGCGAAGGCAATATCCACTTTAAATTCTGTCCATTTGAGCTTGGGGTAGTTCCTGTAGGCATATTCCCAAAGGACACAAAGGTTAATCCGGACGGCAACACATCCGTCTCTACCAAATTATTCGCGCCGCCACCTGTTACCGTGATCCCAATGGTATACGTCAGTGTCCCGTTTGCCTGAGCTGTAGTGGACGAAACGCTCTTGGCCATCGTTACGCCGGGCAGATCTGTCGGAGTCCAGGTGGGAGTGAAAGAAGGTGTAAAAGTATTGGTGTGGGTTGGAGAATTAGTGGGGGTGTTCGTCGATGTATTGGTGGCGGAATTAGTGGGTGTATTAGTAACAGTCTTGGTTGGTGTGAAGGTCGGCGTATTTGTCCAAGTGTTAGTCGGCGAATTAGTCGGAGTATTCGTGATGGTGTTCGTATTAGTAGAGGTCGGTGTATTCGTCAGCGTGTTTGTGGGTGTATTCGTGAAAATGGAAGTATTCGTCGGTGTATTGGTGGGTGTATTCGTTGTTGTATCAGTAGGGGTATTGGTAACGGTGAAGGTATTGGTCGGAGTAAAGGTATTCGTCCAGGTATTGGTTGGCGTGTAAGTATTCGTATTCGTCCAAGTATTTGTCACTGTGTTCGTGTTTGTATAGGTTGGAGTGTTTGTCCATGTGTTGGTCGGCGTTGGCGTAGAGGTATTGGTCCATGTGTCGGTAATCGTATTGGTGTTTGTTGCGGTAGGGGTATTTGTCACCGTATTGGTGGAAGTGGCGGTTGGCGTATTCGTAAACGTATTGGTCGGCGGCAAAGTCCCGGTCGGGGTGAGTGTGACTGTATTCGTAATAGTATTCGTTGGTGTATTGGTAGCCGTGGAAGTGGCCGTGTTCGTTGGTGTAAGCGTGGGCGTTTTCGTGGCTGTAGCGGTTGCGGTATTAGTGGCTGTAGCTGTGGCTGTGTTTGTTGGTGTAAGCGTGGCCGTATTGGTATTCGACGCGGTTGCGGTATTCGTTGTCGTTGAGGTTGCGGTATTCGTCTTTGTCGCGGTCACGGTATTGGTGGCTGTGGCTGTGTTCGCGTTTGTTGCCGTATTGGTCGTAGTGGCGGTAGCGGTGCTCGTGGTAGTAGCGGTTGCCGTACTGGTTGTCGTAGCCGTCGCTGTATTCGTGGTAGTAGCGGTGGAGGTATTGGTCGTGGTTGCAGTTGCGGTGTTCGTGGTTGTGGCAGTCGCCGTATTCGTGGTGGTAGCGGTGGAGGTATTGGTCGTGGTTGCAGTTGCGGTGTTCGTGGTTGTGGCAGTCGCCGTATTCGTGGTGGTAGCAGTGGAGGTATTCGTCTTTGTTGCCGTGGCGGTGTTTGTGGTAGTCGCTGTCGCCGTGCTGGTAACGGTTGATGTCGCCGAGTTGGTGGCTGTATTGGTCGCGGTACTCGTAGGCGTTGGTGTGGGCGTCGTACAGGTACCGGTAAATTGAAAAGATTGATATGT
>PLFD01000053.1 GCA_003136635.1 candidate division FCPU426 bacterium | reverse complement strand
GTGACTATGAGAGCGAAGGGAATGACTTATTCTCGAGTTCCCATTACAGTTTGGTTTCTTTTGGCAGCGGCTTTAACTTTTTTCTTGGCGGTAGGGCCTGTTTTGGCAGGCGCCTTTATGCTTTTAATGGACAACGTTTTTGGAACGGGGTTCTTTTTACCGGGTAAAGGCGGCGAACCTTTATTGTGGCAGCATTTGTTTTGGTTCTTCGGTCATCCCGAAGTTTATGTGTTATTTTTTCCGACATTAGGTTTTTGTTTAGATATTTTCGCCGTGTTTTGCCGCAAACCGATCTTTGGACAAAAACTCATTATTGGATCAACCGTAGTCGCAATTGCTTTGAGCTTTGTCGTGTGGGCTCATCATATGTTCCAGACAGGTATGAATCCTACGCTGGTCACTCCTTTTGCCATTACGACTATTCTTATCTCAGTGCCTTTCGCCATTATTTATGTTTGTATGTTTTTGACGATTCGCAACGGTTCTATTAGTTTGGAACCGCCCATGTTGTGGGCGTTGGGCTTTTTGGCAACCTTTTTAGTAGGCGGTTTGACGGGTATTTTCTTAGGCGCAGCCGGCGCCGATATTTATCTTCATGGAACTTATTTCGTGGTCGCGCATTTCCACTACACAATGTTTCCTTCGGTGTTTTTTGGCGGCTATGCGGCTGTTAACTATTGGTATCCCAAAATGTTTGGACGCATGCTTAACAGAACAGCGGCCACGATTCATTTTGTGCTGACCTTTATATTCTTCAATTGTGTTTTCTGGCCTTTGTTTATTGTAGGAATGGGCGGAATGGTTCGCCGTATCGCGGATCCTTCTTTCTACCCGCAGTACAGCCCATTTGTTCATTTAAATATATTCGCTACTATTTCAGCGATGTGTTTAATCGCAACCCAAACCATTTTCTTATGGAACTTTTTTTACAGCATGAAAAACGGAAAAGTGGCCGAATTAAATCCCTATCACGCCAATACGTTGGAATGGTTGGCTCAATCGCCGCCGCCTCATGGAAACTGGGGACCTAAATTACCCGTCGTAACTTCTGGTCCGTATGAATATAGCAAACCTGGCGAAACCGAAGATTGGCACACGCAGGCGCCATCATATAAGGGGGAAGTAATCCATGGATAACACTTCGACTGTAGATCATGTGGAATATGAAGTAGAAGACTATACGGGTCCGGCGGGAACGACGGCTGGTCGTTTGGGCGTTTGGATTTTGATTTCATCCGAAATCACGATTTTTGCGGGTTTGTTAGGCTCGTACATTCTTTTCCGTATATTTCACCCGGAATGGTCAGAAGAATCGGCCCACTTAAATATCGTTCTAGGAACAATTAACACAATTCTTTTGTTGAGCAGTAATTTTTTTATGATGAAGGCGGCTTCCGCGGTTGAACAAGGAAATCAAAAAAAGTCGGCTAAATTGATGCTTTTGACTATAGCTCTAGGGTTAGCGTTCTTGGTGGTAAAGGGATTTGAATATGCGGCTGAATTTTCCCATGGCGAATTTCCTTCAACCAGCACTTTTTGGTCTTTCTACTTTTTGCTGACGGGGCTTCATGGAACCCACATCTTGGGCGGGTTGATTGCCATTGGAATCCTCTGGGCCCATGCCAAAAACGATAATTTGGGTGAACTGAAAGGCCGCGTGGCCTTGACCGGTTTGTATTGGTCTTTTGTTGAAGTGGTTTGGATTTTCTTATTTCCTTTGCTATATCTTTTAAGAGAAGGAGTGGCGAAATGAACATAACAACTTCAAAATCCAACCATGAACTGGTTTATATCGCTTTAGTTATTTTGGCCTTAGTGACGGTGGGCGCCAGTTTTTTACACCTGGCAGGAAATGAAAATGTTTATCTTGTTTTTGGATTGGCCACCGTTCAATGTTTACTGGTCGCTTTTCAGTACATGGGATTAAAACTGGAAGGCGTTATGGTTTATGGATTGGTCATCGTACCTTTAATCTTGTTCGCTATTTTGGTTTTCCTCTGCATTCCGGATATTTCTCACTATCCCTTGAACTTGAAATTGTAAGAAGAGGTGTTTGTGGTTTCGAAGGCGGCAGTGATGACACAAAAACTAAAAGCGGATCGTAAAATTGAGCCGGCCATGTTGGGACTTTTGCTTTTTATTGTGGTTGAGATTATGTTTTTCGCCGGACTCATTAGCGCTTTTTTAGTTTTTCGCTTAAGTCCGGTTCAGTGGCCTCCAGCGGGACAACCGCGATTGCCCATTGAAGTAACCGCGATTAATACGGTGGTGTTGCTTTTAAGCGGGTTTACCTTTTACAAGGCGATTAAAGTTCTTCGTGAAGGTAAAAAAGGTCTTTATCTTTCGCTATTAAGTTTTACCGCTCTTTTGGGAATATTATTTTTAACGACGCAAGGTTATGAGTGGATTCAATTGGTCAAATTCGGGTTATCGGTTAGTTCCAATGTTTATGGCGGATTTTTTTATGCTTTGGTCGGCATGCATGGATTCCATGTTTTTGGCGGTGTTTTGGCCCTTTTATGGGTTCTGGTGAGAAGTTTAATGGGCGCATATAGTCCTAAACATCACTTGGGTGTAGACTTGTGCCGGACTTACTGGTTTTTTGTGGTGGGTCTTTGGCCCATACTTTTTGTTTTGATTTACTTTTGAGGATTTAATGAACAAATTAACTAACACTTTGACGCTGGTTCTCGTGATGTGGATGGTTTTGGCGCCTGTAGCTGTGTGGGCTTGCCCGCTTTGTGTTAACGCGACACCCTATAAAGATGGGTTGCTTTGGGCGGTTGGGCTTTTAATACCGGTGCCTTTTATTTTGGCTTATTTAATGTATGGCTGGATCCGCAGGGCGGCGTAAAGTAAATATCAGTGCGGTTAAATACCATTAACATTCCGCTGTATTGATTTTGAGGATTGTTTTTAAAATTATTTGTTAAGGAGCAGTGGATATGGGAGCGATTCAAAATGCGGCCGCGGTAGGCGTGGGGGTTGAGGGGGATATCCTCGAAAAAGCCAACGCCAAAACCTGGGATGGACTTTCCCGGATGGCTTTCGCGGCAAATTGGGATCCGGAAGGCGCCATTGATTGGAGCAAACCCATTGAGCTGGGCGAAGTGAAAGAAGGATGGATTAACATCCTACACTACTTTTACGAGGGCGAATGGCAGGGTTTGGAAATAATCCAACGGTTAATGAATCGCGCGGCCCACATGTTCAAAATTAATGAAATGGTGACTTATTACTCGACCCAATGCGCGGACGAGGCCAAGCATCTTTTCGTTTTTCGCAAATACCTGCACAAGCTCAATTCGCCTCCCTCCCGTCAAAAGGCTTTTGATTTGATCGTCTTTTTATCTACCAGCGGCCCTTTGCCGGTGGAACGCTGGATCTTGGCGACTTATTTCACCGAAACCNNGATTGCAGCTCAAAGACGAGTCCCGTCATATCGCGGGTACCCGTTTGGGAGTTCAAACTTTGATGGAATACACAGGCCCGATCAAAACTTTCATCCTGAAAATGTGGTGGAAGATTTTCGTTCGTCTAGCCGTGTGGGAAGTGCGCCGTTTGAAACCTTACGGTGATCAAGTGGGAATGGACCCCGAGTTCATTCTTAAGAAGTGCTACGCGAAGATGGCCGAAATGCCGAATTTTAAGCAAGTCTATTTAAATGATGAATATTCAAAAACTTTCTTAGCGTAAGTTGTTTTAACGAAACCCGGTTTCCGAAAGGAAGCCGGGTTTTTTTATTTATGGGTAGAATGATTTTCGTTATTTGAACATGATTAATCAGGAAATCTTAACTTTCGTTTTTTTTAAGACGAAGGATTCGTATAATGAGATTAGGACTTTTTAAGTGCACTAAGGATAAAGATGAATAAGCGCTTTTCTTTTACGTCGCTTTTTATTTGTTTTATTCTGTTTTCGGGTTTTGTGGGAAGCGCCGAGGAAGTTTTTTCCCCGGACGCCCCTATCGAACTCTATTTGGTCGTGAAAATCGGCGAAGGCAATAAGGCGAGTAACGCATCACCCGCTAAAATAAAGAATTTATTCCTGAAGCGGTTCAGGGCGGCCGGTTTTCATGTGTTGGATGACCAGGATCCGCCTTTTGTCAGTAAAACAATGGAACATTACGGAGCGGCACACGGCGGGCGGCCTCAATCTTCAGGTATTGGGTATGTACATCTTTTACTTATGGATACCAATAGTGCCAATTATTTTTCCGATTTGGGTCAGGAAGTTATTTTAAAATCAGACCCGAAGTCGATCACCTGGTTATTTGAACAGGAAAAAGCTTTGGCTATGGCCGATAAGGCCGGAGCCAAGTACGCTTTCGTGGTTAATGTGACGACGCAGCTTATTTATCAAAAGGACTTGCCCAAACCGGTTTACAACATCACATTGGAAGCGAACTTGTATCAGGCGGATAACGGTAATCTGGTTTTTCACGAAGCGGAATCAATGGTTAAATTAGCCTCCGCGGCGGAAGACGCCACGTGGGGAGCGTGCCAATTTTTGAGCCGGAAATTGGTTGAGAAAATGCAGGACAGTTGAACTTAAATTTCGGAATAACCACTTCACTTCAGAAGTTCAAAAAAATCATCGGTGCTATACGTTAAAACGAATCATCCTTGCTTTGAGTTTTGAGATATTCGGTGAAATCTTGCGGCAGAGGCGCCTCAAAGACAACTCTTTGTTCGGTTTGAGGGTGTTGTAACGTTAAACGATGGGCGTGAAGCATGTGTCTGGCCGTCTCCAAGTGTCCGGGCCAGGATGGATCGCCGCCAGCCTTAACGTGGCGTATAAACTCAAGAAATTCCTCATCGCTCCGGCCGTAAAGCTTGTCGCCGATCAAAGAATGCCCGATGGAATCCAAATGAACCCGTATTTGATTGGTTCTGCCTGTTTTGGGTATACACCGGAGCAGCGCCGCGGTTTTGAAGGATTTGATTTTTTCAAACCGCGTTAAGGATTTTTTGGAATCGGGCGTTTCCTCTTTCAAAACTTTTTGCCTTACGGATATCTGGCTCTGGGTGTCTTTGCCGATAAAACCCCCGACTTCGAACGATTCCTCCGAAACGGTTCCCCGCACAATGGCCATATATTCCTTTTCAACCGTTCCGTTTTCAAATTGTTGAGTCAGTTTTTGATGCGCTGATTTTTCTTTGGATACAATAATTAAACCGCTGGTCTCCCTGTCCAAACGATGTACCAGGTTCAGTTTTCCTTTATGTCCCAGTTTTCTATAACGTTCGGTCAGAATGTAAATAAAGGTATTTTTGATAAAATTTCCGTCGGCGTGAGAAGGAAGATTGCCCGGCTTGATGCCGACTAAAAAGGTTTCTTCGTCATGCAGAATTTGGATATTTTTATCAACGGGTGGTTCGTTCAATACCACGGAATAAGCCACCAGATCTTTTGATTTTAAAATTTGCAGCGGGGGAACCGTTAAACCATTGAGGGTCACTTTTCCGCTTTCAATCAGGCTTTGCCACGAGTCCCGGCTTTGATACCGGAACCGCTGGGCGAGATAATCCAAAAGACTGTTTCCCGATTGGGCGGAACCGATTTTAGATTGCAGGATGGTTTCTTCTGTCATGAAAGCCTGGAGCGGAGTTAATGAAAACGACCCCATTTTCAAGTAATCTGCTCTTATGAGCAATAAGCAATTCTTTTTATTCATCGCGGCGGTTTTCGCGGCTTTTTTTGGATGGCTTTATTACGATTCGAGCGTGTCGACGGATTCGGTCAGCCATGAAAATGTTCAGCGGGATGTTTTGTTGGACGCGAACGCGCCGGGCGAGGGAGCGCAGATTAAGTATTTATTCAACTTCCCCGACGTTGTTTATGATCACGCTCACTCGCCGGGAGAAATCGAAGCGCTGAGCGAAAAATCGGGACAGGCCGAAAACTATCATATTGAGGGATTAACCGACGCCCAATTCGGCCTCAAAACCCTTTACGAGTTTAATTACAACAAAAAGATTTTTCAAAATACCTATTTGCTGTGGGTGGAAGATTTGCGCGTTGATTTTTCTTATACCACCGTCAACGTTTATATCAGTAATCAATATCCCGAAGGCGGTTGTGAGTATCAAGCGACAATGGATCACGAGAATACCCATGTTCAAATCCACCGTCGAATTTATGAGAAGTATCAAAAAATTCTGCAGGACGTTATTTCTTCATCCACCGATATTCCTTTGGTGAATCATCCGGTTACAGTGCAATCGTTGGAGGATGGAAAAGCCATCATTTCGCAATTGATTTCGGGTGTTACGGATCCGGTTTTCAACCAATTTCAACAGGAGTTATCCCAGGAGCAGGGCGAACTGGACTCGCCGGCAAGCTACGCCGAATTGCAAAGCCGGTGCTCCCATTGGTGAGGTTTTATTGATGGTTATTAAGACGTAGTGGATAGAACTTTTCGATAACGGTTTAAAACAGAGCTCGAGTCTTTCAGGTGGACCAGAATATCGTTTATTTTCCAACCGCGGTTGTAATGGGGTTTTGTTCTGCGGCTCAGAATGGCGGCTCTCAGATCTTCGGTGCTGGTACCGTCAAATTCGGTGTAGCCCATTCCAATGAAACGGGAATTGTGGGCGTCGCTGCAGCCGATAGAGGCCAGGCGCTGTTTTTTGATAATCTTGTCCGTTTTTTTATTACTCCAGGAAGAAAAGGCATCGCCGTGATTGATGGTTTCAATTCCATCAAAAGCGATTTGATCGATGATTTCCACCGCGTTGGGATGTCCCGTGTTTTTTCCGGTGTAAAGATGAAATGGATGGGCCAGGATAGCCAAGCCGCCCTGCTGATGAATCAAATCAACCGTCCGCTTCGCGCTTAACCGGGGCGGCAAAAAGCGGGTTAAAAAAAGCCCGATGACATGTCCGTTGAGTGTGCTGACTTCTTCTCCCACAATCACCTGTATGTTTAAATCGGGACGGCGCAGGGAATACTCTTTAGCTCTTAAAGCGCCTTCCAGGGTGTCGTGGTCGGTCACGGCGATAATCTGAACTCCGCTTTTCGAGGCGGATTGAACCACCTGCCGGGGAGAATGTAAGCCATCCGAAAAATCGGTGTGTAGGTGTAAGTCGGCTTTGGCCATTTCGGAACCCAAGTGTAGTGAAGCCCTTAAAGGTCCATATGAAATCAATGTTAAAAGAGGGTTAAACTTTTTGCTTTCCCGAGGGGCGAAGAAGAAAACTCATTTGGGAATTACATACTTAACTCAATCGGGAGTTAAAATTTAAAGGAATATTAACTAACCCACTCCAAATCCCTCTCCCCTTGTGGGAGAGGGTATACCGACCTTCAATAAAGCTTATCAGTGGTCGGTATTATGCCGATGTCATTTTGGATCAATATCCAAAATCGGCATAGGGTGAGGGGTGATTTCGATAGGTTAAGGCCACCCTCATGCCGACTATCAATTGAAGCATCTAATGAAGTCGGTATTGTGCCGATCTCAATATGCTTTTATGGGTGATCGGCACACCCTGGCCCTCTCCCCTCAAGGGAGAGGGAATTAAGTCTATAAGTCTCACCAATTGGGTTTTTTCACGTAAATTGGTTTAACACCTTATTTACATTGGATCGGGCGCGCTTCGTTATAATTCAGGCATCAAGTATCCCAATAAATAAAGTCGGGATGATCCATGAAACAAATATTTGTCGTTGAAGATGAAAAGGATTTAGTCGAGCTTTTAACCTACAACCTCGAAAAAGACGGCTATCGGGTTCTTTCGGAGATGGATGGCGAAGCCGCGCTGAAAAAAATCCCTGAAAAAATGCCAGACCTCGTCCTGCTTGATTTAATGCTTCCCAAAACGGACGGACTGACCGTTTGTAAAACACTCAAGGCCAATCCCAAAACCGCCCATATTCCCGTCGTGATGCTGACCGCCAAAGGGGAGGAATCCGATAAAATTGTGGGACTGGAACTCGGTGCGGATGATTACATTACCAAGCCTTTTTCCGTCAAAGAACTTTCCGCCAGGGTCCGCGCCGTTTTGCGGCGTTTCAGTAAAGCCCAGGAAGGGGAACCGGTTCAAAAATTCCGCGACCTGACCCTTAACCGCGCCAAACACGAAGTCATGTTAAAGACCCAAAAACTGGATTTGACCGCCAAAGAATTTGAGCTTTTAGACTATTTCCTCACCCATTCGGGCCGGGTTCTCTCCCGCGATGTTTTATTAAATAATGTTTGGGGTTATGATTATTTCGGAACAACCCGAACGGTGGATGTACATGTGCGGCGTCTTCGGGAAAAATTGAGCGCTTATGAAAAACACATTCAAACCGTTAAGGGCTATGGATACCTATTTAAAGAAGACGCGTAAGAACTTCGAAAGAGCCTTTTCATGAAGGCATCTACCCGCTTCGGGGGAATTTTTGTTCTTCTGATTCTCTTTATCGCCGCCCTGGTTTATGGGTTTCGCCTGGCCGGCTTTACGGCGGTTGGTTTTTTTATCGCCGGCGCGGCCATTACCCTGTGCCTGGTCTCTTTTCTCGCCCCGGTTCAATCCAACAGTTCACTCCTCACTGAAAACGCTCCCGCCGAACCCGTTAAAACCCAGCCGGCCGACGGCGAGCGGGATGTTTATATTCCCGGCCGTAATTTTGATGAAATGCTTCAGCGCCTGGGCTCCAACGAGTCCATGATCAATGTCATTTTGAACAGCATGGGCGAAGGTGTACTCCTCCTCAACCAGGCCGACCGCATTGTTCTGATGAATCCCTCGGCCGAAAAAATTCTGGATATCAGTGAAAAAGAAGGCCTGGGCAAGCATTATCTGGAAATTGTCCGCCACCCTGTCCTGGCCGATCTTTTGACGGACTCAAAAAAAGAAGGCATTTCCAGCGGCGAAATCGATTTCGCGGGCAAGGAAGAAAGGACCTTCGCCGTCAGTGTGGCCGCCATCCAAAAAACCCCCGAGCTGATTTTGGGGCAAATCGTAGTTTTGTCCGATATCACTTCCATGAAACGCCTCATGCGCATGCGCACCGACTTCGTGGCCAATGTTTCCCACGAATTAAAAACACCGCTTACGGCTATTCTGGGTTACGCCGAAACCCTTTTGGAAGGCGCCATCGCCGATAAAAAAAACCGCGGGCTTTTTCTCAAGAAAATTTCCGAACAGGCCCAGCGCCTGCACGCCCTTATTTCAGACGTTCTGGAGCTTTCGAAAATTGAAAGCGGCATGTTTATCACGTCTTTGGAACCCCTGGATCTGTCCGAAGTGGTTTCGCAGGTCATTGAGGTTTTGAAAGCGAAGTGGGAATCCAAAGAGATCGTCATTCATCAGCAAATTCCCGGCGGTATGAAAGCCATTGCCCACCAGGAGGGCTTATTTCACGTTTTTGAAAATCTGCTGGATAACGCCATTAAGTATTCGCCTGAAAAAAGCGAGATCAGGGTTTTCACCCAGGTTCTGCCGGATGGCCGTGTGGAAATCTCGGTGCAGGATCATGGTTCGGGCATTTCCCAGGAAGCCCAATCCCGCGTCTTTGAGCGGTTCTTCCGGGTGGACGCTTCCCGCAGCCGCGCCATGGGCGGTACGGGTTTGGGGCTATCGATCGTTAAACACCTGGCGGAAAAAATGCGGGGCGAAGTCAGCCTTCAAAGCGAAGAAGGCAAAGGCAGCACTTTTTCAATCATTCTCGCCGGCGGCACAAGCTAGCTTTCGCTTCTTTCGCGCGGCGGAACATTCACACATTTTACTTTTTAACTTTTTACTTATCTCTTTTACGCTGGATGATCGTCCGAGTGGATATTATTGACGGACGAAATCTCAAGAGCCATCGCGCTTTTTTCCGCCGCGGATGACGCGCTGAGAATTTTTTCGATCCGGTTCCGGATTTCTTTGGCGATCTTAAAGGCCGATCTCCCGCCGTGAACCGTGGTAAAACCAAATTCCTTTTGCAGCGTCTCGAAAACCCGGTGCAATTTTCCCTGATACTTGATGAAGTTATCGTACATCCCGCCCACCCGCATAATGTCCATGCCGGATTCCCAATAATCCAAATAACCCCGTTTTTGAAAATTACGTTCGGCGAGGGTTTTGGGATTCACGTTCAAATAAAACACCGCGTCCGGCACCAAAGCGAAACCGTAGATATCCTTCAGCCAATCCAGCGCCGAACCGCGCGCAATATCGCGGGCCATCAAGGTGTAAATATAGCGGTCCGCTAAAACCACAAAGCCCGCTTTGAGCGAGGGGATGATGACTCTTTCCAATTGGTCCGCGAAATCGGTGGCGTAAAAAAGCTTCAAGGTGGTCGCGTTCAGGGTGTTGCCCTGCATCGCGGCGGCCAAAGCCTCGCCCACTAACTCGGAGCGTTTCAAACCCACAACCACGGTGGGATAGCCCTTCCGCTCCAGCCAGTCCCGCAAAAGGCCTATCTGGGTCGATCGGCCGGCGCCGTCGGAGCCTTCTATCACAATCAAAGTCCCTTTTAATAAAGAAGGGTCAACGTTGGGCAGGCCTTTGCCGTAAAAGTGTTTTGTTTTCATATTTTCTCGCCTTTCTGGGCGCGCAATTTGAAGTCGGGCAGGTTGATCCGCTTTTTCACAATATCGCGCATGTTGGCTTGCTGTTGCTCCGAAGGCAGGGTGGCATTGACCCGTTCGGCAGGGAACTCCTTAAAAATGCGGCCGTATTCCTCGTAAATTTTCCCCTGAAATATTTTGAAGGACTCGTAGGGGTCTTTGGAAAAGTTCATATCCATTCCGGCTTCGTGATATTTCAAAGTGGGCCGGCCTTCCAAAATACGGTTCAGGGCCACATCCAGGGGAACCTCAAAGAAATAAGTGATGTCGGGTTTTCGGGCGAAACGATAAAGCTTTCTCAGCCATTCCTTGTCACATCCCCGAACGGAGTCGCGGGCAAATGCGGTATAAACATAACGATCAGCCAAAACAATATAACCGCCCTTTAAAAGGGGAAGAATCTGGCGTTCGTAGCGGTCCGCGAAGTCCGTGGCGTGAATCAGTGAAAAGGTAGTGGGGGTTAAAAGTTTTTTCTTTTTACCCTTACGGGTCGCCTGTCTTACCAGTTCGGAAGAATTCCATTCGGTAAAAAAAACCTTGTAGCCTTCCAGCTCTAGCCAGCGCTTCAGAAGGCGGATCTGGGTGGATTTGCCCGATCCGTCCAAACCTTCCACCGCGATCAGCTTGCCTTCTATTTCCTTAGGCTCTTTAGGTTCTTTGACGGCCATTTTCAGCTCCTTACCGAGAATTTAACTTTAAATGTTTTTTGAAAAAGATCGGCTTTTTTTAAAAGCGCCCAGCGTTCCAGCAGCATATCGCCCTGACCGACCAGCTTAATGGCGAAGTGCGGCTTTTTGAATTCCACCCGGAAAGACTTGACCCGCGAACTGTGGTCCCGATCCATCGCGTCCGCTATCCGCAAGATAGAGGCTAATTTGGAAACAATTATCTTTTCCCGGGGCAGCAGGGATCGGTAGTTGTCGTGAGTGGCTTTTGGCATGGCTTTGCGGTGGTAGCGGCCTATATTGGCGATCAGATTGACCTGATTTGGGTTTAAGCCGATATGCTGGGAAGCCCGTATCAAATAGTAAGAGTGTTTGTGATGGGAAGCGTAGCTGATGTACTGCCCGATGTCGTGCAAATGGGCGGCCGCTTCCAATAGCAGTTTGTTTTCATCGCCCAGTCGGTGCAGTTTTTTGGTTTTATCAAACAGCTCGAGCGAAAGTCTGGCCACGGTTTCGGCGTGGGGCTCGTCGTATTTATACTTTTGACCCGTTTGACGGATGGACGCCAGCACTTCGTCCCGGTGCAGGGGCGCTTTGCCCGTTAAAAATTCCGGCACCATGTCGATCAACAAACCTTCTTTAACTCCCACGTTGGGGATGTAGACCCGGTTCACTTTGCCGACCACCATGAGTTTTTGAAGAACCGTAATGGCGGGGATAATCACATCCGCCCGGTCGGGTCTTAGGCCCAAACGGGTAATGCGGTCGTTATAGGAAAGTTTTTTGAGCCGGTTGTAGATCAGCTCCAGTTCCAGACGGGTGACAAAAATATCCGACGTGTTTTTCCGCAAAAGCTGTTTTTTCAAAACCAAAAGAGTGTCCAGATTGCCGCCGGTGCCGACGCAAATATCCGCTTTTTCATTGGGAAGTTTTTGGTTAAAACGGCGCTGGGCCGCTTCCACATATTCCTGAACCATCAGGTTAAATTTTTTCTCGCCGTATTTCTTTTCTTCCAATACCTGTAAAAGCCTCACGGCCCCCATCTGAAAGCTCTCCGTGGCCAATATTTTATTATTTCGGGCTAAAGTTACTTCCACACTGCCACCGCCGATATCAATCAGCATGGCGGTTTTGCCGTCCAGTGAGATTTTCTTGGAAACGGCCAGATGAACCAGAAGGGCTTCTTCCTCCGAGGTGATGGGTTTCAGCTCAATACCTGTGGCTTGATATATCTTTTTAATAAACTCGGAGCCGTTACGGGCTTCCCGAACCGCGCTGGTGGCCACTGCTCTGGTTTTGACCACCTGGTGCTGTTCGATCAGTTCTTTAAAATGGTTGAAAGCTTCAATGGCTTTTTGGGTGGTTTCCTTTGAAATGGTACCGTTAGTAAAAACGTCTTTGCCCAGGCGAACTGGTTCGCGCAGGTCCTCCACAATATGAAGTTTGCGGTTATGATCCAAAAAACCAATGGCCAGACGCATGGCATTGGAACCCACATCAATCGAACACAGAGTAGGCATTATTTCCTCGTTGGTAGTAATGACAGATCGCGGTAAAGGCATCCCGCTCTTATAGCGGGCTTTTAAACGGGCAACGGTTAATTGTTGGTTAAAACCCCCTGAAAATCAACCAAAGTTAAGGGTTTCTAAAGGGTCGAGGGGAAGTTTGCTGAACCTTTACGGTCATTTTACATGGAGGAAACAGATAGGCCGTAGGATTTGATCGTGAAAGGAGGCAAGTCATGGTTCAAATTTTAATTCAACAAGTGACCCGCTGGGATGATCAGTTGTTTACGCGCATCTTTGGTAACGTCAACCGCAAATCCTGGAAAAAATTATTTTATGCCCTGTCCCGCAGCGCGGATAGTTATTCCTGCGCCTTGATCGGCCTGGTGTGGGCCGCGGTTAATCCCGCGACGGTGATCTATGTTCTGGCCGGTGTGGCGGCTTTCGCTTTGGAGTTGAGCCTTTATTCCCTGATCAAAAAGAATATCAAGCGCCCCCGTCCCTTTAACAAGTTGAAAGGCATCCGCTATTTAATTATTCCTCCGGACGAATTCAGCTTTCCGTCCGGTCATACGGGCGCGGCCTTTTTGGTCGCCACACTGGTTTCTCTGGCTTTCCCGCTTTTGTGCGTGCCGGTTCTTTTGTGGGCGGCTTTGGTGGGCTTTTCCCGCATCTATCTGGGCGTTCATTATCCCACGGATGTTTTGGCCGGTATGGCCCTGGGTCTTTTTAGCGCGCAAGCCGGTCTTTGGGCTGTGCGCTTTTTTACTTAAGGGAATTACAATCTTAACTCCATTAATGCGATCTCCGATAATGATGGAGACTTTAAATACCGAGGCTTTTATTGACGGTTGTTGTAATCCTATAAACTCCTGACAACTCGGTGTACTCCGTGAATGATTTCAAAGATTTTCACGGAAACAACGGAGTTACCAGGAGTTAAGACTGTAATTCCATTTCTTTCCGCCGGCTCAAAAAAAAGCAGTCTATCGTTTTAGCGGTTTCCCGTAGTCTTTGTTTCAGATCGGTTAAAAACCCATCAAATGACCGTCCTTTTTGGTGCAACTTTCTCGTCTTCTCTTGCGTCTTATAGAT
>PLFD01000016.1 GCA_003136635.1 candidate division FCPU426 bacterium | reverse complement strand
GTATTGGTAGAAGTCGGGGTTACTGTTGGTCCTACTACCGTATGCGTATTTCCATTGATCGTGGATCCGAAAATCAAAGCCGTTGTGCCCGTACTCATTCCCGCTGCCACAATCGAAGATGGACTGATGGTATTTAAAAAAGTCTCTCCACCATTTGCATTGAGGTTAAATACCAGCAGCAGAGTTTGGGGAGCGCCCAGCGGAACCGTTAAATTTGTCAGTCCGCTGAAAGTGATCACTCCACCGGAAAAACTTCCACTGGCAATCGGTGTCGGGGTAGTCGTGACAGTNNGTATAAAGCCCGTTTCCACCCGCGTCATCACCACTCGTACCCGTGTCCGGATACAATTCCACACTCCCTACCTCGCTAGAACTAATTGTTCCGCTCAAGTCAAAGGCCAATTGGCTTACCGTAACAGATTCTTGCCCCAAAGCCTTGAGCATGATTTGGATTCCCGTGACATTTTGCTGATTGAATAAATAGTTCTGCGACGATGGCTCTCCGTTCCACGAAAGAACCAGCTTCGGCTGGGGCGTAGGCGTCGAAGTGGAGGTGTTTGTCGGTGTATCCGTCGGCGTATTAGTGGATGTGTTTGTGGATGTATTAGTCGGCGTATCCGTTGGAGTGTTGGTAAAAGTATCAGTCACTGTATTGGTGGGCGTGTCGGTGGGTGTATCCGTCACTGTAAAAGTCGCTGTATCCGTGGGGGTATTGGTCAGTGTATCGGTCGGCGTATCAGTAGATGTGTCCGTGGGGGTAAAAGTGGCAGTATCCGTCGAAGTATTAGTGGGGGTATCCGTAACTTGGGCAAAAGCTCCGGTAGGAAAAACCAAACAAACTACGATAAACGTGATAACAAACATTAATATCGTGTTTAAATTTTTAGAAAATTTCATTTTCCAAGTTCACCCTACGAGATGGGTGAGTTTACCATGCGAAACGCGTATTTTTCTCAATTTATGCAGTGTTTTTCTGATAATTCGGGGAGGTGAAAAGCAAAACTCTCAACAGACATTTTCAAGGCAACTGGTCTATTTTCTGGGAAAAATCTCCAAAAAGTATTCAGCCGCCAAAGAGGGTCATGATTCGGCCCATATGTTTGAGATAATTAGGCACCACATCTACACAAAGAATCATGGTTTTTCCCTGCTTATCGTTGTAACGGGTTGCGATGGTAAGGCAAAAAAGTCCTGTCGCGGGAGAAATGTAGGGCTCGCTGGTAAAGGATTTGCGGTTAAACCCGCCATCCATCAGGACATAGTAAAAATCCCTGGTGGAATAGTCCGTTCCCTTGGGGGGCACCCGAAAAATACCTTTTCGAGGCTGGTGGTCCATCACACAGGCCATTTGGGAGGTTTGAAGGCCGTGATCGTCCAGCACATATAACGCCTTGGCGACGGAATGGTTCAAAAGGGCGGCGGATAGCTTCTCGTCCACCTGATCCTCCGAAAGGGTGGAGATTTCACTTACCAAATTTTCGATCATCAGGGTATAGCGCTCGTGTTGAATCTTATTGATATTCAGTTTTTCCACCATTCGCTTTTTGAACTTTTTCGCCATGGGATCAACCAGATGGTTAACCAGCCCGGCGAAATCAAAATTGGGTTCTTGGGGCTTGGAAAAGTAATAACCTTGTATCAAATCAGTACCCAATTCCATAACTTCCATGGCCTCTTCTTCCGTTTCAACACCCTCCGCTAAAACAACTGCCCCGATTTTGTGAGACAATTGACCTATCGCTTTAAATATTTCCTGTCGGTAGTAATCATCTTGGAGGTTCATTACGAGGGAGCGGTCAATTTTGATGATGTCGGGGTGAATTACCGGAATACGGTCAAAATTGGAATGCCCCCTACCAACATCGTCCAGCGCGATCAGGAATCCGTTCTCACGGTGGATGTTGACAAATTTGGCGAGAGCCTCAACGTTCTTCATCTTGGACTCGAGTATCTCAATGACGATATTCGCGGGGTTCAAGTTAAGCTGACGGGTAAGCTGGATAAGCTGAAGTGAACCGATTTCCTTATCAATAATCGAAGTTTCGAAATTAAGGCTGAGAATCAATTCGTGCGGCTGCGGGCAAAAATTGCTAAAGCATTCCAATATTTTTTTGCGCATGAGACGGTCGAGTTCCATAATGAAGCCGGCTTCTTTTGCGACTTTCAACAATGTCAGGGGAGGAATTATTTCTCCGGATAGTGGATGAATGCCTCTGGAAAGCGCCTCATAACCCACGATCATTTTTTCGCGGATAGAAAAGAAAGGCTGGAAGTGTACCTTGACCAGCTCATTTTCCAGGAGGACTTTTAAATCGATTTCACTAATTTCGTCAGTGGAGAGTGTCATTTAGTTCCTTAAAAATATGCAAAACCCAAATACCACTTTTACCGATTATAACATCCTCCATTTTCGCGACCATGGTTTATTTGAAATTTCAAAAATAAAGCCTTGGAACAATTTGGACATCATAAGGGCCGGTTTGTTTTAATGGTTCGAGATTATGAAAAAATTTGAGACGGTGCATCAAGCCAATTAATCACCAAATGCAGACTAGCTAAAAAACTTCTTAAAAATTTTTACTCAATGAGGGGTTGAAGATCAGATACTTCGTAAGCTTGGGTCACCAACTGACTCCCCACTTTACAAACCCAGGTGTTTTTATCCAAATTCTTATTGGCGCGCAATTGAGAAATGGTGAAAGGACCATCCCAATTATGGTTCAGGAAAACCATGAAAGAAACGCCCTCCGGCGCCTCGGAAACGGGCGACAAAAAGAAGAAATCCTTATTTTCAGACACTGTTTCCTTCTTTTTACCATTGTCCTTTAACGGATTTGATTGTTCAGAAAAAGGAGAAGGAACTTTCAAAAGTTTTGTAAAAATATCATTTTTATCTTTCGGTTTAGAAATAGGAGCATTGGTTGTTTTCTCTTTTGACGATACTAATGACTCTTTTTCTTCGGCGGACTTGGGTGAACCGACCTCTTCTTTCGCGGACGCCGAATCATCCTTTTCATCCTTTGTCTTGAGCTGTTGAACTTCATTCTTGAGTTGTTTAATCTTTTCCTGGTCCGGCTCCGGTTTCGCCATTTCTTTTTCAAGCTCGAAGCGTTTGACATAAAGAGCGTAAGATTTTTGAATGAATTTAAAATACTTATCCAGTTCAGGTTCGGCGGGGTTAGGCTGAAGGACAATGAGATTCAAGGCGATGGTGTAGGCTGTTTCCGAGATTTCAGAGTCAACCTTAGGATTGAGGGCGGCCTGCTGGTTAAACCGCTTGATCGTATTGAGATAAATCTGGTGCGCCTGACGATTATCCTTGTCTTCCTGATAATATTTTCCCACAAGATAATGGCATTCAATGTCGAAACCATCAGCGTTTTCAATGGTTTTAAAGAGTTTTAGGGCTTCCGCGATATGACTTTCGGCGATTTGTTTGTTGGTCGAACGGTTCAGCAGGCAAAATTTAACAAACTGAGCTTTGATACCATAATCGTCCGGTTTGCTTTCCATGTCTTTTTTAAACTGATCGTATTCGGCAGGATTACTATCCGCTTTTTCCGCCGCAGCCGCCGTTACTTCTCCAGCCTTTATCTGCGGGGCCATCATCACTTTTTCTTCGTCAGCTTTGCCCGGGTAGGTTTCCTCATTCAATTGTCCCCGAGCTTCCGGTTCCAGCGCGTCTATTTCCAGTTTTAGCGGAGAGTGTTTCACATCAACGGGGTATGGTTTACGGATGATCTTAAAACATTTTTCGACTTCAGGATCGACGGGGTTCGACTGAATGTTTAAAAGTCTTGAAGCTGTCAAATAGGCCAATTCAGATTTATCGAGCTCGATATCAGCGGTCAAAACCGCGTACTGGTTAAACCGCTTGATCGCATTGTGATAAATCTGATAGGCCTTAGCGTCGTCCTTTTCTTCCTCGTAATACTTACCCACCTGAAAATGGCATTCCAGATCGAAGCCATGGGCATTTTCGATGGTTTTAAAGAGCGCCAGAACTTCGGCGATATGACTTTCAGTGATTTGCGGGTTGGCTGAGCGGTTTTTCAGGCAAAATTTGATGAACTGTACTTTGAGGCTATAGTCGTCCGGATTGTTTTCCATCTCTTGTTTAAGCTGGTCGTATTCATCAAGATTACTCGCGGATTTTTCAATCGCTTCCGCCGAAATTTCCTTTTCTTCCTCCGCCTTGAGCATGCGGACTTCTTCCTTCAATTGCTTGATCCGCGCTTTGTCCGGCGCGGGTTTCGCCATTTCATTTTCAAACTCGAAGCGTTTTACATGAAGAGCGTATGATTTGTGGATGATCTTAAAACATTTTTCCACTTCAGGATCGATGGGGTTTGACTGAAGGATCATCAGGTTCAACGAGATGGAATAGGCCAATTCCGAGTTTTCGGTTTTAAGGTTGGGATGTTTGGCGACATACTGGTTAAAACGCCTGATCGCGGTGAGATAAATCTGATACGCCTTACGGTAATCCTTGTCTTCCTGATAGTACTTGCCGACCAAATAATGGCATTGAATGTCGAACCCATGGTCATTCTCTATAGTTTCAAAGAGCGCCAGAGCTTCTGCGATATAATTTTCTATGCTTTTATTATTGGTGAAACGGTTCAGCAGGCAGAATTTAATGAACTGGGTTTTAAGTCCATAGTCGCCGTTATTGCGCTCCATGGTTTTTTTAAACCGCTTGTAAGTGGCTGAAACATCGGAGTCTTTCCCGAAAAGGTCTGAAAGTTTCATAAAATCCACTGGGTCTTTCTTTGAAAAATTAAAATTCGGGAGTAGCGAAGAAATTTATAAAGTGTAAAAAGACGGGATTCGCGGTTAAAACAATCTCCATCGCAGAAGTCTGACAACCCAATTCGGTTTCTTTTCGATTTCTTTCGAAACTTGCGATTCTTCAATACTCCTGCTCACCCCTTGGTTTTCTAAAGTTTTTTCGGCTTGGGGTTTTTCGACTGCCTTCTCCACCCTGGGTTTGTCAGAAACTTTGCTCGGTTTGGATTTTCCAAAACCCTTTTGGACAGCCAGCTCCACGTTCGGGTAGGATTTTAAAATGGTTTCGAATTCCAGAAGTTCGTAGGCTTCCGTCACTTCAGGGCTCATGCCCACCAGAAACAGATTTCCTTTTTGACTGCGAATCCGCCTGATTTCACCCACAAAAATTCCCCAGCCGGCGCTGCTGATATAGTTGACCTCTTTCAGGTCGATGATCAGGTTGAATTTATTGTCAGCTAAAACTCTTTGAAAAGTTTTCTCGAATTCCGGCGCGGTGTTCGTGTCAATGAAACCCTTAACCGAAAGCAGGGTTATGTCTTTATATTGGGGGTGGGTTGTGTCAGCAACCGTAATGTTCTGCATAGCGTTGATCCTTAAATAGACTAAATATGAACTTATTATTGCTTTGGTTGGCTTTGCTTTCAAGCCCCTCGTTGCCCTTCACAAGTCATCATTTCGATGGCTTTTAAAAAGGAATACACACTCTTCCGCTCCCTGCCGACAAATACAAGGGTGAATTGATTGGTTTTGAAGCCAGAAAATACAACAAAGGGGCTGTTTCTTATGCGCTAAATTTCGATCAAGATTCGATTAAAATTCGAGCAATAAAATCCATATAAACCAACAAAAATAATTGATGGGCCAAAACAGAGAAAAGATGAAAATTTTAAAATAGGGCATTTTTTTGAATAAAAAATATCTTCTAAAATGCTTTTTTCCAAGAACCTGATAAACCTTTCTGTCGGGCAGGCCTAATGTGTCAAATGAACCATTTGCCTCAAAATTGTAGTTTTTCTGTCGGGTTTTAAACTCTACAGTAGTAAAAATAGAAAAATTTTTATGGACACTTCTTTCTTTGTTGAAACCGTTTCGTTTCTTCTCCTACTCTTTTTAACAGCCTGAAAATTCCGTTTTCGGGCTGTTCCTTCTCTGCAAGTCTAAATAAATAAAAAACCCAAGTTCTTTCGAACTTGGGTTTGAATTTTGGTAGCCCCACGGGGAATCGAACCCCGATTTAATGGCTGAGAACCATCCGTCCTAACCGTTAGACGATGAGGCCACTTAAAGAAAACTTAAGCGGAGCAAAATTCTAGAAAAAGCTCTCCCCTTTTACAACCGCTAATTTCATATCAAAATCAGGGGTTGGAAACCAACGGATCAAAGATACTGGTGACTTTGTGAACGGTTCCAAAAGCTTCCAGATCTTTTTCCAGTTCTTCTGGACCGGCGACGATCAAAACCCAATCTTTTTGGGAAAGGATCGCGCTGGCCGCGCTGGCGGCCTGAACTTGAGTCACCGCTTTCACTTTGTCCCGGTAGGTTTGCAAATAATCATCCGGATAACCGTTAAACGTAAGACTCGTGTGATAGTCGGCCAAAGCAAAGGGAGACTCGAAGTTGTAAGCGAATTCTTCCACCATGGATTTTTGCGCCTGTTGGAGTTCGGATTCGGTCGGGCCTGTCTTGGCGAAATCGTTCAATACCTGGAACATCACAGTCAGGTACTCTTTCACCGAATCAGGCCGGGTGCCGCCGATGACCTCAAAAATACCCCGGATGTTAAAAGGCACCGTCACGCTATCCACAAAATAAGCCAATCCCCTGTCCGAACGGATCTGATGCATCAACCGCGAGGTAAAGCCGGACCCTCCCAAAATATAATTGGCAACGGAAAGCGGAATGTCCTGGGGGTCATGCCGTTTAAGTCCCAAAACCCCGAAGCGGATAAAAACCTGGCTGACTTGTTTTGGATAAAAATAAATCACCGGACCCAGTGACTTGGCCTCCGCGTAATCGGGAAGTTTCTCCTGCGCTGTCCAGTCTCCGAAAAGGCTTTCCAACTGAGCGAGAACTTTTTCCTCATCGACATTTCCCGTCACTTCCAAAACCGAGCCCGCGGGGCCCAGATGAGCCTGATAAAACTTCAAAACATCGCCTTGTTTAACGAGTGAAAGCGATTTGGGACTGGCGGAATGCCCGTAAGGACTTTGATCCAAAAGCGCCTTGGAAAAGAGAACGCGGGTTAAGGCGTCTGGCGTATCTTCCAAACGGCTCACCTCATCGATTGAATCGGCCTTATCGGTTTCAAAACGTTTGATATTAAATTGAGGGCGGCGAAGCATATCCGCGAAGAGGGGCAGAACTTCCGGCAAATCCCGGGACAAACATTTAAATCCCGCGGAAAAAGATTCCTTGTCCACCGAAGCCGACATATCCACCGCTTTGTTCTCCAAAGCCGCATCAAAGGCTTCCGGCGAAAGATCACCCGCCCCGCCGTTACGAAGACAGGACGTCATGAGCGAACCCAGTCCTTCCTGACCTTCCGGGTCCAAAATGGAGCCACCGGGAATCATGAGATTGATCGAAACCAACGGCATTTCATCGCTTTTGAGAAAAATAACCTTAATGCCGCAGGTCAGGGTTTTGACATCAAACGCGGGAACTTGAATATTCAGCGGGGCTGTTTCGGGAACAAACGGCGCCTTAGAAAACCCGATGGATGGCAAAAATACGGTTATCCATCCAACAACCGCCGAAAATAAAATGCCCTTTAATTTCAAATTTTGAATTTTAAATTTAGAATTAAAGGAACTGAAATTTAGAATTGAAAATTCATAATTCATAATTTTCCTCATTTTGCGGGCCTTTCTAAATAAGCGATCGTTCGGTTCTCGGAAGTAAGGTATTCAGCCGCCACTTTTTTAATATCATCCGGGGTTAGGGCCCGAACCATATCCATGTAGCGTGTCACATAACGCCAATCGCCATGCACCGCCTGGTTATAGGCCAGATCCTGGGCCAAATCCGAAGTGGATATTTTTCCCCACAAAAAGGCCGACTCGATATTGCGTCTGGCCCGGTCCAACTCCGCCTGGGTGACCCCGTTGTTTTGAATGTCCGCGATTTCAGCGTCAATCGCCGACACAATGGAATCCGCGCTGTGCCCTGGAGCGGGGTTAAAAGAAAGCACAAAAAGATTGGGGCTTCGGTCGCCGGGAAAACCCGTTTCGGTCGAAATCGAAGTGACTAATTTTTTCCCAAACAATAAATGCTGCATTAAGCGGGAAGTATTACCCGTGGTCAAAATATCGGACAAAACATCCAGCGCTAAACCATCCGCGTGGGGAAAGTTCGGCATGTGCCAGCCCATCATCACCATCGGGTCCGCGTCAAAATAAACGTGAACGGTCTTTTGCCCTTCCTGGGGCGGCTCTTTCGTCCAATTCTTTTTCAGGGGCGGCACCGTGGGATTAGGCACCTGACCCAGGGTTTTTTCCAGGATAGGAATAATATCTTTCGCCTGAACCCCGCCCACAATGGCTAAAACACCCTGATCTGGCCGGTAGGTTTGGTGGTAAAAGGCTTCCGCGTCCGGACGCATGAGTTTCATAATGTCCGACATCCAGCCAATCGCCGGATCTTTGTAGGGGCTGGCTGAAAAGGCTGTGGACTCCAACGCCTCGGACAATTTTCCCTCGGGATTGGACTCGGTCCGCCAGCGGCGTTCCTGGGCCACGACGTTTCGTTCCGAGTAAAATTCCCGAAAAACCGGATGGGACAAACGGTCCTGCTCGATGGTCGCGTACAAATTAAATTTATTGGCCGGTAAGGTAATGGTGTAATTCGTGGCGTCCTGGCTGGTCCAGGCGTTCAGGCTTTGACCGCCGTTTTGGGTATAAATAGCCGAAAGCTCGTCCTTCACTACCACTTGATGATGTTCTTGTTCCAGCTTTTCCATTTGATCCGCCAGAGCTTTTAACCGTTCGGTTGAAGGCTGGAGCTTTTCGTTTTCATCATTGGTTTCCTGGGCGACTTTATCCATCTCATCCAGAATCGGTTTTTCTTTGGCGTAAGAAAGAGTACCGACGGTTTCGGTTCCCTTAAACATCATGTGTTCCAGCATGTGAGGCAGTCCGGTTTTGCCTTTGGGCGCGTCCTGCGCTCCCACGGGCTGCATGAGGGAGAAAGAAACGACTGGTACTCCCGGACGCTCCAAAATCAGAACGGTTAACCCATTTTGTAAAACTTTTTCAACGACAGGAAGATTAAAATTGGAATCCGCGTCGGTGGTTTCCTGGGCCGACAAAGGCGAAAAAGCGGCCAAGGCGGTAAAAATTAAAGCAAAAACACAAAACCGCTTGCAAAAAAGTCTCATGATTTCTCCAAAGGAACTAAAGATAGAGGAAGTGAATTTTATACTAAAAAGCGCGGTTAAAGCGAGAGGGTAAAGGAATCAAAAGAACATTGAAAGATGAATTCCCGGAACGATACCGCTTAAATCCACATTCGTCGGACTTGCCCCGCTGGGTGGGGTTTGTGAACTGGGTATGGGCTTAATGGACGGCCATTGTCCATTGGGTAAGGTATAAAGCGTGGCGTTGATATCGAGGTTGTTGGCGTTGTCGATAAGATCGCCGCTGAAATTATTGGCACTGACCGCCTGCAGGGTAACGAGAGGCCCAAAAGAAATATTACCCAGCACATGGAAATCGACCCCCAATTGAACCTGACCGCCAAACGCCCAGCTGGTGAAATTACCATTGATCGGAACATCGTTGACCACATTGGAATAATTGATAGAAATAGGCGCCAAGAGAGGCCCGGCCGCGATAAAAAATTTCACCGGACCCTCACCAATGAGCCATCTTAAGTTCAACCCCAATTCATAGGCCGTAATCTCGTAAGAATTGGTAGTGGTGGTGCCGCCCTGGCTGTATTGCTCGGAAAAAGTTCCCACCGGCATTACCGCGACAACAAAACCTAATTCGATATCCTGCGCCAGATTAACCACCGGTTCAAAACCCAGGTAAGCGGCCATATTGGGTTCGGAAGCGTTATAAGACGCTGACCCGTTTTGAGCCAGAGCGAAAGTCGTTCCGTTATTCGCTTCAGCCGTAAAATCGGTCAAATTGGGAAAGGCCACTCCCCCTTCCAAACGCAAAGCGTAATCCGTGGCGTTAGCGGGGCGGGTATGCAAATTAATTTCCTTGCCGCCGGCCGCAGCGGACAACTGTTGATCTACCCAGTCACGGTCATCCTGGGAAAGCTTTAAACGGTTTGACTTGACGTAAGAGGATAGCTGAGGAGTCGATTTAATTTGATTGGCCAAACCCAAGGCCAGGGTGGCATTCTTTAAATCACCCAGGAACTTGTACGTCAGACCGAGGTAATAGAAAAGATTATAATCCGTATGGTTTTTTTGAAGGGCTGTTTCAAAATCCTTTGCCGCCGCGGTGTATTGTTTGCTCTGAAAATCCAGTTTTCCCTTTTCAAAAAGCCCCTGATAGTCTCCGGCGGACGAGTTGCCGCCAGCCATCATATCCGGCGAGGAAGCTCCTCCCATTTTCGCCTGAATACGGTCGATAAATTGATTGATCTCAGGTGAAGGTCTGAGCTGTTGAACTTGCCGATAATCCTGTAAAGCATCCGCGTAATCCGCTTTGGCGTAATAACAATTGCCTCGCCCCTGATAAGCCGCCGCGTTTTGCGGATCCAGCTTGATCGCGGCGCCAAAATACTGGAGAGCCCTGCTGTAATCCTGGCTCGAATAAAGTTTTAATCCGGCTTGATAATAGACATCTGAAGTTTGGGCTTGGACGCCGACAGCTAGAAGCAAAAGAAAAGCCGTAACCGAAAACCGGCAAACGATTTTAACTATTTTCATGAAACTTCCTTTTAGCTGATACCGCAGAACGCTGTGTTGAATGCGCAACAGGCAGTTTAAACGAAATAAAACCTGTCGCAACCCATTATTTCGATGATCTCTTCTAGTAAAAACACCTGTCTTAGCGCCCTTGACCCCCGAATGATCGTCAGTCAAAATTATCAGGAATTTTTAAAAATTTCTTTCATTCTTAAACCATCAAGGAAAACTATGAAAGCTATCCGCGTCAGTCAATTTGGAGGACCAGAAGTTTTAAAATGGGAAGAAATCCCTGATTTAATACCGGCCGCCACCCAAGTGCTTGTCGCCATCAAAGCGGTGGGCGTTAATCCCGTCGAAAATTATGTGCGAACCGGCACTTACGCCTTAAAACCGAATCTTCCTTATACCCCCGGCGCGGATGGCGCCGGTATCGTTCAAGCGGTCGGTGTGTCAGTTACCCGGTTTAAAACGGGCGACTCGGTTTACGTGATTGGCTCACAAACCGGCACCTACGCCGAACAGGCTTTAGCTTTGGAAAACCAGGTTTTCCCTCTTCCGAAAAACATCACTTTCGCTCAAGGCGCCGCCCTGGGTGTTCCCTACAGTACCGCCCACCGCGCCCTTTTTACCCGCGCTCAAGCCCAAAAAGGCGAATCGGTTTTGATTCACGGCGCCAGCGGCGGCGTAGGCACCGCAGCGATTCAACTGGCGAAGCGCGCCGGATTGACTGTCATTGGCACAGGCGGAACGGACCAGGGCCAGCAATTGATCAAAGACTTGGGCGCGGATTTTGTTTTGGACCACCACGATCCCAACTTTTCTCAAAAACTTTTGGAAGTCACAGAAAATAAAGGCGTGAATATTATTATTGAAATGCTTGCCAATATAAATTTGGGAAACGACCTGACTTATCTGTCCAAATACGGCCGGGTGGTAGTGGTCGGCAGCCGGGGGTCCGTGGAAATCAATCCACGGGATTTGATGGGCCGAGAAGCGGCTATTTTAGGGATGGTCAACGCCACCACCAACGCGTCCGAATTGGAAAAAATTCACTTCGATTTGATCGAGGGGCTCAAAGACGGCTCTCTCAAACCCATTGTGGGACAAGAACTCCCCTTAAAGGAGGCGGCTCAATCCCACGAAGCCGTCATGAAACCTGGTGCCCATGGTAAAATCATCCTCGTTCCATAAAGAAATTGAGCCCGTGAAAAAAAATAAACATCCTTTAACCGCTCTGTCTCAGAAAGGCCCGCTTCTTTTTCTTTTGGACTATGACGGAACTTTGACCGATTTCAAAAAAAATCCGGAACATTCCCAAATCTCCGCCTCGACCAGAGCCCTTCTCCACCGGCTCCAACAAAAACACAAAGCGATCATTGTGACAGGCCGATATGTGGACAGCCTGTTCAAGATTTCCGGCTTAAAAAAATTCCCCGTAATCGGAAGCCACGGATTTGAGGCTAGAAATTTACCAAAAGGTTTACGCTTCGCTTCTCTCGCCCAAGAAAAACTCTACCGAAAAGAAGCGGCAATCCTTTGGAAAGCGGTTCGCCACCTGCATCACCGCTTTCCCGGGATTTATATCGAGAAAAAACCCTTTTCCTCAACTATCCATTTCCGCGGAATCGTTTTTTCAAAAAAACAGACGACTCAATTGCATCAGGAATTTAATGCGATTTACCGCCGAACCATCACGCCCCGATTTTGGAACTTGGAACAGGGAAAGAAAATGATTGAAGTATTGCCGAAAGGTTTTTCCAAAGGAAAATCCGTGAAAGCTTTATTAAAACGGTTCCCTCATCATCAGGTTATTTATGCGGGGGATGACGTAGCGGATATTTCAGTTTTTAAAGTCTTAGGAAAAAAGGGATTAAAAATTGCCATTGGAAACCGCGTTCCCAGAAAATACTACGATTTAAAATTCAAAAACCCCCGCGAGTTTCTGACTTGGCTGAAAGTATTTGAAACTTCTCAGAAAAAATGGCTGCCCTGCATAAGCAATTATTAATTTCAACCAGAAAGCTGGGCAAGTCATTTTTACATATAAATGTTCATAAAGAAAAAATGGCTGGGAGACTAGGACTCGAACCTAGATAAGCAGATCCAGAATCTGCTGTCCTACCATTAGACGATCTCCCAATCGGGTTTAACAGGGTTAAAAGAGGCCGAATTGTAACAAGCTTTTATACAAGGCAAAAGTCTAAAATGATCTCAGAAACGGTCAGCCTTCCTTGACGACCGACATCAGAGTTTGATCATGGTATTGTCCATCGCGCAAAACATAACTTTTGCGGATACCCTCAATTTGAAAACCTGCCTTTTGAAGGGTATTCATGGATCGGGTGTTGTAAGCCGCTGAGACAGCCCCGATTCGGTGATAACCTAATTTAAAACCATAGGCCACCATCTTCTTGGCGATTTCAGTTCCAATACCTTTTCCCCACCATTCCTTATCTCCGATCAAAAAACCGAACTCCACCGAGTTATGAGAAGGCCGCTCACTGTAAAGCTCCGCGGTTCCTACCGGCAGCCACTTGCCGTCAATATCCACTTCAATCACGAAAGACCGGGGTTTCCGATCCTGCTCCCCCGTCTCTTTCAGAAACCATTTTTCAGCGTCCGAAAAAGTTTGATTCACAAAGTGAACATCGTACAAATGACGGACATCGGGATTGTTCCACCATCCCACAATTTGAGCCCAGTCATTACTGTTAACAGGTCTCAAACGGCCTTTTCGATCACCCCGTTGAAACACGAAATTAATGATATCCGTCATAATTATCTCCCTTCGTCGAAAACCTAGAACTGATTCAACTCCATTATAACCACAATCGCCTTCTGTTCTCGATCTCTCCGTGTCATTTAACCCTTAGTTTTCTGGATACTATTTAAAAAACGTTGCAAACGATCCAAACAACGGTCTTTCCCGATGACTTCCATGATTTCAAATAAATTCGGACTATTCGTGCGTCCCGTTATCGCTAAGCGCATAGGGTGAACTAATTCACTGAACTTTCGTTCCATACTGACCGCTTCTTTTCGGAATCTTTCTTCAAGCGGTATAGGCGCCAAAGAGTCCGTTTCATTCAAAACCTTAATGACCCTTTCGAAAACTGAAATATTTTCAGCCGTCTTAAACTTTATCAATGCCTGTGGGTCATAAGCATAAACATCGTTTAAAAAATAGGTTAGCTGTTCGTCAATTTGAGAAATAAGCTTTAAATTGCCGCGAACCAGCGCCACCACACGTCTTAAATAAATGTCTTCAGACTGGACATATTTCTGGGAAATTATTTTATTCTCCAGAAGATAGTCTCTACACAACTGAAACATTTTTTCATCGTCCATAGCCCGAAGATAATGACCGTTCAACCACTGCAGTTTTTCATAATCAAAAGCCGCCGCGCTTTTTACCACCCGTTCCAAACTAAACTTCTGGATCAATTCTTCTTGGCTGAATATTTCGGTTTTACCGTCGAACGACCATCCCAGAAGAGCCAAGTAATTCACCATTGTTTCGGGTAAATAACCTTGCCGCTTAAACTCACTGACCGAACTGGCGCCGTGACGCTTGGAAAGCGGCGAACGATCGGGCCCAAGGATAAGAGGAATATGAGCGAACTGAGGGATTTTAAATCCTAGCGCGTTATAGACAAGGATTTGCTTGGGCGTATTGGGGAGATGGTCATCGCCCCGAATAACGTGAGAAATTTCCATGAGCGCGTCATCCACTACCGCCACAAAATTATAGGTCGGCTCTCCATCCCGCCGCACCAGAATTAGGTCGTCTATCTCTTCATGATTCACTGTCACTTGTCCGCGAACTATATCGGTAAAAGTAGTGAATCCCTCTTTGACTCGTAACCGGATCGCGGACAATTCACCTTTTCTTGATTTTTCCTCCGCCTCATCAGCGGTTAATTGGGCGCACTTGCCCGAATATCGATAAATTTTGCCTACGGCTATCTGGGCTTCCCTGTCAGCCGCCAATTCTTCCTGCGAACAAAAACAAGGGTAAGCGTTTCCCGTGAAAATCAGTTTTTCCAATTCTTTTTTATACAAAGAACCCCGTTGAGTTTGAAAATAAGGCCCTTTTTCTCCCCCTGCCTCAGGCCCTTCATCCCAATCCAATCCCAGCCAACGCATATCTCTCAGAATGGCTTCCTCATATTCGGGCTTGGACCTTTCCCGATCCGTATCTTCGATACGTAAAATGAATGTCCCTCCCGAATGGCGCGCGAAAAGCCAATTAAATAAAGCGGTTCGGGCTCCGCCAACATGTAAAAACCCGGTCGGACTGGGAGCGAATCGAACGCGAATATTATTTTTAATCATGAACTTATCCTCAATGTCTTCGTCACAATACTGACTATGCAAGTTTTTCCCTGTTAGAAACAAGAGATTTCATTTTGACAAAGCAAAGCCAATGCTATTCTAATAGTCTCTAGACTTCAATTAAGCGCCGAAGGATGACTTGGAACGCATGCCTAAATCAAATGCTTCTCAAAACGCCATTGAAAAAAGAAGACACCGTCGCGTTTTAGTCGTTCGGCCCATAAAAAGTCACAACAAATCGTCTAAAACGATTAAAGATCAGGATTTTGGCGTTCACTTGATGAACATCAGTCTGTCCGGCGCGCAGGTTTATTCTAATCAAACCATGGAAATCGGTGACGAGATAACTTTGGAACTTCCTTCTCTGGGATCAACCCCATCGGTGTTTTATCCTGGAAAAATTATCTGGATTCACAAAAATCCCGTGAAATCAATGGGGCGGTTTGCCTACGGCGTTCGATTTGAAGAAATGACCGCTGAAAAATCAAAGTTTTTGGAATTAAACTTTTATTTGGAAGACGGCAGTCACGATTAATCGAAACTAATTATTCACTGTGGAAATAATGATTTTTTTAAGGACCGACAAAACCTTCTTGTTCAAATCATCTGTATCAGCCGAATGAACAATGGCCTTCTTATACTGCGGGTTGATTTCCAAGGCCTTCTGAAACTCTTTCAAAGACCGGGTCACGTCAAACCGGCATTTAATTAAAAAAGCGACTCCCAGATGGTGATGTAAGTCGGCGTACTGAGGATATTCCTCAATAACTTTCCCCAATTTTTCCACATACTGTTCCGTCATTTGTAAATCAATGCCCTCATTGCCATAAAGCAGCGTAAGGTTGAAATAAAAAACAATCTCGTCACCCGTCCGGGGAACATATTTAGGTCTAACATCGAGAAAAGATTGATAAGCCTGCTGATATTTTTTCGATTTCAAGTAATCCACAGCCAATATGAAGGACCGATTGCGAACTTTAGGATTAAGAGATGCCGCGGTTTCCGCTTCTTTCCGGGCCCGCTCCGCCAACTCTAGCGTTTTCGCGTCATTCAGACCGCTTCCGGTTTGAAGGAGATACCCTATACAAGCTGTTCCTAAACGGAGCCTGGCGTCCGCGTATCTAGGGTTAATCTGTAACGCTTGAAGATAACATTGAACCGCCTGATCCAAATCTTTACTGAAGAGATAGGCGTTTCCCAAGTGATAGTAGATATCGGCAAAAGAAGGGCCCAAATCCTTTGCGTGGTTCAAAGCGGCGATAGACCCCGCCAAATCGCCCAATAACATTAAAGTGATTCCATAACACTTCGAGGCCTGAAGATGGACTGAGTCCAATTCCATGGCCTTTAAAAACCTGTTTTTCGCGTCCTCATAAAAACCGTTGGAAAGAAAAATAACCCCCATTTTCCAACAGGTGTCCGGGGTGGCTTTTTCATCAATTTTTCTGTTTAAACGAAAGATGGACTCCAGCTCAACCGCTCTGGCCTTATGCCCGTTTTGTAAATATTGCTTCATTCCATCGTTATTGAGGCCTTCAGGAAAGTCCGATTCTTTTTGGGAAATAATCCGCCCATCCAGCTGAATAAAATAGGAGTACTTCGTCCCACCTGTAAGGGAGGCGGTTTCAAGGATGAAGTGTTTGCCCTCAATTTCAATGAGGGACTTAAAGGTAATGGGATCCATTGGGTTTTCCGAAACAGTTCAGGGCTGTTTCTGTTAATTAAAAAGTTAAGGCATTATCGTAAGCCGGTCAAACCCTGTCAATCTCGTTGACTGCGACTATTTCTAACTTAAAGCCAAGATACTTCAAAACTAAAGAAGGAAACAATATTAACAACTGACAGCGTTTTTCAATCAATCGTCAAATCATTCAGGAAAGTCCCTCTAACTCTTGATATTTAGCCGTCAATTCTTTCATGTCCTGCCAAACATCCTTTTTATAACCGTCAAACCTCAAAAGAGCCGCCGGATGGTAGGTTACCCGCAAGGGTATTCCATTGTGGTCGTGCCAGCGGTTGCGCATTTTCCCTACCGAGTCTTTTGACCGTAAAAGAGCCTGAGCCGCGACCGCACCCAAAGCCATAATAAGCCTCGGTTTAATGATCTGTATCTGTTCTTCCAAATAGGGCCTGCACTGTTCTACCTCTTCGGGCAAGGGCGTACGATTACCCGGCGGTCTGCATTTCAAGACATTGCAGATAAAAACATCCGACCTTTTCCAAGTTTGGGTGGATTCGATAATTTTGGTTAAAAGCTGTCCCGCCCGTCCCACAAAAGGCAGCCCCTGCTCATCTTCATCCGCGCCAGGCGCTTCCCCGATAAACAAAACCTTTGCCTGCGGATTGCCGCTGCCAAAAACAAAATTCTTTCGGGTGGCTCCCAGGGGGCATTTCTGACATCCGCAAATATCCCGTTCAAAAGCGGTTAATTCCATAGCCTGAATCGTATCTGCCGAAGCGGTTATCCAGGAAGACTTGAACCCCTGATGAGAAACAGGACTTTCAACCGCTTTGTTTTCCATCATAGGGGGCTCTACGCTTTCCACAGAGACAGTTTCAGATAAAACCGAGGAAATGGGCATATTTTCAGTTGAAGTTTTTGAAATGTATCGAATTCCCAAGCGCTTATAAATCGCTAAAGCCGAATGCCATTGGGATGAATTCTTCATACTCATAAAAATTTTCCAGTTACCGCTATTTGATTAATCAAGGCTCCCGCGTCGATGCGGTCTTCCATCATAGAGTAATCCACTTCGATTAAATCACTCCCCACAGGAACAAGAACAGCCACTCCTGTCGTAAAATAAACCAATGCCGCCCCTCCAGAAGCGCCCGCGGTCAAATTTTCTGCCCAAACTCCGCCTCGAAGCGCTATCGCCGTCAAAGGTCTCCACTCTAATCCTAAATGGGGTTCCAGGCCCAGATCCTGGCTCCAATCCAAATCAGCCGAACCCTTCAGATTCCACTGTTCCTCATGGTCAGTAATGCCCGCTTTGAGCGTCGTTGGAATAATTTGCTGGGGATCGTTGGAACTGGACGAAGTGGAAGAATTAAACGTCAAGCTGCTATAGACATCCTGAATCACAAATCCCAGGGTCATGTCGCGGCTCATTCGATATTGAAGCCCCAAATCCTCGCCAAAACCAACCGCCGATGAATAGGATCCGATGGACTGGTTCAACACTTTAACATTTAACCCAAAGGCCCACCGGGGGTCGAACCGAAAAGCGATGGAGCCGATAAAAGTCATTTCCGTATCGGAAAAAATACTATCCGGATTAAGCGAAGGCCCGGTTCTGGCTTCGATGTCATTGCCAGCGCTGTAATAAATCCAAGAGACGCCGTAAAAAAACTTATCCCTCAAGCTATTGGCGAAGGCCAAGTAATTCAGCTGCTGATTGAGGGCCAACAAAGTGTATTGATCCTCAACCTGCAGCCCTCGTAATCCGGTCAACCCCGCCGGATTCCAAAACCCGCAAGCCACATCATTTCGGTCAGCCACTGCGGCGCCGCCCATGGCGTCCTGCATTCCACCCACGCCCAACTCCAAATAAGCCGCGGGTCTTTGTCCCCCCTGTTGATCCGCCAAAGCGATACCATCCACAAAAACAAAAAAAATAATTCCAGCTAACAATGCCAATGGTGTCTTCATCGCGGACCTTGAATAACAGCGATTTTGTTACGGGAAATTTGTCCGCCCACATTGACGGTGTAAAAATAAATACCTGTTTTTACTTTTTGACCGCTGCCATTCTTACCATCCCAGGCGATGTAAAAGGACTTGTATTGAGGGTTATTTGGATTGCTGTTGAGCTGCGAAGAGGCGTAGTTCTTATTGAGAACAATTTCCCCGGAGGTGTCATAGATCGTCAATTCAACCGACTCCGGTTGATTCATCACCAGCGTAATATTGGTATAGAGTTGATCATCCACATAAAAGGGATTGGGGCTGTTAAAGGTTTTAACGTAGGTCGTCGTTTGGCCTGCGCCCAACGAACTGGACAAAGCTTTATAAACATTCAAGCGGCCATAACCGGACTCGGAATTCCAACCGCTATTCCCGTCTAAACTATCCGTATTGTTGATGATTTGCTGGCTAACCTGGGTATTGGTCCATGTGGGATTGAGAGAAAATAGAAGAGCTGCTGTCGCAGAAACAAAGGGGGCTGCGCCCGAAGTGCCGGCCGCCAGCCCATAATTACTATCAGTGCCAAAAACCATGAATCCCCCATTGGTGACTCCGGCGTTTGGAAGAGGACAAACAAAGGTGCTAAAAATACATTCGGCGGCGTTGATCGCAAAATTTTGGGTGGTGATAGGCGCGTCAAAACCACCCGGTGCTACTAAATCTAAAAGTTTTCCATCCGCACCTTCGCCGCCGTTGGAATAAAAAGCCACATGATCATTTTGATCAGAAGCGCCCACCGCGATCACGCCCGGATAACCAGCCGGATAATCCAACTGAGCCAGGGAATTAGGTAAATTCGATTCATTTCCCGAGGCCGCCACCACCATACAACCCGCGGCCAAAGCGTTATTAATCACTTCCTGCTCATAGGGATCTGCCGAACCTCCCAATGACAGGCTCAATACTTTAGCGCCGTGCGCCACAGCGTAATTGATACCGGCTCCAATCGCGTCGCTGCTACCGCTTCCGGTGCAATCCAAAACCTTGATGGGCATAATTACCGCGCCGCCCGCCAAACCCGCCATACCAGTTGTATTACCGTTGTTGCAACCTGAACTCGCTTCCGAAATAGGCGTACTACCATTCCAGGTCGCCGCGATGATCCCCGAAACCCATGTTCCATGGCCAAAATCATCTATTGTCGCCACGACGCCCGAACCACTATCCGTAAATGGGTTGCCATAACAAGAACATGAAGTACAAGATGAATCTTCCTCATCTACGGCTGCAATAGCGTTGTAACCAATCAACGGAACGGTTCGAAGGTCCGGATTCAGTCGAGATATACCCGTATCCAAAACAGCCACGGTCACACCAGCGCCCGGAGGACAAGAAGGCCATGATATTTGTGACCAGGCTTGAGGCGCCTGAATAATCGTCAAAGGCCAATTGTAAGGTGCCGAATAATATTGATCTGTTGAACTGGTTGGAACCGGACAAGAACCCAAAGCGTAATATTTGTAATTGGGCTGAACATAACTGACGCCGGACGAACCTCTAAGATTTTCAACCGTTTTCAAGACATCTGTTCCTGAGGGCAGCTTCATTTTATAAACATTTTCCCCGATGGACATTCTCGAGGCGCCCACCTCCAGAACCCTATCTCTGTCAGATGATTGAGCATCATCATTAAAGCGGATCAAAACTTCACCGGGAACAAAAGCGGGCTTATCTTTGAGGGTAATAACCGAGGAAAAAACCGGCGAAACGGCTAACCCGATGCCTAAAATAAAAATAATTTTTTTAAACGCCGTTCGAAGGCCCGTGGTTTTATTCATCTAATAAATCGAGGATTTTTTCAGCTAGCTTGCTTTTGAAATCTTTTTTCAAAATCACTGGCTTGGCCAGCTTCCGGCTAAAAACCAAAAGTTCATTTTGGTCGTTTTCAAAAGCGCTTTGACGTCCGCCTACATGATTAGCCACCAGCAAATCGCAGGGTTTTCGTTTCCATTTGTCCAAAGCGTTTTGCTTTAAATGATCGGTTTCAGCCGCAAAACCAACAACTTTTTGAAAAGGTTTTCGACGTTTTAATACCTCGCCTAATATATCGCTGTTTTTCACTAACCGTAGCGAAAGCTCGTTTTCCGTTTTTTTAAGCTTACTTTTCAAAACGGATTTCACCCGATAATCCGCCACCGCCGCCGCCATCACGAATAAATCTATTTTGGAAAAATGCTTCATCACCTGTTCACGCATCTGGGCAGGTGTTCGCACCGGAATCATTTTAGCGCCAGTCAATGGCAGCAGCTTCGTCGGGCCTGTGACCAAAAAAACTTCGGCGCCGCGGTTGAGCGCCGCCTGGGCCAGGGCGTAACCCATCTTGCCGCTGGAATGGTTGCTAATCATCCTGACCGGATCAATCGGTTCCTGCGTGGGCCCGGCCGTGACCAAAACCTTTTTTCCCGCCCAGCAGTTTGAATTTTGAAAATAACTTTTCACCTGAAGTGCGATTTCTTGGGGTTCCACGAAACGGCCGTCGCCCACTTCGCCGCAGGCCAAGTGGCCGCTATCTGGTCCCAAAAACCGGACGCCGCGGGATCGGAGGGCCTGAGCGTTTCGCTTAACCGCAGGATGGTTCCACATTTTGACATTCATCGCGGGCGCCACCCAGAGAGGACAGGTCGCGTAAAGGCAAAGGGTTGAAAGAAGATCATCCGCCAAACCAAAAGACAACTTGGCCAAAATATCAGCGGTGGCTGGGGCGATTAAAATGAGATCAGCGGATTTGGCGTATTCAATGTGGGGTACAACCGCGAAGGGATGTGTGCCGCTGGGAGTTCCGGGCGCTATAGGAGTGGAGCCTTTGAACAAACTGGTCCAGACTTCCGAACCCGACGCTTTTTCTAACGCTTTAACAGGAACCAGTTTGGAGCCAGCTTCGGTCAAAACCACTTTCACCTGAGCGAATAACTTTAATTGATGAATTAGGTCAACCGCTTTATAGGCCGCCACACTGCCGGTGATGCCTAAAAGAACTCTAGGTTTTTGAGGGTGTTGGGTCATGAAATAAACTCGATCAACTGCGGGTCACTCACCGGCTTCAACCGCCTGGCGGCGGTTGAAAACCAGCGCAAAATCAAATCTTCTAGTCTTTGCTTTTTCTTTTTTTCTCAGGCACCGGGTTGTTGGTGTAAGTTACTTTGCCGATCATAAATTCATTCAGCGCCTGCAAAATAACCTTTTCAGTGTCTACCGTCAGGTTGTGTTTTTCGGCCCGATCCAAAAGCTGGCGCGCGCGTTTCGAGGCTGCGATTACCGAAATATACTTGTTGTGAATGTTTTCCATCATCTGCGGCTTCTTTTCTTCAGTCATGAACAAAACTCCTCAAGGATTAAATGCTTAACAGGGAGCTGGATTATACTCAAGAACCCAGTCTGGAGTAAGGAAAAACCCTGTTTTCAACCAGACTAAAGCGGGGTTTTTAGACGTTTTTTCCGCTCATTTTGGATGATTTTCAAAACCAGGGACACCGCTTCCGCCAAACGGTCATTAATCACCTGATAATCGTAATGTTTACCTTCTTTAGTTTCCCAAAGAGCGTCCTTCAGCCTTACTTTCAAGGCTTTCGCGTCCTCGCTTTGACGGCCCAGTAAACGTTCTTTCAAAACTTTAAAGCTGGGCGGTTTGACAAAAATAAGGACTGAGTCCTGGACCTTATGCTTAATCGTCTTTCCCCCCTGCACATCAATCACAAACAAAACATCCTTGCCTTTGTTGAGCTGGCCCTCTACCCAATGACCGGGAGTGCCGTAAAAACAACGATGAACTTTCGCCCATTCCAAAAAGGTTTTTTTTCGGACCATCGCTTTAAATTGATCCGCAGTGGTAAAGAAATAATCTTTTCCGTTTTTTTCGCCTTTTCGGGGCTCGCGGGTGGTACAAGAAATAGAACGCACAATGTTTTTGTCTTTGCGTAAAAGCGCGTGAGCGATAGTCGTTTTCCCCCCTCCTGAAGGAGCGGACAAAACAATCAATAAACCTCTTTTTTTAGTTTTCATTTTTAACCATCATTCGTGCTTCGTGTCCTTTGTGGTTCAGAATACTATTCAATATTTTGAATTTGTTCCCGAATCTGCTCTAAAAGTTCTTTCAGGCGGACCACACTCTGCGCCATTTTAGCGTCAGCTGATTTGGAGCCGATGGTGTTGGCTTCACGGTTCATTTCCTGGATCAGAAAATCCAGCTTGCGGCCCACACTGCCTTTTTCTTTCAAGGTTTCCTGAAGGGCCACCAAATGACTGTCCAATCGGGTCAATTCCTCGGCTATATCATGCCGTTGAATAGTCACGCTTTCTTCAGTCGCCAAACGCATTTGATCAATCAACGGTTCGGGCAAAAATTCAGCGATCTTTTCACGGAAATGTTTCACTTTGTCCGCGACGACCACTTTGTGCCTCTGGCGGATCTGTTGAACCACCTGGGATATTTCCTTTGCCTTCTCCAGCATGTCCTTGCCCAAACGGGCGCCTTCGGACTGGCGCATTTTTTCCAGCGCCTTGAGGGCCTCTTGCATCGCCTCAACCGCCGCTTTTTTCTGATCCTGTTCCTGGCGTTCTTCCTCCACCACCTTGAGAACATCCGGCATTTTTAGCAAATTCTCAATCGACAGTTCGCCCTTCAACTTAAACTTGGCGGCGGCTTTTTTGGAAACCTTCAGGTATTCATCAATCAAGGGTTCGTTTAACTGGATAGTTTTCACGCGGTCCTGGGAAAGGTCTTTCAAAAACACATCCACCTTCCCCCGGGTCACCGAGCCCAAAATCAACTCGCGAATGTCCGGCTCAAGGAATTGAAAAGAAGATGGCAATTTCGGCGAAATGTCGTGAAATTTATGGTTCACTGTTTTTATTTCAGCCACGACCCTTACAGACTTCGACTCGCCCGCTCCCCTGCCAAAACCGGTCATACTCCGCATAAAACCTCCGAAATTGAACTGCGTTAATTTTTATCCAACGATATCGTTATTTTCCAGGCATCGTCTTTTTTCGCCAATTTAAAATCTCTATCAAATTTCACAGGTTTTGACCCGTCATTATTTTTCCGGGTCAGTTCAAAAGAGACGGTGGCCGAATCCCCGTCAATAATCAAACCGGTGAGCTGAGCGTCCAGATCAAACGTCTTGGGATTTCCCGAGATTACCTGTTGATACCAGCTGTCCCATTCTCTTTTGTCCGGATACATTTCATCGAAATAAGAGCCCACTTGCACCAGTGATTTACTTTCCAAAGCTTTACAAAATTCCTGGGTGAAGTGTTGCAGTTCAAAACGATCGGACGATATGCCCCTTATCCCGATCGGCATATACCAGGTCAAGCGGCTGAGCGAATCCTTCAGAACGGTGAAAAGCCTCTTTCCGCCCTCCGTTTCCGCCATTTTTTCCGGCAGGGTCGCGTGAACCACAATCAAATAATCCTGGTTAGAAAGCGCCCATTCCTCGTCCGCCCATTCGGCATTTTTAGCGTCCAGCAGTTTAAAATGAATCATCATCCACTTCTCGCCCGAATCCACCTTCCATTCTTTAACCGAGTCTTTTTTCTCAACTTGAAACTGGTGGTTTTTTAAATCGTCTTCCGCCTGGTCCGTACAAATTTTCGAGGTGAATTTTTCAGAAGGGTCTCTCAAGATGACCGAAACCCGCACAATCATCTGGCGGTTGGCGTCCAAAAACCGGGCCACTTCATCCACTTCCTGCTCGGCCGAAAGAGGCAGATAAATCCATTTGGAGGGGATAGGAAATCCGAAACCGTAATCCACTTGAACAAACTGGCCGTTCACCAGTCCTCCATCCACCGTCGGCGGTAAGGGTAGGTTTTTGAGATCAGTCTTATTTTTCGATCCGCATCCCGCGGAAAAAAGAAGCCCCAATGCCAAAAGACCGCAAAAAATTTTTTTCTCAAATAACGAAAAGCCCATTAAAAAAACACTTCTTTCCCGCCTTTAAAAACTCGCGGTTAATTTTACGGAACCGGAACCTTGCCCAGAATCTGGGAAACAACGTTGTCGGTGGTTAGGTTTTGAGCCTCGGCTTCATAGGTCAAAATCAACCGGTGCCGCATCACATCATGCGCCAGAGCCTTCACATCATCCGGCGTGGCGTAACCTCTGCCATTTAAAAAAGCGTGGGCCTTCGCGACGATCGTCAAACCAATCGAAGCTCGCGGACTCGCTCCATACTCAATTAAGGAAGTCAGCTTGTCCAATCCATAATCTTTGGGACTGCGGGTCGCCGTCACCAGATGGACGATGTAGTCTTTCAGCGTTTCACTCACAAAAATGCCGTCCACCGCTTTTTGCGCTTTGATAATCATCGCGGCCGAAATCACTTCACTCACCTTCACCGACGCCCCCGAAGTCATGCGTGACACAATTTCTTTCTCGTCCTTGAAGTTCGGATATTGAACCTGAATTTTCATTAAAAAGCGGTCCACCTGGGCTTCCGGCAGAGGGTATGTTCCCTCATGCTCAATCGGATTCTGGGTCGCCATCACAAAAAACGGCTCGTCCAGTTTAAAAGTTTCCGGGCCGATCGTTACCTGATGTTCCTGCATGGCTTCCAGCAAAGCGGACTGAACTTTGGCCGGAGCCCTATTAATTTCATCGGTCAAAATCAGGTTGGAAAAAATGGGTCCCTTCTGGGTCTTAAAATCTCCCTTGGCCGGCATATAAATACGGGTTCCCAGCAAATCCGCCGGCAGCAGATCAGGCGTAAATTGAATGCGGCTAAAAGCCACCCCCAACGCGTCCGAAAGGGTTTTGATCGCCAACGTTTTAGCCAATCCGGGCAGACCTTCCAGCAAAAGATGCCCCCGGCTTAAGAGACCTAACAAGAGGCGGTCAATCAAAAGATCCTGCCCCACGATCACCTTTTGAACTTCCTCGCGAACCCTTTGAAATTGATCACTCAGTCTCTGGGCTTCCGTCGTTAATTCTTCGGTTTGAGTCGCCATCGTATCCTCCTAGTCTTTCTTGTTTTTAGGCAGCAGAACCGCGCAAACGCTTCGCAGCGTTTCCCGGCCCGTTAAATTTCCATCCGCGTACAAAACACGGTCGGAAGTTTTAAGACATTTTTCCACGGCACTTTGCTCGTTATCCGTCACCTTTACTTTTGACAATTCTTTCAAAATCTCTTCGGTGGTCAGGTCGACGGCCTCGAAACCAAAACGGTATTGCAGACATTCGCGGACTAAATTGGACAGTCCCAGCGCGAATTCCTTGGGATTCAAATCCTCATCTGCCAGTTTTTTCCACGCCCTCTGAAGCTCATCCGCTTTGCCAATCGGAATCGCCAAAGTCTGTTTGGCCGGTTTCTTGTGAAACTGCCGCCAGATAAAGCCGACAATCAAAACCAAAACCACCAGCCAAAAAATAAAACTCCACCAGGAAAAAGAGTCGGGTGGAAGTCCTTTGATGCCGCGCAAATCATCCGGCGATGGCACCGCCGCGGGAGCCGCGCCGGAAGCGGTCGGGGCAGCTTCGCTCTTTTTTCCAAAAAGCGAAAATGGCGTTTTTTCTTTCACTTCCACTGTCACGATATTCGATTGCATCTCCCGGCGCTGCCCGCTCGGATCCTGATAGATCAAGGAGGCCGGCCCCAGTTGAACCGTCCCCGCCTTGGTGGCCACCATCCGGTAGGTGGTGGTGGAAATGGCGGTCACGTTATTGCCGATCATCTCCACACGGTTGGACGAAAAGTCGCCCTGAATCTCAAAATTCTCGGAGGAAGGAATAGAGGGTTCCTGAACCACCGCCGAATTGCTGGTTCCCACCTGTTTAAAGTCCAGTGTCAACGTCAGGGAATCGCCCACTTCCAGTTCTCTTTTATCCACGTCCATCTTCAAACCCACTTCTATCTGGGCGCGTAAAAGGCCGGGCACGACCACCAAAAATAGGAAAGCTAAACCCCATCCGAATAGTTTTATCGATCGTTTCATTTATTCACTCCGTAAAATGGTGCTTAAAGTATCAAAAACCACCGCAAACTTCATCCCCGTCACCAATCTTCACCCACCGCGTTGCTACTCTGATCCGGTTTCCCAAAAAACTGGCGTAAGAAAGCTTTTTGTTCGTTCGGCAAAAAGTCCATGCCGTCATTTTGCTTCTGCGCGTCTTTCTGGGGATTCGCCGAATAGTACTGCCTGGTTCTCGCTTCCTGATTCTGCAACTGGTTCATTAAATTTTGCACCTGGCTGTCGCTCAGCCCCAATTGCTGTTTAGCCTGCTGCTGCCTCTGTTGATCCGCCTGCTTTTGCTGGTTGGCCTGACTATTCTGATCGGCCTGATTTTGCGGCGAGTTTTGGCCCTGCTGATTTTGAGAGGGATTTTGACCCTTTGAATTTCCCTGATTTTGATTCTGCTGGTTTTGTTGGTTTTGCCGCGAGTTAGATTTATTCGAACCGGAAGAATTATTTTGATTCTGTTTATTCTGACCCTGCTGGTTTTGCGATGAGTTCGATTGATCCTTCTGGTTTTTTTGGCCGCCCTGCTTTTGATTCGGGGTCGGCGTGGGAGTCGGCTGGTTTTTCTTCTTATCTTTTTTCTGGCTCTTGTCCCCTTTGGGATCCTGCTTCAGTTTATCCGTCGCTATTTTCAAATTATGCGCGGCATCCTCATCCTTGGGATTTAACTGAAGCGCCTTTTGATAATCATCAATCGCGTCCTGATAGCGGTTCTGCTGAAAAACCGTATTGCCCAGGTTGTACCAGGCCTGTTCCATGTCCGGCTTCGTCTGCAAAGCCTGGTTAAAAGCTTTTTCCGCGTCGTCATACTTTCCCTGTTGATAAAGCGCGTCGCCCCAGCCATAAGCCGCGTCCGCGTCATTCGGGGATTTTTGGGCTTTTTCCCCATAATACTTTTCGGCGTCTTCATAATGCTGTTGGTTGTAGGCGCTGCTTCCCGACGCCGAGGGCCAGTCAAAAGCCCATGCGTTCCCGAAGCAGAAGAACGTGAATAAGATTAAAGCTGAGTGAAACTTCATTCCTGTTTTCCTCACAAAAGCGCCGAAAATAAAAGCGTACCCGCGGCCATCCAGCCCAACGACGGGGCCAGTTCCTCATGGCGAACCGTTCCCTGCCCCTTCATCTCGGTTTTCTGAATATTTTGCAAAGCGGAATCGATCGATCCCAGGTCTTCATTGCTGTCGCCTGAGACGTAAACCCCGCCGGTCGAACTGGCGATTTGCTGCAGCGTCTTTTCGTCCAACTGGCTCACGTGAACATTGCCCGAAGCGTCTTTTTTAAACGTCGGCTCGCCCCAAAAGGAAGTCCCGTCCGGAATCGGTTTGCCCTGGGGCGTTCCCATTCCCACGGTCACAATCGGAACCCCGTTGGTCTTCGCGTCCGCGCAGGCCTGATTCAGATTGGAAGCGCCGTCCGTCAGTTCGCCGTCCGTCATTAAAAGAATCACCCGACCTCTTTTGTCCGGGTTGTCTTTCGGAAAAACACTCAGCGCGGTCCGGATGCCTTCGCCGATATCCGTTCCTCCCCGGTCCACCGCGTCCGTATCATCGCCCTGCAAAACCATCGAATCCGCCTCGACATCAAAAGTCAAAGGCACCTGCACCAGGGCTTCCCCCGAAAAAACCACCATGCCCACCCGGTTCCCGGTTTGACGGTGCATCCAGTCATCCACCGCTTTTTTGGCCGCTTCCAGGCGGTTGGGTACCAGGTCCTGCGTCAGCATACTTTTCGAAACGTCCAAAACCACCACCACGTCACTGCCTCTTAAAATCACATCCTCGGGTACAGGTTTTCCCTGAAGCCTCAAAGCCCCCAGGAGCATTAAAAGAAAACCGCCCAGCACCAAAAACCCCTTCAGCATCCGGCGGCTCCAGGCCAGCCCCGGCGACAAAACCAAATTCTGATGGCCCAGAATTTTTAAGTCCCGGCGGTCGCGCCAAAGCAGGGTCCACAAAGCCAAAACCAAACCCAGCGTGAAAACAATCGCCAGGGGCCAAAGCCAATCCGTATATCCCAGGTTCATGGCAGTGTCCTCAAGAAGGTCATTTCAAAAATTAAATTGAGAGCTAATAACAGAAAAGCCGCGATTAAAAAGTAAGGGGCCAGTTCGTTATATTCCCAGTGGGTCGTCACCGAAACTTCGGTTTTTTCCAGCGAAGCGATGTCATCCAGAATTTCTTTCAGTGATTTATTATTCTCCGCGCTGTAAGACTTGGCTCCCGTAATATTAGCTACTTCCTTCAGAAGTCCCATTTCCACCGGGTCGCTCATCGCCAGCCGTCCTGTCCGGCGGTCGATACCCGTGGTCAATTGCCCATTGGGCCCGATAAACACCGCCGGTACGGGCGTCAGACTGCCCACCCCGATGGTGTAAATTTTAACGCCCCGGCTCGCCGCGATTTTGGCGGCGACGAGAGGATTAATCTGGCTGGCGTTGTCGCCTCCGTCGGTGAGCAAAATGATCGCCTGATGACGGCCCTGGGCCGCGTCCGGTTGGTCTTTCGTCTTATCGGCAAAACTTGCCAGAAGAGATGGAACAGTGACTTTCTTTTCACCGGGCAGTTGGTCGCCATTCTCCAGCCGTCCCAGGCAGGAAACCAAAGCGTCGCCGATGGCCGTTCCATCCAATTTGATGGAATAAGGCGCCGGTTCCACGTTGGCTAAAAGCTTTTTCACCACGTCAATATCGGTCGTCAAAGGGCATTGGGTAAAACTGATGCGCGCGAAAATGGTCAGCCCCACCCTGACGTTCTGGACTTTATCGAGAAATTCTGAAAGCAGTTTCTTGGCCGCCGTAATGCGGTTGGGCTTGAGGTCCGGCGTGATCATAGAGCCCGAAACGTCCAGCGCCACAAAAAGGTCCGTCACCGGTTTTTTCTCCTCCACTTTCTTCTGCCCCGACTGGGGCCGCGCCGCCGCGATCAAACAAAGGGCGATGACCAAAAACCGAAGGAACCAGGGAACAAACTGAATCGAGAAAAAGCCCGACGCCATCTCCACCAACCGTGGATTGCCCAAAGAAAAAGTGGTGTATTTGGCCCGCGAGATAAAAAACGCCGCCACGAAGATCAAAGGCACGGCGAAAAGTCCCAGAAGCCAGACCGGGTCCGCGAAATGGATTCCATGAAAATCCATTACCGTCTCCCCGCGCGCTCAATGCGCTTTTTAAAGAACTTCATCAGGGCCAAAGCCACGTTTTGGCCTGCCACCAAATCCATCCGGTCCGCCCCCTGATGGGTAAAGGCACGAAGCTGGTTTTCCCGGAACTCGTCCGCTTTTTTAAACGCTTTATGCGAGCCGGGCGACAAATAACCCACCCGTCCCGTTTCGGGGTCCCGCACCACTACCCTCGCGGGCAGTTTGAAATCTTTTTCCAGCGGGTCATGTAATACGGTGGCGATCAGGTCGTGGCGTCGCGACAAAGACCCGGCCAAATCTACCGGTACCACTTCGGTAAAATCCGACACCAAAACCAGCACAGTCCGGCGCTTTAAAACTTTCGAAAGCATTTTGAAAGCCGGTTTGTAATCGGTTTTGGTTCGGGTCGGTTTAAATTGAATCAGTTCGCGCAGCACCCACATGCTGGCCGCTTTGCCCCGCTTGGGAGGAAGCCAGAACTCCACTTTATCCGTAAACAAAAAGAGTCCCACCCGGTCCTGATGCTGCACCGCGGCGAAAGCCAGGGTGGCGCAAAGCCGAAGCGCGGTTTCCCTTTTGCTCATCGCCCCCGTGCCGTACCAGATAGAGGCCGAAAGGTCGACCGCCAGAACGATTTGCAGTTCCCGTTCTTCGACGAAAGTTTTGACAAAGGGTGAGTTGAGGCGGGCCGTGACGTTCCAGTCGATGGTGCGTACATCGTCTTCGGGATAATACTCGCGGACCTGGTGAAACTCCAACCCCTGGCCGCGAAAGGTGCTCTTGTAAGCCCCTTTGAGAAGCGTATCAACCGCTCCATGGGTCACAATTTCCAGGCGTTTGAGTTCATTTAAGATGGTTAAGGGATCAGATGATTTCATACCGATTAGACGTTTTAAACGCTTTCTCGGTTCGGATAAACGCCCATCGGTTTAGGAACGGCGGCGTTTAGGTGCGGTCTGGGGCACAAAATGGCAAATCAACCAATAGATCACCACGAACAAAACGGCGATCCCTATCACAATACCGAAGTTGATTTCCAAAGCCTTGACCGAATCCAAACCATAATAATTTTCAATGGAATTATAAACGCCCCAAAAGATCCAAATCGCGGGGCCCGTGAAGGCAAATAAGACCGCTTCCGCCCAAATCGCTTTGGGGGTCCTGCCCGTTTTCAAACTCGTCTGGTATTTTCCCCAGGCTAAACTCGCCAGAGTCGCCAATAGGGCGATTCCCATCACAATCCAGTCCGCCTGTTGTTCAGTGACGAGTTCTTTCACGCCAAAACCTTTCGATTCAATTAATTGGAAGCGCTAAAAAAAGTAGGGACAGCCCACAAAAGGACAGAGATAAACATCAAAATCGTGCCGCCCAACATGACCAAAGCCCACAGGGTATCCTTGGGTTTAGGTTCGGAATCGGACTTCCAAAGACCCAAATTAAATAGAACGTAACCGATGATAATTCCAAGAATCCAGCCAGGTGCCAAGACGAGCTCCTTTGATGAATGATTCGAGCAAAAATAATAGAGGCATCATTAAACCATGTCAACGGCTCCAGCCGTTGACATAAGTTATAAGGTCATTGCGAGGAATGTCCCCCGAATAGGGGGACGATTATGACGCGGCAACCCCAGTTTTATAAGCTGTTTGCCAAATGCATATTTAAACTGTGATTGCTTCGTCGTTATCGGGCCGCTATTCGCGGCCCACTCCTCGCAACGACAATAAAAACAAAACCATCCAATAACAAAAAAGGCCCCTGAAAGCTACTTTCAGGGGCCTCGAGACTAACGAATAGACTTTAGTAGTCCATTCCTCCACCCATGCCGCCCATACCGCCCATGCCAGGAGCTCCACCAGCAGGCTTTTCCTTTTCAGGAATGTCGGTAATCAGCGTTTCAGTGGTGATCGCCAGACCCGCGACCGAAGCTGCGTTTTGAATGGCGCTGCGAACCACTTTCACCGGGTCAATGACGCCGGAAACCACTAAGTCTTCATAGTTACCCGTTTCAGCGTTGTAGCCCACATTGAGCTTCTCCGCCAACACGCGCGCGATAACCACCGCACCTTCGCCGCCGGCGTTGATGACAATCTGACGCAGGGGTTCTTCCAAAGCGCGACGGACGATATGGGCTCCGATGACTTCATCGCCTTCGAGCTTCAAACCTTCCACCGCTTTGATGGTACGAATCAGGGCAACGCCGCCGCCCGGCACAATGCCTTCTTCAACGGCCGCGCGGGTGGCGTGCAACGCGTCATCCACACGGGCTTTCTTTTCTTTCATTTCCACTTCAGTGGCCGCTCCGACGTTAATGACAGCGACTCCGCCGACCATCTTCGCCAGACGTTCTTGAAGCTTTTCGCGGTCATAATCGCTCGTCGTTTCTTTAATCTGACGGCGGATGGTTTCCGAACGGGCATCCACTTCTTTCTTCACGCCCGCGCCCTGCATGATCGTGGTGTTATCCTTGTCGATAATCACTTTCTTGGCCTGGCCCAAATCTTCCAGCTTCACGTTTTCGAGCTTCACGCCCAAATCTTCCGTGATGGACTTTCCACCGGTCAAAATCGCGATATCGTCCAGCATGGCCTTGCGGCGGTCGCCGAAGCCGGGGGCCTTCACCGCGGCGCAAACAAAGGTGCCGCGAATTTTGTTAACCACCAGCGTCGCCAAAGCTTCGCCTTCCACGTCTTCCGCCAAAATCAAAAGCGGGCGGCCTTTTTGAACGACTTTTTCGAGAACCGGCAGCAAATCTTTCATGCTGGCGATTTTCTTTTCGTGAATCAGGATGTAAGGATTTTCCAGTTCCACTTCCATACGGTCCGCGTTCGTCACAAAATAAGGGGACAGGTAGCCTTGATCGAACTGCATACCTTCCACCACTTCCAGAGTGGTTTCGATTCCCTTGGCTTCTTCAACGGTGATGACGCCGTCTTTGCCGACTTTTTCCATCGCTTCCGCGATGATTTCGCCGACTTTCTTGTCGCCATTGGCGGAGATGGTCGCCACCTGGGCGATTTCATGCTTGCCTTTGGTCGGGGTAGAAATTTTCTTGAGTTCCCCAACGACAACCTCAACTGCCTTATCAATCCCGCGCTTCAAAGCCATCGGGTTGGCGCCGGCCGTGACGTTCTTCAGTCCTTCGCGAACAATGGCCTGGGCCAAAGCGGTCGCGGTGGTGGTTCCGTCGCCCGCCACATCGGCGGTTTTGGAAGCCACTTCTTTAATAATCTGGGCGCCCATGTTCTCAAACGGGTCTTCCAGTTCAATTTCCTTCGCGACCGAAACACCATCTTTGGTTATGGTCGGGGCGCCGAACTTCTTGTCCAACACCACATTGCGGCCCTTGGGTCCCAAGGTAACCTTTACAGCGTTCGCCAACTTGTCCACTCCGCGAAGCAAGGCTCTGCGGGCTTCTTCTCCATAAATGATCTGCTTAGCCATTTGTACTTCCTCCTAAAAGATTAAATTCTATGATTTACAAAATTAACGGGGCATCTACTATTAACTAGCCTTCAATAACGCCGATGACGCCTTCTTCTTTCAAGATCACATATTCTTTGCCGTCGATCGTGATATCTTCACCGCCGTATTTTTCAAAAAGAATGGTGTCTCCCACCTTCACGTCCAGCTTCAAAACTTCTCCCTTGTCATTCACCCGGCCTTTGCCGACCGAAATGATTTTTCCCTTTTGCTGCTTTTCGCGAGCGGCATCGGGAATGATAATCCCGCTTTTTGTTTTTTCCTCATCGCCGACACGCTCAACAAGGATGCGATCATATAACGGACGAAAACCCATGGAACAACCTCCTGAAATTAACCACGCGAAACCGTGGATTTTAAATGTTTTTTGAGCTCCCCTGGAACCATGAAGTTCACGGCACCAATTTCAATGCCGCTATTAGTCCACTGGAGAGGGGGTAATGATAGAAAGAGGTATTCAGATCGTCAAGGCTGGACAACAAAAAAAGACCACGAACCGAAGCGCGGGAGGGCCTTATTTCAAAGCCTAAGTTTGACTGATGAATCAAAGGGATGGTTAGTCTTAAGCGGCTATCAGAACGAGAGAAGGAATGTTGGGATGAACTGCGGGGGGGTTAGAAATAAATAATGGGTCTAAAGTATTGAATATTCACTGCCCTGCGGTGCGAGGAGCCAGGCCTCCTTTTGCTAATTGGCAGGCCAGGCCCCTAGTTTTCAATGACCCGCTGAACTGACTGTTGAAAGGCTTAGTGGTCCCTTTTCATCGGTTTCGGGGAAACCTGGTTGGCTCCCCTTACGGCGTTGCCAGCCACCGTGCGGCTGGGTTTAGTTTGCTTCTGGTGATGGGCCTTGTGTTCGGCCCTGAACTGGTTGATTTGGGCCTGGGTTAAGCGGGGCTTGTCATTTGAAGCCCAGGCCCCCGTTCCGCAAACCGCCATCGCCAGGATGATCATCGCCGCCTTTAAAATCTTTTTCATTTTCTTTCTCCTTTTTATTTTATCCGCGTTAAGTTTTGATCTTTATAGCTGGTCCGTTACCGTGTTACTGAACTTGAGGCTCGGTTCCCTGCATGTTCACCCCGTTGTTCACCAGGATGTTCCAATCCGTATAAGCGTTCACGCCGCCCAGCGGGTTCCCGCCCAGGTTGATATTTGTGTTGGCCCCGAAGGACCCGGCGTTGTGGGCCGAGACTAATGGGTCGATGTTATTGATATTGTTATTTTCCAAATCGAGCGCTCCGAGATTCGTCATGCCGGAGAGTCCCGTGATATCGGTCAGGCCGCAGCTATCGATTTCCATACATTGGAGGTTGACCATACTGGAGAGGTTCGGCAAAGTGCCATTTAGCGGGTTATTGGAGGCCGCCAGGAGCGCCAGATTGCTGATGAAGGTAACGGGGGAAATATCCGTGATCTGGCAGGAATCAATGACCAAGCATTGAAGACCGACACAGCCGGACAAGTTAGGCAGAATGGTCACTGGATTCCCGTAGAGTTCAAGAACCTCCAGATTGGTCAGGTTGTTCATGGCCGATGGGATCGCGGTGATCTTGTCCGCATTGGCGTTCAGCTCGACCAGCTGGGACATGCCGGTCACGGGCGACAGGTCGCTGATGGAAGTATTATAGATTTCCAGGTCCTGCAGGTTGGTCAAACCCGCGATGGGCGAAAGGTTGGTCACCGAACTAAACCCGATTAAAAGGGATGTCAAATTGGTCAAACCTGAAATGGCAGACAGGTTCGTAACGGGGTTGCCCGACACGTCGAGGGAGTTTAACCCGGTCAAACCCGAGAGGGGGGTCAGGTCCGTGATGTTGTTCCAGCTCACTTCCAGGTTGGTGAGGCCGGTGCAATATTGAAGGCCTTCCAGGCTGGTTACACCCGCGTCATCCACCGACAGGCTGGTCAGGGTGGCCAATTTATCCGCGGTTAGGGTTTCCGAAGGAGAACTCAGGATTCCGTTGTTATACAGAACCTGCCCCAGGGCCGTCTGCAGGTTCGAGTCGGCAATCTGCACCGTGGGGATGGCGGTCGGAACTGCGGTTGTCGAGGGGGTTCCCGTAACGACGACCGTCGCGACTGCCGTTGTCGAAGGGGTGGTAGTTCCCGTGACGACCACCGTCGCGACGGAAGTGGCCGGATTGACCGTGGGCACTAGAGGATTGCTGTTCCGCGCACAAGCGATGGGGAAAATCCCCGCCAGTATGAACAAGATGGCACTGAAGATTTGCTTTTTCATATTTGTTCTCCATTTAAGTTAAACGACCGGCTGCACCACTACATAACGCAAGTGTGGTGCCAAGTAGAAATGTTCGAAAAATAGGGGTTTTTTGTGTTTTTGAGGGAGTGTAAAACAGGAACTATGGCGGCGGCACCATACCAAACTATGGTGGCGGCGCTATACCCCGCACGGCCAGATAACAAGTGAACCAAAGAGGCCGGAAATTCTTCCATCGAATGAGGTGCCGCCACTTAAAAAGATGATCGGTTTCAGCAAAGAGCTTTGGGATATTAGTGGAAGTAAAAAGTAATATATCGGCGTCAAGATTTCAGAGTTTCTTTTCCGCCGCGGCCACCAAGTTCCGCAGCATCCCGCGAAAAATAAACTGATGGATGGGGTAAAGCCCCCACCAATAAACCCGCCCCCACAGCCCATGGGCGTCAAACAATGCCGTCTGGCGGATAAGGGTTCCGGCCCCCTTCGCTTCCACCTCAAACTGCAGCCAGGCCCGGCCCGGCACTTTCATTTCCGCCGCCAGGCGCAAAAGCTTCGGGCGCTCCAGCGCTTCCACCCGCCAAAAATCGACCGGTTCTCCGAGCGAAAGTTTTTTCGGGTCCCGTCTTCCGCGCCTTAACCCCACGCCGCCTGCCAATAAATCCAGGCCGCCCCGGATTTTCCACAGCCAATCGCCGTAGTACCATCCGGTCCTGCCGCCAATGGCCTCCACCGCCCCGAAAACTTTTTCGGGCGAAGTAAAAGTTTCCAAAAAACGGGAATCCACAAACCGCGATCCCACCACTCCTCCCCCGAAAGGCTCTTCCCTGCCGCCAGAGGAAAGCGCATCGCACCACCGGGTTTGGGCGAATTCAGAATCCTCGCTCGCCAGGGCCCGCTCAATAGCCGCGCGCACTCCCATCGGCTTCACGCTAAAAACATCCAGGGCCTTCCGATCGGTGACGATGGTTTCGTTTTTCACGCCCTCAATCAGCGCCCTTCCCACCCTAGCGTAAACCGGGGTCACCAGCCCCAGCCAAAGGCTGGAAAGCCGCGGGGTCAAAACCGGCACGGGAATCACCCACCGGCGCAGGCCCCGGATTTTGGCGTACTGCGCCATCAGGCCGCCGTAGGAAATAATATTCTCGCCGCCAATCTGAAAAACCTCGCTATGGTCAAAATGCTTTTCCAGCGCTTCCAAAAGATAGCGCATCACATCCTCAATGGCGATGGGCTGACAGCGCACCGAAACCCACTTGGGGGCGATCATCACGGGCAGGCGTTCCACCAGGGCACGGATCAGTTCAAAGGAAAGGCTTCCCGAACCCAGAATAACCGAGGCCTGAAACTCCACCGTAGGCACACCCGAATCCCGAAAAATTTGTCCCACTTCCTGCCGGCTGGAAAGATGGGCCGACAGACCCGTTTGCCCCTGTGTCGAACCATCCAGGTGAGACACGGGTTTGGGTGTACCCAATCCAAATTTTAATAAAGGGATTGAGGTACCCAGCCCCCCCAGGTAAATGATTTTTGAAACTTTCGCTTCTTTCGCCGCACGGGCAAAGTTCAGCGCCGCCGTCCGGTCTTTTTCCTCAAAGGGCTGGGACGTTCCCATGCTATGCACCAGGTAGTATGCCGTCTCGACACCCGTCAGGGCCGCGGCCAGAGAAGATGGGTCCATCACATCGCCCTCCACCACTTCCACGCCGTCACCCACCTTGCTTTGTAAATATTCGGGTTTGCGGGCCACGCATCGTAAACGGATCGGAAGTTTTTGAAGCAACGGCAAAAGCCGGCCCCCCACATAGCCTGTGGCGCCGGTTAAAAGAACAAGGGGATTGGAGGAGGACATGAAACACTCTACTTCAAACGGTTCTTGATTACAGTTTGTTGTCCAATAAACCGTTGAGCGCAGAGGACTATCAGAACGATAGAGCAGCGACGGGATTGAACTGCGGCCATATTTAGACCGTCTCCAAAGCAAAGCTGGGCGCGTTGATTACCGCTCTCTCCCCCTCAAAACTGGCTGAAGTAGAACAGGCCGTTCTTTTCGCGCTCGGTTTGTAAACCGATAACCTCTGAAAAACCAATAGCCAGCTTCAAACAGAGGTTGCGACCTGTATTCCGATGAAAGAATTCAAAAAGAGGGTTCTGCTTTGGGGAAAGCCGACCGGAGAGGGTTGCGCAAATAGGACTGGATATCCACCGCGATTCTTTCCACATCCAGAACCTCGAAACACCGGGGTGTTTTACAGGTCTTGAGCATCTTGTTGACGCAGGTAATGTTCCGGCAGGGACTTTCGGAAACATAGGTTTTGGACGGGGCGTCCTGGTTCGCGCTCAGGTAAAGCGGATCAGTGGAGTCATAACCTGACATGCGTGACGGGGTCGCGCCAAACACCGAAATGACAAAGGTCTTGTTTCTGAACTTAAAATTGCCCGACCGGGAAACTTTTCGCGCGGCCGCCATATGCAGGGGACCCGTATCGCCGGAGAGAAAAACATCCGCCGAATCGGTCAGCGCCGCGTAAGCTTCCATGGGAAGGCCGTGAGGTGTGGGGAAAACACGGTTTTTTTCATCCCGAGACAGAATGTCCCAAAGTTTCTCGCTCATCTCCGGGTGGGTAAAAGAGGCCCCCAGCAGAACCGAGCAATCGGTCTTCAGCCACTCCTTGAGAATTCGAGCCTGGTACTCAAAAGGGATCAGGGTATAGGGCGAGGCCGTATCCGGATTCAGAAAGAGGATCGGTTTATTCGCCGGAATCTTTTCCATTTCCAAAAAAGCCCCCGCCTGCAGGATCGCCTCATCCGAAAGGGTTATCGGAACACCGCTAAAACCCTGCGCCTGTTTCGTGAAACCGTTGCCCACCAGGAGTCTTTCGAGGAACGAATAGGATTGATGGAGAAAATGGTTGTTGCCGGATCGGTCCAGTTCGTTGCGCATCAGCCGGGGCGCGACCGTCATAAAATTAAGGAATACCTGATCTTTGGGAAAAAGGCTGGCGTCCTCGAAAAAAGAGGAGGTATTAAAGCAAAGGTCGTAATGGTTTTCCGCCACCAGTTCCTGGAGGCTTTGGATGTCGCCCGCCGTGGGAAAAGCTGTACCCGTAAACCGGGGATAAACATGCGTGATGGACGGGTTGCCGATGATAAGGCCTGCCGCCGATTTTTTGACGACATAATCGATCCGGGCGGCGGGGAAAAAATCCCGGAAAGCCTGAACCGCGCCCTGCATCATGATCGCGTCGCCGATGTGGATATCCGGGATGACCAATATCCTCGTAACGCGTCTCAGACTTTTGACGATCCGGGAGTTGTTGCGAACGACGGCCCTTATCACAAGCCGGTGGCCCAGCACCGGCAAAACGACGGCGTTCAAAAGCCCGGCGCCGAAGCGGGGAAACCAATAAGTTAAAACACTGGTGAGATGGAAAAGAAACCGCGGGACTTTATTCTGAAACCCCGGCTCTTCCGCTTTTTTGGCCGCCGCGCGCTTTTGAAAAAAAACGGTAGTCACGCCGGAAAAATGCCGCCAAACGTCTTTTTTCAACCCTGGGCGTTCTGTCGCGGTGGATGCGAATTTCATAGGGCTTCTCCCGCATTTCAAATTTCGGCTGATGGACACAGGTATCTCGAACTACCAGTGGTTTAATGCAAGAACGGTGCCACCGTTCACGCACGGCGCAGAACGCCTAATTAAAGAGGAAGCCGGAGCCATTTTTATTTTTCATATCAAAATGAGTCGGTCTTTTTTTCATTTTGATTCGAGTTAAAGTCATACCGACTATCAATAAAATATAAGGAGGTCGGCATAGTCCCGATTTCTTTTTATGCTTTGTAGAGAATCGGGACGAACGGGGCCGTCAAAATAGACATTTTTGAAATTGGTTGATCTACCGCTACAAGCCTTTAAACAAGGTTATAAAAAACGCTTATTATGAATGGAAAAGTAAAAAAATTGGAATGTGATTTAAATAGGGTGGATAAAATGATTGCGTCTAATAAAATTGAACGGTACGCAGATCGTAAGGGATAGCAAATCACGACTTTAAACCGGCCATGCGCTGGAAAAAAGGAGGACGTAAATGAATATTCTGCTATGGGTGCTTCAAATCTTGCTGGCTTTGTGGAATTTGATCGGCGGAGTTTATACCTTTTCCCATTATGAAAACCTCAAAGGGGGCTGGGGGAACAATTTGCCCGCGCCGGTGTGGTTGGCCATCGCCGCGCTCCAGGTTTTATTCGCATTGGGTTTAGTCATTCCCAAACTCACCCCTGTCGCTTCAGTTTATCTGACCGTCAACGCGCTGTCAGGCTGTGTGCTGTTTGCCCAGTACGCCGGATTTCCGGGCATCCTCTGGGGTGTGATTCCCGCCTTCTTGCTGGCCTTCGTGGCCTATGGAAGAATTGCGCTGAAGCCGTTTTGAATAAATTTCCAGGATGGGACCATGAAAAAATCAGACGCGAAAAGCCAGTCGCCATCAGATCTGATCTCGCAAAGAATCGCCGAACTGAGAGACTGGCGCGGGAAGACCCTTGGCCGGATGCGCAAGCTTATCAAGTCAAGGAAGCGGTTCCGGACATCGTTGAGGAGTGGAAGTGGATGGGCACTCCAGTTTGGGAGAGCGAAGGCATCATCACCACCGGCGAAACCTACAAGCAGGTCGTGAAGCTGACTTTCGCTAAAGGCGCGTCCCGGAAGGATCCCGCCAAACTCTTCAACTCGAGTCTCGATGGAAACGCCCGCCGCGCCATCGATATCCATGAAGGAGAAGAGATTGACGAGTCCGCCTTTAAAGCGCTCATCCGCCAGGCGGTCGCCCTTAATAAGTCGAAACCTTCCAAAACAACGAAGTAAGGCTTTCTATTCCAAATCCTCCGGAATAGCCTTTCGGGCGGCGGTGGTTTTTCTGAGCGGGATTTCTTTCATGAAAAACGAGAGAACAAACGTCACGATCAGGATAAGGGTGATAACCCCAAAAATATCCGTCAGGGCCGGGGCAATCCCGGCGCTTTGGGTTTGGGCGGTCAGGATGGAACCAAAAACCGCGACCCCCAGGGAAGAGCCGATGGCCCTCATGAAATTAACCAGGGATGTGGCCGAACCCAACAGGCTCATCTGAACGGCGTTCTGTGTCGCGAGGTTATAAACCGGCATGCCAATAGCCAGCCCCGCGCCCACAATGACAATATCGATGACTAACGTGGCGTGGGTCGTGGCGGGGCTCAAACGGTACAAAAGAAAACCGCCGATGACCGCGATGGCCGGTCCCATAATGGCGAAGATGCGGTAGCGTCCGTACCGGCTGATGAAGTGGCCTGTCACCGCCACCATCGCCGCGAAGATGAAAGTAAAAGGCAAAAGAATAGCGCCGCTGGTTTGCGCGCTGGCCCCCAGGATCTGTTGCACGAAAAGCGGAAGAAAGAAAGTGACGCCGAACAGGGCCGCGGAAGTTAAAGCCGCCGATGACAACGAAATCGAAATGATGGAATTTTTGAATAATTCAAAAGGCATGATGGGATGAGAGGCTTTCTTTTCAATGAACACGAAAAGGAGGCTGAAAATAAACCCCACCGCCCCCAACCCCAGCACCGGGAGAGAAAACCAGGGATGATCCTTATCGATTCCATTGAGTGCCAGCAAGAGCGGCACCACCGACGCGATCAAAACCGCTATCCCGGCATAATCCACGCGGAAATCCCCCGTCTGGGTGTGCCGGATGTTCGGGGCAAAACGGGCCAGAACCATGCAGCCCAAAAGACCGATCGGAAAGTTGACGTAAAAAACATAACGCCATCCCGGACCATCGGTCAAAAAGCCTCCCAGAAGAGGGCCTATCACGCTGGCGGCCGAGGAAATGGGAACCAAGATTCCAATCACCCGGCCCCGCTCGGAGGGTGAAAAAAGATCCGCGATAATGGTGGAGGCGGCGCAGGTCATGGTTCCCGCGCCGAGGCCCTGAAGGACACGGAAGGCGATTAATTGCGGCATGGTTTGCGCCAAACCGCAGAGCAGGCTGGTAAGGGTGAACCACAAAATGCCGCCGAGGAGAAAATATTTACGGCCGTGAACATCGCTGAGCTTGCCCACGATGGGCATGACCGCCGTGGAGGCGATGAGATAAGCCGTCGCGACCCCGGCGTAGCTGGCGAACCCGCCAAGATCCTTGGCAATTCGCGGCATGGCGGTGGCCACAATGGTTTGGTCCAGCGCGGCCATGAACATGGCCAACCCCACCCCTGACAGGGTAAGCCACAGGTCCCTCGGGGTCAGGGCTTTGGAGTCAGAAGAAAAACGCGTCTCAGCAAACGGCACTGACTCCCTACTTCCGTTCCAGCACCATAGCCCCCCCCAGACCGCCACCGATGCACATGGAGATGACCCCCAGGTCCACATTGCGTCGTGCCATTTCGCGAAGGCCGGTCAAAATCAAACGGGCGCCGGTCATGCCGACCGGATGGCCCAGGGCGATGGAACCGCCGTTGACGTTCAGAATTTCACGGTTCATTTTCAAAACCCGGTCGTCCGCCAAAACCTGGGCGGCGAAGGCTTCGTTGATTTCGATGAGCTTCATGTCTTTTAATTCCAGCCCGGCTTTTTTGAGCGCTTTGGGAATGGCGTGAGCGGGACCGATACCCATGCGTTCCGGTTCCACACCGGAAAAAGCGTAAGAGCGCACATAACCCAGGGGCTTATAACCCAGAGCGTCCGCCTTTTCTTTGGACATCACCAGCAGAACCGCCGCACCGTCGTTAATGCCGCAGGCATTGCCCGGAGTGACCGTGCCGTTCTCTTTAAAAATCGTCGGATAGGAAGCCAGCGTCTGCTCGTTCAGCATGGCGTTAATGCCCTCGTCTTGAGTCACGGGTTCGGTGGCGACCACTTTGCCCATCACCTTCTTTTGCACCATGACCGGCACAATCTCCTCTTTGAATTTATTTTCACGCTGAGCTTTAAACGCCTTCTTGTGGCTCTGAACCGCGTATTCATCCTGCTCTTTGCGGGTAATTTTAAATTCGTCCGCCAGATTTTCGGCGGTCTGGCCCATGACCAGATGACAGACGGGGTCGGTGAGACCTTCCATCAGGCTGTCGATCATTTTGGAGTCTCTCATGCGCCTGCCGAAACGAAGGTCCCGGCTGACATAAGGCGCCTGGCTCATGGATTCGGTGCCGCCCGCCAATTGCAAATCCGCGTCGCCGCACATAATGTTTTGGTAAGCGTTCACTACCGCCTGCATGCCCGACGAACAGTTGCGCTGAACCGTATAGGCGGTCGCTTCGTTGGGAATACCCGCTAAAAGCGCAGCCACCCGGGCCACGTTAGGGGCATCCGAATACTGGCCCACGCAGCCCAGAATGACTTCATCCACTTCGGAAGTTTTCAAATTATTATGTTTCACTAGTTCGCGAATGACGGTGGCCGCCATTTCCTGAGGCGTGACATCTTTTAAAGCGCCGCCCAGATTACCAATCGGTGTTCTGCCCCCGTCGACGATGACTACTTCTTTCATAAAAGCCTCCCGTGATTACTTTTCGATCTTTTGCTTTTCTTCTTCCACTAAAAGACGCCTCAGCATTTTGCCCACCATGTTTTTCGGCAGTGACGTACGGAACTCCACTTCTTTAGGCACCTTATACTTCGCCATGCGCGATTTACAAAATTCAATAATTTCCTCGGGGGTCGCGGTTTGGCCGGGTTTTAGAACAATATAGGCTTTGATTTTATCCACCAATACCTTGTCCGGCACGCCTGCCGCCACGCAATCCAAAACCTTTTCGTTCTGGAACAAAACTTCTTCCACGTCGCGCGGATAAACGTTTTCGCCGCCGACTTTCACCATGTCCTTCTTGCGGTCCACAATGGCGAAGAAACCGTCCTCATCCATATAGCCAATGTCGCCGGTGTAAAGCCAACCGTCCTTCAGGACGTTATCCGTTTCTTCTTTGTGATTCCAATAACCCTGCATCACTTGCGGGCCCTTAATCACCAGCTCGCCGATCCCTTTAACAGGCATTTCTTTCGTTCCCGTCTCCACATCCATAATCTTGGAATCCGTGCCCACAAAGGGAAGGCCTATCATGCCCATTTTTCGCGTGCCATAAACCGGGTTGCAGTGGGTGACGGGAGAAGCCTCGGTTAAGCCGTAACCTTCCACCAGTTTGCCGCCAGTAAGAGCCTCGAATTTTTTTTGCACTTCCTGATGCAGAGGCCCGGCCCCCGAGATGCAGGCCTTAATGCTTTGAACATTATATTTTTGAATGTCCGGATAATTATTAATGGCGACATAAATGGCCTGAACGCCGGGGAAAATGGAGACTTTGTATTTATCCACCGCTTTCAAAACCTGAATCACTTCAAATTTAGGAATGAGAACCATGGAAGCGGCCATCAACACCGCCCAATTCATCCCGGCGGTCATGCCGTAGCTGTGGAAAATGGGAATGGCCATCATGAAAACCTCGTTCCCCATTTCCAGTTTGGGTAGCCAAAGCTTGCATTGATAGGCGTTGGCCACTAGATTACGGTGCGTCATGATGACGCCTTTGGCCACACCCGTGGTGCCGCCGGTGTATTGAAGCAGGGCGGTTTTATCCAGATTAAGAGGAACTTGAACCGGCTCGGGCGATCCCTCGTTCAACTCTTCCACAAAACTGTGATAAAGCGGTTCTTTAGGCCAGGCGACCCAGCTCTTTTCTTTCTTGGCCTTGAGAACGTAAAGCCACTTGAGCGGAACAGGGAAATAATCATTCACCCGGGTCACCCAGACTTTTTTCAACTGACATTCATCGGCGACCTGTCTCAAAATCGGCACAAAGCGGTCAAGAGAAATGACGTATTGAGCGCCCGAATCCTTGAGTTGGTGGGCCGTTTCCCGAACCGAATAGAGGGGGTTGAGCTGTGTCAAAATGGCGCCGGCGCGTAAAACCGCGTAATAGGCGATGACCGCCGCGGGACAATTGGGCAGATAAAGAGCCACCCGGTCGCCGGGCTTGATGCCTTCTTCGATTAAGAGATTTGCGAATTGATTGACCTTCTGGTTCAATTCGGCGTAATTCATGCGGGTGCCGAAATAATAAAAAACGGGATTATCGGGGAATTTTTTGGCCCGATCGGCCAATATTTCGGGGAGGGTTTGCTGCGGATAGTCGAGAGTTTTCGGCACTCCCTGGTCGTAAAACGCCAGCCAAGGCCTGTCTTTCATAAACCCTCCCTGAAATTGTGAATGAGAGCAAGCGTCTAATTAAGTGTAAGCTTCCTCTCACACGGTGTCAAACCACTAACAGAAGCTTTTAACCACCAAGACACCAAGGGCACCAAGAAAAGCAAAATCTAAGATTTGGTTTTTAACATTATTAAATATCTTTGTCTTTCGTCGTTCTTGGTGAACTTGGTGCCTTGGTGGTTAAAGATGTTTGTTATAATTCTTTAAATAAAATTTTCACCGCGAGTAATCCTTGACCCCAACTTTGATTCGCATTCTGACCCGCGAGTTCAGTCATACCCTCGTTCAATGCCGTCTCTCCCATATTTCCCAATCGTCGAACGAAACGGTGGAGCTGAGCTTTTACCACCCGGAGCGTTCCCACAGCCACCTGGTGGTATCGCTGATGCCGTCCAACCCGGTTATTTTTATGAGCTCGGAAAAAACGTCCGCCCTGCCCAAGCCCCCCAATTTTTGCCGTTCCCTGCGCAAACATCTGGAGTACGCCCAGGTGATGTCGGTAGAATCCGAACCGGGAAGCCGGATTATTCATTTCGCGTTCAAAACATCCGAAGGACTCTTTACCCTGGTCTTCGAGGGCATTCCCAAATACCCCAATTTCATTTTGCTCGATCCTCAAAAACAAATCATCAGCGCCCTTCGATACAAAAATGACGTGGAACGCCCGGTGCTGCCTCAGAGCGTTTACGCTCCCCTTCCCCAGCCAGCCAAACCGAATTTATGGACTCTGGACGCTGAAGCGTTTGAGCGCTTATGGCAAACCGCCGGTTATCCCGCTTTGGGTTCGTGGCTCAAAACCGAGTTTTTGGGAACGGACATCGAACTGAACGCCTATCTGGAAAGTTTTGGCAAAGACGCCCCGGCCGAATGGGTCAAAACGAAGGCGGATATCGAACAGGGCCGCTTTAAAAACTTTACGCTGATACCGGGCCCGCCGCCAGCGCTCAAAATATTTCCCAGTCCCCCGGCCCGGCAGGAGCACGCCAAAGTTTTTACCACCGCCAACGAGGCGCTGGAGCACTGGTTTATGCTGGAAATCCGCAATCACCACCGCCAAAACGAAAAAATGCTGCTCGAACAAAACATCACCAAGGCGATCAAGCACGAAAAACGTATTTTGGAAAAACTCAAAAAAGACCGCGCCGAAGCCCTGCGGTCCGACCAGTATCAGCATTGGGGCGAACTGGTGATGGCCCAACTACATAAAATTAAATTTCACCAGACACAGATTGATTTAGAGGATGTGGTTCGCGGTGGACCCGACCCCATCGCCATTCCCCTGGACCCCAGCATTACCCCGCTTCAAAACGCCCAGCGTTTCTTTAAAAAAGCCCAAAAGGGATCGCGGGGACTGGAGATGGTGGACAAGCGAGAAAAAGAAATTCAGCAGAGACTGGAAGAACTAAAGTCCGCCCAGCGAAGCCTGCCTTCGCTTGAGACAAGGGACGAAGTTAAAAAAGCCCTGCAGCATCTCTTTCCCGTCAAACAAGAACCGGTTAAACCGAAAAAAACCAAAGAAGAAAAAGTGCCCACCCCCAACATTTTAAGAAACAAAATCAGCAAACAATTCGAGCTTTGCGTCGGCACTTCGGCCGCGGCGAATGAATATGTGACTTTCCAGCTGGCCCAACCCGAGGATTTGTGGTTTCACGTCAGGGATTTACCCGGCGCCCATGTGGTTTTAAGACGTCTTCAAAGGGACAATGTGGTGACCGACGATTTGATTCTGCTGGCCGCCAAAGAAGCCGCCCTGCACAGCAAGGCGAAGGCCGGTACCAAGGTGAACGTGAGCTACACCTTTAAAAAATTCGTGAAAAAAATACCGGGAGCTCCCATGGGCATGGTGAGCATGACGAAGGAAAAAAGTCTTTCGATTGAGCTTTAGGGAGAAAAAGGGGCCTGGCGGCCCCTTCTCTCTTGGCGGCTTTCCTCGAGTTCATCCCTGAATGAACCCTCCTGATGAGGAAAAGCCCGGGGGTTAGAAAATCACCTGTTCTTCGTCCAACGCGGTTAAAGCGCCTTCTCCCTTGTGCGAATCGTAATGGCTTCTTCCACTTCGGTTACAAAAATTTTGCCGTCACCGGGGTTTCCGGTCCGGGCGCCCGTCTTAAAGGCTTCCATGGCTTTGGGGAAATCCTTGTCTTCAACCACCAGCATGAGCATTGTTTTGGCCAGTTCGTCGTACTTGGCCGACCCAACCCGGATTCCCTTTTGCTTGCCGCGTCCCAAAACATCCATCTTGGTTAAGGCCATAAATCCCGATTTTTCCAAATTCTTCACCACATCAATTTCCTTTTCGGGACGAACTACACATCGGATCATTTTCATAATTCTCTCCCCATACCGTTCGATTAATAAAGCCGCTTGAATCGTCCATAAACCGTCAAAAAAACCAGAACCACGGTTCTTTTATCAGCGTAAAGCGTGTTCCCTGTTCTCATTGGTCCGGATTCGAACCGAATCCAAAACAGGGCAAACAAATACTTTCCCGTCCCCAATCTCACCGGTTCGGTTGGTTTGCAGGATGATTTCTATCACCGCGTCCATTTTGGTATTCTCCACCACTAACGTGACCATCCACTTGGGTAAAAAGCTGATTCCCTTTTCAGTCGGATCCTCGTTCCCATACCGCAACCCTCTCTGTTTGCCCCGGCCATAAACCCGCTGGCGGGTCACTCCAATAACTCCCACTTCTTCCAATTTAACCAACGTTTCAGTCCACTTTCCCGGCCGAATGATGGCAATAATTTCTTTGATCATTTATCTTCTCTTTTTAAAACTAATTGAGTCCTACGAGCTTCAAATCCCCAAATTCGGCATACTTTTGTGAAAAAATGGAGCAGGGGGAGGCAAACGAGCGCTACAACGGCTTTACCGGGGTTTCCGACCATGAGCACCATGTTCAATAAAGGAAAAAGTTGCATGGATTCGACAACTCCTCAAAAAAGTCTGACGCTTGGCAATCTAAAAGCAAGTCTTGTACCAAAGTGAGGAATCAAATTTTGTCTGAATTTCCAAAAATGATAGGACTTAAAAAAATAAAATCTTTGCAATTGGCTGATTTTTCGAAATTTTAAAAGAGGTTTTGTAAAGCGTCAGGAGGAAATCAATGTCAGAGTAGAAACAATTACAAAATTGTAGAAATGACCTAAGTGGGTTAAAACCAATCTGTACTTAGACTTACCCCAACCAAGACAAAACTAACACATTATCGCGAGACGTAAACAACGCTTCGTTTGGACTTCAACCATCCACTGCTTTTAAAAAGCTTTTCATGCTTACCGCGAAAAGCCAAAACCATCACATTTTTAATCTTTTGATGCTTTTGAAATTGTCGGACGGATTTTAAAAGCGCTTGTTCAATGCCCTGGTTTTGAAAATAAGGGTGGACCGCGGTTTCCAAAAGCTCCCCGTAAGATTCTTGGGCGCCCTGCCTGACTTGCAAAAAGGAGAATCCAACCGGAGTGCTAAACACCGTGGCAACCCACCCCACAACCTGAGGATCAGCGAGAATTTGGGAAACCCGTTTTTGAGCCGCTGGTAAGGTCCATTTTTCCAGAAAGGGTTGGTGGGAGAAGCAAGATTTAAATAACAGCGGTAAGGCGGTCTTATCTTTTTTTTGAAAAACCCTTATTTTGAATGGGATAGTTCGCCTCAAATAGACTTCCGATGATCATCCAGCCAAAAACCCCAGGCGACAAAGAGGAGCTGAATTTGCCCCGCCACAGCCACCCAACCCACGTTGGAGGGAATAGGAAGGTTGAAAATAAGGACGAAAACAGCCGCTAAAGTACCGCACAAAATCCAAAGACCCCATTTGCCCGCCACATCACCCGCTTTAGTGAACTTGAGATAAACCCAAAGCCCGGCCGCGAAAAGGACTAATTCAACCATGACCGATCCAACGGTAGAGTTCCACAGCCCCAATCCCCACTTCGCGCTCCCTGGATCCGACGCAGGCAATAAATACATATCCGTGTGATGAAATAACATATTTAACAGCCAGTTGCTGACAACCAGCCCGGCTAATACCAAAGAAATCTTTTCATTTTTGGTGAGAATTAAAGAGATCAAACCGAATAAAACAGCCCAGGCCAATGCCATCACCAGACTGTGGCTCAAAGAATAATCCGTAAAATCAATTGGTATGACTTTAGTGATACCCGGGATGATTCTGACGCTTTCCCAGCCAAAGATAAGAAAAAACGACCAAAGCAGATCCAACCCGACAGCGGCCAGAAAGAGGATGCCTAAAGATATCTTGGGAGCCCACTTTTTTGCCGCCAATCCCGCCGCATAGTGACTCAAAAACATAACGCCTCCTTATTTACGGACTAGTGAAACCGTTAAAGCCGTCAACCCCAAAGCCAGAGCGGCACCCGGAAGCCACTTCGAGCTTAAAAAATCGTCTACCGCGTTTCGAGGACCTACATCCGTCTTATCCAGCTTCGCTACTTCTTCCTTCAAAACACTGATGTCTTCCGTATCATCCCTGACATCCTTGTGCATAACCGTCATTTCTTGCTGCATTTCGGTATCCGTGACCATTTTATCTTCAACCTTTTTCTCTACCCCGCCCATCCGCTCTTCCGATTTCGCCAGATCATCCTGAACCCGGTCCAAAAGCTTTTTAACCAGTTTTAACTGCTCCTGAATGTCCGCGTTCGTCGACTGGATATCCGCGTTATTCTTTTGGACATCCTGAATCGCCTCGGCTTTCTTATCGAAATCATTTTGCACAGATGAAAGTTTGTCGTTCAGGGACTTAAATGAGTCTTTCAAATCGCTGAATTCCTGACGGCTGGGACCGGGTACGGGAGTGGCTGTGGGCGTCGCCGGAACAGCCGTATCCGTCGGAACCGGAATGACCGCCGCAGGGGGAGACACAACCTCAGTGGCACTTGGTGTGGAGGAGGCCCCGGACAGAATGGCTATCATTTTATTCAGGCGATTTTCCAGCTTCCAGGCCGAGACTTTCTTGGCCCGAATATCCGCGGACTTATCCTTAACCAGATCCAGCAAGGATTGAAGATCCGAAACTTGAAAAGAACTGTTACCTGCCTTGACCTGATTAAGGTCCGCCGCCATCACCTCATCATCCGCTTTAACAATAGCGTTCGTAATGTCGTCTTCGGTCAGGGTTTGACTGGAGAGATAGTAATCTTTTTTATCGCCCAGATAGCCCGCTTTAGCCAACTGCTGAATGGTTTGAATTTCATCATCTGAGGCGGCTGTCGGAGTCTGTGCGGCGTCCTGGGCCAAAACAATTCCCATCATTCCAGGTGTAAAAATCATCGTCAGAGCCAAAAAGCCGGCCAAAACTCTTAAGTAAAAAGACTTAATTTTCATACACCGTCCTATGTAGAGAAAGTAAAAAAGTTTTCAACGAGCTTTGGAAATTTCTTCGGCGGGCGCGGCTATTTTGATTTCATAAAAATAATCCAGGAACGATACAAAAGTAAAACCGCCGCCCATAATCACGAATATAAATTCCATCGTTCCCGAAGTCACATCGTCCCAAACCGCGCCGCAGACAAAATAGCTGATGACCGCCACAATAATGAGCAAACCCCAAAAATACAAATTCGCGTAAAAATACTCTTCGAATGAAACCTGGTGGTTTTGTTTTTTAATCGTCTTCGAGTCAGCCATTTTCACCTCAAAATTTCGCGCGGGAACCGGGCTTGGTTACCGGCGATCCCTGTTTACAAAGCGGACAATCTTTCTCTTCCCAGCTCTCGACCTTCAACGAAGACAAAGCTTTCACAGGAACATCGAAATGGCTGGTTCCACCGCTGCGGTCAATTAAACATCCCACCCCGACCACTTCGGCACCTAAACCGCGGACGACCTCAATGGATTCCTTAACCGATTTACCCGTGGTGATGATATCTTCCACCGCGAAAATCTTTTCGCCTTTTTCCACCTGGAAACCGCGGCGCAGCTCCATCTCGTCGGTTTCTTTATTGCGTTCGGTAAAAATGGCCTTCACCTTTAAAGCACGGGCTAGTTCCTGTCCCACAATCAGACCACCCAGCGCGGGAGAAACAATCGTCTGGGGGTTCAGCGGTTTCACCAGTTCGGCCAGCGCGGCGCAAAGTTTTTCGGCCACCCAGGGATATTGAAGAACTAGCGCCGATTGCAAATAACGGTCGCTGTGACGGCCGGAAGACAATCGAAAATGCCCCTTGAGCAGAGAGTGGGTTTCTTCATAAGCTTTAATGACTTCATCGTTTGTCATGAAACTCCTCGAAAGTAAGGTTTCATTTCATCCACCAGTTTCTGAGCCTCACGGCGGGACGCTAGGGCGTAATCCGAGCCCGATGAAGCATATAACACTTGGCGGGAAACATTCACTAGGATTCCATAACCATTCCCGGCCCGGCCTTCTTTCAAAACACCCGGCAGATCGCCACCCTGGGTTCCGACTCCTGGCACCAGAAAAACCGTGTCGGGCGCCAATTTTCGCAAATCTTTCAGGTATTGAGTCTGGGTTGCGCCTACCACCAGCCCCACTTCGCCATTTTTACCCTTTTCCCAACCAATCGCTGTTTGAGCCACCCATTCATAAAGCTTTTGTCCATTTTGAAGGGTCTGAAGTTGGAAATCGGACGATGAAGGATTAGACGTCAGACAGAGCACAAAAGAGCATGTTCCGGGATAATCCAAAAAAGGTTCTACCGAATCCTTGCCCATATAGGGCGAAAGAGTGACTGAATCGGATTTAAGGTTTTCATAAAAGGCTTTGGCGTAGGCCTGCGAGGTATTGCCAATATCGCCCCGCTTGGCGTCCATGATCACAATCGCGTTGTCCGGAATCGAAGCGCGTATTTTCTCTAGAATTCGAAATCCCTCGGCTCCCAGGGATTCAAAGAAAGCCAGATTGGGTTTATAGGCGGCGGTGATGTCCTTTGTGGCTTCGATAACCGCTTGGCAGAAAGTCAAAGCGCCCTGGGAATCCCTGGACAACCCGGCGGGCAGCTTGGCCAAATCCACGTCCAAACCCACACAGAGACAACCGCCGGTGCGCTGAATGGCCGATTTCAATTTCTCGGAAAAAGACGTCATAAACACCTGTTCAAAAGCTTTGGTTTACCAAAATTCAATCGATTTAAACGCAAACTCATTGTAACGAAAGGTTTTTACGAAGGTTACAGTTATTTAATCAGTTCGGCTTAAAGTGACCCAAATAAATTGAAAGAGGATTCTCATGAGCCCCGATAGCGTTAAAAACGTTCCCGTTATCCTTATCTGTGACTTTTGTAAAACACAAGGTTTGTTAAACCAAACCATTTTCAACCACGCGGGTTGGTACTATTGTCAAAATTGTCTGATTGAAATACCGAAAATGACAAACCGGTTGAAACAAACCATCACTCAACCCAGTCTATTTTGAGTTTTGGGGCCATTGGACAATTTCCAATCTCACGTGAGCCGTACCGGTCGTACTGATACCGACCGCTTCAGCCGCCGCCTTGGACAGATCAATAATCCGGCCCGTCACATAAGGCCCCCGGTCATTGATCTTCACTTGAACACTTTTACCGTTATCCAAATTATTAACCGTAACTACCGTACCCAGGGGAAGAGTCTTGTGCGCCGCGGTAAAAGCGTACATATCGTAAATTTCCCCGCTGGAAGTTAGCTTCCCGTCAAAATCTGATCCATACCAGGATCCGATTCCTTCCATCTCGTTTTTCCAGGCATCCGGCCCTAAATTTTTAAAATCATCCGGGCTTTCATATTGAACATTTGAGTTGGGACGGGATTCCACAATCCCCCGGCCAGAAGGAACGGCTTGACGGATTGGAACGCAACCGGCCAGCCCAATGAATCCCAAGAAGACGGCCAATTTTAAAATATTATTTTTCATTTCTCTTCTTTCAATAAACCTTTGCAAAGACGGGCCGGTAAACAGGGACCCTCGTAAATATAGCCTGTATAAACTTGCACCAGGCTGGCGCCCGCGTCTAATTTCTCCCGAACATCTTGCGCGGTAAAAATTCCTCCCACAGCCACCAACGGAACTTTTCCCTTCGTAAAGAGGGAAAGTGATTTCAGAACCTTTGTCGCCATTTTCTTGAGAGGCTGACCTGATAATCCGCCATCGGGATATTTTCCGGACGGCAACCCCGCCCGCGAAAGGGTTGTGTTGGTGGCGATCAATCCCACGCAACCCGCGCTCAGCGCCGCGGAAACCGCTTCTTTTAAAGGCTTCTCTTCCAGATCGGGAGCCAACTTCAGTAAAACGGGCTTTCCTTTCGCTTCTTTGACCAATGCCGTCAAAAGCTTTTTAAGCGGTTTGGCTTCCTGAAGCTTTCGAAGCCCCGGTGTATTGGGAGAACTGACATTGATCGCGAAATAATCCGCATAGGGTTTCAAATGGGTTAACGATTCCAAATAATCGTCCACCGCCCCTTCCAGAGGGGTTATTTTACTTTTGCCGATGTTGATGCCAATGGGAATAGAAGGCCAGTGGCCCGCTTCCTTCAATTCCTTTAAGCTTTGCGCCGCTTCCTCAGCGCCCGGGTTCGGAAAACCCATTTTGTTGATAATGGCATTTTGGCCGGGATAGCGAAAAACCCGGGGGGCCAGGTTGCCGCTTTGAGCTTTAGCGGTGAAGGTTCCCAGTTCGGCGAAGCCAAACCCCACCTCCTGCCAGGCCATGGGCAATTGACCCTTTTTATCCAATCCCGCGGCCAGCCCAATAGGATTAGGAAATTTCAAACCAAACACGGTTGTTTCTAACCGAGGGTCTGAAACCCTTAAAGCGGAGGAAAAAAGAGGAAGAATGGGTTCTAAAATCCGGAGCGACCCTAATGCCATCCGGTGGGCGGTTTCAGGCTCTAACAAGAAAAGCAATCGTTTCATCAGTGAGTACAAAGGGATTCCATCACTCGAATTGGATTCAGAATAGTTAGGTTGAACAGCTGTTTCAACCCCGAAGTGGATCCGCTATCCCCGTCTCTTGGAACCCTTTCGACCTCAAAAGACAAGAATCGCAGCGCCCGCAGGAACCGCCGTTGAGCTTAGGGTCATAACAAGAGTGAGTCAAACCGTAATTTACTTTTAACTTCAATCCGGTCTTAATAATTTGCGCTTTGCTCATCCGGATGAGAGGCGTGTGAATTTTCAACTTCCATTTTCCCTCGACACCCTTCTTCGTGGCCAATTTTGCCAACCGTTCGAAAGCCTGTATAAACTCTGGTCGGCAGTCGGGATAACCGCTGTAATCCAGCGCGTTTACCCCGATAAAAATATGTTCGGCTTCCAAAACCTCAGCCCAGGCCAACGCCAAAGAAAGAAAAACCGTGTTGCGAGCCGGCACATAAGTGGAGGGAATCCCTTTGCCAATGGCTTGAACCGTTGACTGTTTGGGCACTTTTATTTTTTTGTCCGTAAGGGCCGACCCGCCGAAAGCGGTTAAAGGCACTTCCAGTTCCAGATGACGGCGGACGCCGTAAGCTTTAGAAACTTTGCGCGCGGCTTTCAGCTCTACTTTGTGTCTTTGACCGTAAAAAAGGGTCAAAGCATAAAGCTCGAAACCCTGTTTTTGAGCGAGCGCCAGGCAGGTGGTTGAGTCCAAGCCGCCCGAAACCAGAACAACCGCTTTTTTCTTATCCATTAACTTTATCTTCCCTTCGTGTCGTCAGGCCAAACATATTTATGCAGTTGAAGCTGAAACCTTACGGGTAGCCGGTCGGCTGTAATCCACTCAGCCAAGTCCGAAGGTTTTAAATGCTCAAAAGCGGACGAAAAAAGCAGCGTAAACTTTCCCGTCAATCGGTGCTTCTGAATAATTTCTTTTGCGTAATCGTAATCTTCCCGGTCTTTAATCACAAACTTAATCTCGTCCTGATGGGCCGTTAGCTTTTCAAAATTGCCCCATAAATTCCGGGCTTCCTCGCCAGACCCGGGGCATTTCACGTCCACAATTTTCACAACTTTTGGAGGAACCCGGCCTACATCCACCGCGCCGCTTGTTTCCAGAAGCACTTGATATCCTTTCGCCAGAAGAGCTTCCATTAAAGGATAAACTCCCTCTTGCTCCAAAGGTTCCCCACCGGTTATTTCCACTAACCGGATGCCATAACTGTCTATCGTCGCGAGGATTTTGTCCAAATCGTTGTCCGACCCCTCATGAAACGCATAGGCCGTATCGCACCAAGAACAGCGAAGTGAACAACCAGTCAGGCGGACAAAAACACAGGGTAATCCCGTCCAGGTCGATTCGCCCTGAACGCTTAGATAAATCTCGTTAATTTTGAGGGTGCTTTTCGTAAGGGTATTCATTGGCTCCGCAGTTTAAACGAATCGTCCTTCATTTAAAATGGCCCTTGCTTGCTTGAATAACCGAAAATTCATTTTTAATTTTAATTTATAAGTCCTACCGGATTGTGTCCTTTTTAAAGGTTTTGTTACCTTTTCGGATGTTTTCTAGTATGATTTTGACTCCCTGGAAGCTTAGCTTTCCTTGGAGATTTTAAATTTTTGGTTTTGTAGAAAGGTTGTTGCAGCATGGCACAAGGTACAGTGAAGTGGTTTAAGAATGAGAAGGGTTTTGGTTTCATCTCCCAAGACGGAGGCGAGGACGTATTCGTCCACTTTTCGTCAATTCAATCAGACGGATTTAAGTCCCTGAATGAAGGGGACCGCGTGGAATTTGAAGTTTCACAAGGTGATAAGGGTCTCAAGGCCGAGAACGTCCGTAAAATATAATTTTACGGATTCACGAAAGCCTCCGGGGGAAACCCCGGGGGCTTTTTTTATGTCCAGACGGTGTGATTACCAATTATTGCAAAGAGCCTGGGTTCTTCGGTAGTTAGCCGGAGTATCGATTTTTCCATTTTCCCGGGTGATTTCCTTTTTATAGGTCGCCAAAATCGGGTTCACAATCCGATTCAACCGGGCGTCAATAACCGCTTTCCCGTTATTCATGGAAACCACGCTCATGGGATGGGCCTTAGTCGGAATAGCCCGACTTTTACGTAGCGCTCTTTCAACTATCGCTCTGTATTTCGCTAAAACCCTTTGGTCGATAGCCACATGCTGGTTCTCGTGATTCAAAATAACCTGGTAGGGACAGGTTCCTTCCGGATAATTACTGGAAATATAAACATCCATTTGAGCGTAAGAAAAGCTGACGTTGATCGAATCGACCCAGACGCAGAAGCCGTCTTGATTGGGATGCTCTAATCCCCCGACCTGATAATCCATCTTGAATTCATGCTCCGCCAAAGTAACGCCGGGATTATGAAGCCGTCGGTTATGGAATTTGATATTCCGCATTTCCTCAATTTGAGCGGTGGAATGGTCGTGAAAATAGCGGACTTGAATGGGATCGGTAACAACGTGAATGACGGAATGCGGATTGAAATGGCGGTCGCCATCGCAATCCATCGCGTAAAGAGGAGTGGAAACCGCGACCATCAACAGAAAGGCAATCCATTTCATTGCAGGCCGCTTAAAAAACGGGACAGGGATTTTTTTTCGTTAAAGGCATTGGCTGCCGTCTCAAAAGGATCAATTACTTTTCCGTTCTTACGAATAACCGACGGTAAAAACAAAAACTGTTTCAAGGAAGTGTCCGGCTTAAAAAACCATTCCCAGCCTTTCGACCGGCAAAGCGTTTCGCCAATATAAATGCCCACAATACCCAAACGGATTTTAGCTTTTTCTTCATCGTCCACTTCCATCAAAAGCTCAGTCAAATAATGTTCCAGTCGGCCTAAAGACTCCCAGCTGAAATCGGGTCCAATCTCTCTCAAATCTTCGTCCACGTTGCGAACTAAGCGGGTTACGGAACGACCGGCATTAATCACATCATTGGGATCGGGATTTTCAATCACTTTTCGATTTTGAGCCACCTGAACAATCCAGGCTTTCGCTTCCGCGCGGGCTTGAATGAGAGCCCATGCGTAGCCTAACCCTTTAAATGCGGCGTAAATGCCGGCCCCAGTCGCGATAATCGTGACCCACCCCTCCGGCGCCGATGGAAAAAATAAAGCGGGATATTTGTTATTAAGCACAGGAACGAGAGAAAAAAGAGCTGCCAAAACAAAGTATGGTTTGGAAGAATAAAGAAGTCTGGTTTTCAAAACTCAATGCCTTCTTTTGAAAGAACTTTTTGATCGAAGTAATGCTTTTCCTTGCGCATTTCCGTGACCAGATCGGCCTTTTCAACAAGTTCAGGCCAGACCTGATGACCGGTCATGACTAATTCACAATGGCGGTTCTGGTTATACATTTCTATCAACCCCATGACATCTTCGGGCGCGATTAGCTTGCACATAACCGCGGCCAAAATCTCATCCAAAATCAAAAGATCAACCTGCCCGCTTATCAATAGTTCTTTCGCCTTGGCTAACGCTTTTTGAGCTTCCTCAAAATCACCGGGCTCATTTTTAAAGCGAAAAGCGTTTTTTCCCAAAACCCGTTCTTTACCGAAGGGGAAAAGTTGAAGATTGGAAAAACCTCGCAAAATTTTGCGTTCCGAATAATGTTCGTTGACGCCGTCGTAACCCTTATCAAATTGAATCAGCGCCACTTTTTTAGCAGCGCCCAAGGCTCGAACCGCCAAACCGATAACTGAGGTAGTTTTGCCTTTACCGTAGCCGTAATAAACGTGAAAGCGATTTTCCATGGAAGGAATTCTAGCAGGCTGACATGAAAGTAAATAGGCCACAAAAAAGCCCGGCATCATCTTTGGGATGAAGACCGGGCCAGACAGTGCCGCAAAAATCAGCGGTTACATCCAGCAGTGGTGATAACGGTTCCAAACCAGAATGCGGTGAGCAGGACCATAAACTGTCCACCCATATCCCGGAACCCAATGACGGGCGGCCCGGGCAGGAACATAAATCCGGTGATAATGTGCCGGGTAATAAGCGGAAACACAAACATTAGCCTCGGCGAAAGTGGTGGAAGCCATGGCGAGAATCAGAACCAAAAGAGTGATTAACTTTTTCATAAAAACCCTCCGTTTAAGATTTATTCGCTTCTTGTATATAAGACGAATACCCAGAGGAAGAAGTTGCATAGGAAAACCGGCCCAAATAAGCAGGTTTCCCGATTTCCAGAAAATCAGAGGTTGTGATATTCCTGGAGGGATTTGACCTTCATTTCGCGCTTCTTTAAAGCCTCAATGCCGTTCGTGGCGGCAGCGCAGGCTGAAAGCGTGGTGATACAGGGAACGCCGTAAACCACGGCGGTCCGTCGAATTTGGAAATCATCCGACCGGGGGCCTTTGCCCGCGGGCGTATTCATAATCAAATGCACTTCCCCATTTTTAATCAAGTCCACCACATTGGGGCGACCCTCATGCACCTTACGAACGATTGTCACTTCCATGCCGTTGCTGGTTAAAGCTTGCGCCGTTCCTTGGGTCGCCACCAATTTGAAACCCATATCGGTCAAACGCTTGGCGATAAAAATCACCGCCCGCTTGTCTTTGTTTTTGACCGTCACGAATACGGTTCCCTTAAGGGGCAATGAGGAATTGGCTCCCATCTGGCTTTTCGCGAAAGCCATACCAAAATCCTGATCAATCCCCATCACTTCACCCGTCGATTTCATTTCGGGACCCAACACCGTATCCACTCCGGGGAACCGGTTGAAAGGAAACACCGCTTCTTTAACCGCGATATGTTTAAGATAAGAAACTTCCTTCACTTTGAGCTGGGAAATAGTCTTTCCCGACATAATGCGGGCGGCCACCTTGGCCCAAGGCAAGCCGGTGACTTTGGAAACAAAAGGCACCGTCCGCGAAGCCCGGGGGTTTACTTCCAATACATAAACCATATCGTTCTTAATGGCGTACTGAACGTTCATTAAACCCTTCACTTTTAAACTGAGAGCCATTTCTTTGGTGTATTTGCGGATGTTTTCAAGCTGGTCTTCCCGAAGGGTATAAGGCGGAATAACACAGGCCGAATCGCCCGAGTGAATCCCCGCCTCTTCAATGTGTTCCATAATCCCGGCAATCACCACTTCTTTGCCATCGGATACGCAATCCACATCCACCTCCAAAGCGTCTTCCAAAAAATGATCGATCAAAATGGGTTTGTCCGGCGCGGCTTCAGCCGCTTTCTGCACAAACTCATCCAGCGAGGATTCGTCATAAACAATCTCCATCGCCCTTCCCCCCAGCACATACGAAGGACGAACCACTACAGGATAGCCCACTTTGCGGGCTACCGGCTTGGCCTGTTTGACATTCATGGCGATGCCGTTGTCGGGCTGGCGTATCTTGAGGCGTTTGAGCATAGCCCCAAATAATTTGCGGTCTTCCGCAATGTCGATGGATTCGGGTGATGTGCCGATAATCGGAACCCCGGCTTTTTTAAGGGGAACGGCCAGTTTCAGGGGCGTTTGGCCGCCAAACTGAACAATGACACCCTTGGGCTTTTCACGGTCCACAATGTTCATCACATCCTCAAAGGTCAGAGGTTCAAAATAAAGACGGTTCGAGGTGTCATAGTCGGTTGAAACCGTTTCGGGGTTGTTGTTGACCATAATGACTTCGTAGCCGTCTTCCCGAAGTGCGAAAGCGCCGTGCACACAGCAATAGTCAAACTCAATACCCTGCCCGATACGGTTGGGCCCGCCGCCCAGAATCATGATCTTGTTTTGTTTGGTCGGGGCCGATTCGGTATCTTTACCGGCAAACGAGGACTTGCCTAATTCGTAAGTGGAATAGAGATAAGGAGTAAAAGCTTCAAACTCCGCCGCGCAGGTATCCACCATTTTATAAACGGGTGTCACCTTATTCATTTTGCGGTAATTGCGGATCATGTGTTCTTTGACACCGCATAAGAAAGCCAATTGGGCGTCGGAAAAGCCCAGCGACTTGGCCCGGCGCAGCAAATCCGCCGGCAATTTCGCTTTCAACTTCCCTTTTTTGGCGGTGGATTTTTCTAGTTCCCGTTCCAAGTCCACAATCTCTTTGAGTTCGTTCAAGAACCAGGGATCAATGGCTGTCAGTTTGTAAATTTTGTCCACGTCATAACCCTGACACATTGCCTGGCGGATAAAGAAATGCCGCTGGGAAGTCGGTTTGCCCAATTGGGCGTTCAAGGCGTCTCCTGGCATACGGCCAGGCTTGCGGGCTCCGGTTTTAATCCAGCGGCCTTGCTTATACTCACGCCCATCCGCGCCATAACCGATCGTTCCCGTTTCCATGGATCGAATGGCTTTCTGGTAGCTTTCTTTAAACGTCCGACCGATGGACATAGTTTCCCCTACGCTCTTCATGGAGGTATTCAAAAGATCATCGGCGTCAGGAAACTTTTCGAAAGTGAACCGGGGAATCTTAGTGACTACGTAGTCAATGGACGGCTCAAAAGCCGCTTTGGTATAGCGGGTAATGTCGTTAAAAAGTTCATCGAGCGTGTAACCCACCGCCAACTTGGCGGCGATTTTAGCAATGGGAAAGCCCGTGGCCTTGGAGGCCAGGGCGGAAGAACGGGATACCCGGGGATTCATTTCAATCACGATCATGCGGCCCGTTTTCGGGTCCACACCGAATTGGATGTTCGAACCGCCCGTATCCACCCCAATTTCCCGGATGCAGGCAATCGAGGCGTCGCGCATACGTTGATATTCTTTATCTGTCAGGGTTTGGGCCGGAGCGACTGTTACCGAATCCCCCGTATGGATACCCATCGGGTCCATGTTTTCGATGGAGCAGATGATGACCACGTTATCCTTGAGGTCGCGCATGACCTCCATTTCGTATTCTTTCCAGCCCAGAGCTGATTCCTCAACCAAGCATTGGTGGATGGGTGAAAGGTCGAGACCCTTAGAGAGAATTTCCTCAAATTCCTGGCGGTTATAAGCAATACCGCCGCCCGTACCACCCAGAGTAAAGGCGGGTCGGATAATGACGGGATAACCATTCCCTTCAGCAAACCCAATTCCGTCTTCCAGCGTATTAACCGTGAGGGATTTCGGCAGGTCGAGACCGATTTTCAGCATGGCTTCTTTAAAAAGCTGGCGGTCTTCGGCCTTTTTAATGGCGGCCAGATTGGCGCCGATGAGTTCCACTTTAAATTCGTTCAGCACTCCCTTTTCAGCCAAAGCCACAGCCGTATTCAAAGCTGTCTGACCACCCAAAGTAGGCAACAAAGCGTCTGGACGTTCTTTTTCGATAATCTTGGCAACAACTTCCGGGGTAATAGGTTCGATATAGGTGCGGTGAGCAAATTCCGGGTCGGTCATGATGGTGGCCGGGTTGGAGTTAATCAAGATAACTTCATAACCCTCTTCTTTGAGCGCTTTGCAACCCTGGGTGCCGGAGTAATCAAACTCGCAGGCCTGCCCAATAATGATGGGACCTGCCCCGATAACCATGATTTTTTTGATGTCAGTTCGTTTTGGCATAAAGTCCTAGCGTCTCCATTGAATTTGCGTAAAGCCAGCGTTTTCTAACTTGTGCACTGGCACATTCTTGCTATTTACGAATTAACACATAAACCAAAACAAAAATACCTAGAATTAAAACAACAATAAAATTCCAAGTTTTTATCTTAAGTCTTTTAAGCCTATCCATTTTTTTCAATCATTTCTCTGAATTGTTTAAACAAATATCTCGAATCATGCGGCCCCGGTGACGACTCGGGATGATATTGCACACTGAAGACCGGCTTGTTTTTCATGGCCAAACCTTCGCTGGTGTTGTCGCTCAAGTTAATGTGGGTTGAGATAACCAGTTCTTTATCCAAACTTTCGTCATCCACGCAGAAGCCGTGGTTTTGGCTGGTGATTTCAATTTTGTTATTTAAGCGGTTCAAAACGGGCTGGTTGCCGCCTCGATGGCCGAACTTGAGCTTGTAGGTTTTGCCGCCCAAAGCCAGACCCAGGATTTGATGGCCGAGACAAATGCCGAAGATAGGAATATTGCGGTGAATCAGGTCTCGTATCGTATCGACCACATAAGGAACGGCTTCAGGATCGCCCGGGCCATTGGATAAAAACACGCCCTTCACGCCCGAGTTCAAAATATCGCTGGGCTTTGTAGATGCGGGAAAAACCGTCACGTCAAAACCCTCCGCCACTAAACGGCGCAAAATGTTGTATTTAATCCCGTAGTCCATGGCGGCGATTTTAATTTTAGGCTTCGAAGTTTCTAAACCTTCCAAGTTCAGTTGGTCGCTCGGTTTATACGAAGCGTGATCAAGGTTATAAGGCAACTCAGTCCAGTGATAAGGCTTGTCGCAGGTGACTTCTTTTACCAAATCCCGGCCCACCAACCCTTCGCTATCCTTGGCTAGCTTGACCAGCTTTTTAGGATTCAATTCGGTCGTGGAAATAACACCTTTTTTAGCCCCAAATTGCCGTAAATGAGCGGTTAAAGCCCGGGTATCAATGCCTTCGATACCAATAATGTTGTTCTTTCGCAAATAATCACCCAGATGGCTAGTCATCCGATAATTGGAGGGGTGTTTGCAGTATTCCCGAACCACAAAGCCGGATAAAAAGGGTTTGCGGGATTCTATATCGGCGTGATTGACGCCCGTGTTGCCGATCATCGGATAGGTCATGGTAACGATCTGACCACAGTAGGAAGGGTCGGTGAGAATTTCCTGATAGCCCGTCATGGAAGTGTTGAAAACGACTTCTCCAAATGACTGGCCTTGCGCTCCGAAACTGTAGCCTTCGAACCAAGTGCCGTCTTCGAGTGCTAATATCGCTTTGTTCACTATCTTCGTCATTCGTCGCCTTTCCAGTTAGAAGTTAGGAGTTCGGAGTTAGAAGTTAACTTCGCACTTCTAACTTCTAATTCCTAACTTGTTTTTCTTCCTTCGTGCTTTTCGTAATCGCTGACAATATTCTGTTCAATTCTTCAACGTCCTTCAAACAATCGGAATAATCGTAAGTCACCAAGCCAGAAGCCTTTAACAACCGCAGCCAATAACGGCTCTCACGGGCTTCCTTAAACGAAATGGTCATTTTGGAATGAAACTCTTTCCTGGTTTGTGCCGCCAAAGCTTCTTCCACATTGGCGCCAATACTGGTTCCACTTCTTAAAAGCTGATTTGCCAGGACAAATTCACCCTTCTTCTTGTGGTCTTGATACAACTTGACGATCTTCAAAGCAAAAGTGAAGCTCTTTTCTTGAACTATGCTCTTCGTAGCCAATTCGCGATTCCTCGCCTTTAAGGTTTAAACTTCTAACTCCCCACTCCTAACTTCTAACTTATTCCCCACTTTTAAACTTTATTTCTCCACTCACTATCGTCAATTCGCACCACCCCCTAAGGTTCCAGCCGTTGAAGGGCGAGTTGCGCCCTTTGCTTTTAAACTGGTTCACATCGACTTTCTTTTCGGTGGTGATATCAAAGATAGCCACATCGGCATCAACCCCTTCGGACAGGGTGCCTTTGTTGATACCCACAATCTTCGAGGGGGCGGTGGTCAGTAATTCGATGGCCCGGGACAAGGAAACCACACCCGGCTCCACCAGATGGCTGTAAGTGACCGCGAAGAGGGTTTCCAGACCCACGATACCGAAAGCCGCTTCGTCAAACTCGCATTGTTTTTCGGTGGAAGAATGGGGCGCGTGATCAGTAGCGATACAATCGATGATGCCTTCTTTTAAGGCTTTGCGAATGGCCGCCACATCTTCTTCACTGCGCAGGGGTGGGTTCATTTTGAAATTGGCGTTGTAGTTTTTGATCGATTTATCCGAAAGGCTCCAATAATGGGGGGCGGTTTCGGCAGTAACGTTTAAACCCTTCTTCTTCGCTTGTCGAACCAGCTCCACCGAACCAGCCGTCGACATATGGGCCACATGAAACTTAGCGCCAGTCATTTCGGCCAGCAGGATATTGCGGGCCACCATGACCGTTTCCGAAGCCGCAGGGATACCCCGCAAACCCAAGACGGTGGAAGCGTGACCTTCGTTCATGACACCATTGTTTGAAAGGTCCATATCCTCGCAGTGATCGATAACCACCAGGTCGTGCATCTTGGCGTATTCCATTACCCGGCGCATCAGTTCGGCGTTCATGATCGGCGCCCCGTCGTCGGACAAACCCACCGCCCCGGCTTTTTTCAACTCGCCCACTTCGGACATTTCAGCCCCTTCACGGCGCTTGGAAATACAACCCACCGGGAACACATGGCAATGGCCTTCTTTTTCAGCCTTGCTCTTAATGAAGTAAACAATGGCCTGATCGTCGATGGGAGGGTTCGTATTGGGCATGCAGGCTACTGAGGTCACCCCGCCAGCTACCGCCGCCAAAGTTCCGCTGGCGATGGTTTCTTTATATTCAAACCCCGGTTCTCGCAAATGCACATGGATATCCACCAAACCCGGAGTGACAATTTTTCCCTTGGCGTTAATGAGCTGGTCCGCTTTAACTTTCAGCCCTTTGCCAACTTTTACGATTTTACCGTCCTGGATAAATACATCCGCTTCGCCATCAATTTGGTTTGCCGGGTCTACCACATGGCCGTTTTGGATTAGGATGCTTTTCATGCGTTCTCCCCTTGCGTTTTCTCGCCCTTGAGCAGATAGAGCACCGCCATGCGTACCGCCACACCGTTGGTGACCTGCTCGTCGATAACCGAGGCGGGCCCGTCGGCTACCCCGGAGGATATTTCCACCCCCCGATTCATGGGGCCTGGGTGCATCACAATAGCGTCTTTTTTAGCCCGTTTCAGGCGTTCGTTGGTGACACCGTAGAGAATGCTGTATTCGCGGATGGTGGGAAAAAGGTTCTTCTTTTGCCGTTCCAGTTGAAGGCGGAGAACATAAACCACGTCTGTATCTTTGAGCGCTTTATCCAGATCGTGATAAACCTCCACTCCCATTTTCTCGATGCCCATTGGCATTAGTGTGGTCGGCGCGCAAACCCGGACCTTGGCGCCCATCTTTTGCAGTCCATGGATATTGGATCGGGCTACCCGGCTGTGGGTAATGTCACCGATGATGGTGACAGTCAGTCCCTCGATCTTGCCTTTTTGTTCGCGGATGGTCAGAAGATCGAGCAAGCCTTGTGTGGGATGCTCGTGAAAACCGTCCCCCGCGTTAATGACCGTGGCATTCGTCATGTTAGCCAGCATCAGCGGCACACCCGAGCATTTGTGCCGAACCACCAGCGCGTCGATGGTCATGGACTCTAAAGTCTTCAAGGTATCAATCAGCGTTTCGCCTTTTACCAGCGAGGATGACGCCGTTTGAACGTTCAGGATATCGGCGCTGAGGCGTTTGGCCGCTAGTTCAAAAGACACCCGGGTACGGGTAGAGGGCTCTTGGAAGAAAAGCACTACCGTGCGGCCCCTTAAGGCCGGAACTTTTTTAACCGAGCGGGTCGAGACTTCTTTGAACGAAGAGGCCGTATCCAAAATGGTTTGAATTTCGCTGGCCGACAATTCTTCCAGGGTTAAAAGGTCTTTGGATTTCCAGGTCATTTTTCACTCTCCGCGATGACCACTTCATCTTTGCCATCTCTTTCTTTCACCCGTACCAAAACTTCCTCTTTCGCCGAAGAGGGAATGTTTTTACCAACGTAATCCGCGTGGATGGGAAACTCCCGGTGACCTCGGTCCACCAAGACCGCTAACTGAATGGCGGTGGGGCGGCCAAAATCGATGATTTCATCAATGGCAGCCCTAGCGCTGCGGCCCGTATAAAGAACATCGTCGACCAGAATGACTTTTTTGCCGGTGACATCAAAGGGGAGTTCGGTTTGTTCGGGAGCTTTGTCCGGCTGGTGTGTATCCGTATCATCGCGGTAAAAGGTGATATCCAGGGCGCCGCAAGGAACTTCCGTTCCCTCAATAGACTTAATCTTGACGGCCAGCCTTTCGGCCAAAACTTCGCCACGACTCTTGATACCGATTAAAACCAGGTCTTTGATGCCCTTATTTCGTTCGAGAATTTCATGGGCAATGCGGGTCAGTGCCCGTTCAATATCCTTGGCTTCCATGACGACTGCTTTTACTTTAGAGGTCATTGAACACCCCTGATTCCGAGCAAAAAAAATCCCGATCCATCCAAATAGGATGTCGGGGTCCGGGTAAGTTTGTTTAATTGTGCGCAAGCATAAACCATCGTCATTTTCCTTAGAGACCTCACAGGGCCCCGTTAAAGGTAAGCAACTGAATGGGATTATAGGGGTTTATTGCGTCCTGTCAAGAATCTCGTCAAAAGGTCAAACAGGCTTTATTTTTTGATCCAGAGCGGCCAAAAGATTTTTGACATTACGCTTATTTTGACCCCAGTCGCCCTTGCCTGCTTGGGATTGAGATGTCATTTCCAAAGTGGTAATTCCATCTATTCCTTGAACCACATAAATATTAATTTCTTCGCCTAAACCGATATACCACCGATGCGTAGCCCGAACGCGGCCCTGAATTTCTTTGTGTTCCTCAAACTTCCAACCCGGTAACAAGTTGACTGTTTCTTTCACCGTTTGAATCACTTCGTCCCTGTTTTGGCGGTACCGACGGGGTTTAAAAAAAGAATCGGGATCGCGGGGAGATGTGACATAAACATTTTTGGTTAACAAATCTTTAAAGCTCATAAACCTTCACTCTCCTCACTCCCCGTTTTTGAAGGGCCCGGCATACCGCCCTCCAAAATCATTTGAACATTCAAAGCGCTGGCTCCCAAAGATGTCAAGGCCAGTCCCATTTTATCCGCCTGACCCACCAACGGAATGGTACTTTCGATACCTGCTTGGAAAGTTTTGATTAAACGATCTGTGTCTTCATAAAGTTTAAAAGAAACCAAAAGAGCAGTCAGTCCCTGAAAATCCAGACTCATGATTTTGTAGCTGCGTAAAGCTTCCATCCACTCTTTATTTTCCTGACAGGCCGCGAACTGATGGCCATCCGCAAAATATAAAAAGCCTCCCATAACCGGATTCGCCTTTGCGGATAAGAGGCCCAACCATTTCTTCATTCCAGTGTCTGAAAGGGGCTCCGCTTTGAGCACTTCGAGAATCGGCACAGACCCCACATGGGTTTTGAAATAGACAAAATTCGCCTCTTCTATTTGATAATCTTCCGTCAGTAAATAAAGGTCCACTATTTCGGCCAGGGTTTTATTAAGAGCGAGAGGCTTGATATTTCCGGCAAGGGATTCCCGAACGGTCCGAAGATTTTTAACTCCTTGAGGCAATCGGCCCGCTTCCAGCCGTAAATCCAAAAGCTCGTGCTGGGCAGTTCCTAAAGGTTGTTCTGCCTTTTCCGACAATTCCTCGATTTTTCGCTGGGATTCCATAATCCATTGATCCGCCAGGCGAAAAGCCGGTTGAACGTTTTGATTTTGTTTTTGGCTTTTGGTTTGACGGCTGATTTGAACAAAAGAATAAGAAACGACAGCCCAACCCGCTATAAATAAAGCCGCTAAGATAAAAATTAGCTCAAAATTCAAAAAAGATTCCTAACAGGGTATAAACCCTATGGTTTTTGTTTAGTGTCCGGCGAAGAACCACAGAGACAACATTCTTTAATGAATACCGGCCAGGAAGCGGTTGGACTTTTTCTGAAGGAAATCCTCCACCGACAAACCGACCTTGGTCATCATTTCGACAGCTTCAGCGGGATAATGTCCCATAGCGGTTTCTTCAGACAGCATGACCGCGTCCGTACCGTCAAAAATAGCGTTGGCGACGTCAGTGACTTCCGCCCGGGTCGGTCGAATGTTATGAACCATCGATTCCAGCATTTGGGTCGCCGTAATAACGGAAACACCCTTGCGGCTAGCCAAATAAATTAGCCTTTTTTGAACTACCGGTACCTGCTCAATCGGAATTTGAACGCCCAGATCGCCCCGGGCCACCATAATGGCATCCGTCACCTGCAGAATCGATTCAATGTTTTCAACCGCCTCTTGCCGCTCAATCTTCGCCACCGTGTAAATAGTAAAACCTTTCGCTTTCGCGTAAGCCTTCAGTTTCAAAATATCATCGGCTGTTTCAACAAACGAAACGCCAAAAAGGTTGACCCCTTCTTTCAATCCAAAATCCAGGTATCTCAGATCATGCTCCGTAATAGGGTCCACAAACATTTTGGCTTCCGGAAGATTTAAACCTTTGTAGGAATAAAGTTCCCCGCCGATCAGGACTTTGCAATAAATCTGTTTAGGTTCAATTTTCAAAACACGCAATTGTAAAAAACCATCATTCAAATAAACCAACCCGCCTTTTTTGACGCTCTTGGCGATATGGGCATAATTGACCGGTAATATTTTCGGAGTGCCCTTGATGTCTTCGGTCGTGAGTTTAACCAAAGCTCCTTCTTTAAGCTGAATCGGTTCTTTTTTAAGCTTTCCCAGACGGATTTTGGGGCCCGGTAAATCGATCAAAATGGGGCAGGTACGGCCCAATCCCGAAGCCACTTTACGGATTCTCGCAATATCTTCTCCATGCTGCTTTAAATCGCCATGAGCGAAATTAAGGCGGGCAATCGTCATTCCGTTGATCATCAATTGACGCAGAGTTTTTTCATCCCGGCAGGCTGGACCCACGGTACAGACAATCTGAGTTTTGAGGCTTTTCGCTTTTTTCATGATTCCTCACTGTTTAATTTCATTTGTGGGGTACTGAATAACCCAATCTTTTTAACAAATCCTCATCTTTACGCCAGTTTTTGAGAACCTTGATCCACAGTTCCAAAAACACTTTTCGACCTAATAACTTCTCAATTTCCACGCGAGCGGCGCTCCCAATGAGCTTTAACTGATTACCGCCAACGCCAATCATAATCCCCTTTTGACTGTCTTTTTCGACAAAAATCGTCGCCTTAATGACCACCAGATTCGGCAGTTCCTTTTCCTCAAACGAATCAATGAGAACAGCGACACCATAGGGAATTTCTTCCTTCAATTGTAAAAAACATTGCTCCCGGATCATTTCTGCAGCGATTTCCCTCATGGTTTTATTCGTCAATTCATCTTCGGGAAACAACAATGGTTGGTGGGGCAATATTTTCTTCAGTTCAACCGTTACTTCAGGAACACCCCTGCCCGAAATAGCGGCCATCCGCAAAACCGACCAGTTGGGCCATTCGGATTTAATTTGACTTTCAAAAACTTCAAGCTTGTCGTCCAACACACCATCAATTTTATTTAAAATAACCCATACTGGTTTTTTAAACTTCTGAAGCCATTCGGCGACCAAATATTCTTCTTCAGTCAGACCTTCCCGAACATCGATCAAAAATAAGGCCGCGTCCGCGCCTCCAAGAACTTCTTCCACTTCTCTGAGCATAAATTGGGATAGTTTGTTTTTAGGCTGATGGATTCCAGGCGTATCGTAAAAAACAATCTGCGCCTCATCGTCCTGGTAAATCCCCGCCATAGAACCTCGTGTCGTTTGGGGCCTGGGGGACACAATGGCAATTTTAGTTTGAAGAACCGAATTAAGAAAAGTCGACTTACCTACATTGGGACGTCCCAATACCGCCACCGCGCCACAGATTAAATCGTTCGGGGCCATCAAGCAGCTTCGATCGCACGTGAAATATCAAACACCCGGCTCTGCTCAACCCCAAATTTGCTGATCATTTCCTTGGGATAATCCAAAACACATGTTTTAGGCGTTTCGTGCCCATCCGAACCTAAAGAAAATTTCACACCAGCCTCCACGCCTTTTTTCATCAAACGGTCATAAGGCGTCAACCAGCGGTTCGAAATTTCCAGAGCAACTCCATTTTTAATCAGCAAAGTTAAAAGCTGATCTTCCCACCACTCCGGAAAAACATCTTCCGACTTACCCAACGCCAAAGGAGGCAGCATGGTGGGGTGGCCCAAAATATCGTATTTCTGGGCCGAATATTCCTTTTCCAATAACGTTAAATGAGTCTTAAAAAATGTCTCGAGGTTTTTAATTTGTAGAAGAGGGTTATAGTCCGGCATCTGGCCTTTGGTCCAACTGATCAAATGACTAAAACTGAGGCGGACACCCTCCACCTCCATGCCATGAACACTGCCAATCATATAATCGAATTTTTCACGGGTTTGGGGTTGAACGATAAAACTACGGCCCAGATCCATCTCCAATCCCCGGGCAACCGGATATTGGGTTAAAAAATCAGCGTAAGCCAAAAGACGATCATTGGAATTCAAATATTCACCTAAACCCGCGTGGTCTGCCAAACCCACCCGGACCCCTTCCAACCGGGCCTTTTCAACAACCTGTTCAATGGACTGGCGTCCGTCAGACCATTCAGCCGTGTGATTGTGGCAGTCGAGTAGCTTCATTTATTCCTCTGCTCATTCGGAAGATTGGCTTTTTCATTTTCTTGAGAAGCCGATTGCTCGATCTTTTGTTCAACCGGTTGCGGAAGTTTCACCCGTTTTTTACGCCTCTTTGGCGTTACCGCTTCGGGTTCAGCCTCCGGTAAGGGCATCTCCCTTTTTACAATTTTAATTCGAATAACCTTTTTTTCATTGGCATCCAGAATGGTGAAAACCGCTTCCTTGTCTTCAACCACACGGCTTCTTTTAGGCACCCTTCCCGTTTTCTCGGTCACATACCCGCCCAAGCTGGAAACATCACCCTTGGGGGTCAAATGAATTCCCAGTGTGTCATTCACCTCATCCAACGAAACATTCGCTTCGGCAACCCAGGACCCATCCTCGTTTTTTTGCAAAACCTGTTCATCCACGTCATATTCATCTCGAATCTCACCGACAATTTCTTCGACCAAATCTTCAAGCGTCACTAAACCCGCTGTTCCGCCATATTCATCTACCACGACTGCCATATGGATATTTCCCCGTTGAAACTCCCGCAAAAGCCGGTCCACTCTCATGGTCTCCGGCGCGAAATAGGGTTTGTGTAAAAGGTCTTTGATCACAATCAGGTCCCTGTTTTTCCAAATCGAAAGTAAATCCCTGGTATTGATAATGCCCACAACATTATCCACGTTGCTTTTATAAACCGGCATGCGGGAATAACCGTTTTGAATGATAAGGTCAACCAGCTTATCCAGTTCCGTATTGATATCCACGCAAACCATTTCGGTCCGCGGAATCATAACCGCGTTCACCTGGGTGTCGCTGAACTTGAAGATGGAGTCGATCATGTTTTTTTCGTTTTCCTGGATCGTCCCCGCTTCCTGTCCCATTTCCATCATTTGTTTAATGTCCTCTTCCGTCACCTGGGAAAGGGTCAAATCCCCCATGCGGGGCAGCAACCGGTGAAAAATCTGAACTAACGCCCAGGTAAAGGGGGTCATGAGCTTGTCGAAAATATAAATGGGAACCACTAAAAGAATAGCCATTCTTTCCGATGCGCTTCGGGCCACAACCTTGGGAAGAGCTTCACAAAAAACAACGATAACAAAAGTAATAAACACCGAACAAACCGTTCCCGTTACAACCAGGCTCCAATGATTCTCTTCAGATAAATGAACCGCCATATAGGCTACCAGGGTGGTGGCTCCCACGCTAACAGCGTTATTACCGATCAGAATAGAACTGAGGATACGGTTCGGATGATCCTGCCATGCTTTAAAGGCTTTTCCCAACAATCCCCCTTTTTCCGCGTAACCCTGAAGCAAAGGTTTGGGAAAAGAAAGCAGGCTGGTTTCCACGGCGGAAAAGAAAATCGAACCCAAAAGCAAAATAAGTAAAATCAGAAAAGTTAAACCGAGATAAGCGTCCATTGATCCCTAAACTCCAAATTTCTTCAAAAGAGAATCCTGCAGCGCGAACATCTTTTTCTCCTGCGTCAATGTGACGTGGTCATAACCTAAAAGATGTAAAACCCCATGAACCACCAAAAGAGCTAATTCCGCTTTAAATGGTTTTCCGGCCTCTAAAGCCTGACGCTTGGTTTGCGGCACACTCACCACTACATCACCGAGCGCCACATTTTCTTTCAATCCCGCCGGAAACTTCTTACCTTCCAATAGTGGAAACGAAAGCACGTCGGTCGTTTTGTTTTTGCCGCGATAAATGCGGTTCAGTTTTTTAACTTCAGCGTCGTTGGTTAAAACAATCGACAATTCCGCCTTAAGCTCGAACCTTGCGCCTTTAACCGCTTTCACCGCTTGGGATGCCAACTCTTTGAGCCAAATATCCGTAACCGGTTTCGGCTTTACCGATGATCGAATTAATATTTTCAAGAAGTCTTCTCTTTTTTCTCATCATGCACGGTGTACGCTTCCACTATGTTTTGAACCAATCGGTGGCGCACCACATCTTTTGAATTGAAGGTAATAAACTCAATTCCCTTCACCTTCGACAAAATCTTTTGCACTTCTAAAAGTCCCGAGTTTTTTCCAATGGGCAAATCAATTTGTGTTCCATCACCGGTCACGACAATTTTGGAGCCGTTTCCCATACGGGTTAAAAACATTTTCATCTGTTCGGGACTGGTATTTTGCGCCTCATCCAAAACAATAAAGGCGTTCGACAGGGTCCGTCCGCGCATATAAGCCAACGGCGCCACTTCCACCACTCTTTGTTGAAACAGTTTTTGAAGTTTTTCATACTCCACCATGTCGTAAAGCGCGTCATAGAGGGGGCGCAAATAAGGGTCTACTTTGTCCTGCAAGTCCCCGGGTAAAAACCCCAGCTTTTCCCCCGCCTCTACCGCCGGGCGGGTCAATATCAACCGCTCTACTTCGCCGTTGCGCAACGCCGCTATCGCCATAGCCATTGCCAGATAGGTTTTACCCGTTCCGGCGGGGCCCATCCCAAAAACAATGTCATTGTTCTTGATGGCCTCAACATATTTTTGTTGGTTCTCGGTTCGAGCTTGAATGGCTTTTTTACGGGCCGAAATCAAAATGGTTTCGTGATCATCTTCCGGGGATTTCGGCGCGGCCCCGCCCTTGGCTTCGTCAATAAAGCGCTGTACCGCCCCGGTGGTTAAATAGCCTTCCTGAGCGCCCCGTTTTAATTGGTCTCGGAGGCCTTCGATCACCTGAGTGGCGTGGGAAACCTCGATGGGTTCTCCCGAAAGGATGATTTCATTACCCCTGGCAATCAGCGTAATGGCAAAGGAATCTCTCAGCAAATTGAGGGTTTTATCTTTATCCCCAAATAACTGCATGGATTCCTGATTATCGTCCAAAGTAATTCGACGGCTGACAACTTGCGACAAGGGTTCATCCTCCAAATGGCTTGGATTATCTGGTTTTTCCGCCATTTTAGCTTCAAATTTGGGTTAAATAAAAAACTCCCCTTTCCCAACCATCGAGAAAGGAGAGTTCAGGGGGAATCCAATCGGGCTTTATTATGGGTTTGGGATGAAAATTCGTCAAGAAAGACCCTAAAAAAAGAGGCAAAGCGAGGCAAATTGGCTATGCCCGTCCCTTATCCGGATTGTGCCACCGATTGTGCCAAATAGCCTGATTGTGCCAAGTCCAAGTATTGTGCCACTTCGGCGACCGGTTGGCACAATGGCACAATAGGTTGGCACAAGGACTATCGATTAATCCCTAATAATAAAAGGGTTTAATAATCATTGGAATTCGGACTTAAGCCTGCCGGGTTGATTGTTCCACGATTGTGCCAAATAGCCTGATTGTGCCAAACCCCGGTATTGTGCCATTGTGCCACTCCGGCAACCGATTGGCACAATGGCACAATCGGGTGGCACAATGCCGGTTTGTCAACTTTCGACACCCCGAAGGGGACTTGGCGAAGCCGGTTTGGTTAGCTTAAATCTTCCAGCTCAATCTTAATTTTGAGTTCTTTCATCAAATCTTCGTCGATGTAAGAAGGAGATCCTGTCATCAGATCCGTAGCCTTGGCCGTCTTGGGGAAGGCAATGACCTCCCGGATATTGGCGGCACCGGTCAAAAGCATCACCACCCGGTCTAACCCAAAGGCCATCCCGCCGTGAGGAGGGGCGCCGTAACTAAGGGCCTTGAGCAAGAACCCAAAACGTTCCTCAGCTTTTTCAGGGGTGATATCAAGCAATTTGAAAATCTTGGACTGCAAGTCCATATCATGAATACGAATACTTCCCCCGCCCAATTCAAAACCATTCAAGACAATGTCATAACCCTTCGACAAAGCTTTCATCGGGTCCGTATCCAGTAATTTCACATCCGCTTCCTTCGGAGACGTAAATGGATGGTTCATCGAGAAGATACGACCCTTTTCATCCGTACCGAACATAGGAATATCCACTACCCAGCAGAAAGCCCACTTCGGCCCTTTTTCAATTAAACCCTTGCGGCGGGCGATCTCAACTCGCAAAGCTCCCAACGATTCGTTAACCGTATCAATGTGGTCCGCGCCAAAGAGGAACATATCTCCTTCTTCACCCTTCAAGGCCGTCAGTAATTCTTTTTGAACTTCTTCAGTGAAATACTTTGTGATGTTGGAATCAAGTTTGCCGTCTTTGACTTTGAACCAGGCCATACCCTTGGCCCCGTGTTTGCCCACGAAGGCCGTCAAATCTTCCAAGTCCTTGCGGGAAAAATCAGCGCACCCCTTAGCGTTGAGAGCTTTCACCACATCGCCGCGGGTCACCACATCCTTAAATACTTTGAAATCAGACTTTGCCGCAATAGCGGTTACGTTTACCATCGGCAGGTCAAAACGCAAGTCCGGTTTGTCTGAACCATATTTATCCATCGCCTCGTTGAAAGAAATGTGGGGGAAAGGTGTTTTCAAATCTACTCCCAGCACTTCCTTGAAGATGGCTTTTAGGACACCTTCACCGACGCCATAGATGTCGTCCTCGTCGATAAAAGACATCTCGATGTCGACTTGGGTAAATTCCGGCTGACGGTCGGCACGGGGGTCTTCATCCCGGAAACATCGGGCAATCTGGTAATAGCGGTCCAACCCTGAAATCATGGAGAGCTGTTTGAATATCTGCGGGCTCTGGGGCAGCACGAAAAACTTGCCCGGATAAATACGGCTAGGCACCACATACTCGCGAGCGCCTTCAGGAGTGTTCTTAATCAGAATGGGTGTCTCAATTTCGAGGAAATTCTGGTCGTTCATGTAGTTGCGAATGGCTTGAGCCGTCTTATGGCGCAAAACGAGCTTGTTTTTCATAGAGGGACGGCGAAGGTCTAAATAGCGGTGTTCCAGGCGAACTTCCTCGGCCACATCCACATCGTCTTCGATAGGAAACACGGGGGTTAACGATGAGTTTAGAACCTTCACTTCGTTACAACGAATTTCAACTTCGCCCGTCGGCAGTTTCGGGTTAATGGTGCCTTCCGGGCGTTTGGTGACTTCACCTTTGATCGCCAAAACCCACTCACTGCGGATCAAATGGGATTGTTGATGAACAGCGTCCGCCAATTGGGGGTCAAACACAATTTGGGTCACACCATAACGGTCGCGCAAGTCCACAAACACCAGTCCGCCATGATCCCGGCGGTGATGCACCCAGCCCATGAGAATGACTGTTTTGCCGATGTCCGAAACGCGCAAGTCGCCGCAGGTATGTGATCTTTTCCAACCGCCTAAAAATTCCGCCACGTGATTTCTCCTATAAATGAAAAAGGCCCCTCAAGGGGCCGTATAATAACACAAGCTTTTGGGCCAATTAACTCAAAAAACCCTTATAAATTGGTAGTCGTGCTTTCAGCTGTTCTACGTTCATTTCGATATCTTGGCGACTTGAAAGCTGACGAACCTTAAAGGTTTGGGCGCCCGGCACAAAGTCCGCAATGGCATATTCCAAGCCATTAGCCTGCGCCGCCACGAACTGCTTCACTTTGTCTTTCTTTTCCAAACCCGTTTCGACCGCGATACCGTGAGAACGAAGGGTTTCAGCTAAAATCTGAATGTCTTTTTCAGTCTTTCCGTCATTAACAACATAAACAGTATTAACTCTAGTTTTTAATACTTCAGAAGCCCAATTCCCTCGTTCCATCAAAATAGTCAAGATGCGTTCAAACCCTAGTGACAATCCCACCGCCGGGGTATTCTTAGGTCCACCCAATTTTTCAACAAGACCGTCATATCGTCCCCCGCCACCAATCGAGAAAGTAAAGTCTTTGTCTTCCACATTGATCTCAAATACAGGACCAGTGTAATAGTCGAAGCCACGAACCAAGAGAGGGTCGAAAACAACATTTGCCGATGGATTTATTTCTTTAACTGCTTTTTCAATTAATTCAACTTGGCTGCCCAACAAAGTATTTGAAAACGTCTCATGAAAATATGGACTTCCCCATTTATCAAGTGAAAGTTCAATTACATTTGTCCAAATAGTTTCAAAAACGTCGGGCGAGATCCCCGACTTTCTTATTTCTTCTCTCACCGTGTCTCTGGGCAATTTATCAAGCTTGTCAATAGCAGTAGCAATCTTTGGAACGAACTGAGATTCAACACCCAAAACTTGTAGAACAGAAGACAAGAGTTCTTTATGACTAATACGTATTTTAAACTTTCCAATATCGAGCGCTTTTAAAACACGGTCTGTAGCCAACAACAACTCAACTTCGCAAGAGCTTGAAGGATTGCCCACAATATCGATGTCGCATTGGTAAAACTCACGGAAGCGGCCTTTTTGAGGACGGTCGGCCCGCCATACGGGACCGACGTGATAACAACGGAAGGGCTTAGGTAATTCGTTGGTATGATTCCCGTAATAGCGTGCCAAAGGAACGGTCATATCAAAGCGGAGACCCATATCACCAGAGATATCAACAGGTATTGAACTAAATTCTTGCGACAGTTTTTTCACTAATGCCCTAATGATGCCCATCGTAAACTGATTAGGACTGTTATTTTCAAAATTCCTAATAAACCTAATAAGCAATTGGATTTTTTGGCGTTTAGTTAGCGAATCAAACTTGTCTTGTAAATCATTTTGATCTAACACAAGTCCAGGAACATTAAGTTCTATATTAGAAAATTCAATTTCAACATTTCTTATTGCTAATTTTAAATCCTCAAGCTTAGATTTCGTTATCTCGGAACTGTTAGTTGAAAAATCTATAGACTCAATAAACGGAACCAAAGTTTTTACCCATTCTACTAATTTCAAAATTTCAATATCGTTGGAATATTCTTCTCCACGTTTTTGAACCTTAAACATCAACTTCTCGTTCTCACCGCCGCCCTTACCCTGCAACACTTCAATATTTTCCATGACGGGCGTATCAATGGGCTGAAAACCATAAAGCTGGTAGTGGCTTTCGATGAGACGGATAAGTTTTTGACGTAAAAGGGTTTCCTGCGGCAGCCAGTCGCGCATGCCCTTGGGAGGAACGAATTTGGAATTATCAGCCACAAAAGCTCCTATTGAACCTGTTGAAGTTGGCCATTTTGAATTTTCAGCACCGGCACCAGCTTGTCCGCCTCGCCATGACCGCCAAAAGTGGTCGTGCCAGTAACCCCATCATAATTGGTAATAGCCAAGAGGTTGGCGCGAATATCATCGCGGGTGGACGACATTAAAGTGGCCTTGAGCATCAAATTCATCGCGTCATAGCTTTGGGCCGCCAAAAGGTCGGGCCGCTTGTTAAAGCGTTTCAGAAAATCATCAGCGAATTTCTTCACTTTGCCCTGGGTGCTATCCACATAAAAACCCGTCACATAGTAAGAGCCTTCCACGTCTTTGCCGCCTTCTTGGCGCACCGCGTCGTTTTCCCATAAATGACCACCCAACAGCACGGGATTCAAACCGTAAAAATGAACCTGGGAAGCGATTTGGGGTATCTCCACCGCCGTATGACCCGGCAAGTAAAGCGCTTGAATATTGTCCGTATTCTGCGCCGCGATAGTCGGCTTGATGGCGTTGTATAAAATTTTATTCTGATAAATTTTCGTCAAACTTCTGGTCGATGGATCGATTTGATAAGCTTCAAAGTGAATACCATAAAGCCAGGTGGGGCCAAAAACCGGATCCTTGGATTGGTCATCGTATACCTGCATCGTAATAATCAAAGAAGCCTGAGTGTCTTGAGCCACATCACCCCATTGCTCCCCGGTTTGAGGATAATCAGTTCCCTTCGGTAAACGGGTAAAGGACTGTTTGATTAAATCATCGCCTCGAACCGCGTAAGAAGTTTGACCCTTCAGGGCGGTCTTAACCGTATCACCCAGAGGGCTTGAAATTATCGGCTCCGTTTTATCCGCGCTCAAAACGTCGGGCAAAACCACAAAATCGATGGCGGGGCCCGATACCGGAGTCGGTGTTTGAGAGGGGTTAGGCGTAGGCGTTTCAACTGTGGGTTGAGATGCGGCGATGTCTTTGGACAACACCAAAATCTTTTCAACTTCTTTTCCAATTTTATAATTGATGTCATCTAACCGGCGCTTTCCTTCACGGTCTCCTTCTTTGACCGCGTTCGGATCCTGTCCGCCTAATGCCACTAACTGTTCCCTAAAATCCGTGGAGTTGGAAGGATAAGTTTGAATGGAGGCAACGGTCGCTCCTCCGGCCTTAATGGCGTCTCCGAAAGATTCAGCCAAGGTATTACCGTAATTATTACTGTCGCTGTCGTCCGGCGCCAAAATGCCAAACTGCTTAAAGCCCAAATGCGCGATGGCATATTTCGCCATGGCTCGTCCCTGCATTTCGTTGGTCATGCTGTTGCTGAACAAATAGGGTCCTAAAGTCGAAAGTCCGTCATGGGGGTCCGAGGGACAAATCATCGTAATCTTTTGCTGATTCGCTAAAGCACCCACCACGCTAAATTCGGCGGGCAACACCGGCCCTACAATCGCGTCCAGGCTGTTATCCGCGGTCATATCCTGAAAAACTTTCGCGGCCTTAACCGAGTCTCCCCCCGTATCCCGCACCACCACCGTCACCATGTTGTGGGTCGCGCCGGACTGTTCCGCTTCCTCGGCGGCTAATAAAGCCCCATTCAAAACCGATTCGCCAAAAGACTTATATCGGCCCGTCGTGGGAACCAGAACCCCGATACGCCAGGTCTTATTTAAAGTGTTTTTCACCTGCAAAGACTTAATAAGGGTTTGCGCCGATGCCGCCGAAGCGTCATTCGGGCATTGTTGAACAAAATGATTTAAGTGGTCATAAGCTTCCTGTTGCAAGCCCGCCTGAGCCTCGCGGTTGCCCAGTTGAAATAGAGCCGTGCATTTTAAGGGCGAGTCCGAATAATTGGTCACAAAGCTTTGAAGGTCGTCCAAGCCTAAAAAATGATTCAAAACGAACTCGGTCATTTGGCTGCTTTGGGTGGCATAAACCGAATCCGGATATCCGCTCATAACGCTTTGAAAAGCCGCCAGCGCGGGCAAATAATTTTTCTGATCATAATAAATCTGCCCGACCATGTACTGGGACTGGTCTTGCTGGGAACCGGATAAAGAAGTCAGGGACTGGTAGTTCTTCAAAGCACCGGACAAATCCAAATGGTTGTATTGATACTGGGCGACGGTTTGGTAATCCCGCGCGTTGGCTTCACTCGCTTCAACACCGTTAATATGGCTCAAAGCCATTTGATAATCCTGGTCGCCGACCACCGTATGCACATTGACCAAAGCCGGTGCCAGAACGGGGGCAGGAGCGGGCGCACCAGAAGTGGCAGGATTTTGTTGGACCATGGCCCTGGGCGTACAGCCCAAAGCCACTAAGGTGGTGATTAAAATCAGCCCTTTGAGTTTCACGATGAAATTCCTTTTAAATGATTCATTTCAACTTTGATCGGGCAAGAGCCCCTCAGGAAGGCTAAATCTTCGTTGGTTTTGGCTTCATTTGCAAGTTTTAGAAGCTTTTTTCAGGAAGTAAAAGGTTTGCTTATTGAACGCCCGTATGTCCAAAACCGCCCCCGCCGCGGGCCGTATCGTCCAGGCTTTCTACCTTGATAACTTGGGTATGAGCTACCGGCGAAATGAGAAGTTGGGCAATTCGGTCGCCCCGCTGAAGAACCACCGGTTCCTGACCCAGATTAATCATTAAAATTTTTACTTCACCCCGATAGTCCGAATCAATCGTGCCGGGAGAGTTTGTCAAAGTCAAACCATGCTTCATGGCCAAACCGCTTCGAGGCCTCACACAACCTTCATATCCAGCAGGAACCGCCATTTTAAGGCCGGTAGAAATAACGCCCCGTTCGCCCGGCTTTAAAGTAAATGGTTCCGTCAAGGCCGCCCTTAAATCCAACCCAGCCGCGCCGTCCGTGGCATAAGCGGGTAAATTCAAATCCTCATTGCCGGGCAGTATTTCAATCTTTAAAACAGGCTCAGTCACTTCCTGCCTTCCACTAAAGCTCGTTTTATTTTTTCTTTCATGTCCAGAAAAACGGACTCTTCAAAACAGAAGAAAGGGTATTCACGATAAGCCAGGGCTTCCCGGGTTGCCTTAATCGATTCAGTTTCTAAACGGAATTTTTCCATGGCTTTTAACACTTCCCCGCAGCCCTCGAAAAGTTTTCCATTCAGTTCCTTAATTTTCTTCCCTGCGTCCTGCTTTTTGACCGTTTCTTTCAATGCAGCCAAAAGAGCGATTTTTTCTTGCGCCATTTTTTTAAAGGACGGGTTCTTTAAATAGCTTTCAATGGCGCCATGCAAAGACGACGGCAAATCTCTTTTCCAATCCGCCTGCCGGGTAAAAAGATATTCGGGGTTCTGCTGCAAAACCCTTCCCCACAACTCCAACGCTTTCTCATGATCCGCCATTGAGTTCAACGTTTCACTTTCCTTAGGATCCACTAAGTAAGTCGCCGAAACAATGCCATAGACCGGCGGCGCGATCTGAGTTGTTTTCTGAAAAAATAAATTACCCACTTCTTCATAAACTCCCCCGCCGATTCCATGGATAAAAAAGTCGCAGAGATACATCCTCAAAAAGAGACTTTGCGGAATAGCCTTGGGCCAGATTTTCAAAGAAGACACAGCCAATTCATGGCTCAAATTATCCAAATGAAAATCATACTGAACATCCAGACCCTTTACCTTTAAGGTGATTACTTTTCCATCTGTTTTGGCCCAAAGGGTATCGCGATGATGACCTTTGTTAGTTCCCCAAAAAGGCAGTTCGGAATACCAATTTTCAAACTTAAGATTGGGCATCGGTTCTATTTCGTGAGTAATACTTTTTATTTTTCTATATTCATTCAGAGAACTGTTGTAGCTCTCGTTTAGTTCGGCCATATGAATGAGCCAATAACTAAGGAAATTGATGAAAGGTTCCGAAGCCCAAAGAGAGCTTCCTTCCACAATGGACCTCTCGGTACCGCTGATCTGATCCAATAACTGAAGCGTAAAAGTGTGATATTGATTCCAGCTGGTTTTGTTCTTCAATCCCTGGATCAGTTTTTCCCCAAACCATTTGGTGGAACTTTGAACCGAAGCGGACCCGAAGAAGCTAAAATCCAGCAAAATTTTTCCCAGCGCCGCGGGATCGGGCGGAGGCAAAAAAGTATAGGGAACAGCCTTTTCTTGATTCTTCATCTGATTGGTGGAGAAAAAATCGACTTCTCTGCGGCGGATTTTTCCCTTCCCATCCGCTTCGGGAATGGAGTGGACGAATTCCGGAGCCAGAGCCGTATCCGTAATTTTGTGGTAAGCCGCACCCGACACGGATTGGGCCAGTTCACTGGCCGCCAAACACTTCGCCCAAATACCCGGATAAAAGAAAATAGGCTGATGTCCCGACAATATCACCGGGCAGTCCGTCGGCATTTTGAGAGAGGCTCTTACCTCGGAAGGGATTTGGCCCCAAAGCGTCTTATTTGAAAAATTTTCCCTGTTTTGAAGGACAGCGGTTTTCCACTGGGCTGGATTGGGCTCAAAATAAAACTCGCCATGGTGTTTCGGGGTCTTGTTCATTAGGATCACCTTAACCGAAGTTACTTGCGGACTGAGGACAATCCTAATGCATTTGCTTCCCGATCCATTACTTCTAAATAATGTGACAAACGCTCGTCCCGATTAGCGAATTGGTTGTTGAAATTGCGGCTATAATCCTTATAAATCAACGGTACGGCGCATTCATTCACCGTCAGTCCCGCTTTTGCCGCCTGGAGCCAAAATTGAATGGGAAACCCGTAATTCGTCTCGGTTAAATGAAGTTTTCTTAATCCTTCCACCCGATAACCCTTAAACCCGCAAAAACTATCCGTCAAATTATAGGGCGTCAATTCCCTCAGTTTTTCGGTGATAGTCCGGTTTACTTCCAGTCTTTCCACAGGCGGAACATCTTTGGAAAGCAAAGGATCCAAATAACGGCTTCCGGAAACAATATCGAACCGGGACAATTTATCCAGAAAACAGGGAATAAAACTCGGCTCGTGTTGTTCATCCGCGTCCATCGTGACGCAATAAGTGTAATCATGATTCTTAACGTAGTTAAAACCGTCCATGAGGGATTGCCCGTAACCCTTGTTCTGGTCATGACGAAGAATGGCGTGGACTTTTATTCTTTCCAAAACCGAGGGGGTCGCGTCCGTAGAACCGTCGTCCACCACCACGATATCAGCGTCTTTGAACTCGCTTAACCGGTTGATGACTTTTTCAAGGGTGGGGGCTTCATTGTAGACAGGCAATATAATCGCGAATTTCATCTCAACTCCACTTTCGGAACCGTGATTCAGTAACGGTTAAAACAATACGAAAAGGTGAATCCATACTCAAGACCAGGGTTTTTTTTAATTTCAGTTTGGAAGAGTGGGAACATTTCCTTGTGAGGGAGTCGGAGTCGCCATATCGCCCACTGGAACCAGTCCCGCGGACGCGTCAGAAGAAGGCGCGACCGCAGATACCGCTGGTGCGTTTGAGTTTCCGTTATCTACCGGTGCCACAGCGGCCGGCGCTGAAGCGGGAGGCGCGGCAGAAGCCCCGGCAGCGCTGGAGGCGCCATTATCCATCGGCGCCGCAACAGCCTGCGATTCAACCGCCGGAGCGACACTTTCATTCGCGGCCGGCAACGGCGGCGGCGCGCTTGAAGCGGCGTCACCCGGATTAGCCGTGTTCGCGTCAGTCGAATTCCCCACCACAGGCGCCGAAATCGTCGGGGTCACCTTGGGAGAAGAAGAATCTTTCATTTTCTTTTCCGCCGCCAACTGGTCAATTTGCTTTTTGGACAAAAGCGGTTTGCGGATCGCCTGGATATGTTCAATCGCTTCCTGATCTTTGGGGTTAATTTCAGAGTATTTTTTCCAATGATATAAAGCCAGACCATACTTTTCATTCCGCTCATAAATCAACGCGATTTGTCTGTGGGCTTTGCCTTCTTCAGGTTTCATCGAAAGAATAATAAGGTAAACCCGCTCCGCCTTATCCCATTCCCGTATATCTTCATAATGTTCCGCCAGGCGGTATTGAGCGTCAATATTGTCAGGCGCTATATCCGACGCATACTTAAACTGCTCTACGGCCTTTTTTTCATCGCCCAACGTCAAATAGGACTCGCCCAACTTATCCCGGGCGGTCGCGTCCACAGAGTCCACATCCAAAGCCTGACGGTAATAAGCGATGGCTTCTTCGTCGCGCGATTGTGCCCGATAAACATCTCCCAGCTTTTCATAAACAGGTGCCGTATCCTTATAACTGCGAATAGCCATTTTTAATTCGTATATTGAATCCGTATAACGTCCGAGAGATAAATAAGCCGTACCCAGATTGAAGTGGGCGGGACCACAGTCCGGATCAATGTAAATCGCTCTTTTAGCGTATAGAACGGCCTGGTCATACATATGCTTTTGAAGATAAAGGTAGGACTTGTTCGCCAGGGCTGAAACGTAATTGGGTTGAACTTCCAAGACCTTGTCAAATTGCTCCATGGCTTCATCAATGAGGTTATTTTTCGCGTAAAGATCGCCGAGATTATTACGGGCCTGTACGTTGTAAGGATTCCTCTCGACCGCCTCTTTATAGTAATTAATGGCGGTTTGATTGCGGCCATCTCTAGCGTAAAGATTGCCTTTATCCAAATAATATTGATTGTCCGGCGAGGAATCAGCCAAAAGAAAGGCAGGAGTTAAAGTGGAGCCGAGGACCAAAAACCAAAGGAATAAACGGGTTTGAAAGGACATCCTGGCTCCTCGAGAAATAGAAAAACAAAACGCCAAAGGATTTTACGGGAGGGTTCCGAACCCGTCAACGATCAAGAAGCCCGACCGCTAAAATACTGGGATAAAGCTTATGAAAGCTTCGCCAAAGAGCTTGCGGACTTCAAAAGACTTTGAACTTCTCCGGAAGAAGGCGCCTCCGCATAAAGCCTTAACAATGGCTCCGTGCCCGAAGGCCTTACTAAAAGCCAGCCCTTTTCGAATTTCAATTTGAAACCATCCATCGTTTGAACAGCCACTACCCGGCGGCCGCCCACATGAGACGGAGGCGATTTTTTGAGCCGGTTTAAAATCGCGTTCTGGCGTTCGGCTGGAACATTTTCCAGATCAATCCGGCCGGAATAAAAAGGTCCGAATTCCTTTTGTAAAAAGCCGATAGCTTCCGTCACGGATTTTTTCATCGTGACCAGCGCTTCCAATAAAAGCAAACCGGATAAAAGACCGTCCCTTTCGGGCAAATGCCCTTGAATGGCGATACCGCCGCTTTCCTCGATGCCCAGCAGAACTTTTTCTTTCAACATTACCGCGCCGATATATTTAAATCCAATCGGCGTTTCAAACAGGGGTATTCCCCATTTTTCCGCCATGCGATCAATCATCAGGGTTCCCGAAACCGTCTTAACCACCGCCCCGCGCATTCCCCGGTTGACCCACAGGTGGTAAAGCAAAAGAGCGTGCAGTTTATGCACATCCACAAACCGCCCCTTTTCATCCACCATACCGATACGATCCCCATCCCCATCGGTGGCAAAACCCACATCCGCTTTCCACGAACGCAGAGCCGTAAAAAGAGGGCCCAAATTAGAACTCACCGGCTCAGGCTGCCGGCCGCCAAAAAACACATCCCTGTCGCCAGCCACGGTTCGGGCCTTTGTTTTGGAACCGCTGATTAAATTCTCAAAATGCTTCTCTCCGACGCCATGCATGGAATCAATCACGACTTTCAATCCCGCTTGACGGATGGCCCTTAAATCAACCTTGGCCGCAATGGACTTTAAATAAAACGGAAGCCAATCTCTCATCTGAATTCTAGCGTTGGGTTTTAATTCCGGCTCATTGGCCGGGATATTTTTTTCAACTATTTGGGTAAACGAAGAAGGGGCCGAGACACCGGGCGGAAGCTTGATTTTGAAACCGTTGTAATCCGCGTTATTGTGACTGGCCGTAATCATCACCCCCGCGTCCGCCCGATGGGCCTTAACCGCCAAAGAAAGCGCCGGAGTCGGCAGTATTTTCGAGGATAAAACCACACGATGGCCCATGGACTCCAAAACTTCTGCGGCGGAATGGGCGAACTTGTCTGAATAAAAACGGGTGTCATACCCCACAAATATCAAAGATGATTTTTTCTTTTTCCTGAGCGTCAGCCCCAATCCATAGGCTGTCCGATTAACATTGGGAAAAGTAAAAGTTTTAGCTATTCTCGCCCGCCAGCCATCGGTTCCAAAACGAAGTTTATCCAATGCAATTTCTCCTAGTGAGGCTTTTCAAATTTAACCCAAACCATTCCATCCTCAATCATTACGGAAAAGGTGCTCAGTCTGACATCGGATTCTTCCAAACACTCTCCTGTTTTGATATTGGAACGATAACCATGGGCCTTGCAGATAATCAAATCGCCGGAAGTGTTTCTTGGGTCCAGTCTCACTTCCGCGTGTGGACAATAAACACCCGTCGCGTAAACCTTTTCACCCCGGCGGTGCAGCATCAAAGCCATGTTTTCAATTTCAATCTCAACGCTTTTGTTATCTACCAAATCCGCGAATGGAACGGCTTTTTTAAATCCAGGTTGATTCATGAAAAAATTCCAATGAGAAAGAAAATCAAAGCCGCGCGTTATCGCCTAAAACACTGCCATTGGCGATCTTGGTATAGTCATGAACTTTACAATTTCTTCCTAAAACCACTTCGTCCAGTTGAACATGATCTCCCAAAGTCACGCCATCCCAAAGAACGCTGCGGGAAACAGAACTGTTTTTACCGATCACACATTTTTTACCCAAGACAGCGTAAGGAAGAACCCGGGCCCCCTCGCCGATCACACAGCCATCCTCAATAATAGCGGGGCCCTTTAAAAGGGCTCCCTTGCCGATTTTGACATTCTTGCCCATATAGATTTTGTTGGCCTTGACCGTCAATGGGGCGAAGACAGGAAAACTGCCGTTGAGCACATCCCAATGAGTGGTCAGGTATTTCCAGGGGGTGCCGATGTCCTGCCAATAACCTTCCCAGACAAATCCTCCCATGGGATTTTTGTCCTTGAGGAGGTTGGGGAATAAGCCTCTTTCGGCTGAATAATTTACGCCGGCGGGGATATAGTCAAACACGCCCGGCTCAAACAAATAAACTCCGGCGTTGATGGTATCGGTGACGACTTCGTCGGAAGCGGGTTTTTCCAAAAACTTGGTCACACGGTTTTGTTTATCCAAAAGAACCAATCCGTAAGCGGTCGGATCTTCCACCCGCACCAGCCCCAATGTCGCCAAATTCTTATTCTTGCGGTGAAACTTAATCATTTGATCAAGCGGTATATCCGTCAAAATATCCCCATTCAAAACAACCACCGGAGAATTTTTAACGTATTTTTCCGAGTTTTTCAAAGCGCCCGCTGTACCCAGGGGAGTTTTTTCGAGGGCGTAGTGAATTTTAACTTGATGACGCCGTCCATCGCCGTAAACTGCGCGAATATCTTCGGGCCGGTAACCAATGGAAAAGACAATTTCTTTAATGCCGGCGGTTTTAAGGTATTCGATTTGATAGGTAAGAAAAGGCACGCCGCAAACCGGAACAATATTTTTGGGAAGATGGTTCGTCAAGGGGCGCATCCGGCTTCCCTGACCGCCGACGAGGATAATGGCTTTCATACGATTACTTTGCCTTTCGATAATATTGGACCGTTTCCAATAAACCCGCTTTTAAATCATAAGCGGGTTCCCATTTTAAAAGCTTTTGAGCCTTAGCGTTATTTAAAATACTCTTTTTGAGGTCGCCCAGCCGTGGAACAATATGCTGAGCCGGTTTGGAATAATTAGTCAATGAAGCCAAAGTATCGTACAGCTGGTTGACGCTCGTTTCCCGCGCGGTCCCTATATTAAAAGCGTCATTGTGCGGATATTCCAAAGCGAGCAGATTGGCCCTCGCCACGTCTTTGACATAAACATAATCCCGAATATTAAATCCATCGCCGAATATTTGAAGATCAGAACCGCAAATCATTCCATGGGTAAAGATAGCCACCACCCCGCCTTCCCCTAAAGCGTCCTGGCGGGGGCCATACACGTTGGCATAACGAAGAATCGTATATTCCATTCCGAAATTTTGATGAAAAACATCCACATAACTCTCCACCGTCATCTTGCTGGCGCCATAAACCGAAAAGGGCCTGGGCTTTTGTTCTTCCGTAAACGCGCCATGATCCGCCTCGCCGTACATCGCCCCGCCCGATGAGGCGTAAATAAATTTCCGAACACCCGAACGGCGGCATAAGTCCAGAAGCAAAACCGATCCCAGCACATTCACTTTCACGTCAAAATAAGGGTCTTCCAGCGACGCTTTGACTTTAATTTGGGCCGCGTGGTGATTCACCACTTCTATTTTTTCATCCTGAAGAATCTGTTGGACTTTATCATCCAGAATGTCTATTTGATAAAAACGGGCCTGGGGATTGAGATTTTCTTTTTTACCCGTGGAAAGATCATCCACAATGACAACCTGATGCCCCGCTTGAAGATAAGCGTCCACAATATGACTGCCAATGAAACCCGCTCCACCAGTAACTAATATCTTCATAGTTCACTTATCTTTCTATTTGCAAAACACGTCACTTTAAGGGTTTCGACCCCACATACATTTAACGCTGTATATAAAAGAGGGGTGAATCCGGCTCCGCCGGTTACCAGTATGTTCACAAGATTTCCTTTAACCGTTAATAAGCGTGTTCATGTTCCAGAATATCCAAAACCGTGCGGATAATAATTTTAATATCCAAACCCAGATTCCAGTTTTCAATGTAATAAATATCGTATTTAACCCGCTCATGAAGGGACGTGTTGCCCCGAAAACCATTCACCTGGGCCCAACCCGTGATTCCGGACTTAACCTGATGCCGTTCAAAATAACGCGGTATTTCTTTTTCAAACTTCTCAACCAATCCGGGAACCTCGGGCCGGGGCCCCACTAAGCTCATGTTACCCAGCAGAACATTAAATATCTGGGGCAATTCATCCAAACTGGTTTTACGAATAAAACTCCCCATAGGCGTCACCCGGGGATCATTTTTGGCGGTGAAAGCCACCGTTTCGGTTCCCTCGGACATGGATCGAAACTTGAGCATAAAAAAATGTTTTCCGTCCCGGCCGACGCGTTTTTGACGGAAAAAGACCGGGCCCGGAGAGGATATTTTGACGCCGAGGGCCAACAGGGGTAATACGGGAATAACGGTTAAAACCACCACGGCTAATAAAGACAAACTAAAATCAAAAATTCGTTTAATTACCCGGTTGTACCAGGAATTCAGCGGAGCTTCCTTCATTTGAAAAACCGGCATGTCCATTAAAACATCGTTTTCCAGCGGATGGGTAATCAGACCAAACAGATCGGAAACAATTTTGTATTTGATCTGACTATTCTGAAGTGATACCAGCATGGGGATTAAACGAGCATGGGCGGTCGCGGGCAGAGCGAAAATGACTTCACCGGGATTTTGTAATTTAAGAATCTTGGAAAAATTAGACAAAGTACCGATAATTTTAAAACCTTCCACCTCACCCGTTCTTTTGGCTTCGGATATCACCCCAATAATGCTGTAACCCAATCCCGGATTCTGGCGTAATCTTTGAATCAAAACCCCCGCGGTTTCACCCGAACCCACAATCAAGACCCGGGTAACTCCAATCCCTTTGCGTCTCAGGGAAACCTGAACCCGGCGGATAACCACCCTTTCCAGCCAGACGGACCATAGAATTAAAAACGCCGACAAGAAGATAACCAGGCGGGAAAAAGCGAAAAACTTGGCCAGGAAAGTCGCGGCGGAAAGAATAATGGCAGCGATTAAAACCGCCTGAAGGACCTTGGAAAGTTCATCCACACCCGAAATACCGCGTCTTGAACGATAAAGACCGACATAGTTAAACACCGCTAAATAAATCAGGATAAAAAAAGTAAGAAAAATTCCGTAATGTCTATAGGGCGTAATGGAATCCACCCGAATCCAGCCTGAATGAAACCGAATCCAGTTAGCCCCCACAAAAGAAGCCGTGATCATTAAGCCATCGAGGAAAAAACTGATGATCGCGAAAATAGAAAGAATGCGGATTTTCATAAAACCTCAAGTTAAGTTGGAAACAAGGCTACTTAGTTTATAGTTTTAATAGGGCTTGGGCAAACATCTTGGGAAGTTTACAGCTTTTCATTTTCTGGAATCGTCACAATGCCGTATAAACGTCTGAAATAAACCTGAGTTTTGAACAAGAACCGAGCCTTTGAAAAGCGATTTACTTTTTGTCGTAAAACCTCAGTGTCAAAAACGATTTTTTCAAACCGCTCTAAGTTTTCCAACGTTTTTTCCGCGCTTTCCAACGATAAACTCAAACCCGTTTCACTCTCAGTAAAAATATCGCTCAAACGAACATCCTCTCCCACTAATAAAGGACAACCCGCCGAGAGGGCTTCCGCGGCTAAGATCGGTGAGATGTCCCCGTCTACACAAATCAACCCTTTCGCCTTGGAAAAAACATGAGGCGTTTCTGACTCTACCCACGGCTCAACTTGAATCATTTCGCCCATAAAACCTTGCCACTCCCTGTCCACTTTTCCCCGAACAAAAACACGCGTCGGCTTTTTTAACTCCGAAAAGAAATTCATGGCGCGCTTAACACGAACGGAGGGTTTTTGATTGGAAATCAAAATAAAGTATTCGCCCTTTTGCTTTTCCTGCTCAAACCGTTCAATTTCGACAGGCGGAAAGAAAAGTTCTGATTCCCGGCCATAAAGTTCTTTTATGAGGGTTTGAACTTCCGTTGAAGAGGCCATGAAATGGGTGACACCCTGATTGGATTTCAAATCACACCACTTTAAATAGTTGGAAAAAAGGCCGCCCAGCCAACGCGAAGGGGAAAACAAGGAGAAATCATAGATCGAGTCGGACAAATCCCAAATGGTTCGGAAAGGCGTATGGCAATAGCAAACATGCATGGCGGTCTTGGACGTTCTAATCCACTTCGCGCAAACCGCGCTGGAAGAAATCACCAAATCGTACTCCGAGAGATCTAAACGGCCTGTCAATTCCCAGTAAAGCGGGAGAAAATTAAAATAGCTTTTTTTGCCAAAAGGGATGGATTGAAGCGCTGAAACCTTAATGTGCTTGGTGCGAAAAATAGGGTCCACTTGATCCGGGTTATAAAACATCGTAAATATATCCGCGCCTTTAAACAGCTCGACCAAAGACAACAAAACCTTTTCCCGGTCGCCCCTTTCGGTCAGCCAATCATGAACCAAAGCAATACGCACGAATATCCGCCCTTTAAAATGAAATTAGAATATCTAAAAAGCTATTTAATCTTTCACGGAAACAACGGAGTTACTAAGAGTTAAACAACAACTCTTTAAGAATTAGTCTATAAACTCCTTAAAACTCGGTGTACTCCGTGAACATTTTTCAGATTTTCACGGAAACAACGGAGTTATTTGGAGTTTAAGAAAGTCCTTTAGGGTTCCGCCTACAAAACTCCTTAAAACTCGGTGTACTCCGTGAACTCTGTGGTTCATGACTGATTTTGTTGGAAACTTAAAGAAGTGGAGTTTACCCTCTGGCCTTGCGATTTTCCATAAAAGTCCTCATGGTTTGTCATTTAACGGCGCGGTGGTAGAATCGCCACTCGATTTTCCGACTGAGGTATAAATGAAGGGTAATAAGCTTTTCAAAAAAATTGATCGATTCATCGGAATCCCAATTGTTTTTCTATTGGGGATTCTGACAAATCTTTGGGCCTTTTTTTTCAGGCCCTCCTCCAAACCTTTGTCATCCGGCGATAACGTTTTAGTGGTAAAGCTTTCCGCGCTGGGCGACACCTTTATTCTTCTTCCTGTTTTTAAGGCCTTAAAAGAAAAAATCGGACCCACGGGTAAAATTCTAATGATCGCCACCCCGATTAATCAGGCGGCACTCAAAGACTTTCCTTATATGGATGATGTTCTCTTACTCGATTTTGGAAAACTGGCTAAAAGCCCAAAAGCCCTTTGGGATTTTTTAAAAAAGTTAAGGGATTTCAAAGCCATTTTCGCTTTGGATTTTGACCAATGGCTTCGCGTTTCACCCCTGCTTTGTTTTCTTTCCGGAGCGGCCTCACGGTATGGTTTCAAAACGCCTGGACAACACCGTCATTTTCTTTATCAAAAAATCGTAACGAATGAAAAAAATCGGCACGAATTTGAGCAATTCGCTTCCATCGCCGGTTTAGCGGGCATCGATAGATCCAGAATCGATCACTTTAACGGTTTTCTAAAAAAAGAAAATTTATACCCAACTGATTCTCTTCAGCGTTCTCCCTCCGCGGAAACCTTAATTCATATTCATCCCGGATGCGGCGAATCAGGTTGGCAGAGGGCGTGGCCGGAAAATTATTATGTTGAGTTGATCAAAAAATTAAAAAGTAACCCGGATATCCAGATACAAATGACCGGGATGGGAACGTATGAGGAAAATCTCGTTCACCAGATCATTCAAGAGTCCGGTCAGAAAATCGCGGACTTTTCGGGCAAACTTGAAATAGAGCAGTTGTCTGATTTGTTAAAAAAATCGGATCTGGTCATTTGCGGCAATACGGGGATCATGCATTTGGCTGTTGGTTTGGGCTGTTCCCTTATCGCGCCGCACGGACCCACCAATCCCGCGAAGTGGGGCCCCCTTCCTTCCTCACAGCCCAATGGAAATATCGTGAGTGTTTTGAGCGCCACCATTGCTTGCAGTCCATGCCTCAACCTGGGTTTTGAATATGGCTGTGATGCCAGGCCCTGCATGGAATCCATACCGGTTGAAAAGGTTTATCAGGAATGTGTCCGCTTATTGGGAAGAACCGGAAAACTAAAACACGAAAAGATTCAATAAAAACAAAATAACTCCCATAGCCAAAACCACCAGCGCGCCGACAAAAGCGATTCGGGGCCAATCCCAATAAATGACATTTTCTTTTTGCGTAAAAGCGTTTGAATTGAGTCCGTCATTTTCCAGCAAATGCGCGCATTTTTCCGAAGAAAAAGCTTTAGTTGCCCAGGCGTTGAACCAGCATTGACGGCATACTTTTTTCTGACAATGCGGGCATTCCGCGAAATCCTTGGGATAAAGCGTCAGTTTCGTGTCGCAAATCCCGCAGCGATTCTCTATCGGGATCATCGCTGATTTTCTTTTTCCACTCTTAAGCATGTTCCGCCTTCATTTGCATAAATTCACTTTGTATTAGCCAAGAAAGTTTACTATCGCGAAGGTTATTTTCAAATCTTATTCGATTCTCATTAACTTTCAAACCAGCCTGTTCGCGCTTAAGGGTTGGCCGAATTCTGGCGATTCCCCAATCGGATCAAACCCAAGGTCTCGGAATGAAAAAAAGCGCTTTCCCCAAGGCGCGCGCGAAACAAGCCCTGGCCAGCGGCACATCCCGCTCGGACGGAACCAACAGGTAATAGAATCCCATCAAAGACAGGGAAAAACCCAAATCGAAAACGGTGATCGGAAATTTCGCGAAAAAAGAAACCGGAACTTTTTCCCGAACAGCGGCGCTGACCAGATCGCGGGATTTAAAATAAACCCGGCGGAATTTCTTCAACACATCCATCAAACTGCTTTGCGGAGCGGTGTAAAAAAAACCTTTAAAGGGCGAAATGCCCAACGCGTTTTCTTTGTGCTGGCGGTAAGCGTAGGTCGGCTCCGGAATGGAATAAACTTTCCCGTAAACCGAGGCCAAAAAAGAATACCAGTAGTCCGGGTGATAAAACTCTTCCGGAATGACCGGATACATCCTGGCCAGATCGGCGTCAAACAACATCGCGCAGCCGGCGACGATATTGCGGATTAAAAAATGCCTCGGTTGAACATGATGGATGCCCCGGCGCTCGGCCTGCCAGCCGGTTTCGGTTCCTATCACGTCCTCGCCTTTTTCATTTCGATAAAGAAGATGCATGTCGGTATGAACCAGCCGGATAGGAGGATAACTTTGAAACACTTCCACCGATCTGGCGATTTTTTGCGGGTACCACACGTCATCCTGATCCGCGCAGGCAATCGCTTCCACCTTTTCCCTCAGACAAATTTGAACCGCTTTTTCAAAATTCTTAGTCACTCCCAGACGTTCCTCATTTTCGTGCCAGCGAAACCGGGCGTGATTTTTGAATTGATGGAGTTTCTCGTTTTTGAAAATCTCGTCCAGCGGCGAATCGCTGGTAATCACGCAAAACCAGTCGTGATAACTTTGATCGAGCAGGGATTGAAGCTGTTTTTCAAAAAATTCAGGGTGGGGGCGGTAAACGGCCAGCGCGATTCCAATTCTCATGGCTTTAACTTTCCTTCTTTTCAATAGCTGGCAGGAATTCGCGTGACGGTTTTATGGAAAATTAAACAGCTTGATAAACATGAACTTCTTTTTTCAAACGGGACGCAAGGTGATCCGCTTCTTGGTCCAACTCATAATCCATTTGCAGTCCAAGCCAAAATTGGGGAGACATATTAAAATATCTAGCCAAACGCAGAGCCGTGTCAGCCGTAATACCCCTCTTTCCCTGGACAATCTCATTAATACGGCGGGGAGGAACACCCAAGTCTTGACCCAATTTGTTCTGGCTGATCCCCAATGCTTTAAGAAATTCTTCCTGCAGAACTTCACCCGGATGAAGCGGTGGAATCTTCGAATCTTTCATTTGTCACTCCTAGTGATAATCCACAATTTCAACGTTATAGGCATCCCCAGTCCGCCATTCAAAGCAAACCCGCCACTTGTCATTAATCCGAATACTATGTTGCCCTTGCCGATTACCGTGTAAAGCCTCCAACCGGTTTGCGGGAGGAACCCGCAAGTCGTTTAAGGTAACCGCCCTGCTTAACATGCGGAGTTTCCGAAAGGCCGCCTTTTGGATGTCATGGGGCAACCGATGAGAAAAAGTCCGATTAAAAATCATCTCGGCTTCTTTGCTCTTAAAGTTCCGGATCATGTATTTAAAGTATAACGGATAGCGTTATAGGTCAAGGGGATGATATTAATGGTAAGCCTCAAGGAGAATTGGACTGTTTTTCTAATGCTTTTATGAAGCAAATAGTTTTATTGAACCGTGTTCTCGCTCAAAACCTGTCTTAAATAAGCGCCATAGCCGCTTTTCGCGTATTCATCGGCCAATTGTTCCAGCTGCGGGACACCGATATAGCCTTTTAAAAAAGCAATCTCTTCCAGACAGGCAATTTTCAACCCCTGCCTCTGCTCAATCATTTGCACAAATTGGGAAGCGGTCAAAAGGGAATCATAGGTTCCGCTATCCAGCCAGGCCACTCCCCGGCCCATCTTGTTAATACGAAGTTTCCCCTGTTCCAGATACCGCAAATTCAAATCGGTTATTTCCAGCTCGCCGCGCGCGGAGGGTTTCAGCGATTTCGCGATCTGAACCACCTGGGCGTCATAAAAATAAAGTCCGGTTACCGCCCAGGCGGATTTTGGCTTTTTCGGTTTTTCTTCCAAACTGACCGCGATACCCTCAGCGTTAAACTCTACCACTCCATAGCGTTCCGGATCCGTCACGTGATAGGCGAAAAGTTCCGCCCCTTTTGACAATTGGGCCGATTTCTCCAAAGCCTGAACCAATTCATTGCCGTGAAAAATGTTGTCGCCCAAAATGAGGCAGACCGGATCATTGCCGATAAATTTTTCGCCGATTAAAAAAGCCTGGGCAATTCCCTCGGGTTTAGCCTGTTCTTCATAGGAAAGCGATATCCCCAGCTTCGATCCATCACCCAATAAGTCCCTCAACATCGGCAGATCCCGGGGAGTGCTGATGATTAAAATTTCCCGAATCCCCGCCAAAAGCAGTGTCGACAACGGATAGTAAATGGTGGGCTTGTCATAAACCGGCAAAAGCTGTTTGCTAATCGACCGAGTTAATGGATAAAGACGGGTTCCGCTACCCCCAGCCAGAATAATTCCCTTCATTTTTTCGCTCCCGTAACTGCCTTGCTCCAGGCCGTATTGTCCAAATACCATTGAATCGTATTCTTGAGTCCGTTTTCAAAATTATACCGGCGTTTAAACCCCAGTTCCTTTTGGGCAAAAGCGTCATCAATCGCGTAGCGGCGGTCATGTCCCAAACGGTCCGTCACAAAGGTAATTAAATCACCGTAAGACTTGTGGTCCCCCCGGGGAAGTAGTTGATCCAGTTCTTTACAAATGGTTTTCACCACATCCAGGTTATTCCGTTCCGCGTTTCCGCCGAAGCAATAGGTGGAACCAGGCTGGCCTTTGGTCAAAGCCAGCAAAATGCCCTCACAATGATCTTCCACATGAATCCAGTCGCGAACATTACCCCCGTCGCCATAGACGGGCAACGGCTTGCTGGCTAAAGCGCAGGCAATCATATGAGGAATTAATTTTTCCGGAAATTGGCGGGGTCCGTAATTATTCGAGCAATTGGTCGTAATCGTCGGCAATCCATAGGTATGAAACCAGGCCCGCACCAAATGATCCGCCGCCGCCTTGGAAGCCGAATAGGGAGAATTAGGTTTATAAGGAAGTGTTTCGTTAAATTTACCCGTAACCCCCAGCGAACCATAAACCTCATCGGTAGAGATTTGAACATACCGGAAATCTTTCTTTTTGTTTTCGTCTAAAGTTTTCCAATACTCATAAGCACAGCTCAGCAGGTTAAAGGTTCCCTGGATGTTGGTTTCAATAAAAGCGGACGGCCCCGTAATGGATCGATCCACATGGGATTCGGCGGCAAAGTTAATCAAACCTTGGATGGAATGAGTCTTAAGAAGGTTTTTAACCAAAGCTTCGTCTTGTATATTTCCCACCACCATCTCGTGCGGCACGCCTTCCAGATTTTCTTTATGACCGGCATAGGTCAGCGCGTCTAAAACAATCACTTTGTAGCCCTGGTTCACCGCCTGGCGGACAAACGAACTGCCGATAAACCCACAGGCACCTGTTACGAGAAGAGAAGACAATGGAAGCTCCTAAATTTAAAATTTTAGTTTTATATTCTATTTCAAATTGATCTTAAATAAACGCCGCTATCAAAATTGTGCTTTTTAAACAGTATTTCTGTCAAAACTCAATCTCAGTTAAAGGGTACGTTCCGCATTGTAAGCCAAAGGTTTATCTAATAACCTTGTAAATATATTTACTACCCAGAACATCCAATAATTCTAAATTATTCTCAGTTTTCAATTGATGACTTGCCAATACATATTTTATGTCTGTGCCATTTATCAAATCATGCCTGTTTAAGTTTAAAGTAATAAGGTCAGGTTCATTCAATACAAATGTCGTTTTTTCATCGACCAAATTAAAATTGATGTGCGCGTAACGGTTATAGACATCAACAAATTTATGGTTTTTATCTATCCGGTCCCAAACTTTAAAATCTGGATAAAATTTTACAGCAGTATATGAATATAGTCCCTGCGCCAATAAATATTCACCGTACCAAGATTCATCCGTAGCGGCCCAAACTGCTTCAGGTTCCTGTTTGCGAATTTCTTGGATTTTATGGGACAAATCCGAATCATATAAATCACCCACGCCTAGAACTATTGGGTTAATAATTGCCCCGCTTACGACGGTTAAACAGACGAGTAACGCAATTGCGAGGAATTCTTTATGAATAAGGATTAAATGTATGATCAGCCACATAATGCCAACGCTGACATACATCAACAAATGCATATTGCTATAAATTTGAGATCCCCAAATATATACCGAAACATACAACCAGACAAAAGCGTTTACCCAAAGCAGTGTTTTCATGTCGAGTTTCATGGATTTATATTTATCAATAAATAAAATTAATAAATACGTATTTAACAAACCAAATATCACCACCGCTCTTCCACCGGTTACTTTTGAAAGTAGTGTGTATTTATAAATATAATCATTACCCAATCCGGGAATGATCAAAAACGCGAGCAGACATAAATTTAAATAAAAAATAAGATTAAAATATAACCCGCGTTTCTGCGCAGGTATCAAAAAACACAAAAAGGGAAAAACCGGAAAAAATAACCAAAAGTTGCTTAACTCGCATTGATTGGAATAATTCGGATATTTATAGGGCGTAATTAAATTATTAAAATAGTTGAGTGTGGCGCTGATGCTTGTATCGCCGCTATGAGTAAATCTTTGGCCCGGGTAAATGGTATTCATTACAAGTTTAATATCCTCGTGCGATATTAAATAAAAGTGCGCTACACAAATAAGATTTATCAAAATAATGAATGTTATTAGGCCAATATCCAGCTTTGAGGGTTTATGAGTAATTAAAATCGTCAATACAAACGTGGCCATCACGTAGAACATTGGTATTTGGAGCGGAGGATACAAGACAAAGGCAAATCCGATTGAAAACACAGTAATACCGATGGCTTGCAGGAACTTAATTCGGACATCGGTTTGATTAAGCATCGCCATAAACAACACAATAATAAATTGAACCGATGTAATTAATTCGGGCGTGTA
>PLFD01000006.1 GCA_003136635.1 candidate division FCPU426 bacterium | reverse complement strand
ATCGGACCAGCACGCCGATTTCGGTTGCACACCATCCTTTTTGCGACAGGCATGTGCAGGTAATTAAAAGCGCTATTGTGATCGGAAGTATTGAAATTTCACTGCTTCAGGCCACCCTCCCAGAAATTAATGGTATTTCTGATACGCTGAGCACACCATAATTCTAGTATTGGGTGTTGGGTCGACGTTCACCCAGGAGTTGGTAATTCTTTTCTTGAATCGCTTTTACTAAAATATCACGATTTTTATAAAGAGATTTTAGTGGCAAGTTGTGAAGAGCTAGTCCCAGATGAAAAACCAAATTACAGACTAAAAGAGTAGCGGCTAATCGAGTAAACCAAGCGCGGGTTGCATAGGGACTCAATGCGTAAAATCCATAGATCATTACCAACGGCAAAGTTAGGTAATAGGTGTGGGCCGCCGGGGTTTTGATGGCAAAAAGAAAACTCACATAGATTAAAATAAAAACTAGGGCAGTTAGAATTTTGATCGAATGCCAGTCTTTTTGGGGATGGTTTTTTCTAAACCAGCCAAGCAGTAATACGATTAATTGAAATAAACCCAATAGGGACGCAATAATCGCGAAGGGCGCAACCCATAAATTTTCTTTTAAAAAATCCAAACGACTTGAGGTGTTGGCGCCGATAAATCGGGGTAATTCACAGCAGGCCAAGGCTAAATATCTTAAAAGCACAGTAAAAAAGCTGAATAGGTTTTTAGAGTTAATGGTAACAGCTTGTGCGATGTTGCCAGAGCCTTTGACAAAGCCATATTGAATCCAAGTGGGGATGACAAAACTATATGTGGTCAGAGCGCCGGCCAGAAAAGCTGCGAAACTCCATAGTTTTTTCTTAAAAGAAACAGCTTTAGCAGCCATTTGCCAAACCAAAGAAACCCCGATCAAAGGGAAGAGCAAAACATAAGAAAGGTGAAATTGAGCGTTCCAGCCCAAAGCAAATCCCATTAAGCAATTGCCCAGCCAGAAGGGAACTAGGTTAAGGGTGAGAGGCGGCAGTGTTTCCATGAAACCGACGAAGAAAAGACAGCTCCCGAACAACATATAAGAATCGTTGTCGATATTGGTGGACCAATTCAGAACCCAGGGTGCGGTTAAGAGCCACGCCCAAATAATCCAACGGGGAAACTGGGGCAGACGTCGACAGCTGTACCAGGCCAAAAAACAAAGACCGGCAAAGGATAAAAGATTGAGAAATACATAAGGCGATTCAGGAATGGGAAATATCCAAAGGGGAAGGCCGATCACTAAACCCTGAAGGGCTCCAGGCAATTGAATATTCACCCCTACATCCGGGCCGAAATAGGGCCAAAGACCAGTAGTATAGTATTTGAGCCCAATGAGATAAATTTGTTGTTGGTCAATGAACCAAATTTCGGAACAAAGCCCAAAAACCAGTCGGAATAAGAAGGCTAGAGCTAATAAGGAACAAAAAACAAAAATTTCGTAATTGGAAGTCTTTTGGCTTATAGATGAACTTCGTTGAATTGAAAATTTTGAAGGGTTTAGCACGGGTTTTATTATCATTGGCATAAAAGCACTGTTCAAGTAGATTACAGTTAGTTTTTAAAATGAATGGAGATGTAATTGAGTTTTAAAAATGCAAAGCTTTGGTTCATTGTTTTTGTATTTGTTTTGGCTTTTATTTTTAGACTTTTATTTGGTCTTTTGGCACCTCCCAATCGGTCTGGAAACGATCAGCAACAAACATATCTTATTGGCTTAAAAGCCTATACGACAAACACTTGGCCTTATTTTGGTCCTGATACGATTGAACCAACTAGTACGGTTACCTATCAAAGTCAGATTCCCGGCGCGTTAGAAGGTGTATTGATAGCCGGTGCTTTAAAAATATGGAGTGACCCAATGGCACCCTATGTTTTGTTAAATATTCTAACTTTTTCTTCGTTTCTCTTTTTTGGATGGTATTGTTCTCGACGGATTACAGGCATTCCCCCATGGTTCATTTATACAAGCCTCTTTTTTGCGCCTTGGGATCTCCACGTGACTACTCAAATTCACAACTTGTCTTTTGGGGCTGTCGGTAGTTTGTTATTTTTTATTGGCTTTGTTGAAAGCACGCCTGTTTTGACCGGAAGGATTTTACCGTTCAACTTGGCAAATGCATTAATGGGTTTTGCTTTCTTTTGGATTTTACAGTTTCACTTATCGTGGGTTTTATTTGCCGTGTTGATTGTTGGTTCGTTCATTCTTCAAATCAAAAACCACAAAGTCTACGGAGTTGTTTTCTTTTTTCTTGGCGCGTTGCCGACGTTCTCTTTCATATTGCCGACGTATCTTAAATATGGGTTTCAGGTAGCGAGTGATTCTTCGGGATTATTGGTTCATTTTAATTTTTACAACTTTAAAGATTTCTTTACGGTGCTTGCCAGATATTTATCTTTTGCTTGTTCGGAAATGCCCCGATGGATAGGCGACCACACGCCTGATAGAAAAGCGTTTCTTATGAGTGCGTGGTGGCTTTTGATTCCTTGTTTGTTTTTACTTGTTGCTGGTTGGATTCAAGTTCTTTTACTTATTTTTTTATGGTTCAAAAGAGATGAGGCGAATCCCCAATGGCGTTGGATGAAGTTGTTGACGGCTGGAATTTTTTTAATGATCTGGACTAGTTTTTGTTTTACGGCTAGACAACCGGATGCCCATCGTTATTATTTGATATTCCCGTTTGTTTTTTACTATTCTTTTTTATGTTGGAGGTTTTTGGTTGCGAGCCTTTTTTGGAAAAGAATGGCCTGTGTTTTTATTTTTGCGACCATCTTTTTTCAAGTTGGATACGTGTCATATTACGCCAATTTAAATAACTTGCCCCACTGGACCTCAAACTATCTTGCGGATAAAGATAAAATAAAAGAAGCGATAAAAAATAAAAACTATCAGCTATTGGCTGAAAGATGGCCCTTTAGTCTTTATTGACCGGTATTGAAAAAATCAATAAATGGCATTAAGCCATAAAAATTTGATTCGAAATGTTCCCTTTAGAAAGAATGTTTCCTAGATAAAATGAGTTGGTGAGACTAAAATTGATTGTCTTTGTTTCCGTAACGAAACCGTATTCAAGAGCGTTGTGGGCTGGTTGGTCATTTAATCTAAATTGCGATATTTCCCTGAGGAACTATGAAAAAAGCTGAACTTTCCGCCCCTAAAAACCAATCCATACTTTCGTCCGTGGATAAATCAGAACTTCTCGGTATTGTCGGAATGCTTCAAAAAAAGAAGATTGTGGTTATTGGCGACGTCATGCTGGATGTATACATCAAGGGTTCGGTAGCCCGGATATCTCCTGAAGCACCCATTCCAGTGGTAGAGATCAATGAGAAAGACACAAAAATGCCGGGTGGGGCAGCCAACGTAGCGGCCAACATTACAGCTTTAGGTGGAAAAGCTTCAATCATCGGAACTACGGGTAGGGATTTAGCGGGCCGGGAACTGGTAAGCCAACTTAAGAAATACGGTGTTGATACATCGGGTATGTTGGCGCTTGGAGACCGGCCGACAACCGAAAAGATCCGAGTGATTGCACACACCCAGCAGGTGGTTCGTATTGATCGTGAAGTTAAGTCGGCTTTGTCGGATAAACAACAAGATCAAGTGATTCGTTGCACACCATCCTTTTTGCGACAGGCATGTGCAGGACTGTTTTCTTCATCCTTGGATT
>PLFD01000061.1:3998-79729 GCA_003136635.1 candidate division FCPU426 bacterium | reverse complement strand
GCGTGGAAAACAACAGGATCAATAACATTGACCCCTTAGTCTCGGCCCAAAACGCCGGGTCCTTCGGGAACAACTCTAACATCAACCTGAGCGGAAACCCGATGGGCGCAGAGAGCGCTAATGCCGATTGGAACTTACTGGTGAACCACGGGGTGAATATGCAAGGAACCGAACCGCAAGTGCCGTGACACTGTCACGGAAAAATTTTAAGACCCAAACTAACGCTGATAAAAATAAATAAGGAGAAAGAAAATGAAAAAGATCTTGAAGGCAGCGATGATCATCCTGGCGATGGCTGTCAGCGGAACGGGGGTTTGGGCTTCTAATGACCATCCGCGCTACACCCAGGCCCAAATCGCCCAGTTGAGGGCCGAGCACAAGGCCCATCACCAGAAGCAAACCAAACCCAGACGCACGGTGGCTGGCAAGGCCGTGAGGGGAGCCAACCAGGTTTCCCCGAAACCGATGAAAAGAGACCACTAAGCCTTTCAACAGTCAGTTCAGCAGAATACAAAAGTTCCAGGCTCCCCGCACATCATAAATTCATTTTTAAATCTGAATCGACGCGAAAAAGGCCGGGCATATCGCGTGGCCTTTTTTTATGAACGCCCAGAACGTTGAGTGAACCTAGGCTCCCCTTTTGGAAGAATAACTTGAGGCAAAACCATTTAGCGTGCCGATGCGGGAGCCGCTTTGGATTTTGTTTCGAGGTTTTGTTATCAAAACCGTCCCGGTGTTCTTTGAGCTTATTCGCCGGTGGTGTGATGATCCCGTAAGGTTTTGGCAAAGACGAGAAGCGCGATGACTAAGACAAGAAGAGCAATCCATCCTGCGGCATCCCACCACTTAGAAGCAGGCGGAGAGGCAGGCGATAAAGCGGAAGAAACTTCAGGCGTGGATGCGGATACTTGAGTGGGTTGAAACATCGGAAGAGCCGGGGCCGGCGAGAACAACGGTTTTTGTGAATTATTCTTCACCGGATAAGAAGTAACTTGCGGGCCGGCTGGCGCCACGGGAGCGCCTTCATTGGTTTGTGGGACGGCAGTGGGATTGGATTGAAGATTCAGGGTAGAGACGGGGAATCCATTAACCTCATCCGCCGCGCAGAAAGCGGACGCCGTGAAAAAGCATAAAACCAGAAGGATTGCGAAAATGCCGACCTGATTTTTTAAGAGGACGAAGCCCCGGGTTGTTCGATTCATGAATCAATTAAAAGCAAAATACATACCATTTAAAGAACCCTTTTTTAGGCTGAAAATGAAGGGCTAAAAAAAATCGACTATCAAAATGATGATCGTGTGTCTCAAAAAGGGATGGCCACTTTGTTTTTGAATCTTTTAATGGGGCGGAGCAGTTGATAAAAAATTGTCTGGTATAATTGTATGTGATTTATTTTGTCCAATATCGGAGGGGTTATATGAAACAGGCTTATTATTTTATGACAGGACTGGCTCTCTTGATTTTGGGGTTTGGCGCGACAATCAGTTGTGGTCCGACACCCGCTGTGTCGGCCGGAAGCTCAGTTACGAGTACCCCCACGCCGTCTAGCGGCCCGACGACTGTTTACGCGAACGGGGTCACCAATGTGAATTGCGCGTATTTTACAGCCACCGATGGAACTTCTTCCGCGCCCTATACGATGGCGGCCAGCGGTTTTGCGGGTTATGGAACCGATACCAAAAGTTTTTCGTGCGTATTTCCGAATCTCCTGGGTTCCAACCCCTATTCGGAGTTTGGCATGAGTAATGGCACCGTTACCAATCTGGAAGGTTATAACCTGTGTACTTTTTATGCCGAGGCGCAGACAAATACTAACGCGGGGTTCGTCACCGTCGGCTTTAACGCGGCGACTCCCGGAGGCGGCACTCCCGATAACCTGATGATAAGTGAATTATTAACTTCGACTTGGTCGCCAGTGACCATTGTGATTAGGGATGGAGCCCGGACGGATGGATACACGGGACCTGGTACCCTGGCGAACACCCAGAATTATTTCACGGAAAAACTGACGGTCGTTGCACCGGCAGGCTTTCCGGTTACAGTCTATTTCGATCAGGTTATTTTGCATTAACCGGTGCGCCCGAAAATAGCTTAACTTCCCAAACAAAAGCGGTTTACTGCCTAAAGAAAACAAAGGGCCACGCTACCCGCTTTGGCAATAAAACTTCCCAAATTTGTGATTTAATGGCTGTCGTTTATCATCCTTTAGCCAGAAACATGGGAATTTAAAGTGAACGAAAAATTCAACTGGAAATCAATCCGGCCTTTTTTAAAGCAGGCGCTTCTGGAAGACGGCGCATGGAACGACAGAACCAGTCAATCGGTTATCGCCAAGAACCTGCCTGCCCGCGGTGAAGTGCTGGCCAAGCAAAAGGGCGTTCTGGCGGGGCTTCCGCTGGTGGTTGAGATTTACAAGCTTTTGGATAAGCGCTGTAAGGTCAAAATTCTAGTGTCTGAAGGGGCTAAAGTCCGGCCCGGTCTGAAAGTGGCGCTGCTGGAAGGCCCGGCGCAGGCGCTGTTGTCCGGGGAGCGGGTATCTCTCAATTTGCTGAGCCGGTTATCGGGCGTGGCCACTTTAACGAAACAATTCCGCGACATTCTCAAAAGTCCCCGGCTGTATGACACGCGCAAAACCACGCCGCTTTACCGCCAGTTGGAACGTTACGCGGTGCGGGTGGGGGGCGGCAAAAATCACCGGTTCAATCTTTCGGGGCATGTGCTGATTAAAGACAACCATCTTCGTCTGGGTGGGGGCGTGTTTGGCGCGGTGACCGCGGCCCGGTTGAAATACGGCTTGAAAGAATTTATTGAGGTGGAAGTGACCAATTACGCCGAGGCCCAGGAAGCCCTTCGGGCGGGGGCGGATATTATTTTGGTGGATAACGCCTCTCCGAAAGATTTTGGCCGTATTTTGAAACTGGTGAAGGGAAAAATGCAGGTGGAAACTTCGGGCGGCTTGACGATTCACAACATCCGCCGTTATTCAAAACTGAAGGTAGACCGGTTTTCGTCCGGCGCTTTGACCCATTCGGCGCCGTCGATTGATTTTTCGATTGAGCTTTATCCCCGCTGATGCACAAAACCAAAGCGAAAAGCATTTCACCACGGAGTACACAGAGTTCACNNTTTTTGTTTTAAAACCCTTTTTAAAGTGGGTTTGAATGACTTCTAAAGCAAGATCGGTTCAACCCATACAGCCCGAAGCGTTTTGGAAGGGGTTAAAAGCTAAAAGCTTTGGGCGTTCCTTTTATTCTTTTTCTGAAGTGACTTCGACCAATGACATAGCGTCTCAATTGATTGCAAAGGGCGCGCCGGAGGGAACTCTAGTGACGGCGGAAGCGCAAACTAAGGGGCGGGGACGGCAGGGCCGGGTTTGGACGACGTCGCAGGGAAAGGCTTTGGCTTTTTCGCTGGTTTTAAAACCACGGCTTTCTTCACAGGAGATCGCGGGAATCACTTTGGCGTCAGCGGTGGCGGTGGCCCAAACGCTGGAAGTTTTTGATTTGAAACCTCAAATTAAATGGCCGAATGACTTGTTGTTAAAAGGCAAAAAGGTTTGTGGAATTTTGACGGAAGTGGGTCCGCGACACGATAATAGGCAGTCGGTTATTTTGGGGATCGGGATTAACCTGAATCAGGGAGCGAAAGACTTTCCCCTGGCGATTCGATCTCTGGCGACCAGCGTTTACCGGGCCTCGGGCCATCGGGTAGACCGGGTTGAGTTTCTGCAAAAATTGATGGCCAATCTGGAAACAGTTTACGGTTGGATGAATGAAAAAAAGTTTTCCTGGGTTTTAGCCGAATGGCGTAAAAGGTCGGTGACCTTGGATCAGCGGGTCAAAGTGACTCAAATCGCGAAAACATTTGAGGGGCGGGTAGTGGATATCGATCCCCGTGGATTTTTGTTAGTGCGCCGTGAAACAAGTCTTACTGAAACGGTTCTATCGGGCGACATTGAGATTTTAAAATTAAAGACAAGAAAACATGTTTAACCACCAAGGCACCAAGNNCTTGGTGCCTTGGTGGTTCAAAAGGTTTAATTCTAAGTTTGAGAAGGGGTTTTCATGATTTGGGCGGTTTTGATCGGCAATACGCGAACCGTATCGGCTTTGATGCGGGGAAACACTATATTGAAAAAAGAAATTGTGCCCACGACGGCTTTAAAATCGGCCCATGCGGTGGGTCTTTGGGCAAAAAAGCTCAGGCGTTTAGCGCAGGTCAACGGCATCGTGGTGGCCTCTGTGGTTCCTCCAGTCGATAAGGCTGTGGGGAAATCGCTCGAACTGGCTTTTGGGTTCAACCCCCATTTTGTGACGCATCAGACGCCGATGGGCGTTCGGGTAAAAGTTAAAAAACCGGCGCAAGTCGGAGCGGACCGGCTAGCCAACGCGGCGNNGAACTTTATGGTTCGCCGGTAATTGTGGTGGATTACGGAACCGGCACCACCTTTGACGTGGTGAACAAAGACGGCGATTATTTTGGAGGGGCCATTTTGCCGGGGCTGGGCATTTCGACCCGGGCGCTGCACGAATTTACGGCGAAAATTCCACTGGTGAAATTTGAAAAAGTAAAGTTTGCCATTGGGCGTACCACCGAAGAGGCGGTCCGGGCCGGGGTTTATCATGGAGCGATTGGGACGACCAAAGAGCTTCTTTTTAACATCCGCAAAGAATTAAAAGCCGACGCGCCCGCCATCGCCACCGGCGGGTTTTGTAAGGTGTTTGAAAAAACGGGACTTTTTAAACAGGTAGAGCCGGATTTAACCTTAAAGGGGATCGCCGCGATTTGGCGAAAGATGAATGCGTAATATTGAACAAATGGCCGCCGATGAGGATTTTCGGCTTCGGGAAGAAAAAGCGGAGCGGGTTCGGGGTATTTTTTTACTTCTGGGCTGGGGGCTGGGGGTTTGGGGATGGTACCGGTTCTCGCATGAGAATTTAGGTTCGGGAGCGCTGGCGGTTATTTTATCCCTGGTCTTTTTTTCTTTGCGGTGGAACGCCGTTAAGAGCATGAGTGTGACGACGAAGTCTTTCGCGCTGGGCTTTTTGGCCAGCGGAATGATGCTGACGCTTTATCTTTTCACGGCACTCCCTTCGTTTTACTGGGGGCAGGACCCGGCCTTTTGGCTGGCCGTCCATTCAGGAGCGGTGACGGAGCCGGTCTGGTCGCCTTTGGTTTACCTGCTGGGCGAGGCCGCCAGTTATCTTTTTTCATCCGAAGCCATGTCCATTCTTCCCTGCTTATCGGCGGTGGTGACCGCGATGGCGCTTTTTATGGCGGCAAAGGAACTTTTCTCCAATTTTTTGACGGAAAAAAACTTTAATCTGATTTTTATTTTTGTGTCCTGCGCGGCTTTGGGCTTAAGCCGGCCTTTTTGGAACGCGGGGACGATGGGACTGGGGCTGGTTTCCAGCCTGGGTCTTTTGCTTTTCCTTCTGTTTCGGCATTTGCTTCAACTGGAAAAAAAATACGCCCCGATTTCTTTTTTGCTTTTGGGGCTCTTGTGGTCGGTCCATCCTTTGTGGGGCTTCATTGGATTTTTTTATTTTTGGACAGAGAGTCCCTATATCCGGCGGATTTTTAACAATTTATGGCCTCTTTTTCTGGGTCTTTCACCCTACCTCTGGATTTTTTTACGGCGGGGAAAAGGTTTTTTTTCCTGGGGCGGCAACAGCCCCGCACTTGAAATGTTTAAAGAGAGTCCGGAATTGTGGGTGAATCATTTCCTGAAAGACTGGTCCTGGACGGGGGCGGCGCAGGCCTTTGGCTGGGAAGTGGCGGCTTTACTGGTTTTGGTTTTGGCGCTGGGACTCTATAACTGGCTGATGGGTGTGGCGACGATTTCAAGAACTGATTTTTGGATTTGGCTTTTCAGCGGACTCGCGGCGTTTTTATTTTATTCGGATAGCACGGATTACCTGGGAGCGACCTCTCTCTGGTTTGTGACGGGCATTCTGGGGTTTTTGTCTTTTTCCTTTGAACGGAGGGCCGGATCGGCTTGGGGCCTGAGCTCCAAAAATAGTTTGGGCCTTTTTTCCTTTCTGGGTGTTTTGTTGACCTGCGCGTTAAGCTGGCTGCCGGGACAAAGTTATTTTCGGAGCCAATACGATTTTCCCCAGCAGCATGTCTTGAATCTGGTCAAGGCTTTGGGGCCGCGAACGGTTTTGGTTTGCGACGATCCTTTTGAATTTAACGGCGCTCTGGCCGCCCGCTGGATGGAGCCGCAAAGTCCCACGGCGTTTATTTTGAATCAAAACTATCTGGATAAACGCTGGTATGTGGCCCAGTGGATTGACCAGGAACCGGAATTTTTCTTTTCGACGATCACCGGACCCACGGATTCGATTTTAAAAAGCGTTATTCTGAACAACCAGAGCCAGTGGCAGATTCAATGGTCCCGATCCGAATTGCCCCCGGACTGGAAAGAACCGGACGCCGGTTCGGCGGTGTTGACCCAGCTTTTTCAATCCGAGTCCAACATGATGGATCCGGCCAGCCTGCAATTTCGCTACGACCTTTCGCTGGTTCCCGTGAATAACGCCGATTTGGACAGCCGTTCCCGCCGTTATTTATCCCGCGATGTGGAGGGTTTTAAGGTTTTGGGACAGCAGTTAGTGGCCCAGCAGCGCTATAGCGAAGCCATTCACGCTTATGACCGGGCGGCCCGGTTGGACCCCCTGGATCAAAGCGTCAACGCGGCGTTGGCCCTAATTTATTCCCAGCACAATATTTTGGAGGCGACCCAGATTGACTGCGAAAATATTGTCAAAAGCCATCCCCAGCAGATTGACCAGATGATGAAATCGCTGGATGACGCGCAAAGCCGCAAGGATGAAACCTTGGCGGCGGACGATTTGGGACAGATTGTGAAACTGAACGACGAATTGGCGGAAGCCCAATACCAGCTTTCCCAAATTTACAGCCAGCAGGGAAGAACGCAGGAAGCCAAGGCTCTCCTGGAAGCGTCAATTCAAATCAATCCGAAACAAGTGGAAGCCCAGCTGGCTTTAGGGCATAGCATGGAAGACGCGGGTGACTGGGAAAATGCGGAAGAGGCTTTTAGGTCGGTGATCACGGTGGACCCACAAAATAAGGAAGCCCAGGTAGAATTGTGGAAGCTGTTGAATAAACCGAAGAATTTATAATCGAAACCTGTTTAACCACCAAGGCACCAAGGGCACTAAGGAAGACAAAAAAATAATTTTGATTAAATCTTTTTATGAATAATGTTTAAAACAAGAGTTCGATTTTTTCGGTTTTCTTGGTGCCTTGGTGTTTAAAAATGGACTCAGCTTTTGATTTTGGTTGGAAACGTAAATGATTGAAATGAGAAGCATGAAAACACCCGGGCGAAACGTAGACTTTTCGATAAATGTATCGTTATGGGTTTGGTGTTTGTTTGGCCTGGTCTTTTGGCAGGTTTTACTTTGGGCGCAGTCACCCTCGATATTGATGGATGACAGCGGTGAAATGGTGGCCGCTTCCTGGAATTTGGGATTGCCCCATCCGCCTGGCTATCCCCTGTTTGACTTAGTGGGACATGTATTTTCCTGGCTGCCGGTGGGCACCGTTGCTTTTCGTTTTAATTTAATAAGTACCTTGATTGTTCTTCTTTCCCTGGTGTTCCTGTTAAAAACCTGCGTGGTGTTGGTTGCCCGTTTCAAATCGAAAAAAAATAATTCAGATTATTTAGTCAAACCACTTTTGATGGTAACCGCTTTGGCTTTTTTATCCTGCGGGACGGTTTTTTCCCAATGTCTGAGCGCGAAGGGCTTTGTTTATACGCTAACGCTTTTGATTCTTTCGGTTTTGATCTGGATGAGAGTTTCGGGATTGAGGGGAAAGCGGGTTACCTACGCGGCCTGGTTTTTGTGGGGACTGGGATTAGCCAATCATTGGCAAACCATTATTTTGCTGGCGCCTTTTGTGATTTTTTTAACGGTGTGGGAGTCGGGGTTTACGGTTAAAAACTTTGTGTTTATATGGTTTTTTTCGATTTTGGGTCTTTCGTTGTACCTTTACCTGCCGCTCCGGGCGGCTTTGATGGCCCAGCCATTCTGGGGATTTCCACTTCATTGGACGGAGTTTAAGTGGGTTGTTTTTCGGCAATTGGTGGCGGGCGAAGAAATGAAAATTCACCGTTTCGGTTTTTATGGGGAAGCGTTGGCGGCCATGTTGAACGCCTATGGGGTTTGGATGCCGGGAATGATGGTGATGGCGGCGGCGGGAGGGGTTGTGCTTTATCGGTTTGAAAAAACTTTGTTTCGCGATTTTTTAATTCTTTTTTTGCCGATTGTTTTGGCGCTGGCGGCGGTACATGAGACCAATAATTTATTTCTCATTCCCGTTTATTTAATGCCGTTGTCGGGTTTGATAGCGCTTTTGAGTTTCGCGGGACTTTTTTGGTTATTGTCCAAGAGCGGCTTCGCTTTTCAGAAAACAGTGGTTCTGGTTTTGATTTTGTTTTCGGTTTTTTGGGGATGGAACGTTTTTGAACTTCAAAACAAAAACCGGTTTACCCTGGCGGAGGATTTTGGCGTCAATGTTTTAAAATGCCTGCCGAAAGGGGCGGTGCTTTTGGCCGATGGGGATAATTATGTGATGCCCCTCTGGTACGCGAAATATGTCAACCACCAGAGACCGGACGTGGTGCTGGAACCAACGGTTTTTCTTTATCACGAATGGGGATGGAACCAATTGGGGTTTCAGGCGGAGGATTTAAGACAAATCGCTCGAAGTTCAAACGGTTTTAAAGAAAGACTGACCCAACTGGCTGAAAATAAAGATCATCCATTTTTTTATTCTCTGGGCAGGCAATTTTGGCCCGAAAGTTTAAATCAAATTCACGGCGAGTGGCTGATTCAGGGTTTGGTTTATGGATGGGCCGAAACCAGAACGGAAAAAGATTCGGCTAAAAAAATAAAAAAGATAGTTTTTCAAGAACGGTTGAGAAATTTGGAGGAATACCGCGAAGCCGCCGACCCACCGACCCGTGATCTTTACTTGGCTTATGCGCAGCAGCGCTTGTTGACAGCGGACTGGTACCGGAGCCACCAAAATAATTTGAGCGCTTTAGCCCAGTTAGAATCCGTTCTTTTCTTTCAACCCGAATCGGCGGTGACTTACGACAACATGGCTTCACTGGTCGGCTCGATGGGGTATTTTGAAATGTCCCGCAGTCTTTCCCAAAGCGCGATCGAGGCCGATCCGCGATCGGGTTTAAGTTACGCGGATCTGGCCCGGGTGGACGTGGCCCAGAGGAAATATTTAGAAGCCCGGGAGGATTATGAAAAGGCGATGATGCTGGGCGTTAATGACGAATGGGTGGAAAACCAATTGAGCCTCTTGGATCGTCAGGCCAGCGGGAAGCAAAGCGTTCGAGATAAAAGCGCTTTGGAGTACAAGAAATTCAGCGAAATTCTTCAAAAATCGGAATGTGATTTTCTGAGCGGCTTGGCCGCGCGGTCGTCCGGTATGACGATAAAATCAGTAAATTAAAGGTTTTTTAAGAAGTGCAGTTGGTATAATGAAAACCGTTTCCGCAGAATGTTCGTTTAAAACTCGTGTTTTTAAAAAGTTGCCGCGCTCAAAGGGAACCCGATGGATCTTCAACAAACGCTCAATTCAATGGTTGAAAAAAAAGCCTCCGACGTTCATTTGAAGGCTGGCGCTCCTCCTCTTTTCCGAATTGACGGCGATCTTTCCCCTCAAAGTGACACCGCTTTAAGCGTTGAAGAACTCCATGAAGTCGCCAACATCCTGATGGATGATAAACAGAGAAAATTGTTTTTTGAGGACCGTCATGAGGTAGATTTGGCCTATGCGGTGGAGGGTTTGGCCCGTTTTAGAACCAATATCCTCTGGCAAAGAGGCTTGCCCGAAATTGTCATGCGGGTGATTCCACAGCACGTCCCTAAAATCGATGAAATTAACATGCCCACGGCGGTATTGAAACAAATCGCCTCTGAACCCCGGGGAATGATCCTGGTCACGGGTATTACGGGTTCGGGTAAGTCAACCACCCTGGCCGCGATGATCAATGAAATGAATGAAAACCGCCACGCCCATATTGTGACGGTGGAAGACCCCATCGAATTCGTTCACCGCGATAAACGATCCAGCATTACCCAAAGAGAAGTGGGTTTGGATACGGAAAGTTTTAAGTCGGCCCTGAAGTACGTTTTGCGTCAGGACCCGGATATTATCCTCGTCGGTGAAATGCGCGATGTGGAAACGGTTTCGGCCGCCATTTCCGCCGCGGAAACGGGACATTTGGTTTTGTCCACGCTGCACACGATGGATACCACTCAAACGATCGAACGTATTTTGGATTTTTTCCCGCCCCAACAGCAGAATCAGATACGCATACAGCTTTCGGGCACGCTTCGGGCGGTTATTTCCCAACGCCTGGTGAGTAAATCGGGCGGCGTAGGGGTGGTGCCGGCCTGCGAGATCATGATTGTGACGCCGACGATTAAGTCTTTAATCGCGGAAGGGAAGATCAGCAGCATCCGCCAGTTTATCGCTGAGGGCAACAGCCAGTACGGCATGCAAACTTTTGACCAGTCTTTAATCGCTTTGGTGCGCAGCGGGCAGATCACCAAAGAAAGCGCCATGGAGCAGGCCAGTTCGCCCAATGAGATTGATTTGGGTTTGAAAGGTATTTCTTCTTCCCGGTCTTCGGCCCAATCCCTGATGTCCCAGCTGGAAGGCGATCAGCAAAAAGAACGGGTGGCCGGCTGGATGCGGCGCGCCCAGGATTATTTTGAAAAACGCCGCTATGACGAATCGCGCGCCGAATTGAAACGAATTCTTTTGGAGCTGCCTGAACACCAGGAAGCCAACTTCCTGATGTCGCAACTGAGAGAGATGGACTCCAAAACCGAGAAAAAGAAGGATGCTTCTTCCTTTGTGAAAACCGCGCTTCAAATGTATCGGGAAGGAAAGGCGCAGGCTTCTATTATCGAATTCCAAAAAGCTTTAGAGGTCGATCCGGAAAACAAACAGGCACAGGCTTACATCAAGGCTATTCAAGGCGAAATGGAAAATCAAGGAAAAGCCCTCCAGTTTTATCAGGCGGCGACGACTTATAAACAACAAAATGATTTGCCGAACGCTTTAGCCAACATAGAGCAAGTTTTGGCGTTAGACCCGAATCATGAGCAGGCCAATATGTTGATAAGGGAAATTAAAAAAACACTTCAACAGCAAAAAGCGCAGACCAAAGCGAACGGATTTAACCAGGGAGCGATTGACGCTTATAAAGCGGGGGATTTACTAGGGGCTTTAGTGTTATGGGATAAAGCTTTTGAAGTTAATTCGGATTTGACGGAAGTTTCCAAATATATTCAACAGGGGATCAGCCAGATTCTTTCCGTGGGTGTGGACGGACTGGAGGCCAATCCGGATAAGACCGCTATTTTAGGCATGTTCGAACAGGGTATCCGCAGTTACGTCAAAGGGGATTTTCAGTCCGCAGCGGAATCTTTCAAAAGGGGTTTGTCTAAAGCCGAAGGAAATGTTTATCTCAACGCCTATCTTCAAAAAGCAGTTCAAATGGAAGAAAACCAAGTTCAGGAGTTCTATGACGAAGGACTTCAATTGCTGCAATCAGGGGAATTGGCGCAAGCTCAAAAACAATTCACCAAGGTTTTAAGACTTTCGCCCGGCCATCCGGACGCGATGCGTCAATTAGAGGCGGTTAAAGGCGAGGTTCTAAAATCCTCAGAGAAAATGTACGCGGATGGCAAGCAATATTTTGACGCTAACGATATGGATCGAGCCATTCGAATTTGGTCTGGTATATTGGAAATAGATCCGACTAACGATAAGATTCAAAAGAAAATTGAAGAAGCGAAAATTAAGAAAAATACGCTGAAGGACATTTTTTCAAAAATAAGCTAAAAAATAATCAGAATATTTAGGGGTGAAAATGAAAGGTTTAATTTTTTTAGGAGTTTTGGTCGCGGCGCTTTTAGTGGTGGCCTTGAATCCTCATCTGGCCGCGGATCAAATTGTAAACTGGGTGAAACAAAACCCTAAATACGCGTCAGCGCCAGAGTTGTTATTTGATACGGGCCGGGTTTGTCAGTTTTTGACGGATGGTGACACGGCTATAGAGGTTTACAACGATCTTTATCAACAGTATCCGACCGAAGATGCGCTCTGTGCCGAGGCCATGTACCATTGCGGAGAGATAAAAGCGGATTCTGGTTATATAAAGGTGTTTCGGATGCAGGCACTTCCGTATTTACAAATTATTTTAGATCAATATTCGGATCAACCAGAATGGGTTGCGAAGGCACAAGCACTTATGAATGAGGTGAATGGAAAGTGATCATTCTTAAAAATAAAATGACTTTTGTCAGGCTGTTTATGACCGGATTGATTGTTTTTTTCTGTTCCTCGTTTTTGAGAGCCGATTCCATGGACGCGGTAAAAGATCGTGCCGCGCTGACACCGGCGACGAGCGAAGATGAAGAAGCGGTAGAACAAGATAAGGCGACGGCGGATGATGAGGATCAAAGTACCATTGATGATACAAAAGATACCGGTGTCAATAAAAATGACGTAAACTTCAGTTATTTTCTGACTAGCGGCTATGCGGCCAATGATATTTCCGGTATTCCCTCGATTGGTAAAGTGTCGGGCACGCCCGAATTAGATGGAAGTTTAAGCACGGCCAAAGCTCTTTTTATAGCTGTTCCGAATAACAAAATAAAATTGAACCCAGGTGAAAAGCTTATTGTGTTTGGAGACGGCGGACCCTTACTTGAAAAAAACTCCGGGTTTAATAAAAGATTTATCAAAAACCTGGCGATTTTGAAAGTTCGTGAAGGCGAGGGAAAACGCTATCTGGCTGACGTGATGACTTCGTATGATGACATTCCCCTGGGCAGCCCGGTCAAACTGCTTTCGGGGGAAAAGGCTATTTGGGACAAAGCCAAGGTCGCTAAAGAATTTCCGACAAAGCCGATTAAATGTTATGTCGCGGGAGGGGAACGGGGCAGAGATAACTGGAACCAAACTGATTATGTGATATTAACCGCGGGTACCAAACAAGGTGTGGTGGAGGGATTGATTTTTCAACTTTGGGAAGTTCCGTGGGATAAAAACATTAAATTAGATGGTGTCGCTCGCGGGTTTGCGAAAGTTTTTTACGCAGGAGGCAGCTATTCTCTCGCCCGTATTCAAGAGGGTTCTGATTCTATTTTTAGTGGTTTTGAAGCCATCTATAATCCCTGATCTTGCCCGTTACTTTTCGAGTTCTATTACATGAATCAACGATTAACTTTACTCGCGCTTCATTTAACCGCTGTGGTAGGTCCTCGCCGGCTGAAATCCATCAAATCGGTATTTCCCTCTAATTTGTCCGATGTTTTCGGAATCACGGAAGATCAATTGGCCGAATTGGAAAATTGGACTCCCGCCAGCGCCAAAAAAGTTCTGTCATTTAAAGATCCCCAGGAACGAGCCGAGCAAGAAATTCAAAGGGCTGAAAGCAAAGGAATCGACGTTTTAATCGAGGGTGATGATAGTTTCCCTAAAGTGTTTGAAAATATTTACGACCCGCCTTTTGTTTTGTGGAAAATTGGCAATTATTTGCCCGAAGATGAAAACGCGATCGCTGTTATTGGATGCCGCAGACCCAGCGCTTACGGTAAACAGGCGGCCTTGAAATTGGGAGAAGATATCGCCAAGGCCGGTTATACGGTTGTTTCGGGGTTAGCCCGGGGGATTGACTCCATCGCGCATCAGGGCGCTTTAAAATTTTCAAAAGGACGAACAATCGCCTTTTTAGGCAGCGGACTTTTAAATATGTATCCGCCTGAAAATAAAAAACTGGCATCCGAAATAGCCTCCCGCGGAGCGGTTTTCAGTGAATATCCTCTTTTTTCTAAACCCTTAGCCATGCATTTTCCACAGCGGAACCGTTTGATTAGCGGGTCTTCGAAGGGCGTTTTGGTGGTTGAAGCTAATAAAGACAGCGGTTCTTTTATCACGGTGGATCATGCCATTGACCAGGGTAAACCTGTTTTCGCGGTGCCGGGCCCCATCCATCAAAAACAATCCGAAGGGGCTCACGCGCTAATTCAGCAGGGCGCCAAATTGGTTACGGGCGTTGAGGATATTTTTCATGAGATTCAGGACGTGCACGCGCAGACTATTTTTAAATCACGAGCAGTGTTTGTTCCGCTCTCTGAAGAGAAACTTTCAAATGAGGAAAAAACGATTTTAGATCATCTGGCTTATACGCCGGTGCATATTGATATTTTAGCCCGGATGGCAGGCATTCAACCCCGCAGGCTAAACGAGTTGTTGTTATCCCTGGAGCTTCAAGGATTTGTCCACCAAGCTCCGGGACACTGTTATTTCAAAGTTTAATTAAAAAGTAATTTGGCTGCTGGTGTAATTGCCGTTGGCATCGGTCGCTGCCGAACTTTGGGTTGAGCCTAAAGAATAGTTAAACGTGCATGGAGCGCTGAAAGTGACTGTGAAATCGACCGTATCATGTTTACCGGTTTGAAAAGTCCAAGTCCCTGGATTTGATGGAACGGAAGTGCTGCGAGAAAAAGGTGTGGAAGTATAAGGGTTGGTGGAAAGATCGGTAAAGGTACCGGAAATCAAAAGATTGAGTTGGGGGGGGGCTATGGTAAAAGTCTGCGTTACGGTTGGATTGGATATAGTAGGGCTTTGAGTGCAGCCGCAAATGGCAAACAGAAGGGTCAAGCCGAATAATATTTTCATTTTATGGAAGCATCCATTTATTAAACATAAACTCATTGTAACGATTTGTGGTGGTTGCGCAAATAGTTTAGGTAGGGTTTAAATTTAAAAGTGATGTTTGCGGTTAAGACGTTTCGCTCCTTTGGGTTCAAAGCGTGTGGAAACCTTGACAAAGCTAAAATCCATGCCTATTCTTGCGACGGTATAAAAAAGCCCCTTTTTAAAGCGAAATCGACTTTAAATAAAATTTTGGAGATATTTGTGGCCAAAGCTAAGGCGAAAAAAGCTGAAAACCTCAAGAAACTAGTCATTGTTGAGTCTCCCTCAAAAGCGAAAACCATAAACAAATATCTCGGATCTGATTATTTGGTTATGGCCTCCAAAGGCCACTTGATTGATTTGCCCAAAAGTAAACTGGGAGTTAATCTGGAGGATAACTTCGCGCCGCAATATATACCTATCCGCGGAAAAGCCTCCATCATCAAAGAACTTAAAAAAGCCGCTCAAAAGTCCAGCGCGGTTTACCTGGCCGCTGACCCGGACCGTGAAGGGGAAGCGATCGGCTGGCACATTAAAAACTTTTTATCGGTATTACCCAAAATTCCAGTTATTTATCGTTTGAGACTCAATGAAATAACCAAGCCGGCCATTGAAGAGGCGATTAAGTCGCCGACCGAAGTTGATTTGAATATGGTTAACGCCCAGCAGGCCCGCCGGGTATTGGACCGGCTGGTGGGTTATGGAATCAGTCCGCTTTTGTGGAAAAACATACGCCGGGGTTTGTCCGCAGGACGGGTCCAGTCAGTGGCACTGCGCCTGATCTACGAACGGGAAAAAGAAATCGCGAGTTTCATACCGGTTGAATATTGGAGTTTGGAAGCGGATTTTATTACCGAAGCTGAAAAGACCATTCGTACCAAATTGGCCAAGATTGACGGTCAAAAACCCGAACTTAAAACCCAAGCCGAAACCATGGCGCTGGTAGAGAGGGTTAAGAACGCCGCTTTTAAAGTGTCGGCTATGTTACATCGGGATAAATCCAAAAAACCGCCTATGCCTTTTACGACTTCGAAATTGCAGCAGGAATCCTATAAGCAGCTGAGGTTTGGGGCTCGAAAGACGATGTCAATCGCTCAAGGCCTTTATGAAGGTATTGAAATCGGCGAAACAGCTCCCGTAGGGCTGATTACGTATATGCGTACGGATTCCAAGCGTATTTCGCCTGACGCAAAGGCGGAGGCTGCCAAGTTTATTCAAGAAACCTATGGCGAAAAGTATTTGAGCCAGGGCGAACGGGATACGGCCAATAAAAATAAAATTCAAGACGCGCATGAGGCCATTCGGCCGACTTCGTCTTATAGAACACCTGAATTGATGAAGTCGTTCCTTACACCCGAACAGTTCAAACTTTACCAGTTGATTTGGGAAGATTTTATGGCCAGCCAGATGAGTTCGGCCCAATACCGTGAAACCAGCGTCGAAGTGATGGGCGACAATGTGACGTTTAGGGCAACGGGTACGGCCACGGTGTTTGACGGGTTTACAAAAGTTTATGAAGAAGCGGCCGATGAAGATAAAAAGGCTCATGGCGAACCAGGCGGGGATGAAGAACAAACCAATCGAGTAACTGCCAATAAACTCAATGGTATCGCCGAAGGTCAGACAATGATCTGGAAAGAGCCTGTTCCTGAACAACATTTTACTCAACCGCCTCCACGCTTTACAGACGCTTCGATGATCAAAACACTGGAAGAATTGGGCATTGGACGTCCTTCGACTTATGCGCCAACCCTTGAAACCATTCAAGCCAGACGTTATGTAAAAAAAGAAGCTGGCCGGTTTTTTTTAGCCGAATTAGGTAGTTTGGTTCTTGAAATTCTCATGAAGAATTTCCCGGTCATTTTGGATTATGCTTTTACGGCTAAAATGGAAGGTCAGTTGGATCAGGTTGAGTCCGGCGAAATCGAATGGCACAACGTCATTGGAGAATTTTACGCGCCTTTTAAAGACAGTTTGGCCGAGGCCGAAAAGCTGATAGCCGAGGATAAAAGTAAATTTGAGCAGGTGACTACCATTCCCTGTGAAAAGTGTGGCTTGATGATGATCGTCCGGTGGGGTCGGTTCGGAAAATTTATAGCCTGCTCCAATTACCCCACCTGTAAAAACGCCAAGGGTTTAAAAGAAACAACGGATGGCTCCATTCAAATTGATGATACAACCACCGACGAAAAATGCCCGAAATGCGGCGGCGCGATGATGGTGAAGGCAGGCCGGTTTGGTAAATTCTTGGCCTGCTCCAATTATCCCGAATGCAAAAGTACGCAGGGGATTTCACTTAAGATTCCTTGCCCGCTTGGCTGCGGCGGCGAAATAGTTTCCCGTGGATCGCCCCGCGGAACTTTTTACGGCTGTAATAAATATCCGGATTGTAAATTTGTTTCTTGGAATAAACCGATCCAAAGGGCTTGTCCCCAGTGCGCCTCTCCTTATTTAACAGAAAAATATACGAAGACTTTGGGCGCACACATCTCTTGTCCCAATAAAGAGTGCGACTATAAAGAGTTTCCGAATAAGGAAGAAGGCGTACCGGCGGCTCCGCCACCTGCCTCACCCATGGGATTTGGGGGATTTGATTGAAGGACCCTGTTCAAAAAGCGCAGATTCTCATCGAAGCTTTTCCTTATATTCGACAATGGTACGGGGCGACAGTGGTAGTCAAATACGGCGGTAGTACCCGTTCGGGCGCGGAAGATCTTAAAAGAACTTTGCAGGACATTGTTTTGATGAAGTTTGTGGGCATGAGGCCTGTGGTGATTCATGGCGGCGGCAAAGATATTACGGCTTTGACTCAAAAAATGGGGATTCGTTCCCACTTTGTTGACGGATTGCGGGTGACCGATCTTCCCACTATGGAAGTGGTGGAAATGGTTTTAGGCGGCAAGATCAATAAAGAATTGGTCAGCACTATTCAACAATTGGGTGGTCAGGCGGTAGGGTTATCAGGTAAAGACGGCGCGATGCTTCAGGCGACAAGGGTGAAATCCAAGACGGGTAAAGATATTGGATATGTGGGTAAAGTTTCTAAAGTAAACACCTCAATCCTTGATATTTTAGATAAAGAAAAATTTATTCCGGTAATCGCTCCCTTAGGTTTGGGAACAGATGGTAAGACTTATAACGTGAATGCGGATGAGGCGGCAGGCGCGATTGCGGGGGCCTTGAAAGCTGAAAAATTGGTGTTTTTGACGGATGTGCCTGGAATCTGCCGCAAAAAGAACGATCCGAAAAGTTTACTCTCCAGCGTTAAAGTGAAGGACATAGCTAAACTGATTAAGTCGGGCGTTATTTCAGGGGGCATGATCCCCAAAGTAGAAGCCTGTCTTCATGCGGTCAAATCAGGTGTTCATAAAACCCATATTATTGATGGGACATTGCCCCATGCTTTGCTTCTTGAAATTTTTACTCCGCAGGGTGTTGGAACCGAAATAGTTCCTTAGTTTCGATTCTTTACCCCCATCCCTAGATGGTTTCCCTATAGGTTCCTTCTTCCCCTAGTGTTATAATCTGCCTGTTGTTAATTGTTTGAGGAGTTCTCATGAAATGTCCTTTTTGCGGACATCAAGAAGATAAGGTAATGGATTCAAGGCCCAGTAAAGGCGGGTCTGCCATTCGCCGACGCCGTGAATGCCTCAAGTGCGAAAAACGGTTTACAACCTACGAGCAAATTGAAGATATTCTTCCTATGGTAGTTAAGCGCGACGGCCGGCGCGAGCCTTTTGACCGTTTAAAAATTGTTTCGGGTATCCGCAAAGCTGTTGAAAAAAGACCTGTTTCTTCAGAACGCATTGAGTCCCTGGTGGATGATATCGAAACTGTTCTCATGGAAAGGGCTGCGAAAGAAATCAACTCAACCGAGATAGGTGAGATGGTTATCCGACGTCTTCAAGATCTGGATGATGTGGCCTATGTGCGCTTCGCCAGCGTTTACCGCCAATTCAAAGATATCACGGCTTTCATGGATGAAGTGAAACGCCTGATGTCCCGCAAAAGCTAAAATCTCCTCATCAAAATAACCCTAGTTATCCAATTTCGGCTTTGTTTTTCGTCGAAACCCTTGCCCCGGTCTTCCTGCGTGGGTAAAATCTTCGCGCGTTGAACCCACTCTAAATTCCTTTAGGAGGAAGCATGAGCCATCGTATCGCCGAAGTGAAAAGCCGTGAAATTCTTGATTCCCGTGGTTTTCCCACGGTGGAAGTGGATGTTTATTTGGAAGACGGCACCGTGGGTCGCGCCGCGGTTCCTTCGGGAGCTTCCACTGGTGAATATGAAGCGGTTGAGCTTCGGGACGGCGACCCAAAACGCTATGGCGGCAAGGGTGTGCTCAAAGCAGTAGCTAACGTTAACGCTAAAATCGCCCCCAAGGTCAAAGGCATGGATGTGACCGACCAGCGCGCCTTGGATTATTTCATGATTGATCTGGATGGAACGGCTAACAAAGGCAAATTAGGCGCCAACGCCATTTTGGGCGTCTCTTTGGCCGCCGCGAAAGCCGGGGCCAAGGTCGCCAGCCTTCCGCTTTACAAGTATATCGGCGGTGCCAACGCCAACACCCTTCCGGTGCCAATGATGAACATCATCAATGGCGGCATGCACGCGGATAATAACGTTGATCTTCAAGAATTCATGATTATGCCGATTGGCGGGAAGACTTTCGCTGAAACCCTGCGTACCGGCTCGGAAGTTTTCCACGCCCTGAAAAAAGTGCTGCACGATAAGCATCTGAACACCGCCGTAGGCGACGAGGGAGGATTTGCCCCCAACCTTAAATCCAATGAGGAAGCCCTTCAGGTGATTATGGAAGCCATTAAAAAGGCCGGTTACATGCCGGGAAAAGATGTTTTGATCGCTTTGGACGCGGCCTCGTCCAGCTTCTATGACAAGAGCCTCCACAAATATGTTCTCGAAGCGGAAGAACAAAAGCAAAAGAACAGCGAGCAATTGATCGATTTCTATTCCAACCTGGTCGCCAAGTATCCCATTATTTCCATCGAAGATGGCTTGGATGAAAACGATTGGGATGGCTTTAAGAGCATGACCGAAAAGCTGGGTAAAAAAATTCAAATTGTAGGCGATGACTTGTTTGTGACCAATACCAAGAAGCTCAAACAAGGCATTGAAAAAGGAATCGCGAACTCCATCTTGATCAAGGTTAATCAGATCGGGACTTTGACCGAAACCCTGGAAGCTATTCAAATGGCAAAAGAGGCCGGTTATACCGCCATTGTGTCGCACCGTTCGGGCGAAACAGAGGATACGACTATCGCGGATATCGCGGTGGCCACCAACTGTGGTCAAATTAAGACCGGTTCGGCTTCCCGAACGGACCGTATCGCTAAGTACAACCAATTGCTCCGTATTGAGGAAGAGTTGGGCGACGCGGCTCAGTTTTTGGGCAAAGAAGTGTTTTACAACCTTTAGTCAATTCATATCACCCATACTCCTTAGGGAGTATGGGTGTAACTTTCCGAGCCTTTAATGACCCCAGCTATTTCCAGAAATTCAAATCCACCTCGCATTTATGAAAGCGTCATCGAATTAGTGGGCCATACGCCCTTGATTCAAATGCATTTGCATAATGTTCCAGGCGTTGAAATTTACGCCAAGATGGAATCCTTTAATCCGGGCGGATCGGTTAAAGATCGACCGGCTTTGCGAATGATTCAAGAGGGAATAAAGTCTGGAAAGTTGACAAAAGACAAACGCATATTGGACGCGACTTCCGGCAACACGGGTATCGCCTATGCCATGATTGGTGCGGCACTGGGTTATAAGGTAGTTTTGGCGATTCCGGCCAATTGTAGTGAGGAACGTAAGCGAATTTTAAAGTCCTATAATGCTGAGGTTCATTTCTCAAGTGAGATGGATGGGTCGGACGGAGCCATTGTCTTGGCTCGAAAGCTCTACCAAGAAAACCCGGACCGTTACTTTGTTCCTGATCAATATAACAACCCTGAAAATCCTAAAGCTCATATGTTGACAACCGCTGAGGAAATCATGGAGTACATGGGCGATAAAATTACTCATTTCGCGTGTGGTATTGGAACCAGTGGCACTTTAATGGGCACGGGCCGCCGCATTAAAGAAATGAAGCCGTCAGTTCAAATTGTGGCTTTAGAACCGGCCGAGCCTTTTCATGGATTGGAAGGGTTGAAACATATGGCCTCTTCTATTGTGCCGGGTATTTATGATCCGAAAGTTTATGATCGAAAAATCCCTATGGATACGGATGAGTCCTATGAAATGGTTAAACTTCTGGCTCGAAAAGAGGGACTGCTCGTCGGTTTATCGAGCGGCGGTGCCATGGCGGCCTGCGCCAAATTGGCCCGTGAAATTAAGAAGGGCTGTATCGTGACTGTCTTCCCGGATTCGGGTGATAAATATCTTTCGACAAGAGTGTGGGAATAATGATTACATTTGAAAAAACAGCTCAAGAACAAATGATCGCTATTGGAGAGCGGGGTTATCCGCATGAAATCTGCGGTCTTATGTTTGGCAAAGCGGGCAATATCCGAACCGTGACCGAAGTGTTTGAATGCGGCAACTTGAACAAGCTTAAACCTGAAACCCGCTATGACATGGATCCGAAGGATTATTTAAAAGGGGAAGCCATCGCTCGGCAAAAGGGTTTGGATGTAGTGGGTATATTCCATTCCCATCCCGATCATCCGGATAAGGCCTCTGAAACAGACCGCGCGGCGGCTTGGCCCGGTTTTTCCTACATCATCATGTCGATCCAAAAAGGGAAGTTCGCGTCCATGAAATCCTGGGTTTTGAACGACGCTTCCCAGTTTGACGAAGAATCAGTTCAATAAAAGAAGAAGGTTTTCGTGAAAGTTCTCACTGAATATCTCTGGTTTGAAACGATCAAGCATCGCGACTATATCAATATCACCGACCAGGTTGAAAAAGCTGTTAAAAAAAGCAGCGTTCAAGAAGGAATGGTTTTGGTTTCGGCCATGCACATTACGGCTGGGATTTATGTCAATGATGCTGAAGAAGGTTTAATTGTGGATATTGATGAATGGTTAGAAAAATTGGCGCCTTATCGGGAAGATTATCAACATCATCACACGGGCGAAACTAACGGTGATTCTCATCTTAAAAGCATCTTGGTTCATCACGAGGTGATAGTGCCAATCACCAAAGGAAAATTAGATTTCGGTATCTGGCAACAAATTTATTACGCGGAGTTTGACGGGCAGCGTAAAAAACGGGTTATTGTGAAAGTTATGGGGGAATAATGGAATCCGCAAAACCAGCTTTTGAAAAATATGTTTTTGTTTGTACCAACGAAAGAGCCGAAGGTGAACGCGTCTCTTGTGGAAAGTCTTTTTGCGGTAAAGAACTGCATGCCAAACTCAAAGAAGCGATCAAACTGGCTGGAATGGCGGATAAAATCAGGGTTTCCAAATCAGGTTGTTTAGATGTATGCGAAGAAGGAGCGAATATTCTTTTTTACCCCGAAAACATCTGGTTAAATCATGTCGAGTTGAGTGATGTTTCAGCTGTTCTTGAGAAACTTGGCATAAAAGCCTAAGATAATGGCCGTTCATTTTTGGACGACTATTTTAGTGGGGGTGACCGGTTTCGACTGGGAAGCTGAACTTTTGGGAGCGTGTCGAGGCGCCATCGCTCGTCAAACATGGCAACGGTTTAACTGCCGATCAACAGTTAGCTCTCGCCGCTTAATGCGGTAAGCGTTTCGCCCTTGATGCCTATTAGGGGGATGGAACGTAAACAATAGGCTGGTCTGGATCAGGGTTGTTCCACCGATGGCCGGACGAGAAACAATGGGACTGGCTCTCCGCCGGCCGCTCGAGAGCGAGCGGGGGGTGAGACTCATTCTTGAGCTACGCACGTAGGGCCCATTATGGATGTTTTTCAGGACGTGGGTTCGATTCCCACCACCTCCACCATTTTTATGTTTTGGATTAAGATTTAACCTAATTCTTATTGAGTCAAAAATAATGTTGAAAATAAAGTTTTTTGTCTAGTTTTCAGCGCTTATTTAAAGTTTTATAATTTGGACTGAAATAGTGTTTTTTTATTTGAAGTTATTGTCAGGAAGAATATCGTTGGCGTATTTATATGTGTTTTACGTTTGGAGTAGAGGAATTGTTTTCTTAGGTTTAAAACAAAACCGATTAAATTAAAACTTTTAAATGGATGCGGGTTTTGTTAGACTGCTCAAGTTTTCATACCTTTAAACGTTTTGAGGCCTCATTTAATGAAATATTTTAATGGTTTTTTGACTTTAGTTATTTTGTCCAGTTTTACATTTTCTGCGCATGCTACAGGGCCTACCTATGTTAAAGATGCCATTGTTGCATCCGCTACTTGGACCAAAGAAAACAGTCCATATGTACTTCAGAACGATATTGTAGTTTCCAAAAGCGCGGTATTAACCATTGAGCCAGGGACGGAAATTCGTTTTGTAGCCCCTACTGGTGGAGCGGTTGGAGCTAGTCCCAACCTAGTTGTTCAAGGTGGACTTAGAGCAGTCGGTAGTCCCACTGACCCCATTCAGTTCAACCCCGCTGTGGCCGGTTCTCTTTGGGGAGCTATTTATTTTTATAATGCTGATTCGGCTAATTGCATTATTGAAGATTGCTTGATTAAAGGTGGGCGCATTGTTTGTAATTCTTCGTCACCCGTTATTACGCAATCGGCTATTTTTGGGGCAAAAAGCGGTATTGAAGTTGCTTTGAATTCCTCACCTCAAATTACAAATAATCGCATTACGGCTAATGGAATAGCCATTATCCTTTTAGCGGATACCGCTAGCCCCATTGTTACCGGCAATGAAATTTACAATAATAATTATGGTTTTTATTTAAAGGATTTTGGTACACCGAATATTTCCGCTAACAAGATTTATGGCAATTTAAAATATAACTTTGTGAACTATTCAGCGAAAAGTTTATCTAGTCCGAATAACGATTTTCGTTTAACGGATGCCCAACAAATTATGCGGACAATTTATGATGGTGCTTATAGTCCGACTCTGGGGCGTGTTGGATTTATGCCGTTTTTGGGAATGCAAACAACTCAAACCTTCGTTGCTGCGACAAGCGTTCAAGCAACGCCTTTGCCGACGAATCAGGTGCAGCCGAATATTCAAGAAGAGGATTTGTGGAGTTATGGTCGTCCTTTTGACGCAATGAAAATCAGCAATGTTGAAGCGCAAAAGAAAAAACCTTCTTCTGTGGTGAAAATTCTGGCGGTAGGTGCCACGGCGGTAGTTACCGTAGTACTTTTGTTCCTGTAAGCAAATAGTTTCAAAAAGTTACTATTTAGAAAAACTTCGTTTTGCCTAATGCTTTTTCAAAGCTTTCGTTGTTATCCCTAGTTGCCCATGCTAGAATTTCGCTTATTTTTCACAAGGAGCTTTTATGCGTTTTTTAACATTGCTTTGCTGTTTTTTGGCCGCTTCTACGGTTATGGCTCGCGAATTCACAGTTGGAACAGTTGATTTGCAACAATTGTTTAAAGAGTATCCGGGAACTAAAACAGCCCAGAAGAAATTTAACGCTATGGCGGACAAAAAGAAGCAGGATTTGACGGATGCAGCCGAAGAAATAAGGGATCTGGAGAAGGAACTAAAAGATTCCAGTTCTGTTTTGTCCAAATCGGAAATGAAAGAGAAACAAGAAGAGTATGCTACTAAAGCAAAAGCTTTCCAAGATCAAGAGAATCAAGTTCAAAATGACTTGGCTGGCAAAGAGCAGGAAATGACACAGGCTCTTTTAAACGAGATTAAAGTAATTGTGGCAAAGGTTGCTCAAGATAAGGGAGTTGACCTGGTTTTAGATTCCGATAAGACCGTTTACGCCAAAGATGCCACAGATTTGACCCCAGATGTTTTAAAGAACTATAAAAGTTCCGATTCGTCCGATTCAGATAAGTAGACTGTATTTGAGAAGCGTTTCCCATGTCTAATTCTTTTTCCTTAGAACAGCTAGCTAAGGAAATCGGAGGAACCTTTAAAGGAGACGCTTCGCTTATTTTAAAAGGAGTCGCTCCTTTAGAGAAAGCTCGTTCGGGCGATCTAACCTTTCTCACAAATCCGCGTTATATTTCGGCTTCGACACATACCCAAGCTTCCGCTATTTTGACCGATAAAGAGCTTCTGGGTGTTGAAAAATCCTTTCTCTTATCGAAAAATCCCTACGCCGCATTAGCAAAAGTAATCGGTCTTTTTTATCCTCCGTTAAAACATCAAACCGGTATTCGATCAGGAGCTGTAATAGACCTGCGGGCTAAAGTTCATGAGACTGCGTCAATCGCGTCTGGTGTTTTTGTTTCAGCTGGCGCAAATATAGGACCTGGCGTGATTCTTTATCCAGGGGTTTTTATCGGTGAAAATACTAGTATTGGCGATGATTGTATTATTTATTCCAATGTCTCAATTCGAGAAAATTGTGTTTTGGGCAACCGAGTTATTCTTCAACCGGGAGTAGTAGTGGGATCAGATGGTTTTGGTTTTGCAAAAGAGGGGCAAGAGTATCGAAAAATTCCGCAAGTCGGCAACGTAATTATCGAAGATGACGTGGAATTAGGCGCAAACGTATGTGTGGATCGCGCTGTATTGGGAAGCACAGTTATTGGAAAAGGAACAAAACTCGATAATCTTATTCAAGTTGGGCACAATGTGGTTATCGGTGCTAATACGGTAATTGCGGCTCAAACCGGAATTTCCGGTTCAACACAAGTTGGGAGTAACGTTATTATGGGTGGCCAAGTGGGGTTAGCGGGCCATTTAAAAATCGGAGACTTTGTTACGTTGGCAACGAGAACTGGTGTTATGGAAGATATTTTAGAGAAAGGTGTTTATTGGGGATCCCCTTCTTTAAAAATATCAGACGAAATGAAAAATGTTGCGATTTATCGTCAATTGCCGGAGTTAATAAAAAGAGTGCGATTACTGGAAAAAGAATTGGAAAAAATCCAAAACGTGAAAAAAGATGAAAAGTAAAAGCGCCATTACCCTTCAAAAAACAATTAGAAAATCTTTTGGTTTTGAAGGGATGGGGCTACACACTGGAAAAATTTGCAAGGTTAAAGTTTCTCCTCTCCCAGAAGGATCGGGTATACGTTTTTTTCGAGAGGATCTAAATTCTGAAATTGTAGTAAGTCCTGAAAGTGTTAGTAGTACAGCAAGAGGAACAACTTTAAGCGGCGAAAATGACGCTACCATTCATACGATTGAACATTTTTTGGCTACCGTATCAGGATTTGGGGTTAATAATTTAAAGGTTGAAATGAATGCTGAAGAAATGCCCATTATGGACGGCAGCGCGGTTCAGTTTTGTGAAATGTTTCGAGAAGTCGGCGTTATTGAACAGTTCGCTTCCTGCTTGCCGATCAAAGTTACCGAGATACTTGAACTTCAATTTGGTGATGTTTATTTGAAAGCAGAACCGTCCGATCAATTGGTGCTAGATGTAACGACTTCGTTTCCTTATCCGGATCTGGAAAATCAGAAAAGAATTTTCAAGTTAGAATCAAAAAGTTTTGAGCTTGAATTGGCGCCCGCACGTACATTTTGTTTTGAAGAGGAAATCGAACTGCTTCGCAAACAGGGACTTATCAAAGGTGGAGACTTAGGTTGCGCTATGGTGATAGGGAAAAAAGGAATTGTTAATGGACCTTTTCGATTCGAAGATGAAGTTGTGCGGCATAAGACGATGGATTTATTGGGCGACTTGACGCTCTTAAACCGCCCCCTATTGGCAAAAATAACGGTGAGAAAAGCTGGCCACCGTTATCATGTTGAATTAGCAAAAGCTATCTTGAAAAAATTCGGAAATCAGGATCCACAGATTAAAAAATATTCCAGAGGTAAAAATATGCTCGATATTGTTCAAATCCAAAAAATGTTGCCTCATCGTTATCCGTTCTTATTGATTGATAGGATTCTGGAGTTGGAACCAAACAAAAGAGTGGTCGGTATAAAAAATGTGACAGTCAACGAACCGTTTTTTCAGGGTCATTTTCCGGGTCACCCTATTATGCCGGGTGTTTTGGTGATTGAAGCCATGGCTCAAGTAGGAGGATTGACCTTTTTATGCAATGAAAATAATTCGGGAAAAATTCTTTATTTAGCTGGTGTCGACAATGCCCGCTTTCGAAAACCGATTATTCCTGGAGATCAAATTCGTTTTGAAGTTGATGTGATATTTGTCAGGTCAAAGATTGGAAAGATTTCGGGGAAAGCTATAGTGGATGGTCAAGTAGCGGTCGAGGCTGAACTAACCTGTGCCATTGTGGATCGTGTGTCGGAAACCACGGGAGAGTAATCATGTCTTTATCCCAAGTTAATATTCATCCTACTGCCATTGTGGATCCTAAAGCGAAATTAGGTGAAGGTGTTTCCATTGGGCCTTATTCGATAATTGATGGTGACGTTTCGATTGGGGCTTATACGGCAATTGGTGCTCATTGTCTAGTAACAGGACACACAACCATGGGGCAAAGAAATCGAGTGTTTGCCGGCGCGATTATTGGTAGCGAACCTCAAGACGTGAAATATAAGGGAGAAACCTGTTATTTAGAAATGGGAGACGATAACTATATTCGTGAATATGTGACCATTAATCCGGGGACTGGTGAAGGATCAAAGACGATTATTGGGAATGATAATTGGTTTATGATTCAAACCCACGTGGGACACAATTGTGTTTTGGGAAGTCACATTAAGTTGGCTAATTTGGCTACTTTGGGCGGGCATGTTCAAATTGAAGATTACGCGACAGTTGGGGGAGTAACGCCGGTACATCAATTTGTTCGAATAGGACGTTACGCGATGATTGGTGGCGGATTTCGAGCCGTTCAAGACATAGTTCCTTATATGATTGCGGGGGATGAACCGTTAAGAATTTTCGGAGTCAATCAAATTGGACTGGAAAGAAATAATATTTTGAAAGAGACGATCGAAATTCTTAAAAAAGCGCACAAAGTTATTTTTAGAAATAACTTTACCCTTAAAGAAGCTATTCAAGTTCTTTCGACAGATTTTCCTCAAACCGAGGAAGTGAAACATTTATGCAAGTTTTTGAGCACCAGTACCCGAGGTATTGTTCGTTGAAAATGAATGATTCTATTGGGCTTATCGCGGGTGGCGGTGATCTTCCTCTTTTTTTTGCGCGTGCGGCTAAATCCAAAGGTTTGTCGCTTCATGTTGTTGCGGTTCGTGGGTCTGCTTCAAAAAAAATTGAAAAACTGAGCGATTCTATACAATGGATTTCCCTAGGCCAAGTAGGGGCGTTGATAGGTTTTTTTAAGAAAAAAGGTGTCCGCCAAGCGGTAATGCATGGCAAAGTTCAACATTCGGAGCTGTTTAAACATTTCAAACTTGATTTGAAAGCGCTGTCCCTTTGGTTGAGGTTAAAAGATCGTTCTGGTGAGGGATTGTTAAGGGCTTTATCCCAGGAGTTGAAAAAACAGGGAGTCTTGTTAAAGGATTGCCGGTTTTTAATGGAAGAGGTTTTGACACCCAATAATTTTAATGTTGGAAAAGTAGATTTTGATTCTAAGGCGACAATCGCTTTTGGATTAAAAAAAGCTAAAAATTTGGCTGAGCTTGGTATTGGTCAAACTTTAATTGTTAAGAAGAACGCTGTAGTTGCCGTTGAAGCGATGGAGGGGACGGACAAGACAATTCAACGGGCAGGCGTTTTCGCAGGTTCGGGAACCATTCTCGTCAAAGTCTCTAGTCCTGGACAGGATTGGCGTTTTGATGTTCCCACTATAGGTATGGAGACTTTTCAAAAGCTGATTCAAATTAAAGCCAAGGGAATTGTTTTGGAATCTGGAAAATCATTTCTGCTAGAAAAAGAGCAATTGTCCTCTTTGGCGAAAAAAAATGGATTGTTTATACATACCGTTGGTTGAAATTAACGATTTTTTTTGATTAAAAGAACCAATCCAATAACACTGAAGATAAAGTTCATAAGCCACATCGATAGGAAAGGAGAAATAATCCCCTGATCTCCTAAGCCTTGGCCTATTTGCTGACCGCCAATATAAATAAAAGCTACCAACAAACATATTCCGAAACTAAACACAACGCCGCTGTATTTACCCATACTCCAACCCCAGGGAACTCCCAAAATGGCCAGGATAATGCATCCGAAGGGTACGGCCAGTTTGTGATTGAGTTCTACCAATTCCTTGTGACAATCCGCACCGCTTTTTTCTAATTGTTGAACGTATTTATAAAGCTCGATTAAAGGCATTTCTTCAGGAACTTTTGGATCTTTTAAAAAGTCGGAAGGCTTCTCGGTAATGGGGACAGTCATTTGATTGAAGTATTTCGCCGATATTTCGCGGTCTGTTTCGTCAAAAGCCCTTAAATAACCCTGGGAAAATACCCAATGATTGTTAATGTATTGAGCATTTTTGGCGTCAATTCTAAATTTCAAATGAGTTCCGCCGGCGAAATCTAAGATCAAAACATCCGAGAGAGTATTGTTAGCGCCATTAAAAGAGCCAATATGATAAATCTCGTTGTTGGCTCCCAGCCAAGGAAAATTCTGGCGCTGAAGATTGGCAAATTCTTCCGGCTGTTTTTGAATTTCTACCACTTTGGTGTGCCGAACCATTTGTGTGGTGTTTGGCACTACATCTTCATTCATAAGGATAGTAATAAGACAGACTGCTACGCCGCAATAGAACAATGGAATCGCCACGATAGAAATGCTTGCTCCACCGGCCCTCATGGCAATTAACTCGCTGTTCTTTGAAAGCCGACTTAAAGAAAATAAAACCGCAAAAAGTACCGCAATGGGGAGAGTTTGTACCGTGAAACCGGGCACCTGAAGAAAAAAGTACTTTAGGGTTAAAAAAGCACTTGGTTTGAATTCCATGACGAAATGAATGTCTGTAAAAATCTGAACGATCAATACCAGAACACTAAAACCGAATGTGGCAATTAAAAATGGTTTGGCGAATTCTACTAAAGTGTAGCGCGTTAAAATTTTCAAGGTGTATATCCCTAAGTCGTTTTCTTGTTTGAAAAGCCGGTAAAGTTTTTGAAAGCGGAGTGTTCGGAAACAACGAGATAATAAATAAAACAACCTGCGACTGTTAAAAAAAGATTTGGCCACCAGGAGCCGATTATCGGGTTGACGACGCCTCGTTCACTAAGGATTTGACCTACTGTAAACATCATGTAATAAACGAAAATCATGGCTAATCCTAAGATAAAGCCGATAAAGCCTTTGGCTTTCATCCAGAGACCTAAGGGTGCGCAAAACCAAATCAGTATAACGCAGGCAAACGGAAGTGAGATGCGTTTTTGAAATTCATTCCGGAGTGACCTTTTTCTGCCGTCGTCCTTGGTAGATTGAATTTCGTCAGATATTTCGTTTAGTGTCATCTCTTCAAAATCTTTTTTAATGTCATCAATATGGGCCAGCTGATTTCCCAACTTCAAGTGAATTGTATAGTGTTGAAAATACAATCGGTTATAGGTTTGATAGTTATTGTTGTCCCAGCTCATAATCCCGTTATCCAAATGAAAAAGCATTTGGTATTTTTGGGTATTTGTTTCCAATGATCCGGTTTTTGCCAAAGTTGTTTGGACGGGAGCTTGTGGAGCCCAATGATTAAAGACTTTTACTTGGGAAAATAGACCCTCCGAGTTCAAATGATCGATATAAAACTGATAACCTTCAAATTGATCAATGAAAACTCTTTCGCGAATTGCCACATCCGCCTGTTTTTTCAATATTTTAAAATGAGTTTCCTTAAAAGTGTAATTGGCGGCGGGCAGAATTTTGTCGTTGAAATAGAGCATCGCAATTGTCATGACGACTCCAAAAACTAAGACGGGAGCAATAAGGTGAAAAAGATGTATTCCGCTGCTTTTGAAGGCAGTGATTTCCATATCTGAACTCAGCCGGCCAAAGGCCAAAAGAGTGGATACCATCATGGACATTGGGATGGTCAGGGATAAAACAAAAGGAACAAGGCTCAAATAGAGTATTAGGGTATCGACCAAGGGGGCTTTTTTGTTGAGTACCAAGTCCAGAAGTAAAAAAATTTTATTTGTCATAAAAAGAAAAGTTAGCATGCTGACCGTGATGAGAAAAGTAGGCATTATTTCCGCGAGTATGTAGCGATAGGTTATCTTCAAGAAGGCCTCTTTTGTTGCTAATTTTTCGCAGTATAGCATAGGGTTTTCACCATGAACGGGCTCCAGACTTCTTCCATTCGACGATTGGGGGGATTATTTCGTCCATTGGGAAGGAGGGCAACCCGTAAATCCTGGTTAAGTTGTATTTTAAAGTCTGGAACAGAGTTTAAAAATAACCGTTAATAAAAGGGCGGAATTGATATGATTTGGGAAGTTTTAAAAGCATTCCCAGGGATTCCGGGAACGTCAGCAAGATATTTATATAACGGGAAGGAACCTCGAATGAATCGGGCGTGGAAGTGGCTACTTTCGCTCAATTTCGAAAAGAGCTTCTTTTCTTCTTTTTTGAAGCTTCTTTTAGTTTGGAATCCAATTTGGACTTTAGTATTAAGTTTGCTGTATGAGCGGGGATCAGTTCGGTCAATATTCTTTCGCTGGGGATGGAGTTTTTTAGAAGCCACGGTTGTGGGTTTATTCGCTATGGCGGTTATTCAGATTTTTCTTTTTTTTGAAAAAACATGGTTGCGGGCGACAGGAAAATACTATTCGGCCCATGGAACCGGCTGGTATCTGCTCTTTTTGGCATTTACAGTCCCTTTCGGTCTTTATCTTGCTCTTCATTTAATTGTTTTTTTGATTAATTGGGTCTTTGCGGGCGATCCCATAACACCAGAATTTCATTGGCAATATTATGAAAGTGAAATTTTTTGGGGCTGGATGCTTGTTTTAGTTTTTTTCTTTCTTAAATCCTGGGAAGAACTAAGGGATGTGGCCCGGCTAAATCGAATACGCGCGGAAGAATTGGAAAAAGAAAGGCTTCAAGCGCTTTTAACGAAGCTGAAAGATCAAATGAATCCGCATTTTTTATTTAATACGCTTAATACGGTTGCGTCCCTCATATCCGCTGATCCTCCCAAAGCAGAGCAGGTGGTCGTCAAACTTTCCGCTCTTTTTCAGGCTATTTTAGAAGCCACTAGTAAAACGAATCATCCGCTTAAAAAGGAATTGGATTTTTGCCGAGATTATTTGGATATTGAGAAAACGCGGTTTGGCTCCCGTTTAACCACGAAAATCAAAATCGATTCCAATGTTGATGCGGGTAATTTGTTGATTCCGGTTTTGATTTTACAACCATTGGTGGAAAACGCTGTAAAACACGGAATATCTTCCCGATCGGCTGGGGGAAGCCTTTGGATAAACGCATCGGTGCGGGGAGCTCAATTGCTTCTCTCTGTTGAAGATGATGGAGTTGGTTTTGGAAATTCTCCTTATGCGGGATCTGGAACGGCTTTGGAGAATTGCAGAAAAAGACTGGAATTGGAATTTGGAATCGACGGGAAAATGGAGATCAGTTCCCGTGGAAAGAGCGGAACTAAAATTTTATTAATTATTCCAATTTCTAAAACGAAAACTAACACTCGAAAGGAAGATTCATGATGCGAGTTTTAATAGCGGACGATGAAGCGTTAGCTCGTTCCAGGTTTCAACGTATGTTGTCTTCCTTTTCGGACATAGAAGTGGTTGGCGAGGCCTCTAATGGATTGGAAGCTCTTCAGATGGTGCAAGCCATGAAACCGGACTTGATTTTTCTAGATATTGAGATGCCTGAATTAAGCGGACTAGAAGTGGCGGAAGCGTTGGAAGGGCAACGCCCGACCGTGGTGTTTGTTACCGCATATAGCGAACACGCTTTAAAAGCTTTTGAGCTTTCCGCTTTGGACTATTTAGTTAAACCTGTATCTTCCGAGAGATTGTTGGAAACGATTGAGCGGATTAGAAAAAGAAAAGGAACAGGGTCTTTTCATCAGTTTCAAGCGTTAATGACCCGCCTGGAAGGCGGAAGGGCTAAGAGGCGTATGGCGGTAAAGTGTGGCGCTAAATATAAAGTGTTTGATCCAGACTTAATATCGGCAGTAGTCGCAAAGGATCATTACGCTGTTTTGTTAATCGAAGGTGAAGAATTGACCGCGGATGACAGTGTGGATTCCCTGGAAAAAAGGCTGGACCCGCAAAAGTTTTTAAGGATACATCGAAGCGCGATGATTAATCTGGATTATTTGACCGAGTTGGAACACGAGGGCGACAGAAAATATTCGGCGGTTTTGTCTGATAAGGCTAAAACCAGATTGCCAGTGAGTCGTGAAAGATTAGATGAACTGAAGAAAATTTTGGAATTAGATTAAAAAGGTGAAGTGGATACCATGACCGGTTGGGCAATAAAAAATAAATTCACCTCTTTTTGTTGGTGTTTTTTATGTTTTGTTTTTTTTGGTCTTTGTCCACAAAAGGGCTGGAGTCAAACGGCTATGTCCGGTTCAACCACTGTTACTGGAACTGTGGCAGCCCAGACATCTTCTTCATCTATTAATGATTTTTCTTTAAGCCCCGAAGAAGAATCCAAAATTTTAAGCGTAATTGACGCCTCGGAGAACACTTCAACGGCTACAACTCCAGTGAAAAAAACACCATTGACCGCTTATGTGCCGCCGCCAGTTCCCACTGGGGTATCCATTATTGTGTTAAAAGAAGGTATTTATATTTCTTGGGATACGGCCCCAGCGACGTCTTCAGTAGCTTACTTTAATGTTTATCGGTCAACAACGCCTGGAATGGGGTATAAACTCATGAATTCGAAGCCGCTTAACGCGGCATATTTTTTGGACGGTCCTCCAAATAGCAATAATAATCCGCAAAATGGTGAAGACTATTTTTATGTGGTAGCTGCGGTGGATGGGTCTGGAAATATCAGCCCCTATTCGGATGAAGAGACTGTCACTCCATCGGATATGAATATTGCTGAATCCAGTGAGGAAATAGAAGCCGTTAAGATTTCAAAACAAACCGAACCTGAAGAGGAAAAGACACTTAATGTTCCAGAACAAAGCATTATTAGTCTTAAGCTTCCGGCGGACAGCCAGCTTTCCATACAGGGCTATAAAAAAGTTGAAGCCCAAATTGGGTTTCAAACTTTTAACCGTCCGGACGCGAACGGCCTTTCCAATCAGGTGAATACAACGACTATTAACCAGGAATTAGTGGTGAACTTAAAGGGAAAGGTTGGAAAGAATGTTGACGTGAACGTGGATTATAGCGATGTTAACCGCGCTGGAGGCGTTGACCAAACCAAACAGGACATATCCATTGTTTACCACGGCGATCCCGATAGCGCGGTTCAAGAAGTTTCATTTGGAGATCTCCAATTATCTCTGCCCAATACGGATTTTGCGGGATTTAGCAAACAGCTTTTTGGGTTGGAAGCGGTTTTAAAATTTGACCGCTTTAAATTCACTTCGTTTTTCGCTCAAACCAAAGGCGTGGCCGTCACAAAAGTTTTTACCGGCAACACCACCCAAGTGGACAAAACCTATCAGGACATTGCTTTTGTACCCTTTAAATATTTTTTCATTACCCGCATGACGGGTGGGTTGGCTCCGACTGGTACCGCACTACCTCAAGCGGGTAGCGAACAAATATGGGTTAACGCGGGATCAGGACAACTTAATCCGGTTGGGGCTAACTTTTTGGGGATTTGGGAACACTGGCTGCCGGGGCGGGATTATACGATTGATTACACCACGGGTATCATCACTTTTATTCGGGCTTTATCTTCCACTGCTCAAGTGGCGGTTGGATTCGCGGATGCAACCGGAAAGACATGGGGATTAAATACAACTGCGCCTAGCATTAGTTTGGCTCAGAGCAATGCCGCTAATCTTGCAGTGCCTGATAGCGGTGTTATTGATAACAATAACTTTTTAATTAAAGACAGCACGGTTCAGGCGGACAGAACCAGTACAAGCTCTATTATTTTAAGTCCTTTGTATTTGGTTAATTATTTTTCCGTCGGAACGGACAGAGTTATTTCGCCCCAACAAGACCCCGGTTTTTTGTTTCAAATTGTTTCTGAAGGAACGAATAACATTATTCAAACGGGGCAGGGCGGAACCGCAGCGACTCCTTATGCCTACAATTTAAATCTGGATTTAAACGTTCTGAGCATCACCAATGTTAATTACACGCCTTCCCCACCGAATTATTTTAATTTTCCGGAAAGACCTTTCGCCAATCAGGATGGCGGGGGTGCGACAGTTAATGGGATAGGTGTTACCGATGTTTATGCGCCTTATGGAACAACTCCGACAAGCCTTTACTACATTCATTTGCGATATAAAACGCAGTTAACCAATTTCCAATTGGGAAACATTAATGTTCTAAGGGGAAGCGATCAGGTTTATCTCGATGGACGGTTGTTGACCAGGGATAAGGACTATTTCCTTGATTATACATCGGGGTTTTTGGATTTTCAGGACAAGAGTATTCTGACGCCGAGCAGTCAGATTGTAGTGACTTACGAATACGCGCCATTCGGGTCTTTTGGCGCGGAGAATATTTTAGGCGCCAGGGCCGAATACGCGGTTACGGACAACTTTTTTATCGGGTCGACTTTCTTATACAGTAGTTCCCAGCAACCGACGGATGTGCCGCAAATTGGATCCACACCCGATTCTTTGACTTTATTCGATGCCGACACCAAATATGAAATGGATCCGGATGATCTTCAGTCGATTACAGGCATTATTCCCGGTCTGGAAAAATGGAAACCTCCCGCCAGCCTTAAACTTTCAGGAGAAATCGCTCAGAGCTATTTTGATCCTGATACTTACAACATCGACAATGAAACAGGCGTGGCTATTGTTGACAATATGGAAGGTATTGATAACGCTATCTCGGCATCATTAAATCAAACCAGTTGGCTTGTTTCTTCAGCGCCAGAACCAGTTCAATATTTGGGTGGTCAACAATATATTGATTCGGACATAGCCACTAATAATCGTGTGCGTTTTTATGATGATGCCATAACGCCAAATGTGGATTTTTCAGTTAATACATCCACGGCTATTCCGGGCGGCGGAGGTCATGTTTACGCTCAAACGGGACAAGCGAGTGATGTGGTTAACGTTCTTCAATTCCCATACGCTCATTTAAATAGCGGCACTTGGGCGGGATTAAGACAAGTGCTTTCGACCGCGGGCGAAGACTTTTCAACGGTTCAATATTTTCAGACATGGCTCTATAACGATGGTAAAGACAAATGGGTTATGTTTGATTTTGGTGTTGTTAATGAGTCCTCAAATGGAGATACATCGTTAGATTCGGACTTGTCAACAAACCAAGCTAATCCGAACCAGGCTTACGGCATTCCAACTTATTATATGCCTGGTACGCCCTGGTTTTTTGCCGGGGCCAAATCCAATTTTAATTACGCGACAGACGCGGGTGGGGAACAACCGCCTGGTTTTATTGGGTTAAACGGCGAGGTATCACAAGAAGGGCAAAATAACGGGGTCTTTATCACCCAAAATATGGATGGAACCGGAATTTTAAAAACAGGGGATGATTCTTATTTTGAATATGGCGTTCGGGCTAATTGGACCGGTTGGCAGTTGGTTAAAATTCCAGTTAATTTGACATCAAACACTCCTTTTCAAGCTACGGCACCGGGCGGTATTTCCTATTTTTATAATACGGTGGGAGCGCCCAATTCTTTAGTCATTCGAACCCTTCGGTTATGGATTACGGGAGCCAGTACAGCTACGATTGACGGAACCTTTGTGACCGATTCGATCAGTTTTACTCATAATTTGTGGCAATTGGAAGTTGATCCGGCGGCCAACGCGAATTTGGGCGTGACCATCAACAACAGTAAGTTCGACGTGAATTCCATCAGCCAAGCGCAGAATTCGATTTATCAACCGGATATGAATTTCATTATTGTTCAGCCCGGGCAGGATCAAAGCGCGATTCAATACAATGAAAAATCACTCGATATTACCTATCAGCTTTCCTCAAACGACTATAACCCTCCCGGAAATATTAACGGGTCCCCTATTTATTACACCACTCGGGTATTTTCTCAGGGCCTGGACTTTACGGATTACCAGGAATTGAGAATGGATATGCAGATACGAAGTTACAATCCGGGTGAGATCTTTTTTGTCCGGATTGGAAACGATCAGCAGGATTACTATCAATACAATATACCGATGAATTCCCTGGCTTCTAATTGTCTGGATGCCTGGGGAACGGTTATTGTTCCGATTAATGGAGCGGGCGGCAACATGGTTCAGGTGGGGACGCCTTTTATTAATCGAGCTACTCAAGTTAGTTTTGGTGTTTTATCTCCGAATCCGCCGGGCGGCCATTCGGGCGAAATGTGGATTGACAATCTTCGAGCCGCAACCCCCAATATTCGCGCTGGTACAGCGAGACGGTTGAACGCCGAGTTGGTTTTAGGCGAGGATCAAAAAAAGCCTTTCGCGACCATTGACGCCCGATACCGGGAAGTGGATTCGGGTTTTACCGAATTGGATCAAAGCTCAACGCATTTTCAACATTCTCTCCAATACGGAATGGATTACACATCCAATGGTATTTCACTCTTCGGTAAACCTTTACAAACACAGTTTTCCTTTACGGACCAAGAGCTTTATACGGAAGCGGCTCTCTTAACTAATCCTTATTACATCGATTTGCCAAATAGTTTGATTGATACCTATACGGGAAGTATTAGATATACCCAAGATTTGGGAAAGGATTTGGGCCGATTAACCAGCATCAACTTATCCGGAAGTATGAGTAATGAAAAAGATGTGTATCAACCAGGTTATTTAGATCAACCGGGAGTGCAGGGAAATACGACAAAAGATGAAGAACAATTCAGTCTTATTAGTACCTATGATATGCCGACTAAATTATGGTTTTTACCCATAGGGTCGAATCAATTGACCGAAACCTATTCGCTCACTCATGACGGCCAAAATTTTGAAGATTATACCGGGTTAGCGAATTATCAAAGAACCACCCGGGTTCAAAATTATGGTTGGACCAACACGACTGAAATATTCAAAAATCTTGTTTTCACGCCGGGTTTTAATGTTTCTTTAACTGACGCCAGGGGTAACACCGCTTCGCCCGGTGTGTACGCCGGCACAGTAAGCGACTACACCCCTTTTATTCAGCAATATCAGCCCAAAGCCGGCTTGGTTTTTCGCGGCATTCCCGGGCTTATTCCTTCGGTGACTTATACGGGCAGCAATCAATATGACTATGTGGATTATTCGGGTGGAACCCAATACACCAATTCAAACAACATCAACTATTTGGTTAATCTGACACCTGGCTCTTGGCTTCCAATATTTCAGAAAATGAACCTGACAGTGACCGCGGGCCGTACGGTGAGCTCGACGGCTATCATTCCAAGTTATAGTTCGGACCTTTCGTTTGATCAGCAATGGTGGGTTAATTCGCCCAGTGACCCAAATATTATCAATAACGCTTTATCCGCAACCGAATCCACGACCGACCAGTTGAACGCCAGTTTTAAACTTTTCGATGTTTTAGATATCCGGCCGACCGGGTCTTGGACCAATCAATATTCATTGTTATACGCAGGATCAACTCCGAGTCAGCAATTTGGAGACACAATAGGTTTGACGACTATCTATAACAGGCGTTTATTAACTATTCCGTTGATTAATTTGAGTTTCAATTCGGCTCAGGTGCAATTTACCCGCGTAGATAGCACTCAGCTAGATAGCGCCTCGGTTACGGCTAATGGATCCGACGGGTCCAATATATCCAGCCAAAACTGGAGTAATATTGGTTCCGTTACTTTTCCATACGACATCAATAAATTCGCTCAGGGCAACATTCGTTTTCAGGCGTCTGTCGGCTATCAGAATGGTTTGGCAACCACGAACATTCCAACCTATCAACAGGATTATCAGGGTTCCATTGAATATGATCAAAAGTTCGCGCCTAATTTGGTTTTACATATACCTTTAACGCATTGGAAAATTCAATTGCATGACGCCATTGAATTTAAGGCGAATTTCTTGACAGAGATTGTCCAAAATGATTCAGCCTATTCTTATAACGAACTAGAGACACAAAGGTACCGTGGTACAATTGAATTCGACTATAACGCCTTGAAAAACTTGCGTATTGGTTTGAGTGGTGTTAATGAGTATTTCACTAACACAACGGATCTACTCACTGGTCAATCAAGTCCTTTGAATTATGTACTTTGGCAGATCAATCTTTCCGGCGAGGCTAAATTTTAATGACGGCCCGCAATTCAAAAACTAGTCAGGACTTCCGCAAGTTAATGTCTTTTTCGTTACGGGTTTGTGGATACTTTGTCGTCTTTTTTAGCCTGTGGATTAAAGTTCAAGCTCAGGTTCCGGCCCCGTCAGGTATAACCCAGGTAGGCCCCTTTAGCGGCCAAGTTAATCTGGTATGGACGCCGATTCCCGGCGCGGCCGCTTATCAAGTTTCCCGAGCTTTGATGGATATGACCAATACACCCACCCCCTCGGTGGTGTCGACCGTGCCTTTTTCAACACCAGGGTACACAGATAATCAGGTGACGGATGGACGTAGTTATCAGTATTTGATTACAGGTGTGGATGGTTCAGGGAATTTAGGTTTGACTTCCGCTATAGTCGCGATTCCTTATACGATTCCGGGACTCGTTAACCCTACGGTTTCCAATAGTCACAATAACAGTTTGGATTTAACGTGGAGTTCGCCTTTATCTACTTTTCCGATATTGTTTTATAACATTTACCGGCAAAGTCCGGCGGGGCAGGCGGTTTCGACCACGATTTCAAGCTCACAGTTTTTTGCGTTGAGTCCGACCCCCATCGCGACTACTTTTTCAGGGTCCTTTACGGATTCCCAGCCGTCATCAGTTAATCCCAATTTTTATGCGGTTGTGGCTGTGAACGGACAACCGATTCCGAACGCCACACCGATAGCCACTCAATTGGTGCCTGGATTTTTCCCGACAGTCTCTACCGGCGGGGCCTTACCGATTAATTCATTACCGCCGGTCGCGCCTTCATTATTTGGATTTATTCCGGTAGCGGGTTATGGAACGGCTACTCCAGGCGCCGCGACTGCGACTCCTGTTTATGGAGCTGAATTAGTTTGGAATGGCGCTTTGGCAAATGAGAATGTGACTAGTTATCAAATTTTCTCAAACGGAAATCAGATTTCCACCGTTGTGGTTACACCCACTCCGTTGGCAACTTACACTTATCTCGACACATCCATAGTTCCTGTCGCTCCCGCAACTGGTGTTTCGGTTGCTTATTCAATTGTGGCCAATAATTCAAATGGATCAGTGACCTCCAATACGGTTTTGGAAGGTATTTTAGCGTCCGCCATTTCTGGCGCCGTAACGGTTACGCCGAACCCAACCCCCAATGCAATCATGCTGACCTGGAATCAGGCGGTTACTGGCACCTATGGATTGATCAAGAGCTATTCAATTTTTAAAGGAGTCAGCGGGGTTCCTGTGCCTTATGCAACTCCTAATCCCAGTTTTACCACCACGCCGACATTTACACCCACACCTTTTGCGACAATCTTGGTGACGCCGTCTCGAACGCCGACTTTAGTGGCTTTTGACACGACGGCGAATACGAGTGGATCGGATTTTACCTATTGGGTTCAGCCGATTGACGCTGTGGGTTCCGGAGGGGAAGTTGCCTCGTCAACACAACCTTTCAATTTTGGTCCTACGCCCGCGACGGGTGTTAATGCCACTCTAGTAAGCGGAAGTAACAATAAAGTTAATGTCACATGGTCTTCGGCTTCGCCGGGTTATTACGGGCCTGTGGTTAACTATGTTTTATATCTAGCGTTAAGCGGAGGAACTCCAACCTCAATTGCGACATTGGGGCCGGCCAAAACGAGTCGAAATAGTTATGTTGCCAACTTAACGGGTGCTACAGCGGTTTATTCTCTCAGTGCCATCGATGGTTTTGGAAATGCTTCGGATATGAGTGTTGGTTCGTCCCCGGTTAATTTAAATACCAGTCTTAATCCGCCGCAAATACCCCGTCTTATCGGTTCAGCTCAATCGGGCAGTTCTTTGACATACAATTGGCTGTTAAATCCAACTCCGGATGCAGTGACTAATTACACGGTTTTTGGTTCAGACTTTGTCACTGACACAATAACACCTACGCCAATTGCTATTCTTCTTCCCACACCAGCCGTAGTTAATTCCTTTACCACTACGGCGCCACCCATTTGGCAAGTAACGCCCTATTATTTAGAGGCAAATAATGCGTCGGGGAGCAGCCTGCCCGCGACTTTATCCAGTATTCCGGTTCCCGCTTATGTGGTAACGGCAGTCGTTCAACCTACCCAAGGGGTTGATGTTTCTTGGAGCATGGCCCCACCTCCTAATTCAACGCCATATGTGGACAGCGTGGTGATTTATCGAACTTTGGCGACTCCGACCACTACTCCTTATTTTAGTGCTATCGCGACAGTTTCAGTTTCAACTCCCACCTATCTAGATGGAAACGTCACACCGGGAACACGCTATTTATACATGGTGACAGGTCGATCGAATAATTTAAGTGGTACTCCGACGCCCGTTTCTGAAAGCCCTGTGTCGGTAATGGGCATCGCTTATCCAACCGTTATTACTTGGCCTAATATCCCAACTGGAGTTTTGGCTAATACAGGTTCCAGTGCTACGACTCTTTCCTGGTCGCCCAATCCGGCTAGTGACGGCGTTCAAAGTTACACGATCTATCGTAATGGAACCGCAACCGCGACGATCACGCCATCACCAACCATGAGTGTTGTTTTTGCTGAAACTCCAGGAAATGTATCCTCCTATCAGGTTGTGGCAAATAATCCGGGCGGGTCAATAGGGAGTTCCCCAATTACGGTTTTGGCCATTCCGTCCATGACGCCGACAGTTCTATTAACGCCCCCGGCCGGTTATACGCCTGTTTCAAGTCCAACACCTATGGTTTGGATATCAGGGTTAACTTATCCCGTTTCCGTACAGGGCTATACCATTTATCGGGCGACCGATTCGGCTTTTGTTACGGGTATTCCGGTCGCAACCGTGGTTGCTCCAACTCCTTTTGTTTCCGATCCGGGTCAAACGGGTTATATCAATTATTACAAGGCGGTAGCTAATAATGGGGCGGGGATAAACGCCAACTTTACTTTATCGGGATTAGTGGGGATTAACTTGTGGCCAAATCCGCCCAGCTCTTTTGTGGCTTACACCGGATCTGCCGCGGCAACACTTACCTGGACCAAACCTTTGACGGGGAGCAGTCCTATTACCGCCTATGCGGTCTTTAAGGGGATGGAGGCAGGGGCAGAAAATCCTACGCCGACGGTGGTTTCGTCATTGAGCTCTTCTATAGATCCTCAGGTAACGCCAGGAGCGCCTTATTACTATTACATGGAGTCGATCAGTGATGGTTTGTACAGCTTGCCCACCAATGAACAGGCGGTTATTGCGGGTCAGGCGCCCATTTTAAACGCTGTGGCAGGCGCGGGTCAGGCGATCTTGACCTGGTCGCCCGTAATCGTTACAGCCTCTTCGCCCATTACGGAATATTTAGTAACCCGATTAGCATTTCCCACGCCTGGTTCCACGCCAGCTACTTTTTTAAGTTCAATCAATCTAACTACAACCACTTACACGGATACTGGTGTTAATTTTAATATTGGTTATGTTTATTCAGTCGCGCCGATTGGGTTTACCTCGTCCGGAGCAACTATCTTTGGACCTTATTCAAACTCGGTTACCTTGACTACGCCGCCTCAGGCACCGACTAGCGTGGTCGCGGTTTCCGGGGATCAATTGGTTCAATTGCGTTGGAATTTTCAGGGGAGCGCAGTTACTACTTACACTTTTTCCATTCAAAGAAAACTGGGAACGGCACCCGTTACGGCTTATCAGACCATCGCCTCGGGACTTACCGGACTGGATTACACCGATGCGGGTTTACTGGATAAAACGTTATATAACTATGAAATTGTCGTAGCGTCTCAGGGGTTGACCGGGATAAGCCAGCCGGTTAACGCTTTGCCAGCCAAGCCGCCGGTAGTGGACAACGCGGCTCTGACACTGACTCAAACCCAAAGCGGCAATACGATTAGTTGGCAGGCTGCCAATGGGTTGCCGGGCGATTTTAATGCAGCAACCATGTATCCCTTAGGCGGCTATCGTGTTTACCGTTCCAGCGATGGAGGCGGTACTTACCAGCTCTTGGACGCGCAGGGTGATACCTTAACCAGTTATACCGATGATGTTTCTATCATTAACGGTTCTAATTACACTTATACCGTCTACGCTTACGATGCGCCGCCGAACGTGAATACAAACGATCCTAATATGGTTCATGAAAGTCCCTATAACAGTATTTTCGCTCCCTCCATTAGCGCCAGCACAGCGTTAGATCGAAACAGTCTTCGCCCATTTGGAGCGCCAAACGAACAGGTGGTTGATATCCGGTTCGTGGTTACCAATCCGGGCAATGTTCAAATTAAGGTTTATAGTTTGAGCGGAACCTTCATCAAGCAATTGGTAAACCAACATTTTGAAGTGGGTGTTTACGGTATTGGCGGCAACTATCCCCTCCAGTGGGATGGCCGTAACGCCGCGGGCAATCTGGTGGCATCGGGTGTTTACCTGATTACTACTGAAATGAACGGTCTACAGGAAATTGACAAGATCGCGGTTATTAAATAAGAGCATGAAACTTCAGGCCAAAGTTCGAGATTTTTTCTTAGATGTTTTCTTTCCCAAAATCTGCGGCCATTGTGGCAATTCCTTTCGCGACGGTCTTTCCAACGTTTTGTGCCAATCTTGTTTTAATCAAATCGAGCCTTATCAAAGCCCTTCGTGCGGCCATTGCGGAGTTTCACTGCCGCCGAGAGCTTTTGAGGGTGTGGTTCAACCCCGTTGTGAGGATTGCGGTGACTGGCCCTATTATTTGGATCAAACATGGTCTCTGGGTTCCTATGAAGGACCGCTTCGGTTGGCTCATCACGCATTTAAGTTTGATGGAATGGAACACTTGAAATCAGCGGTTGCCCAAAAAATGTTGAGACATTTACCCGAAAACTTTGAAAGTGGTTTTGAAGCTATCATTCCGGTTCCTATGAGTCCCGAAAAAGAACGGGAACGGGGTTACAATCCAGCATTTCTGCTGGGAACTGAGTTCTCAACGGCTTTAGGGATTCCCGTTAAACCGGTTTTGCGGAAAGTGCGGTCAACTGTCGCGCAGCGGCTATTGGCTCGCGATAAACGGTTACAAAATCAAAAGGGAGCTTTTCAAGTTGTCGCGAAAGAACCCATCTTAAAAGCTTTATTGATCGATGATGTTTTTACCACCGGAGCTACACTCGAAGAGTGCGCTAAAGTTCTAAAAAAGGCAGAAGCTCAATGGGTAGGTGCCGTAGTTTGGGGAAGAACCCCGCTCTATGGAAGCGATAGAACCGAAGTTTAGAACCCATTCTGGCACTTGACCCTTTAAAAACCCTATGTTAGCTTAACCGCTCTTTACTAAGCACTCTTGGAGGATTTATGGCGATTAAGGTCGGAATCAACGGATTTGGACGCATCGGACGCAATGTTTACCGCGCCGCGATGAATAACAAGAACATCGAAATTGTGGCGGTTAACGACCTCACGGACGCGAAAACTTTAGCCCATTTGCTCAAGTATGACTCGGTGCTGGGTAACCTGCACGCGGACGTCAAGGCTGGCGAAAACGCAGTCATTGTGAACGGCAAAGAAATCAAAGTGTTCGCCCAGCGCGATCCGGCCATGATTCCCTGGGGCAGTGTAGGTGTGGAATATGTTGTTGAATCCACAGGCCATTTCACGGATAAGGCCAAAGCTGTCGCTCATTTGAAAGACACGGTTAAGAAAGTCATCATTTCAGCTCCGGCGACCGGCGAAGATTTGACCATCGTTTTGGGTGTTAATGAAGACAAGTATGATCCGAAAAACCATCATGTGGTTTCGAACGCTTCTTGTACGACCAACTGTTTGGCTCCTTTCGCCAAGGTTTTGCATGACAAGTTTGGCATCGTGAAGGGCTTAATGACCACCATTCACAGCTTCACGAACGATCAGGTAACCCTGGACTTTCCACATAAAGACTTACGTCGCGCCCGCGCGGCCAGCCTGAACATGATCCCGACCTCCACAGGAGCCGCTAAGGCCATTGGGTTGGTCTTGCCGGAACTGAAGGGCAAGCTGGATGGGTTATCCATCCGTGTCCCGACGCCGGTTGTTTCGGTAGTCGATTTGGTGGTTGAATTGAGCAAGTCGGTGACCAAAGAAGAGATCAACAATACCTTGAAAGAAGCGGCCAAGAGCGCCGCTTTGGACAAGTATTTGGATGTAACTGAGGAACCTCTGGTTTCGGCCGACTTTAAAGGAAATCCGCATTCGTCCATCGTGGACGCCTTGTCGACTTACGTCGTGGGAGGAAATATGGTCAAGGTACTTTCCTGGTACGACAACGAATGGGGTTATTCAAATCGGGTTGTGGACTTGATTGAGTTCATGCACTCTAAAAACTAAGGTCCTCGTTGAGGGGATTGAACCCACTTGTGAAGCGGTTGTTTTTTCTACGGAACGAACAACCGCTTCTTTTTTATAAACGAACTAAGCGTGTGATGCGAAAGGAACAATAATGGCGTCTTATAACAAACTGACAGTGGAAGATATTAATCCGACAGGCAAAAGGGTGTTTGTTCGCGTTGACTTTAACGTGCCTTTGGATGAAAACCAAAAAATTACCGACGATACCCGCATTCGGGAATCCTTAAAAACCATTCAATATCTCTCCGACAAGGGGGCTAAGGTTATTTTGTGTTCTCACCTGGGCCGTCCGAAGGGAGTAGATGAAAAACTGAGGATGAAACCTGTGGCGGACCGCTTAGCTGAACTGCTAAAGAAGCCTGTTTTGGCTTTGAAAGACTCAGTCGGACCTGAAGTTGAAAAGGCCCTCGCTGACATGAAAAACGGCGATGTCGCTTTGCTGGAAAATGTTCGTTTTTATCCTGAAGAAGAAAAAAACAATCCTGATTTCGCCAAAAAATTAGCCGCTTTAGCTGATATCTACGTCAATGACGCATTCGGTACGGCTCATCGCGCCCATGCTTCCACCGAAGGCATCACGAAATTCGTTTCCCAGTCAGCGGCGGGTTTTTTACTGACTAAAGAAATCAAGTATCTGGGCGGCGCTTTGTCGAATCCGGTTAGGCCCTTTGTGGCGATTATTGGCGGTTCGAAGATATCCACCAAAATTGATGTGATTAAAAAGCTGATGACGGTGGTGGATGTGCTCATCATCGGCGGCGGCATGTCCTACACCTTTTTAAAAGCCCGCAAGTTTGAAATCGGGAAATCATTGGTTGAAAACGATAAGCTGGAATTGGCCAAAGAGCTTTTGGCTCAATCCATCGATACGGATGTTCCTCTTTTGTTGCCGATTGACAACGTAATAGCGGACGATTTCAGCCCAAAAGCCAATGTTAAAACCGTAGCCCGCGGCGGAATACTTCCGGATTGGCAAGGTATGGATATCGGTCCCTTGACCGTTGAAAAATATTCTCATTTTATTAAATCCGCCAAGACTATTTTCTGGAATGGACCCGTGGGCGTGTTCGAAATGGAACCTTTCGCGAAGGGTACTAACGCCATCGCCAAACTTTTGGCGGATGCTTCGGATAATGGGGCGATTACCATTGTGGGAGGCGGGGATTCAGTTTCGGCGGTCAATCAAGCCGGATTGGCATCCAAGATGTCCCATATATCCACCGGCGGGGGAGCATCCCTCGAATTCATGGAAGGCAAGGAATTGCCTGGTATTGTCGCTTTGACGGATAAAAAGTAATTCATCTGGAGGAAAAATGAGAAAGCCTATTATTGCTGGAAATTGGAAGATGTATAAGTCGGTTAAAGAATCCGTGAAATTCGCCAAGCAGTTGAACGAAAAATTTAAAGGTATTCAAGACCGAGAGATTGTGATCGCTCCGACTTTTATCGCCACGGCTTCGGTTATTGACGCGCTCAGCTTTTCGAATATCCAGGTGGCCACTCAGGACGCTCATTGGGAAAACGAGGGCGCTTTTACGAGCCAAATCAGCCCAGTTTCTCTCCAGGAATTGGGTGTAAAGTTTGTGATCTTGGGCCATTCGGAAAAACGTCAGTATGACAATGAAACCGATGCTCGTGTAAACCGCAAGTTGAAAAATGTTTTACGCAACGGATTAAAAGCCATTGTCTGTGTCGGCGAAACTTTGCAAGAACGTGAATCAGGAAAAATGGAAAAAGTTATTTCGGCCCAAGTAAACGGCTGTTTTGAAGGAATTGGGTTGAGTGATTTGATTAATATTGTGATTGCCTACGAACCGGTTTGGGCTATTGGTACGGGTAAGAACGCCACGCCGGAACAGGCCAACGAAGTTCACGCGTTTATCCGCGCTTTGATCGCGAAAAAATATAATAAGGAAGCGGCTGAAGCTCTACGTATTCAGTACGGCGGCAGCGTGAAGCCTGAAAATATTAAACAGTTGATGGCACAGCCGGATATTGACGGGGCTTTAGTAGGCGGAGCCAGTTTAAAAGTGGATTCTTTTGAGGCTTTAGTTAAATTTTAATAGTACATAGAAGATAAGGCTTTTCTTTTGAAGTGGTTGTTGTAAGATTAGGGCCGTTTTTGAACTGATTTAAGAAAATTGAGGGACGACATGACTATTGTTTTCACAATTTTGTTTGTGTTTACGGCTTTATTGTTGATCGGCGTGGTTTTGGTGCAGCAACCTAAAACCAGCGGTGGTTTATTCGCGGGTACAGGACAAAGTCTTTTAGGAACCAGCGGTAAAACCTTTTGGACCAAAACAACCATCGCGATGGCGGCATTCTTTATGCTGCTCTGCATAGTGTTGTCCATTTTGCCCAAGTATGAAAAACCCACTTCGGTGACGGATATTATCGAGAAGCAACAGCAAGCGGCTCAAGCTCCTCCAATGACCGCGCCAGCGGCTCCCGGTTCTGTTTCCGCTAATCCGGCTCCTCAAAGTGTTCCGGCGGCCGCGCAGCCTCTTGTTCCTTCGTCCAAATAATTTCTAGAATGCTTTGAAAGGGGTGTGGAATTTCCACACCCCTTTTTTGCGTCCGTCTCCAGCCCCTTTTCGTCAAGGGACAGCTCTCCGTAATTTTCTTTCAATAAGGTTGGATCAAATCTAGTAAAGGAACGGATTACCTAAGCGTACTTGTCCCGATTTCGTATGAAACGAAGTTTGAGATCGGGACTATACCGACATCTTTAAAACTTTTATCGAAGGTCGGCATGGACCGAGCTGCCACACAGGTTTCCCATTGATTGAATGGGAACCTGTGTACACGGCTAGGCACACGGGCATAGCCCGTGGCCTTGGCAGCCGGTATAATGCCTTCATGATTCCTCGCCTTTCCTTAACACGCCGGTTTTTCTATTGCGCCTTGAGCGCCTGTCTGGTTTTCCTTTCTTTTCCCAGTTTTTTAGAAAAAACACTCACTCCGCCGACCGCTTTTTTCGCATGGTTCGCGCTGGTTCCGCTTTTTTTGGCCTTGCGGGGAGCTAAACCCAGATTGGCCGCTTTTTTGGGATTCACCTTCGCGTTCGTCCAATTTGGCGGAATTCTTTATTGGATCGCTATTCTTCAAGCGGCCCAAAACTTGAGTTGGTTAGGCTGGGCGGCGCTGGTTTTTTACCTCAGTCTTTACTTCGCTCTTTTTGGCGCGCTAAATTCTTTGGTTACCCGGCGTTTGAAAATATCTGAAGTTTGGACCGCGCCTTTTTTGTGGGTCGGGCTGGAATACGTTAGAGGCTCTCGTCCCTGGGGCGGATTTAATTGGGGAGAGATCGGGTATAGCCAGGCGCCCTATCCCTGTTTTCTTACCTTAACGACCATCGGCGGGGTCTATGGCCTGACTTTTTTAATTGTTTGGATAAATGTTCTTTTGTCCAAAGTGCTTGAATCGAAAGACTTGGCTGTGAATATCGAAGAAAGAAAAATTTCCGGCTGGCCCCGATGGGTTTATTTGGTTTTGTCTTTAACGACACTCCTTTTGGCATTGGTGTGGGGATTCTTTCAGGTTCAAAATACTTCTTTAAGAAAAGCCGGAACCGTCGCGTTGCTTCAGCCCAGCATTGATCAAACCATCAAATGGAGCAAAGCCAACGAAACAGCGACTTATGATAAATTGGAAAAACTGGTGCAGGAAGCCCAATTAACCCATCCGGACCTGATTGTTTGGCCCGAGACAGCCGCCCCGGATTATTTATTGTTAATACCGAGGTTGTTAAATCGAGTTCACGATATCGTGGCCCAATCCCAAACTTATCATCTCATTGGTTGTTTGGATTCCACCCGCGATAAAAATGGAGAGGCTCACTATTTCAACGCCGCTGCCCATTTTTTACCGGATGGAACGCCAGCGGGCATGTATCACAAGCGGCACCTGGTGCCCTTTGGGGAATTTGTTCCTTTTCAAAAGTATCTGACTTTTTTGGGGCCGGTTATCGGCGATTTGGGCGATTTTGATATAGGGGATAGTTATAAAAAATTTCAGACATCAGCCTTCAGTTATTCTCCGATGATCTGCTATGAGGTCGTTTTTCCTAATGATGCCCGGGAAGCTGTCCTCAATGGGGCGGACGCCCTGGTCAATATCAGCAATGACGCCTGGTTTGGCTGGACCGCTTCGCCCTATCAACACGCCATGATGGCGGTGGTGAGCGCCGCGTCCGAACGCAAACCCCTGCTCAGATCGGCGAATACGGGTATTTCCCTCATCTCTGATCCATTGGGAAGGGTTTTATGTTCAACCCATTTATACGAAGATCAGGTGTTACCCGGAGATGTCTGGTTGGATTCGGACGGCCCCACGCTTTATGCTCGGTGGGGTAATTGGATCCCGCGATTTTGTTTATTATTGAGCGCTTTTTTTATCATTGGCGCTTTGGTTTTCAAAAAAAGAGCGCCAAGGGTTATGGAAAACCTGACGATAATTGAAACGACTGAGCCGAAAGATCAAAATCATGACCTCTAAAAAAACGGAAAAGCTTTTAAAAATCGCGGCAACTCAGGATATTCGGGAAGGCCAATCGGTTAAGTTTGAGATTGCCCGTAAAGACCGTAAAACGGAAGCTTTTGTGATTAAGAAAAACGGTAAATACTACTCTTACCTGAATTTGTGCCGCCATTGGTCTGTGGGGTTGGATTTTGATGACAATGATTTCTTTTCAGAAGATAAGGCGTGGCTGGTCTGCAAAAATCACGGCGCTATTTATGAGCCGGTTACCGGAATATGCGAAGGCGGCCCTTGCGGCGGCGCGGCTCTTTACCGTGTGCCTGTTATTGAAAAAGAAGGAATTCTTTACGCGGACGTGCCAAGGATTGATTGGGGAGAGGTTTAAAAGAAAAGTGATGAGTTTGTAGTTTAAAGTTAGAAGTTATTGAAATTTTTGAATCGAAGATTCAAAAATAAACATTCACTCCGAACTCAAAACTTCTAATTCCTAACTTTTCTTAGATTGGGTGCAGGCCACGCGCGGTCAATCCGGTCGTTTCGTCCAAGCCGAACATCAGGTTCATGTTTTGAACCCCCACATGAGCGCCGCCCTTACCGATGCTATCCAAAACGCTGAAAACCACAATGCGGCCGCGGGCTTCATCCACATCCAAGCCGATATAAGAAAAGTTAGTGCCGGACACGCTATTCACCCAGGGATAAGGTTTGTACTGCCAGGAGGCTTTTTCTTCTTTAGGCAAGTCATAAACCTTTACGAAATACTCGTCTTTATAGAATTCTTTATAGAGTGCCAGTAATTTCGCGCGGGTTACTTTTTTGGTTGAGAAGGCATGACAAATATCCAAAATGCCCCGGACGATGGGGACATAAACCGGCGTGAAGCTGATTTTGACTTTCTTTTTACTTAAAAGACCGAGTTCTTGTTCAGCCTCAAAGGTGTGGCGATGACCGACCACGTTGTAGGGAATCAAGTTGTTGCCAATTTCGGCATGATGGGCAGGACGGGACAATTCGGCTCCCACACCGGCGGTTCCCGAAAGACCATCGACCACGATTTTAGTCGTGTCAATCAAGTTGGCTTTCACCAATGGCGCTAAACCCAAAATGGCGGCAGAAGCAAAACAGCCGGGGTTGGCGATGACTCTGGCGTTCTTAATATCTTCCCGGTGAAGCTCAGGAATGCCATAAACGGCTTCTTTCGCCAAATTCCAGCTTTTGTGTTTCTTGTTGTAAACCTTTTCCCAGGTTTTTCGGTCGCTCAAACGAAAGTCCGCGCCTAAATCAATTACTTTAGCGCCTTCTTTTAGAAACTTGGGAGCGAGCTCTTGAGGGGTTCCGGTCGGCAGGGCCATAAAAACCACGTCCACTGGAGTGGTTTGGTCCGGGCGGATAAAATGAATGTTTTCGCCGTAAAGGTTGGGGTGATAATCCGCGACTTGGGCATCGCTGCGGCTGGTAGCCCAGGCAATTTCAACTTCGGGATGGTTCATCAAAACGCGAAGGGCTTCGCCGCCCATGTAACCGGTGGCTCCGTAAATTCCGACTTTAATCATAGGTCCCTCGCTTTAGGGAAATTGGTGAAGGGTGTTGTTAGAAAATTGGTGACCCCAACGAGATTCGAACTCGTGTTGCCTGGATGAAAACCAGGTGTCCTAGGCCTCTAGACGATGGGGTCGGCTCAAAAGCCTGACAAAAGAGAGGAAATTCTAGGGTAGGGAGGGGTCGAAGTCAAGAAATGAACGGGCGGAAAACCCTGAAAACTTAAGGCTTTCACCACAGAGTCACAGAGGGCACAGAGTAAGGCTTTAAAGATTTAAAAATCAAAATAATGAGGTTTTACCCTGTGCACTTTGTGAACTCTGTGGTGAAAAGCCTTTGGGGTAAATGTATAAAAAGGCAAAATGACGGATGACGATGGCGAAGCTCGTCATTATGATAACGACGGTTGAGTGAACCGCTGTTTAAACCATTCGGGAGAAGAAACCATGGACGTCAAAAAGAAAAAAGGCAAAGTTCAGAACAAACCTAAAGCCAAAAAGATCGTTAAAAAAACTTCCGCCGCTAAAGCCGCCCCTTCGTCGCATCCCCGGGTTAAGTTTGAAACCACCCAGGGAGTTTTTATCGCTGAAATTTATAAGGATGTTCCCGCCACCCATAAAAACTTTATAGAACTGACGAAAAGCGGTTTTTATGACGGCTTAACCTTTCACCGTTACGAGCCGGGGTTTGTTATTCAGGGCGGCGATCCGCAGGGCACCGGTATGGGTGGTTCGGATAAAAATATTCCATTGGAGATTACCAAATACAAACACGTTAAGGGCGCTTTGGGTATGGCCCGTTCACAGGATCCCAACTCCGCCTCCAGCCAGTTTTATGTTTGCCTCGCCGATACTCCCTTTTTGGACGGAAGCTACGCGGTTTTCGGCAAGGTTTTAGAAGGACTTGATAAGGCTTTGGCTTTACGTAAAGGCGACAAGATGATCAAAGTTTCGGTGATTGAATAAAATTTAATTCAATGTTTTACCCCCCTCTCCCTTGAGGGGAGAGGGCCGGGGTGAGGGTGGCCTGACTTTTTGTAATTACCCCTCACCCTACCCTCTCCCGCAAGGGGCGAGAGTTAAATTCCAAAATTTGAGGAGATAGGACGATGAAGAAAATTGCGACAGTTTTGATTTTGACGTTGTTGATGGGCACTTTGACAGCGGCTTCGAGCTGGGCTGAAAATCCCAAGGTGAAGATTAAAACCACCCAGGGAACCATTGTGGTAGAGCTTTTTTCCGATGTGCCCACCACCACCCAGAATTTCGTTGATCTGGTATCCAAGGGTTTTTACGACGGCCTGACTTTTCACCGTTATGTTCCTGGTTTTGTGATCCAGGGCGGCGACCCGACGGGCACCGGTAACGGCGGTTCGGACAAGTCCATTCCTTTGGAAATCACAGCCCACAAGCATGTGAAAGGCGCTTTAGGTATGGCCCGCACCAACGATCCCAATTCGGCCACCAGCCAGTTTTATATTTGCCTGGATGATCTGCCGCAATTGGACGGCAACTATTGCATCTTTGGCAAAGTGGTGAAGGGCATGGACAATGCCATGAAACTCCGCCAGGGCGACAAGATGCTCAAAGTGACGCTTTTGAGCGGCGGGAAATAGTACTGGATAATAGAATTTTAGGGAAGCAGAAAGGGCGATGAGAAATAATTTTCATCGCCCTTTTTTTATTAAATATGATCTGAAAAATGTTCATGACGGGGCGGCAATTCAAAATGAAAAACTCTGATTATTCAATTTTTTTTCGGTTAAGAACATTTTGGTTATGTTCGGTTTTGTTTTTTATTTTATTACTGCCGGGTTATTTCATAGTTCAAATTTTAACGCATGGAATCATCAGTGATGACATGGGGTTCATTTTTTTGACGTTTTGTATGGCTGCAATTGCTTTCTGCGGCTGGCGTTATAGCCAGTTAAGGTGCCCGCGATGCGGCGAACAGTTTTGGGATCAAGCCTTAAATTTCAACTACAACTATAAATATAATTCGGGAAGGGTTTGTTCTCATTGTTCTCTAGGAGAAAACAAAAAAACGACAAAACTAGAGCATTTGTGCCACCGTCATCGGGATCGTGAAGCCGAAAGGGTTTGCTACCATTGCCGAAAATGGTTTTGCTTTCGATGTCTTACTAAAGGTCCCGGAAATTATTATTGCAACAAACGAAAATGCCTTTTGGCGTTAAAAGCTGAGAAGTCTATTTCCTTGGAAGCCAATAAGGGTTTTGCTCCTCAATTCGTTAAATATGTCGCCAAAACTCTAATGGTCATTGGCATGGGCGGTTTTCTTTTGACTTGGTTATCAGCGGCAGGGGGAGTGAACTGGTTGCCGCCATCCTTTGAGTGGCCTGTCGGATATTCAGACAAAGTGATCGAGACCGGAAACGGGTTGTATGTTGTTCCATTACCTTGCAGCCGGATTCAAGTTTATGACCCGAACTGGAAATTTATGAGAAGCTGGTATGTGGATGCGGGCGGCGGGAGTTTTGTAATAGTTCCTTCCGGCCAAGATGAAATCGATGTTTATACATCGAGAGGCACTATGTTCTACAGTTTTAATACCAATGGTGTTTTGGTGAACGCGTCAAAATATTATGACCGGATTTCCGTTCCGAACCGGGGAATGTCATTTTGGGTTCCCACTTCGCCCTGGCTTTTGGTGTTTACGGGTCCGTTTATTTCTTTGTTTGTTGCGGTATTGGGGAATTTGTTATTGAAATTCGGCAAGCTAAACATTTTTAAAAAACGCTTCGAAAAAGAAAGTATTTAAGCAAGTTTTAAACCCTCTCTTCGTTCAAAAGGTAAGGGGTTCTCGTTTTAGGAAACATTTAAACGATGTGTATTGTAGAAGGTATTGTCTACGACGGGGATCCAGATTGGGAAAAGGAAAAATTTTTATAAGAGATTGTCTTATAACTTTCTCTTCTATGTTTTTTAGGTAGGTGCTTTTTGGATAACAGTCGTCTAGACGAACGCCACGCGATGGTGAGGGAACAACTGGAAAAACGGGGGATCCACGATCCGTGGGTGCTTTAAGGAAGCGACCTTTGACATTTTGCTTTGGGAAATGTATACTCATTGTATATACATTCAAATAAAGGAGTTCCAAATGAAAACAGTGCTTCAAAAATGGGGGAACAGTCTTGCTCTGCGAATCCCTAAAACGATGGCCGAGCATATGAAGGTAAGGGTGGGAGCGCCCATCGAAATAACGGAAAGCAAAGGGCATCTTTTAATTACGCCGACGTTGTCTAAACCGTCGCTTAAGGAATTGTTGTCGAAAGTGAAACCTGAAAATCTTCACGGAGAGATCGAAACCGGCCGTCCGGTGGGGAAAGAGGTCTGGTAATTCATGGACTATACCCCTGATCGTGGAGATGTCATTTGGCTGAATTTCACGCCGCAAGCAGGCAGGGAACAGGCGGGACACCGCCCCGCTTTGGTTTTGTCGCCCAGGGAATACAACCGAAAGACGGGATTGGCGGTCATGTGCCCCATTACTTCCCAGTCAAAAGGATACCCATTTGAGGTGGCGCTGACTTCTGGTTCGGTGCAGGGCGTCGTTCTTTCCGATCATCTGAAAAATCTGGATTGGAGAGAACGAAAAGCGACTTATAAGGGAAAGGCTCCCGCGACCGTACTCAAAGAAGTCATGAACAAGGTTTCAACCCTTCTGATGATTGAATAGGAAAAAGTCTTTTGGATACCAGCCGTTCAGACGAACGTCACGCGATGGTGAAGGAACAACTGGAAAAACGGGGTATTCGTGATCCCCGGGTGCTTCAGGCGATGCGGGATGTTCCCCGGCACCTTTTTGTTCCTCCCCAATTCCAGAACAAAGCTTATGAAGATGGGCCGCTTCCGATTGAATCTGGTCAAACCATTAGCCAACCCTATATCGTCGCTTCCATGATCGAACTCATTGAACCCCAACCGGCCTTCCGGGTTTTGGAAGTGGGGGTGGGTAGCGGCTATTCGGTGGCGGTCCTTTCCCCATTGGTCGCCCAGGTTTATGGGGTGGAGCGGGATTCCGCTTTGTTGGCCCAGGCGGAAACGAAGTTTAAAGAAATGGGTTTGGCTAACATCCAGGTGAAACTCGGGGACGGCACTTTGGGATGGGAAGACGAATCTCCCTTCGACGCTATTCTGGTAACGGCGGGCAGCCCCCGCGTGCCGTCCTCTCTGCTGGCCCAGCTAAAGGTCGGGGGAGTCTTGGTGATTCCCGTGGGTAAACGGGAAGAGCAAAACCTGATGCGGGTAGTCAAACGGTCCAAAGACGGTTATCAGGAAAAGACCCTTTACCCCGTGAGGTTTGTACCCTTAATCGGCAAAGAAGGCTGGCCGGGGGCCGGTTAGTGTATAGGTGGTGGGTCAGGCAAATGAATGGAAAAGAACGTAGAAAGAACCCAAAGGACTATTTTTAAGACTAAACCGATTATGCAGCCCAAAATGGCAAACCCTATGATAGCCAGCAGTATGCCTCCCAATAAAGTTTTTGGTTCTCCCTCTGCGGTTAAATCTGCTTTTACTTTCTCCCAATATTCACGGAAATTAAAGGCGTCCCCCGACGTCGGCGCCGGGGCCGAGGGGGTATGAGCCGGGTGGGGGAGGGCTGGTGACACCTGCGCCGAGGCCACAAGCCGAGGTGCATGGTTTGGTTGTGCCAACGGCCCATTATTATTGCCGTTGGCATGATATGCCTCCAAGGGTTTACCCTCTTTGAGGTGCTTTACCAGCCTGTGGGCCTGGGGTGCGGTCATCCGGCGGTCGAGGAATACCGGCAGGGCCCTTTCGACTGCTTGGGGGTTGTCCAAACCGGCTAAGGCCAGTACCGCCCGCTCGGCAGGGACCTTTTCGGGGCCCAATTTTATAAGCTGCTTATAAATTTGATCCCGGGAGGCCGGGGTTAAGGCCTTGGCGACCTTCAAACCGTAATTTACCCGTGCCTGGGTTACCCCCAACCGGTCGGCAATTTGCTGCTGTTTTAACTTGGCCGGGCCCTGATTTAGTTTTTCGATGGCGATTACCCAGTCCAGCCAGTGCATGTCGGTAGTCTGGTTGTCCACTAACCCGGCCAGTTCGGCCTGTTCGGGGGAAAGGTCCAAGACCAGGCAGTCCAGAGTGGCTAACCCTGCTTTCAGGGCCCCCGTATGGCGGATATGCCCGCCGATCAGCTCATAGTCGTGGTCGGGGTCTTGGGCTCTTTCGGCCTCGGTCAGAGCCCGAACCTTGGCGGGGGTTTGCTGGCCTATCTCCCGAAGGGAAGCCTCCATTTGCTCTATCGCGCTGGGGGTAATGAACCGCCGGGGCTGGTTGGGATTGGGCCTGATCCGCTTGATTGGTATTTTGAGGAAGATAGGGTCTTTCGGCATATTTGGCTCCTTGAGTCCCTGGAGGGGACGAAATCCCCGACGCTTTTATAGGGGATGGATAAATATGTGAAATATTACCGGGTATCCAAAAACCGGTTCAAGAAAATTCTATTTGCCGATAAATTTTGTTTGGTTTTATTAAACCTGCGGTCAAAAACGGGACGAAAAACAGCACGTTAGTAACGGTTTTGAGGTTGTTTAGAAATTAGCGAGCTTTGAAATTTAGAGTAGGGTTAAAATTGTAAAGGTTTTAGGACTGGATGGTAAGACTAATGTGATTTCACACAAAGTTAGAAATTTTATATGAAAACAAAAGTTTTAGATTGCGAGTCTTTCGATTCAATTTATAAATCGCTTGAGGGCATCTTTGAAATGCCCGAAAAAGACATAATTGCAATCCTAAATGGGTTTAATTTGGATCATTATTATGAAAAGCATCCTGATTTTTGTGGTGATCCCAGCCATTTATTTTTAAATCTCTTTAATAAGGATTTTAAAAATTCTAGCAATTCAAAAACTTTCTGGTTTCACGCTACACGCGTTTTTCCGGCCGACCATCCTTTCAAGGNNAAGGATGGAGTTTTGCCACTTCAAAATATCATTGAGAAAATTTGGAAAAATATTTTTTCTATCGCAAAAACAAAAATATCTGAAAGCGAATGGATTAAATTCAAAGAAGATTTGGAAAAAAACTACAGCAATCACTTTGCGATGCTTTATAGATTAAAGCTAAATGACAGTATTCACGGCGGCCCATGGGCTTTCTTGGTAAAAGATTTAATTTCGAAAACTCGAGAAATGGGTAATCACGATTATTTGAGAGTGCCGGAAATTGTTGAGGATATTTGTATCTGTTTTGATGAAAAATATAATGAAAACCTTCAAGAATTAGTGTTTCAGTCTACAAAACCCTGTATTGTTAAATTTATTGATAATGGTTTAACTCCTTTGAATTTAGGTACGGTTCTCTATTATTTATATTCGTGTTTTCATAAATTGGATTTCAATCTTTACTGTAACAATATTTACGATGGGAAAGGAGTCGAGGTGAAAAGCGAAGCAATCTATAAAGTTGAATATGTTTAAAGAAAACTCGAATACCTGCACAACAAGTAGCAAAGTTAGTTTAGGTCTGAAGATTGACCAAGTCCGTGACTTGAATTGTTCACCCATTCACCCCACAATGAACCCATGAAATTCGAAATTGTTTCCGACTACACACCCACCGGCGACCAGCCGCAGGCTATCGCCAAGCTGGCCAGAGGCATGCAAAACGGGATTCCTCGGCAAACCCTTTTGGGGGTAACCGGCTCGGGTAAAACCTTCACGATGGCCCATGTGATTCAAAAACTGCAAAGACCGGCGCTGATCCTTTCCCACAACAAAACTCTGGCAGCTCAGCTTTACAGCGAGTTTAAAGAGTTTTTCCCCAAAAACGCGGTGGCTTATTTCGTCAGCTATTACGACTTTTACCAACCCGAAGCCTATTTGCCCCATACCGATACCTTTATTGAGAAAGACGCCTCGATCAACATGGAGTTGGACCGTCTTCGGTTGGAAGCAACCGCTTTATTACAGGAAAGACGGGATGTGATTATCGTCGCTTCGGTTTCCTGTATTTATGGCTTGGGTTCGCCGGAAAACTATAAAAAGATGCATTTGGTGGTTCGGGAAGGGCAGACGGTTGACCGAAACGCTTTTCTCAAAGACCTGGTAGCCATTCAGTACCAGCGCAATGACATCGACTTTACCCGGGGCAAGTTTAGGGTGAAGGGCGATGTGATTGAGGTTTATCCGGCTTATGAAGAAAATCCCTACCGCCTGGAATTTTTTGGCGATGAACTGGAAAAGATTTCTGAAATTGATCCGGTCACTGGCCGGGCTCTCAATCAACGGTCGGTCTTGGCTGTCTATCCCGCGAAACATTACGTGACTCCTCAAAATATCTTGAAGGGGGCGATGTCCGATATTCAGGATGAGCTTCGGGAACGGCTTCAAGTATTTAAAAAAGAAAACAAATTAGTAGAGGCGCAGCGGTTGGAACAGCGCACTATGTATGACCTGGAAATGATTCAGGAAATGGGCTATTGCCAGGGGATTGAAAATTACAGCCGTCACTTTGACGGCCGCAAGCCGGGCGAGCCGCCTTTTACGCTGATGGATTATTTCCCCAAAGACTATATGACCTTCATTGATGAGTCCCACGTCACCTTGCCCCAGTTGAAGGCGATGTACAATGGCGATTTTGCCCGCAAGACGAACCTGGTGGAATATGGTTTTCGCCTGCCCTGCGCTTATGACAACCGGCCTCTCAAATTTGAGGAGTTTAATAAAAAAATAGGACAGTTGATTTATGTTTCCGCGACACCATCCAAAGAGGAGTTGGCTAATTCCAAGGGTGAAGTGGTGGAACAAATTATTCGGCCCACGGGCCTGATGGATCCTGAAATTGAAATTCGGCCCGCTAAAACCCAGGTGGATGATCTGTTGGGTGAAGTGCGGAAAGTGGTTGAAAAAGAACAGCGGGTTTTGGTAACGACCCTGACCAAAAAAATGGCTGAGGATTTGACCGGTTATTTGAAGCAATTGAATGTGAAAGTCGCTTATTTGCATTCGGATGTGGAAACGTTAGACCGCATCAAGATCATTCGGGATTTGCGGTTGGGCGTTTTTGATGTTTTGATTGGGGTGAACCTTCTTCGGGAAGGATTGGACTTGCCGGAAGTGAGCCTGGTGGCGGTTCTGGACGCCGATAAAGAAGGCTTTTTACGCTCGGCAACCTCGCTCATGCAAACCTCAGGCCGCGCGGCCCGGAATGTGGATGGAAGGGTTATTTTTTACGCGGATAAGATTACGGATTCGATGCAAAAAACTTTGGACGAAACCAAACGCCGCCGAAAAGTGCAGGGCGACTATAACAAGAAGCATGGAATCACCCCGGCTACGATTAAAAAGCAGATTCGCGAATTGTTGGGTACGGTTTATGAGGCGGATTATTACACCGTGCCGATGGCGGCGGAGGATGGCGGAGACGAATATTTACCGCCCCAGGCTGTGCCCCGCAAAATCGAGACCTTGGAAAAAGAAATGATGGCCTACGCCAAAAATTTTGAGTTTGAAAAAGCCGCGGAATTACGGGATAAAATCCGCCAATTGCGGGACCGTATTAAAAGCCCGACCTGAGATTTTAAAACCACAAAAACACAAATGAAAAGAAACGAATCTTGAGTTTGGTTTCCTTTTAGCTCTCAATTGGCTTTAATATGTATGTATCGGTTGTTAAATTCGAGATGGGGCAAAGATGGATCATTCTTCGGTTTTAAAAAGCTATCAGTTCTACTCCAAATTTTACATTTTTGGGTTAAACCCTGGTCGTTCCGTGGCTGTTAAACAAATGGAACTCAAAGACGGACACCGGGTATTGGAAATCGGCATTGGAACGGGTATGTCACTGTCTCATTATCCGGAGGATGTAGAGATTACGGGTATCGACCTTACGCCTGAAATGCTGGAACAAGCCCATCAAAGGGTAGACAATTTGGGATTGAACAATGTTCAACTGCATTTAATGGATGCCCAAAAGCTGGATTTCCCTGACCATTCTTTTGATAAAAGCATTGCCATGTTTGTGGCATCGGTTATGCCCGATCCCGTGGCGATGATAAAGGAAATGAAAAGAGTGACCCGTCACGGCGGCCACATTTACATTTTGAATCACTTCAGCCAAAAAGGTTCTTTTATGAGTCTTATTGAGAAAGGGTTGAGCCCTTTTGCCCACCAATTAGGGTTTGAACCGCTTTTTTATCTGGATGAATTTCTGGATAAGACTGGCATGAAGGAAGCGCAAGACATTCCTATCCAGCCTTTTGGTTATTGGCGATTGCTTTGTTTTAAAAATAAATGAACACAATTCTTTATTCTTTTGGCATTTCCTTGTTCGACAGTCTGTCGACAACCCTTCAAATTATCGTTTTTATACTGCTGTTGACGACGGCAAAGCCGCTGAGAAACGCGATAAGTTATCTAGTGGGGTTGAGCGGAGCCTATTTTCTTTGCGGTTTGGCCGGATATTTGGCTCTCGACCAGTTGCGCGCTTTACTGAACCAGTTTTTTCCTTCCCAAGATTCAGTTCCCAATGCGCAATACTATCAGGCGGAATTTCTAATGGGCGTTGGGATGGTGGGGCTGGGCATTTGGTATTTTTACAGGAAGAAAAAGCAGGGTTGGTCCGGAGCGGAAAATAAGATTCTTTTAAAACTAAAATCCATGAACGGCTGGTTTGCCTTTGGCATTGGCGTTTTGATATCCATATCCTCATTTCCCTGTTCCATCCCCTATCTGATTGTTTTGGGCAGGTATTCGGCCCTCCATCTTGACCTTCCCGCGGTAAGCGGGCTTATTTTGTTTTATAACTTCGGCTACGCTTTGCCGATGCTCTTGATATTGGTGATTTACCTATTTGCCCGGCAGGGTACCGAGGATGATCACGACATCCTTCACGAAAAAGCCAAAATGCTGAATCTGCATCTGACAACGTGGACCATGGTGGGCTTTGGGGTCTTTTCCATAATTGACGCTGGGTGCTACTTCGCCGTCGGGCACGCGCTGCTGAAAGAACGATATTTTTAGTTCGGCTGTCGAAAATTTGTCACTTCAAAAATCACTTTTGATCTCTCTTTTGAACAAACTCTGTAGTAATTCATTGAATCGAAGAGTAAATTTGTAGACAAAATTGGGTAAAGACCAACTACGCTAATTTTGTCCTTAATATACGGGAGACTCTTTTGTCCGAATTAAACCCTCAATCCATAAAAGCCGGTGCGGACTTTGTAAGTTTTTACCAGGGGGGAGAAGCCCGCTTGGTTCAAGCCAAGTTGGTGTCTGCGGAGGTCTATTTTGACAAGGCTTTGAAAGCCTTCCGAAAAGTTTCAGACAACGCTGGAATCGCTGTCTGCCTTTTGGAGCTGGGCAGGGTATTGGAATTGCTGGGGAAATATGACGAAGCCCTGGAAGCCTACAAGGAAAGCCGCGCTTTATATACGGAGTTGAATGACAAATCAGGCGTCGCGCGAAGCCAAGCTTTTTTAGGCAATGTGGCCTGGGCCATTGGGGATTACGCTAGTGCCAGGAAACTTTTGGAGGACGCTCATTTTTACTTCAATGCGATACGGGATCTTCGCGAACAAGCGTGGGTTAATGACTTGATGGGGAATTTGCTCTTGGCGGAGGGAAAGGATTTGGAGGCGGAAAGTTGCTATCACGCGGCATTTGCCATGTTTTTGGAAGTTGGAGTAAAACCCGATGAACTGCCCTGGAATGAATATCACTTGTCGGCCGTCAAACTTTTTCGACGCCATTATGACTCCGCGAGGGAAGGGTTTTTGAAAACCTTAAAACTGTTTACCGATCGAAATGATGTTTTAGGGCAAGTGGCGACCATGATTCACTTGGGTGAGATTGCCTGCGAGCAAAAAGATTTTAAGGCTGGTGAAAAATATATCGTTAAGTCCGTAAAAATGGTGATCCCTACCCAATGCAAGCCGCTTATAGCCGATGCCTTGACTGTTCTCGCTCGTTTGTTTAAAGCCAGGGGGGAAGACCGCAAGGCTATCGGGGTTTTGATGTTCGCCCTTTCCCATCCCACCTGCCGTCAGCAAACGAAAGACCGAATGGTTTCCTTATCGGAATCTTTGGGAGCCAATTTTTCCAAACAGGATATCGAAAGTGGTTTTAGCTGGGCTAAGGATTTTACGATGGAGGAAATGGCAGCTTCCTGGATAAAAGCCATTTCGTTCAAGTCGAAGACCAAGAAAAATGTCCCGAAATAGGGCTGCTTTTTTGAGAGACGAATTGGAATTACCCCTTGGTTATTGGCCAAGACCGATATCTTGAATTGAAATGTGTTCAAAGTGGATACATTTCTTAACTTGGTAAAACCTCATTTCGGCTGAAGCGAAGTAGTGGTTCAATAAGAAGAGTAAGTTTGTCAGCGGAAAAGTTTTAATTATTAGGTTGTTTGCGCGAATTTAATCTCTCGGGGAGAACTTTTTGTCCGAATTGAACTTGAAATCGATAAATGCCAGCGAAGAATTAGCGCGGTTTTATGAAGAGGGTGAGGCCCGCTTTGTTCAAGCGAAGTTATGGTCCGCCGGAGACTATTTCGCGAACGCGTTGAAAGGTTTTCGCGAGGGTTCGAATAACATAGGAATGGCTATCTGCCTTTTGAAGCTGGGAAGGGTGCTGGAGCTGTTGGGGGAATATAACAAGGCTGTAACAACTTATACGGAAAGCCAAAATCTTTATCTTCGGTTAAATGACCACTTGGGAGTGGCTCGAAGCAAGGCTTTTTTGGGCAATGTGTTTTGGGCCAAAGGTGAATACGCGAAAGCCAAAACACTTTTAGAGGAAGCCCGGAAACAATTTGAAAAAACCGGGTATTTGCCAGGCCTGGCCTGGGTGAACGACCTGATGGGAAATCTTTTCTTGGCGGAAGGAAAAGACAAAGAGGCGGAAAGTTCTTACCTTAGCGCTTTTGCCATAGCCCGGAAAGTTGGAGACAGTCCAGAGGGCAAAGCCTGGAATGAATATCATTTGGGGGCCGTAAAACTTTTTAGAAAACAGTGGGCGCCGGCTAGGGATGGTTTTTTAAAGGCCCTGGAGCTATTTACGGAAATGGGAGATGTTTTGGGGCAAGTGGCAACTTTCATTCATTTAGGGGAGATTGCCTGCGAAGAAAAAGATTTTGAGGCTTCGGAAAAATATATTCGCCAGTCCATTAAGATGGTAGTTCCCACCCAATGCAAACCCCTTTTGGTGGATGCTCTGACAGTTTTGGCTCGGTTAATGAAGGAAAAGGGTGAAGATAGCAACGCCGTTAGTATTTTGACATCCGCTCTCGCCGATCCCACTTGCCGGCAGCAAACTAAAGACCATATGCTTTCCTTATCGGAACTGCTGGAAGCACACTTTTCCAAACAAGAAATTGAAGCTGGTCTCCGCTGGGCCAAAGATTACACGTTGGAGGAAGTGGCTTCTTCCTGGCTCAAAACTTTTTCATCCAAACCAACTAAAAAAAAGAAGCTCTCGAAATAAGAATAGTTACTTTAACGACTGACACGGGGTTGCCGCTTTACCGTGGAAAGTGTCGGTTAAGCCAATATTTCACATTAAAGCGAGTTTGACGTTGCCATTATCTGAACCTAAATTTGACCAGTTGAAAAAACAATCGGCCGGTTTTCCGGATTCGCCGGGCGTTTACTTGTTTAAGAACGCCCATGAAACAGTTCTGTATGTGGGTAAGGCGATTTCACTTAAAAAAAGAACCGCCTCTTATTTTAATTCCGCCAATCAAGAAAACCCCAAGATACGGGCTTTAGTATCGCAGGCCGATCACCTGGAATTTGTACTGACGGAAGACGCCCAGCAGGCTTTGCTTCTGGAAAGCAATTTGATTAAGAAATACCGGCCCCGGTATAACGTGGTTCTTCGGGATGATAAAAGCTATCCATACCTTAAGTTGACCGTTAAGGAAGACTTTCCCCGGGTTTTCATTTCCCGCCGTCCGGTTCAGGACGGTTCAAAATATTACGGCCCCTATCCCAACCTGAAACTGCGGGAAATCATCAAACTCATCTATCGCTACTTTAATATCCGCGACTGTAATATCGAAATTGACGGTCATGCCGAAAGGGCCTGTCTGAGCTATCAAATCAAACAATGCCCCGCGCCCTGTATTGGTGTGGTGGACAAAAAGAGCTATGCCCCCTTGGTAAAGCGAGTCCAATGGTTCCTGGAAGGGAAGCACGATAATTTACTGGATCATGTCCGGTCTGAAATGCTCAGAGCGTCGGAGCGGCTGGAGTTTGAGGAGGCGGCAAAATACAGAGACCTTGCAACCGCGATAGAGCAGATGCAGGGAACCTACGCCATGATCATTCCCGAGAAAAAAGATATTGATGTGGCCGCTTTTGCCTTTGGGCTGGGTAAGGTGTTGGTATCGGTGGTCCAGGTGCGTCAAGGAAAGGTGATCGACCACATTCGTTTGGTTTTGGAGAATGAGCTGGATTTATCTTTAGAAGAAGTTTTGCCGACCTTTCTTCAGCAATATTACGCGCCGGGAGTTTTTGTGCCAGATGAAATATTGATCGCCAAAGACTGGCTGGCGGAAGATGAAGAAATGATTGAAAAAGTTCTTTCGGTTAATAAAGGCTCGGATGTTTTTATTCGAAGAGCGGATGAAGGCTGGCGGCTTGAGTTGATGAATATGGCGGAAAAGAATGTTTTGTCCGCGTTAAAAGACGATGTTCAACAAACCAATCTTTTGACGGAGTTAAAAGATCTTTTGGTTTTGAAAAACCTTCCCAGAAATATCGCCTGTTTCGATATTTCTACGCTTCAAGGAACATTTACGGTTGGGTCGGCAGTTTTCTTTAGGGACGGAGCCCCGGAAAAGAACCGCTATCGTAAGTTTAAGATCAAAGAGGTGGTGGGGCAGGACGACTTTAGATCCCATCAGGAAATGATGAGGCGCTATATTCGGCTTTTAGAAAGAGAAGGAAACCCCGTTCCTGATCTTCTTCTTATTGACGGGGGAAAAGGGCAATTGAGCGCTGTTAAAGAGGTTTTGGATCAAGAACTGGGCGGTAATTATGGGCTGGCATCTCTCGCCAAACGGGAAGAGGAAGTTTTTGTACCGGGACAAAGCGAACCTGTCGATTTTAAAGGACATCTCAAAGTTCGACATTTACTACAGAGGTTGCGGGACGAATCCCATCGGTTTGCCGTGGGTTATCACCGTGTTATTCGGGACCGGCAGGCGGTTACGTCGCTCTTAACTGAGGTCAAGGGAATCGGGCCCTCGCGTTTGAGGGCTTTAATGAACCGTTTTGAGTCGGTGAAGGCCATTCAGGAAGCGCCTTTGGAAGACCTCGTAGCCATACCGGGTTTCAGCAAAGAGCTGGCCTATCGTCTATATGGGACATTTCATCCGCAAACAACGGAAAATCTTTAAGCGCAAATAAACGTTAATTTGTGCTCGTCAAAGTTAAATTCCATTGTTTATGTCCCTTTTGATGCCATTTGGTGTCTGATGTTCGGAATTGCTTTTATTTTTTGACCTTCGCTAGTCTTTCCTTGTCAGAAATTTTACAAAGCCCAGTAGGAGTGGTATTATTTTTTCATTGCGTCAATAAAATAACAGTCCTGTCATTATTTGGCAAAGTCGGAAATGAATCTCATGTCTTCGAACTCCACCTTCTTTCGCGGCAGTATTTTGGCCGAATTGGTCAGCCGCACCCTCTTTGTGGGGATTGTGATCCTTTTTGTTTATGGCGGCTTTGCCTATTACGTTTCCAAAAAGACATTCGACCATGAGATGGGCGACCGCTTGATGGCTATCGCGCGCCTTTCAGCGGATCAAACCAAAGCGGAATGGCTGCCTTTCTTGACTGATAAAGGCGATCTTTACGATAAATTCAGTGATTTTTTAATCGAGAAGAAAAAAGAAAGCCAGGCCAAAAACATCCTCATTCTGGATCCGGAGGGCAGGGTATTGGTGGACGCCAACGGGCAATATGATTTTAGGGAAAATGATTGGCTTCGAGATTTGGACCCGGAGCCCTTTGACCAGGCCAAAAAGGGAACACCGTCCGTTTCCATCCTGTTTCCGGAAAGCGACGGCGGTATTTATAAAGTGGGATACGCGCCCATTTTCCATAATCGAAAAGTGATTGCCGTGATGGGTGTGGAATCCAGCGCTGGATTTATGCAAGACCTGGATCAGTTCGCGAAAGTTTTGTTTACATTTGGTTTGGTTTGTCTGGTTCTCATGGGTGGATTGCTTTACGCTTTTGCGCGCCGATTTATTAAGCCCATTGAGGAATTGGCGAAAGTTTCTCAAAAGATCGCGGCCGGTGATTTCAGCCAAAGAGTTCATTCCGCCGCGAATAATGAATTGGGAGCGATGACGCACGCTTTTAACGAAATGGCCAAACGGCTTCAAAGCCACAATGAATATATTTTAGAAAGCATGTCGAACGGCCTATTGGTGGTTGATTTGAAAGGCCGGGTTATTACTTTTAACAAAGCCGCTTCGACTATTTTGGGGTTATCTCAAGCGGAGGTTATGGGACGGCACTATACCGATGTTTTCAAATCCATCCCTTCTTTCCAGGAGGCCATTCGTAATCCGCATGAACTCGACCGTCATTTGGAGAATCAGGAAGTCCTATTGTTTGAAGAGAATCCGCAGATTGTTCGTTTACGCAGCGCGCCGCTTTTGGGAGCGGAGGCGCAAAAATTGGGAACAGAAGTCATCTTTACCGATGAAACGCAGCTTCGAAAACTGCAAAACCAAATCAAAGTATCTGAAAAAATGGCGACGATCGGCGAGTTGGCGGCTGGAATCGCCCACGAGATTAGAAACCCATTGGGTGCGATGAAGGGATTTACGGAAATACTTCAAAAAAGATTAAAACAAAACGATCAGGCCAAAGAAATGGTGGCGGATATTGCCGCCGAGATTGAAATTCTTAATAAAATCGTGACCAATTTTTTGGTGTTCGCCAAACCAACATCTTTGGATTCACAACAAACAAACCTTTCTGAGGCCATTCAAGGGGTATTGCCGCTGATTGAAAATGAGGCTAAACAAAAGAAAATCCGGGTCTTTTTTGACAAAAAAGAAGACGTGGATTTGCTTTTGGATGTGGAGCAGTTTAGACGGGCTATTTTGAATTTGGCGTTAAACGCGGTTCAGGCCTCACCTGCGAAAGAAGAAGTTCGCATTGAAATCCATGGGTTCTCGCGGCCCGAGCTGATGGTGTTTTTATACCAACGGGGTTTTTCTGATTTGAAGCCAGCCGAAACCGAGGGAAATTGGGCGGTTATTTTGGTTTTGGATCATGGACATGGGATACAACCGGAAAATATAAAGAAACTTTTTACCCCCTTTTTCACGACAAAAACCGAAGGTTTTGGATTGGGTCTTTCGATCACCCAGAAAATTGTAGAAGCGCTGGGTGGATCTATTGCGGCGGGTAACAGGCCTGAAGGCGGCGCGGTGTTTTTAGTGATTTTGCCCGCCTTGGATAAAAAGAAAGGGGAGAGCTCATGAGCACTATTTTGATCGTGGATGACAAATCCAGTATGCGGAAGGTATTGCGGCAAACGCTGGAGGGCGACGGGAATACCATTTTGGAAGCGGAGGATGGTGAAAAGGCTCTGGAGACCATCAAGGCCAAGCACGTTGATTTAATCATCAGCGATATCAAGATGCCGAAACTTGACGGCATGTCCCTTCTGAAAATGATTAAAGAATTGGACAATGAAATCGTGGTCATCATTATGACGGCCTATGCGACGATTGAAACGGCTGTCGAAGCGATGAAATTGGGCGCGTACGACTATATCAGCAAACCCTTTTCCACCGAGCAGGTGAAGTTAACGGTGGATAAGGCGATTGAACGCCAGAAATTGGTTTACGAAAATAAATATCTTCGTGAAAAGTTAAACGACCAATACAACTATAAACGCATTGTGGGGAACAGCGACAAAATGAAGCCGGTTTATGAGTTGATTGAAAAGGTAGCACCGACTGATACGGCGGTTTTGATCCGGGGTGATTCGGGAACGGGTAAGGAATTAGTGGCTCATGCTGTCCATTTCAACAGCCGCCGCAAGGATAAACCCTTTATTAAAGTGAATTGCGCGGTTTTAGCCGAGGGGGTTTTGGAAAGTGAATTGTTTGGGCATGAAAAGGGTTCGTTTACAGGAGCGGCTGGAAAAAGAATAGGGCGATTCGAATTGGCTAATGGCGGATCCATTTTCCTGGACGAAATCGGCGACATTAATCTGGCGACCCAGGTAAAGCTTTTAAGAGTACTTCAGGAAAAGGAATTTGAGAGAGTTGGAGGCACGGAAGTGATTCGCGCGGATGTGAGGATTATCGCGGCTACGAATAAAAAATTAGAGGAAGCGATTAAAAAAGGCCAGTTTAGAGAGGATCTTTTCTTTCGTCTTAACGTAGTGCCGATTATGGTGCCGCCTCTGCGGGAGCGTCGCGAAGATGTGGAACGTTTGGCCTATCATTTTCTAAATCGATACAGCGCTGAAGCCAATAAAAAAATAACCAAGATTGATAAAAAAGCCGTTGATTTAATGACCAAATACCATTGGCCTGGCAATGTGCGTGAATTGGAAAACGCCATCCAACGGGCGGTCGTTTTAGCCGATTCAGACTGTATTTATCCGTCCAATTTGCCATTGGATATCCAAAGTTTTAATAAAGATGACTCTTTGAACTACCTGCGTGATGACGCGGGTTTGACAGAAAAAGTCGAGAATTACGAAAAGGAGCTTATTGTCAAAGCAATGGAAAAGGCCGGTCAGGTTCAGACCAAGGCGGCCAAATTGCTCAGTGTTAACCGGACAGCCCTGATTTACAAATTGAAGAAATACGCATTAGTGGCTGAAGCGGAAGAAGAGAATTTAACCGAAGAATGAGAATGAAAAGGATTCTGCTCAGTTTTGTCTTGCTGGTTTTTGGTATCTCTTCTTGGCCGCAGAGAGGAAATGGGACTTTGTCCAGTTCTTCGGAAGGTGTAACGCTTTCTGAAGCTGAATGGACGGGTGTACAGGCTCGTTTTGAGAACGATATTACGGTCTTGATTGACTGGTTTGAAACCTATAAAACCCGAAAAAAAGTGTTAGCCGGTGAAATTTTAGAACTTCAAGATAAAAGCGCTCAATTGAGAGATCAGTCGAATTTTTTTAAAGAAATCCATTTGAAAGAACTGCTCAACAAGCTTCGGGATAAATTGGAGGAAAACTCTGATTTGGATCACGAGGCGGATCTCAAACAAAAAGAGTTTGAAGAAAAGTGCCTCTCTTTAATCGATCTTTACAATGGACGCATTGAATATGAGTTGGAATCAGGTGAAACGAATTTACCGCCATCGCAATTGAAGTCCGAAATCGACCAGCTTTGCCTTCTGGCCCGCCAACGAAACAGAATCCAAACGGTTTTGGATCAATACGGTTTAAAAGAAAAAAATGAGAAATTGAGTTCTGTTGAAAAAATATATTCCGCGAAAACAAATGACAGGGAAACACTGCAGTTGACACTTGATTTATTTAAAGACCGGGAAAAGAACCTGCAGGATCAGATCGAAAAATGGTCGCTGGAGTTGGATAGTCTGCGTAACGAATTGAAGCTGCAGGGAGAAATGAAAGACTTTCTTAAAGATATACAGGATATCAACGCGGACTCTAATTTCCCTCAGGGTAATTTGAAACAGGAGGATTTGGAATTTTTGTCCGGTGATAGCCAGAAGAAAAAATTGTTTATCGCGCTAAATGAGGTGCAACAAAAGGTTTTGCGGGGTCAAAAGTTGTTGGCTCAAATTGAGCAGTTGTCGACTGAAGTTCAAATACGTTTGGACAGATTGGGCGGGGACAAAAAACCATGAAGAAATTTTTGATTTTATTGGCTGTTTTTGCAATGTTTATTCCTATTGGGGGATGGGCGCAAGATTCATCCGGCTATCCCGTGGTGAACTGGGAATTAACCCTAAATCCCGCTTCGGCAGGCTTTCGCTTTGACGATAATGTTTACCGAACACCCTTAGATTCGGGTCGATTGGCGGATGGAATCGTTTCGGGCGACTGGGGATGTGTGGCGACGGCGAGCTATGACATTTTTAAAGCCCATTTGGGTTATCACTTGGGCGACGACCAGTATTTGAATTATACAGAGTTAAACAACGCGAAAAATGACATTGATTTACTCTTTGCGCTTGAACCGGCCGAATGGAATTTTTATTACAAATTCAATTATTTTATTCGGGACAGCCAATACTATGATTTCAATTATTTTGATGTTAACAATGTCTTGGGCGTTCGATGGACACCCATGGGCGCCTATACCTATGAAGTTCAATATGAAAATTTAACCCGGCAATATTTCGATATGGATCCTTCGGTTTGGTCAAAGAATTTTGTGGATCAATCGGGTTCTTTAAGTGTTCAAAGAGAAATAGACGATAGATTTTCTTTGAAGTTGTTGGGGAGTTATACCAATCGGGAGTTTAACCGTTATGCCGTCGCGGATAATGGAGGCGCATTTTCATCCGTCGCCAATTTACAAAACGATAATACCTGGAAAGTTTTGTTAAACGCTCATGTTTACTTTGCCTCTATCCTTCAAGATATCAATGTAGAAGGGCAAAGAACCGATTCGAATAGTTACGGCTTTTCCAACTGGGTTGAAAGTTTTTCCTGGGCAGGAGTAGTAAGGCCGATGTCAGGGTTTTATCTGCAGCTTTTTTTCAGGCTCTATTTGAAGTATTACGATCAAAGCCCCTTGAACCTTCCAGACCTGCAATTGGGCTTTATTGATGAAGATAGCCAGGATTTATTGGCGGTGAAGGCCAATTGGGATTTGGATTCAAATTGGGTTGGGAGTCTCGGGGTTAGCCGTATTCGAAGCGAGTCGGATCAACCCAACGCTTATTACATAAAAGACATTATTTCAGCACAAATGCGAAGAAGTTTTTAAATTCTGTTAATATAAATATGAGTTTTTACTAAAAAGGGCGGTTTTATGGGTGATCCGGATGATGTCATCAAACTTAATGTGGGCGACCTGTTGGGGGACGATACTGGGTCAGAATCACATCCCGCCAAAGAGTCTCTTCCGCCCGCAACGCATGGACAATCCGATGAAATTTCGCACGAAGGCGATATTAAATTCAACGATCTAGCCAATAAGCCTTCCGTTGCCCCAATGGTTCGTATGCAAAAAAAAGGAATGCGCGGTGTCGTTCTTGATTTAGGCATGGGGCAGACGCAGCCAACCGATTCGGTTTCTGAGCCGATTGGACAGATTCGAAGCGGTTTAAACCCCGAAAAGCCATCCAGCCAATCTATCGAGGGTGAATCGTCATTTAAACTTATTCAGCGTGGAAAAAGCTCGAAAACTTCCGAACCCCAAGATTATTTTAAAGCTTACGATCATTTCAGAGAGATGATTTTGGAAGAATTAAAAGATTCAGTGGGGCCTCGAAAAACCTGTGGGATGTTGGTTAAAACATTTGAAGCTGCCAGAGAAAAGTTTCCTGATGTATTTCGTAATGCCAATTGGGATGCCAACGGTAATTTGCTGGCAGATGGTTCTTTGAACGCGAACCGAATGCTGGAAAATAAAAATGCTTTAGATTCGAATCAACCAGATGTTCTTTTAGACACGGCTTTAAATTCGTTGCTGAATCTTAGGCTGCAAGCGATCGAAAAGGGGTTGGGAGCTGATACTTCTCACATCATCAGGGGACATTTGAAAAAATGGGTGGATGAAGGTAGTCAAAAAGAAGGTTTTGGAATTAATGACCCTAAAATTTTAAAAAGATTGAGTGATTATTTTCTTTAAGCAGGTCTTTGCACTTCAAGATTCTTTCAAAACTATATTTTAATGATGAGGTGATTGATGCCGTTTCAAATTAGACCTATTCATTTTCGACGTTCTTACACGCGGTACGCGGAAGGATCGGTTTTGATATCTATGGGAAATACCCAGGTATTGTGTAATGCGTCCGTTTCTGAGGATGTGCCATCGTTCTTGCGGGGAAAAGGCAAAGGCTGGGTAACGGCGGAATATTCGATGCTGCCTCGTAGCACCGCGGAGAGAACTTCACGAGCTGCGGTTAAAGGAAAGATTGATGGTCGTACCCACGAGATTCAAAGATTAATCGGCAGGGCTTTACGGTCGATTGTGGATTTGGAAGCTTTGGGTGAAAGGCAGATCATTATCGATTGTGACGTTATTCAAGCGGACGGGGGAACCAGAACCGCCTCGATTAATGGCGCTTATATCGCCTTGGTTGACGCGTTGAATGGTTTAAAGAAAAAGGGAGTGATTGACCAGATTCCGATTCGAGAGGCGATTGGAGCTGTCAGCGTGGGAATTGTAAAGGGGAAGCCAGTTCTGGATTTATGTTACGAAGAAGATTCGCAAGCGGATGTGGATTTTAATGCGGTAATGACGGCTTCTGGGAAATTTGTCGAAATTCAAGGAACTGCCGAAAAAGAACCCTTCTCCAGAAAGCAACTGGATGAGTTACTGAAATTAGCTGAAAAGGGAATTGGCGACGTAATGAAGGCTCAACAGAAAGCTTTGCGTTCATGAAGAAGATGATCATTGCGACTCATAATCGGGACAAATTTAAAGAAATGAAAAAAGCCTTGGAAGGATTGGACTGGGAAATTGTAGCCGCATTTGATTTTCCAGGAGCGCCCGCTGTAGAAGAAGATGGAAAAACCCTGGAAGAAAATTCTTTGAAAAAAGCCAAGGTTCTTTCGGTTTTTGCGGGATTGCCTGCTTTGTCGGATGATACGGGTTTGTTTATAGATGCCTTGGGTGGGCAGCCTGGTATTTATGCCGCTCGGTTTGCGGGTGAAAAATGCAGTTATGACGATAACGTTCAAAAAGTGCTTGGCTTAATGAAGGGCTTGGAATCGGGCTCCAGAAGAGCTGTTTTTCGGACCATAATTACTCTATATGAACCGGAAAAGGGTGTCCGACAGGTTTCGGGTGAGGCGACTGGTGTTATTACCCAAGCGGTTCAAGGCCCCGGCGGATTTGGCTACGATCCCATTTTCATGCCGGATGGTCATTTAAAAACATTCGCTGAAATGACCTTGTCAGAAAAAAATCAAATTAGCCACCGTGGTAAGGCGCTTCAAAAAGCTCGTCAATTATTGGCCAATTAAAAGTCTTTATTTTTATTTATCCTTTCATCGGTTAGAATGCCGCCCTTGCCTTTTTTGCAATGGGTTAATTATTTCTAATATGTTCATGGACGGGGCGTAGCGCAGCGGTAGCGCACTTGGTTTGGGACCAAGGGGCCGTGAGTTCGAATCTCACCGCCCCGACCATGAACATAAAGCCGCGCCTGTAGCTCAGGTGGATAGAGCAACTGCCTTCTAAGCAGTGGGTCTCCAGTTCGAATCTGGACAGGCGCACCATATTTTTCAACGATTCTACGGCTTCACCATTTGCCCGGACACGCTCCGTGTCATATCCGTGTCAAACTGCCTTTCAACCTGTAGTAGTGCGTTCACCCGGTCCTTCCGGTCTATCCGGTTATACCGTTTGAACATGGCGTAGGTCTTATGGCCCGATATGGACATGATGACCGAATCGCTTACTCCCGCCTTTCTTAGATTCGTTACCGCACAATGTCTGAGATCATGGAACTTAAAATTTCCGATCCCTACCATGCGGCATGCCCTCAAAAAAGCAGTCTTGACGCTTTTGATGCGCTTGCCTTTATGGGTGAAGACATAAGGGCTTCCAAGGGTTTTGGGTGTCCGTTTCAGGAGGTCTAATAAACCCTCCGTCAAAGGGATTTCCCGTTTCTCTTGGGTCTTGGTGTCCGCGGCTTCCAGGTTGATGACCTTGTTTTGAAAGTCCACCTGTTCCCACCGCAGGCCCAAAATTTCTCCCTTCCTCATGCCCGTCCAATAAGCTAATTGGACTATGGCACTCAGCCGGTGCGCGCAATGCGCTAAGAGCCCTTCGTATTCTTCCGGCGTCAAGGTGCGGTCGCGGGATTCTTCCCGGAAGGGCCTTACCCTTTGGATCGGGTTTTTCTCAATCAAATCATTGAGGACCGCCCGATTCACGATAGCCTTGAGAGTCCCAAGGTCCCGGTTCAGAGTGGCGTTGGATAACGCCTTTCCGTTACGGCCTTGATTCAAGGCTTGGTTACCGACCTTCTTCCGGTGGGTTAAAAAGCCTTCCACAATGTCCGGCGTTAAGCTTCTCAAGGGCCTGTTACCGAAGTAAGCCTTGAGCCGCTCTACCATCTGGATATCGTTCTTGTGGCTTTTCCTTCTTGCCTCGGAATAGCCTAGGAACGAATCCGCCGCCTCGTTGAAAGTAATTTCCGGCTTTTCCACGGCCAAGAACTTTCCTGCCACCATTTCTTGCATGTGTTGGGCAAGTATTTTTTTGGCTTGGGCCACCGGTATTTCACCCAATCGAACCCGCTTGCGCTTCTTCAATCCTCCTGCATCGACAAAGTAATCCAGGAAATACCCTTTTTCATCCTTGCGGAGAAATTGGGGTAATCCATGAACATTAGGTCTACTCATGCGTCCCTCCTAATGTCCCCAGCACTTGGCATTTTATCAGTAGACTTCGCCCAAGATGGAAGAGGTTTTTTAAAAACTTGAAGAAACACCGAATACCAAACTCTTGGATACTTACCAACCTTCACAAAGGGAAGCGCGCCAGTCTGCCGCCAATATCGGACGGTATTGGGGGAAACCCCGGCTTCCTCGGCAATTTCCTTGTCTGACATTAAAAAATTCCGTCGTTCGACATTCTTTCTGCGATCCACCATGGCCTACCTCCCTTTTACAAAATTTAAAATAAATGGCCCCCCAAGGAGTTCTCTTTGGCGGGGTGAAAAATTGGGTTGTGAAGCGTTCAAGGTTTGGGGGATTCTCAGGGTTGATTGACTTGGATTTAGATTTTCGATTGTCGAAGTGGAACAACTTGCGAGGGCGAAATATTCGGGGAAGCAACCGCCCTTTAAATGCAAAATCTGAAATTCGAAAAGTTCGTTCATCCGTCACCGCCGTTTTTTGTGATATTTATTTTGACTGTCTTAAGTGTCCAAACGTTTCATCGAAATAAAATATTTTTTCTGAAATGTCACTGACCGCCACTTACCGCCGTTAACTGCCACTAGCGATTGATAGTGATCTTTTGTGAGCATTCTCCGTGACCATCGTTAACCATGGGTTACCATCGATTGGAGTCTGATAATTTTTTTGATTTTCAAAATTTCGAAACGAAAGGAAAAGTCGAACGTCCAAAAGGCATCAACACAAGGAGAGGTGCTATGGGTCACTATCTGGAAATCACTGATGCCGAAGCCCAGCACCTCGCCTGGATTCAT
>PLFD01000061.1:0-3905 GCA_003136635.1 candidate division FCPU426 bacterium | reverse complement strand
TGATTGTCATGGGCCGAAAACACACCATCCGAATCAACCCTTACGAACGGCAACACGACCTTATGGTTCAAGAGCTAAGAATTACCCTGGAAGCCTGTCCCGGCTTGGTGGACATCTTTTGGGTGAGCGACTTCGAAATGCGCGCCGGTATAACCCCGCGAACCAAGGCCGAATTCCTCAATGGGGAACTGGAAAGCAAATGGCGGGTTAGGGCTTATGAAAGGGCCAAGTCCATGTTCCGAAGGACGCCGGACGGGTACTTTGAGGCGGACTTCGACGGGGATAGAAGAGGCTTTGTATTGGAATTCGAGCGGACGGCCTATAACTGGAACATGGTCAAGCGGATGGTCTATAACCTGGACGACGCCTTTCCCCATGCCCAACGGCTTATCGTCTCGGAAACCGTGCCCCACGCCCGGCGGATGATCCGCAACCTTCAAGCCTGGGTTCGGGAGAAAGACCTGTCTTCGTGGTTCGTCACCGACTTTCAGAAGCTGACAACCCAACCTTTCGAAAAATGCTGGTATCAAATCAGTCATCCCTTGGAGGAATAGGGTTCCATGGACCATGGAAATTATGTCCTACGGTCTTTCATTCGGACGGAACTATAAATTTTAATCTTTCGGCCTTTTTAAAGGTATTTTCCCATGCGGAGAGGGCGAGCCCCCCTATCTCTGCATCAAGTACGGATGCGATAAACGATAGGGGGGCTCGCCCTCTCCGCATGGGAAAACCAGGAGACGTTATTTTTAAAAACAAGGATGAGACAAATTCAAATTAAGATCAGATTCAAGAACAAGGCAAAGCAAACCGGAGCAGTATTCAGAGGTGGTAGGTTGGAATTGGAGTGGTGGGTGTAGGTTGGCGGGTAAGTGGGAAAGGCAGGTCATAAAAGCGGTGGTGTGGTTTAGGATGGTGTTAACTAGGGTTTGGGGTTGGTTTGACAACACGAAATATATTTCGTATACTTCTTGGAGGATTAGATGCAAATTAAGTTGATGGGTTTTTTCCAGGAGTTTGCCGACTCTGTAATGACTGGTAAGGAATACGGGCTTTTCAGGGTTCAGGCGTTAGCCCTGGCCTTTGAGAAAGACCGTACCCGGCATTTTGAGAAGGTTGTTAAGGGGCCGAACCGGGTTCTTGTCGTAAATTATTACTTGTCACTCAAACTCAACGCCCTTTTTGTTTTAACTGCCCACATACAAAGGGGCGGGGAACCCAGGGAAAAGGAAAAGCAGGCCTTACAGAAATACATCGTGGAACTTAAGGCACTTGAAGGGGAGGGTTGAAATGAAACAATCAGCGACAAAGAAGACGGAATTGCCGGGGGTATCGCTTCAAGAGCATGCCCAAATCCTGAAAAAGAAACGTCCTGATATTTATGCCGCTTTGAAACACCCAGACCCCCACATCAATCTCGCGTGGAACATGCTGAACTTACGGTATAAACATGGTTTTACCCAGATCGAGCTTGCGGAACGGTCAGGAGTTACCAGCAGGACCATCCAGAGCATTGAGAATGTAAACAGCGGATATAATCCAACTTTGGACGTTATTACGGGGCTTGCCAAGGCGCTTGATGTAAAGCCGGAAGATTTGATTAAAACCGTGGATATGACAGAGACTTTCTGAATTTTGCAAGTGGTGATTTATTTATGCAAACATGTTATTTGTGCGGTGAACTGATTTCTGAAACGGACATGAATTATGACCATGTCCCAGCAAGACAATTTTTCCCTGAGGAATTCAGGAAAAATAAAAGCCCCCAATTGCTGACATTACCGACCCACAAGAAATGTAATTCAAGTTTTCAGAAGGACGAAGAATATTTTTTTCAATCATTGTTCCCATTGGCGGATGGTTCCCCAATTGGAGAGCAACTTTGGCAAGAGTTTTATCGTAAAGCTGAAAAACATCCTCGCGGATATAGTTTGGCATTAAAAGTCTATAAAGAATTTAAAGGCCACACCCCTGAGGGAATGGTAATAAAAACCATGGAAACAGAAAGAATTGAAAATGTTTTATGGAAAATCACACGAGGTTTGTTTTTCAAAGAATATGGACGTATTTTGAATGGGAATCTGAAATGTTATCTTGACCATTATTATCCCAACATGGGAAATCCGCCCCCAGCATACAATTTAATTTTGAGTTCTCCATCAAAGGGACTTTATTCTGAATATTTCGATTATAAGAATATGGATGATAAGAATTTTCCGGGATTCCCTGAACTTAATCTTACGAAAGGGCATTTTTATAATTGGGCGTTCAGATTTTGGTCAAGCATCGTATATTTTATTTTCTTTGTTGATTCCGATTGCCGATGTGAATCATGCGATAGAATTTTGATTAAACCTTAAAATTGGCAAGAAAAAAGGAGCTGCGAATGGGATTTTTTAGCCCTTTCAATGAGTTTGAAAAAATTTTAGTTCAACAAAAAATTGAAATTTCATTACTTGCCGGTTTTCCTGAAATTGAAGCAAAGAAAATGGCTGAAGAATCTGTAAAAATCTCGATCAAAGAATCCAAGAAAAATGACACTTACAACCTGCCAAATAATTTAGGAAATATATTTTTGGGCGAAGTAAGAAATGATGATTATAAAATTGGTATTTTGTTAACCGAATTTAAAAAACGACATAAATGGTTAATGGCAGATGGCGTTAAAGACGCCGATATTAAATGGTGGTGGAATCTAAATGATGTTGAGAGACGACTAATTCTATTTGATGATGAAGCCCAGGGATTAAGTGTTTTTATTACCTTGTTAAAAAGGGGAGAAACCGCAGAAAACGCGGGAATTGAAAGGTCCAAGACTCTTCCTTGGTATGAAGACCCTAGTGAAAAATATGATCAAAATAATATCCACCGCCCAATACCTAACGAATTGCATGATAGGGTGAACAATTACGTTATGCGTAGGATGAAATCAGACCATGAAAAATTTAAAAAGGATATCGAAGAATCTAAAACTCTTAATGGTTTAATCAGGAACGAGATAAAAAATGGAAATTTGTGAATCTTGAATCTGATTAATTGAAATTTCGTTTTAAAGGATTTTATTCCTGTGTGGCCATTTAAACCATCTGTCCCAAATATTTCAAATGAATCGGGAGTGATAAATTGGTTTTTGAATTATGATGACAAAGCAAGTGAAGCAAAACGCAAATTTCCTTCCGCCAATTTAGAAGTAATAAAAAAATCGATTCTTAAAGACGTTTTGGATAACAATTCTTTTGAAAAACTTACAAAGGTATTTAAGGAACTAGAACAAAAACACACGGAGACATTAAAACATATGGCATTAATGTCTCCTAATTTTGAATCTTTTAGCCGGGATGAAATGATACAATTTGGTACTTTAGGTTTCGATGAAGTTTTCTATATCGTTGAATTGAGAATATTGGGATATTTTTTGTTAAAAAAATATGGGCTTGATCCTCGAAAAATTTAAAACCAACCTAACTAAGGCCCATGTAGTGAAAGGCAGTGGGTCACCCGGTGTCATATACGTGTCAAACTCGACCGTCAAAATCGAGATTTAACCGTCGCTAAGGTTGCTTGACCGTCACCAACAAAAAAGGCCTCTGCTTGGTCGGGTCGTGAAACCCTTACAGGCAAAGGCCTTTGAAATTCTGCTGGGGACTGTAAATTTTAAAATGCTTCAACTGAATCGTCGAAGTAACTTCTAAGCAGTGGGTCTCCAGTTCGAATCTGGACAGGCGCACCATCTTTCTTAAAGTTTCAAATATAATCTTTACATTTCCAGAGTGGACTTTTACACTCTTAGGACTTTTCCCAAGGTTTCGTGATAACGTTGGTTTCGCGGCTAAAGGAAAGGGAAAAACCCCTGGAAACCTTGCGCTAGCAGGCAAATGGTGGGAGTAGCTCAATCGGTTAGAGCA
>PLFD01000023.1 GCA_003136635.1 candidate division FCPU426 bacterium | reverse complement strand
GTTGGCGTATTGGTTGGCGTATTTGTTGGACTATTGGTAACAGTGTTGGTTGGGGTTTGTGAAACAGCCAATTTTGGAAAAAACAAAACAGCAACGAATAACGTCAGAACAAAATTTAAATTATTTTTTTTAAAAAGCTTGGCCGTTTTTCTCAAAATTCACCATTGGTCATACTTAAGAATAAAATCATCATTTTCAAATCAGCTTTACATTTGCGTTATTTTTTTAAAATCTTTTAAAAATCCATGATTTTAATTAGTCGGTAGGCAAACCAAACGGAGGTTAATTTGTTGAAAAACTTGGCGGGCAGGCCCAGAAAATTGACTTAAATTAGGCAAATTTTACCGTCAAAAGGGGTAAATCACAAGAAATTGAAGAGGAAAACTGACAATAAATAGGCTAAGTCTTTTACTACGGCTTTTCTATCTCAATGAAAAACCGCAATTTTGCCTGTCTTGGTCGTTTACTTAAGAACCACCACTTTTTTAATCATTCTTCCCGATGGCTGCTCGATCACCAGAAAATAGATTCCATTTCCCGCCATCGCGCCCACGCTGTTACGCCCGTCCCAGCTAAACCGGTAGTTGCCGGGGATCATTGGCTGATCCACTAGTTTCTCCACCTCTTCCCCCGCCATGTTAAAGATCAATATTTTGACTTCACCTGCCGTATCCACTCTCACATCCATACCCAAAGGTTGAACCGTGGGATTAAAAACGTTCGAATCCAGATACAAAGCCTGATCCGGTGTGGGAGTGGGGGTTAAAGAGCCATTGGGGGTAGGCGTAGGGGTTGGTGTATTGTTGGAAGTACAGGTGACTTGCAAGGTTACGATGTTGGAAGAAACCTGAGGCATGGGTGTACCCTGGAAGTTGGTTCCATTGATCGAAGCCTGGTTGTTCAAAGTGCCGCAATTGTTCACCACTCCAGTCCAACTATAGGTTACCGATCCGCCCACCACCGTAATCGGCGCGCCGACTGAGAAGTTCAATAAAGGCGCCGTATAGGTCGCCACCGGCGTGGCGCTTTGGAAGGTGATCCCTGTCGGCAAAGTATCCGTAACAACCGGATTTACAAGACCATTGTTGAGAAAGAGATAAAGGTCTGTATAAGCGACATTGTTGGCCGGGTTTATTTCCCAACCCACTTGACCGGTAGTGATAACGCCCGGATCCACAACCGTAACGGCATAGTTTGACGGAGCGGTCTGAAACACCTGCCATGCTTTGGCCAGTAGTGTGACCGACCCTCCACTCGCCGTCGGATTAACCGCGGCGTTGATGGCGTAAAAAGTGTCGGTGCTGACCGTCATGGACGCGGTGGACAAGGTGGTGGGGATTCCGTTGGTTATCCGATCCACATAAAGGATTCCAGGTGAAGGTAATGTGCTTAGACCGGCTAAATAACCGTTACTACCCGGACTGTCCATCGCCAGCGCCATGCTCCCGCTGGTAGAACTGCCGCCGATCAAAACCGCGCCTAAAACCGAGTAATTGCTTTGCGGAGCTAATTGAACCTGGGGTGAAGTTCTTAAAAGATATCCATTTTGGGAACCCGGGTTAGCGGCCAAAATATAATTGTCGCTGTTCGTTCCAGCGGTAATTGTCCAGGTAGCGTTCGTGCTGGAGGGTTCGATATCGTAAGGGGTGCCGTCGTATCCCCAGGGTTCCGAGCCCGTGCTGACAGTTCCTATGCTGCCGGCGGCGATGCTGTCATAGGAATCAAAAACCGAAAGGTACTCGCCCGTCACTTTCCAGATCAAATTGTAGTTCACAACGCTTCCTATACTTGCCCCCGAAGGCGAAACCGAAGCGGCAATTTGCATTTCAGGCCCCACCACCGCCGTGACCGCGTTGGTGGCTGAGGTGGGCGGCGTGCTCAGGCCATATTCCCCGCCGCTGGTAATAACCGTTCCCAAGGGTACCGTTCCCGGCACATTGACCAGCATCCATACCGTACCGGTAACCGGCTGGGAGGTTGGTATGGTCCATGTGATTGCCGAACCGGAGGCGGTAACGACAATATTGGGAGGTCCCAACGCCTTAAGTTGGGTGTTCGGCGGAACAACGGACGCGATGACGGCGCCTGTGGTGTTGGAGGCGGTATAGGGGAATGAAAATAAGATCAAGCCCGTCCCAGACTCGGCGGAGGGACTGTTGACTGTTTCGGAAACGGAAAAAGAAGGGACCAGAGTTGGTGTGATGGTTGGGGTAAAAGTGGGAATAATAACCTGCGAGTAACCAGACACCGGAAGGTACAAACCCACCAGAAGACTCGTGAATAAAAACAAGGGTTTCATTTTGAAGCTATCGTAAACATTTCGCACAATTTTCCCTTTGGTTAAAAGCAAAACAGAAGTATAAAAAAGTTGAAGTCCGTTGGTTTTAATAAAAGAACGGTTATGGGCGGCCAAACCAAAAAATTTTCGTAAAAAAAACCGGGCGGGCAGGCCTAGTGGAAAGATTGTTTAGCCATAGACAATATTATCACTAATCCCCTATTCGACAAGTTTCCGACGTCTCCGTCATAGAAGTTTTAAAATCTACTTAACTTCGGTCAGTTTAGGTCGTGGGAGGATATACGGAAAACAAACCTATGCCCGCTCAATACTTCACTTCAACCCCCAGATAGGGCAAAAAGGGTAAATCATTTTCCGCGGTCTTTTGGCTGTAATCAGCGCTGTAGCTGTAACCCAGGACATTGGGGGTTCCCAAAACATTGCTCATATCCAGGTACAAGCGCCACTCCCATGTGTTGTAGACGGTCTTGATCGAGGTTGATAAATCGATTCGGAAATAATCCGGAAGACGGGCGGAATCGTTGGGGCCGTATTGGGCCGAATAAATGGTGGTTGGCTGGCCGTTGGAGCTGACCACCGTCGGGGACGCGGAAACAACGGGGGTGTAGGGAGCCCCCGTGGTATATAGCACTTTGAATCCCACATCCCAACCGGGATTCAGTTTATAGGTACCCACCATGGTCAAGACATTGGGTTCATCGTATTCGTAGGGATAGGCGCTTTCTCCGGGGCCATCCTGCCGTTGGGAGGTGCTCAGAGCGTAGGATATCCACCCGAAGAACCGGTCCGTCGGCGGCTGCCTCAGAAAAAATTCCAGTCCCCGGGCGTAACCCGTGCCCGTATTCAGGTAGGTCATACCGGGGGTCGAGACGGGGTTGACGACAATCAAACTGGAAAAATCCTTTTCGTAACCCTCGACCCTGAAAAGCAGGCCCGAATCGTTCAATAGTTGTTCCACCCCCAATACCGTGGCGACGGATTGTTCGGGGGCCAAATTGGGATTACCCAAATTAGGATCCAAATAAGGCCCGCCCAAAATGCGGTCAGGGGATTCGTTATAAAGACCATATGAAAATTTCAGCGTGGTAACCGCGGTCAAGTCGTAAGCTGCCGCTAGCCGGGGCGTGATAAACACCGTGGAATCCGAGTCCACATAATCCGCGCGGACTCCCACCGTGAGTTCCAGTTTTTTCTCGAGAGTCTTGAATTTTTGATCCACATAGGCCGAGGCGTCATCCGAGGCGACCGTGCCCTGGGCGTAGATTTTGGCGGCAGTCGTCAGATTCACGGTGGAGTTAGGCCGGCCGTTTTCATCCAGATAAGTCGGATAATAAGCGTTTAAGGAATTAATGATGTGGTCATATTGAAGCCCCCCCTCCAGGCTGGTATCCGGGTCGAAATCATGGACCAGGGAAACCTTATCCCCAAAATCCTCGATGCTGTTGTCAAAGAAAAGGCCGGACCCCAGGTCAAAGTTGAGGTAGCTGTTGGTGTGGTAAAAGGTGTTGGCGATCTTGTTTTGGCCGTCCAGGATATCGTTGAAATTGATTCCCTGGTCGTTGTAACCATTTAGAAAATTGAAATTTCCAATCAGGGCCGGGTCGTTCACGACCAAAGGCGCCGAGCTGGAAATATTCCCGTCAAAGGAATCCGCGCTTCCCACCGCCACGAAAGACCAATGAACGGTTGAAGAGGGGTTATAGCTGTATTTGATTTGGTAATCGGCGAAATCGGGCACCACAAAATTTCCGCTGGAACCGGAAAAACTATTGATAAACAGGTCCAGGTAACTCCGGCGACCCGCGATCGCCAGGGAACTGTTGGACGTAATCGGCCCCTCCACTTCAAATTCGGACAGGAACAGGTTCACGTCCGCCCGGAAACCCCATCGGTCGGACCGGGGATCCCTTTGGGTCAAATCCACCAGGCCGCCCAGCGAATTGGGAAACTGGGCGCCGTAACCGCCGGAATAAAAATCCGCGTCCTTGATCAGGTTGGAATCCAGAGTCGAGGCGATTCCAAAATGATAGGGATAACCGATGGGGATGTTATCCACGTAATACTGGTTGTCATTGGGTCCGTTTCCCCGCACTAAAAGCCGGCCGTCGTAGGACCCGGCGTTCGCCACGCCCGGAAGTGATTGAATGGCTTTCAATACATCTTCCTGGCTTCCCGCGACCTCGGTTAATTCCTCTTTCGAGATGGTTTCGTGGCTGACCTGGGTTTTGGGGATTTTGTTTGTCGACACCACGACCTCGGGCAAGGTGAACCCGTTCCGTTCGAGATAAAAGTCTTTTCGGGTGTCTTGTCCGACAAGAAAAACGAAAAGGGTAATTTTCTTGAACCCTAGCGCCCCTACGGTCAGGTGGTAATTCCCGGCCGGAACTGAAAGCTTATAATTTCCCTGAAGGTCCGCTTCCGAAGAAAGCGGCTCTAGGGGTGAGGGAGACGCGGATTGGGGAACGAGAGTATTTCCCGCCGGTTCCAAATAGAGGCTTGCCCCCAAGACCGGAGTCTTGTTTCCCTTTTCCAGGATGCGTCCCGATAAGATATAGACACCTTCGGGCAGGGGAGTGGCTTGGGCTTGAACCACCGAATACCCGCCAACCATCAGTAAGAAAAAATATCCTATTTTTATCATCAAACGTTTCATACCTCTTCACACAAAAGTTCATCAAGACTGACAAAGGAATACCCGCCCGCCTGAAACCGCTTAATCATCTCCGTCACAGCGGATGCCAGGTTTACGGAAGAAGCCCCTCCGTCATGAAGAAGAACAATGCTTCCGTCACCGGCGGAACCGGTTCCCTTTTCCGTTCCGGCGATCCGGTTAACCATGGTCTCCGCGGGCAAGCCTCGGTCGAAGGGACGCACATCCCAGGCGATCAGTTTTAATCCCGTCTCCCTCAAAGCCGGGGCCAGGTGCGGATTCGCGAGCCCCATGGGACTGCGGTAATATTTCGGGGATAACCCGGACAAGCCGCTCAAAACAAGCTGTGCCCGGTTCATTTCCCTTACCAGCGGTTTTTTCGTTAAAAAATTGGTCCACCAGTGATGCGAATAGGAATGGTTCCCCAGCGTATGTCCTTCCGCCACGATGCGCCGGACAATAGCCGCGTTCGCTTCCGCGCATCGCCCCACACAAAAAAAAGTCGCGTGGGCTTGATACTTTTTAAGAACATCCAGCAAAAGCGGCGTGGCTTCGCTATCCGGCCCATCGTCAAAAGTCAGGGCAATCCTTTTCTTTCCGGTCTTTCCCCGGCAGACAGCATCAACGTAATAGTTCATCCTGACCGCGAAAACCCCCGCCACGGAGATAACCAGATAAGCGGCGGCCAACCCCCCAGCGCACCACCATCGGGCGGGGCTGGGCAATAGCGCCGCGAAACCCAAAACCCCGAGAGCGGTTAAGACGCTCGCGCTTTGAAACCGGGACCCTTTACTCATCTCTTTCCACCGTCAATTCGATATGGGCGGCTTTTTCGCCTTCCACCCACAATTGCCCTTTCACGGCCAACCGTTTTTTTTCGTCGAATGCGGAAAAATCGGCCAAAAGTTTTATCTTCTCCCCCGGTTTGATTTCCCCCAGAAATTTGGCTCTCTCAATGGACACCAACCGTAAAACCGACGTGTCGAAAAATCGGCTCAGGGCAACGAGGACCATTTCCAACTCTAAAATACCGGGAAGGATCGGATGACCCGGAAAGTGGTCGCTAAAGACAGCCAGTTCGGGCGCGAACAAGAAAACCGCATCGATCCCGCCTTCGCGCGGGCCCGCGAACCCGATCATGGCCGCCGCCGTGTCATCGCGGAGGTTACTCAAAATACTTCTCCGGTATGTCCATGGGCTCGAATTTCAACAGATCCGCCTGCAGTCGAAAACCTGTCTTTTTATTCTCTAATAAAATATGTTTGGGGATTTTTTGTTCCGAGCCGGGAAAAGCCGCGTAATCCGAATAGGTAATGTCATAAACCGTTCCGCGGCGGATAACCTGCAGCCGTCCGCCCGGCAAAACCTGGTCCCCCGCTTGCGGCGGCAGAAATAGAATTTCGATGATGTCGGCCGCCGGGCCCGTCAGATAGGACGAAGGCATGCCGATGCTCTTGACTACCCTTATCCCTTTGCCGGGGGAAGCCGTCACGTCGAAGAGACTGACACCGAATTCACTAAAAGCCAAAGCCCGCCACGTGGATTGTTGAACCAGCAAATAGCCCGTAAAGGTAACCTGCCTTCCTCCCGCGGTGATCGTGACATCGTGCTGAGCCCGGAAATTGGCGGGATAGAGCGACGGACCGCCGGGCCGGGCCGACAACCCCGCCATCCGCGGCGCGGCGCAGGCTGTGACGAAAAGGCTGAGAAGAAGGGCTAAACCCCAAAATCGGTTCATTGGATTGAAAAAAGAGAGTCGGGAAGTTCGACATTGCGCTGGTTATCCTCAAAAACAATCCGGGTCCAATTGTCCCCGCTTTCACGAATCACGACAGACACCACGCTGTCGAGGGCTTTCGAAAACCCTACTTCAATTCGCGAGATAATCCTCTTCATTTTGGGATCTTTGGGAATCAAAGTCATGATGACCGTTTCACCTTTAACGATTTCAATATCGTAACTTTTTTCTTCCTCCTCGAATTTACCCTGATGGATATCCACGATCTGATTCAAAACGGCGTTGAGCGCGTCCGCCGCTGGAAACTGAAGCTTGTGCGGGTTTTGCCCGTCCGGAAAATCGTATTTTGCCACTCCCCGGCCGTTCATGACTAAAAGCGAATGGAAGGGTTGGGTGATTTCCCAGCGTAGGCGGTCCGGCGCGGCGAAAATGAACAGGCCCCGCGAGACAAGCGTGTCATTAAACAGGGTGAGATGCTTTTCCTGGGTGAATTTGGCTTGAATCGTGCGGGAGGCTTGCAGGTTTTTTTCCAGTTGAATTAAAAATTCTTTTTTCGGTCCGGGCGAAAGTTCTTGGGTTGGATCCCCTTCCGCCGAAGCTCTTCCGCCGATCAAAAATAAAAACGCGATCAATAAAACGAGGGATTTTTTCATAAGCTCCTTAGCAGGCAAGCGCTATGAACACCCGAACGGGAAAGATGGTATAGCAAAATCGTTTTAACCGAACCATCCGGAATGGTCGCGGCCCCGCCAAAAAGTCCGGCGGGAACCCGTCCCGAACCCAGACACAGTGCCGCCACCGCGAAACCAAAACCCGAGGCCGCCCGGTAATCGCCGCAAAGCTGTTTGAAAGCCGCCTGGGGTATTTTTCGGCCTGAGCGGCGTTCCAGTTCGGCGCCGACCGCCCGATAAACCGCGTCAAGCCGTCCATCCCCGTTGGCTCCCAAAAGCATCAGGTCAACTTCGGAGGCCTGAACCCCCGTGGAAGACAGCAGTTCTTCCAGAAAATCCCCGGCGTGGGACAGGTTAATATAGGTGTGAGTATCCCGCTTGTATCTGCCGCATTTGACGCCCAACACGCTTCCCAGAGATTGATCGCCGCCATTTTCGTCGGCGGTTAAAATGCAGACCGCCGAGCCTTCGCCGGGAAAAGTACCGCGTGAATTTCCGTCCGCCAGCGGCTGGAAAGACGTTTCTTTGGTTTTCCAAAGGTTCTGGGCCGAACCCGCCAGAACCTGAAAATAATTCATTTCGTCCGCGCCGCAAACGACCGCGTACTTCACCCGGCCCTGCCGCAGGGCCGAAAGGGCGTGTCCGAGGGCGGCGTCGAAAGAAATTTCGCGGTGCGCCACCGTGATATTTTCACCCTTGAGGCCGAATTCCAATCCCAGGGTCGAAGCCACCGCGTTGTGGACCGAATTGACAAAATGGGCGGGTTTGGGAAAATTTTCTTTCTGTAGAATCATGTTCTCCAAAAAAATAGCGGTTTCGCCCAGCGAACCCATGCCCGTACCCACATACACGCCCGTCTGGGCCCTGCTTCCGTTTAAAATTTCCGGGAGCCCCGCCTTTTTAGCGGCCAGCAGGCTCATCGTCTGAAGCCTGCCCCAGCGGCGGATTTTCGCGGGGTCTAGCAGCTCGCGTGTCTGGGACAAATCACAGCCAAAGCCCTCGGCCTCAACCGGGTCCCTGCCGGGAAAACGGAGCGGGGCCGGAGGCGGCGGATGGTCCATGGCCGATAAAACCGCTTCCAGCGTATTCCCCGCCGGGCTTGCCACGCCGATATTTAATATTTCCACCCTCGAAACCATTTCTATTCCTCACCCCGGGTCAAAATCAGACAGTTGTTGTTGCCGCCAAAACCCAGCGAAAGACTCATCACGTTCGAAATATCGGAGCTTTCAAAATTCCGCTGGACCCGGACGGGACAACGGGAGTCCAGCTGGTTTAACCCGGCGTTCGGTGGAATCGCGCTATTTTTTAAAGCCAGCACACAGACCACCGCTTCAATCGCGCCTGCGGCGGCGAAGGTATGCCCAAAAAATCGTTTGGTGGAGGAAACCGGAGGCATACCCCCGCCGAAAACCATACTGATCGCCGAGGCTTCAGCGCGGTCGTTCTCAATCGTGGCGGTGCCGTGAGCGTTGATATAGTCAATGTCCGCCGGAGCCATTCCGGATTGACCCAGCGCGCTGCGAATGGCTCGCGTAATTCCATCGCCGTCAGGAGCGGGGGCGGTGGCGTGATAAGCGTCGCAGGTATTGGCCCAGCCGGATAGCCTGGCGAGGATAGGAGCTTTCCTGCGTCTGGCCGTTTCCCCGCTTTCCAGAACCAGAACGGCGGCGCCTTCGCCCAGGGATATGCCTTTTCTTTGTTCGTCAAAAGGACGGCACCCCTCGGCGTCAATCAGCAGCAGCGAGCCGAAACCGTTGAGCGTCAGACGGCTGAACGAATCGATTCCCCCTGCCAGCATCATGTCGATCTCCCCGGAAGCGATCCTATCGGCGGCGAGAAAAATGGCGTTGGAGCCGGAAGAACAGGCGGTGGAGATGGTTTCACAGGGCCCGAAAAGCCCAAGATTTTCCGCCACCGCCTCGGCGGCCGAAGCGCACTCGTGGAAACGAAGTAAGTCCGTATCCTCCACGCCTTCCAAAAGCAGACGCTGGAGAAACAGTTCGCTTTGCGCCATTCCGCCGACGCAGGCGCCCAGAATGACTCCGGCCTTTTCCAGAACCAGGGGATCGGCTTCCGGAAAGCTTTCCTTCACCGCCTGCCGCGCCGCGATCACCGCCATCTGATCGGGGCGGCAGGATCGTTCCAACCCGCTCATCGCCGCCAGATCCGCCGAAACCTGTCCCGTGGGAACGCCCGCGTACTTCTTGGAGGACAGAAGCGAAAAAGGGGTCAACCCGCTTTTTCCCTCTTTCAACGAACTCCAGGTTTCAACGGAAGAAACGCCAGCGGCGGAAACAATGCCGACTCCGGTCACCACCACTTCCCTTTTCATGAAGAGGCTTTTTTGGCCGTTATATACTCGGCGATACCGCGTACGGAAACGAAAGCTTTTTTGCCCTCATCCATGTTCACAATCTCAATTCCGTAATCGCGGTCCAGCATGACCACCAGTTCCAGCACGTCCAGGGAATCCAGACCCAGACCCTCGTCAAAAAGCGGCGCGTCCGTATCGATTTCATCCGGACTCCGATCCAATTGGAGGTTAGCCACCAGACGGCGTTTGAGATCCTTAATCAAATCTTCCATTACACTTGTCACCCTTTTTCATTTTTCAAATAAATTTTAAATTCGCCCTTTGCGACACATTCGCCGCCTATCTCACCGGCAAAAACTTTTCCCTTAACCATGATTATTTTTTCAAAACTTTTACCCACCCAAACCTCCATCAAAAGAGGTTCGTCCAGTCTCGGACGCCGGGCGAATGAAAAAGAAGATAATCCCACCAGAAGACCAATCCCCACTTCGCCGGGACTCTGGCGATTACCGTAACCGAAAAGTGCGGCGGTTGTCTGGGCCAGACATTCTATCAGCGATGTTTCACAAACTTGATGTCCGCGGACACCATAATCCTGCCGCCGGAATTTTTTCGCCGCGACTCCCCGCTTCGGAGTCGCTTCGAGAAGGGCGTCTATCATAATGATAGTCCCTCGATGCGGAATGAGCTCTTCGATCGGAACCTTTTCGGGCGAATTCATCGGGCTATTCCTGTTTCCAGAAAGAATAAAAGTTAAACCACTGGAAAGGAAAATCCTTCACGAATTCCTCCAGATGGGAAACAAAACTCTCCGCGTATTCCCGCAACGGCTCATTTTTTCCTTCGCTTCTTTCTAACCGGGGATGGATAACCGGCCAGGCTTTAAACCCATAGCGGTACATTCCTTTTCTCGCGGCGAAGGTATGGATCAACGGGGATTTTGCCGCCGCCGCCAGCGCGTAGGGCCATAAGGGAAAAGCGGCGGGAGCGCCCAGAAAGGGAACCTTGACGGTCCGCCCTCCGAGGGTTCGGTCCCCGTGCATCGCGACAACCTCGCCCCTTTTCAGGGCCGCGATGGCGGTCAGACTGTCTTCGGGTGAACCGCTGACGCTTAATAACTGCACCTGGCCCAGCCGGACGTTCTTTTCCAGCAGTTGGCGGACTTTCGCCTCTTCGCCCTCAAACATGACCACATTGACGACCACATTGCGCTTGGCCAAAAAAGACATGGCGACTTCCCAGCCGCCCACATGGGCGCCTAAAAGAACCAATCCCTTTTTTTCGTTAATCGCGGCCAGGATATGGGAAAGACCCTCTTCTTCCACCTGAAACCGTTCGGGATTCGCCGCGATGCCCACCCGATCAACGAGAACCTGTCCGAAGCTATAAAAATGACGATAGGCATAGATCAGACAAAGAAGCGGACTCCGCTGGTACTGCCTCCGCCAATATTCCATGGAGGCTTTCCGATATCCTGGAGCGAATAGAACAAAATAAAAAGAAACCGGAACCAGGAGAAGATAGGCTCCCCATAGACCCAGAACCCGCAGGACCATGATGAATATCCAATAGCCGAAGTACCCGCCCCCGCTTCTGCCGGTCCAGGCATGGCTCTTTGCCAAAACCGTTTTCGAAGCCGGCGGGGATTCATCCCGAGGTTTTCCTAAGTCCTCGCCCTGAAGTTTCATCGAATCCCCTGCCGCCGTAGGTTCCTGGTCAAACCAAATTTTTTGATCATAAATAAATGCCGCCGTTGACCGGAATCACCGCTCCCGTGATATATCCCGCTGTTAGGGAACACAAAAAAGAAACAACCGCGGCGACTTCCTCGGGCGTCCCCAGCCTTCCCAAAGGAATCTGTTCAATCACCTTGTCCAAAGAAAGACCGTCCAGCATGGCTGTAGCGATAAATCCGGGAGACACCGCGTTGACCGTGATNNGCCTTTGCCGCCGAATAATTCACCTGACCCGGAAGTCCTGATTGTCCGGACGTGGAAACAATATTCACAACACGGCCCTGCTTTTTCAGCATCATTTCTTTAACCACGGGACGGGTGATGTTGTAAAAACCGGTCAGATTCGTATCGAGAACTCTCTGCCAGTCCTCAAATGGCATCATCGCCATCAGCGAATCCGAGCGGATTCCGGCGTTATTGACCAAAATATAAAAAGGGCCATGTACCTCTATCCAGGCGGACACAAGATCACCGGACGCCCTGTCGGAAACGTCAAAACAAAGAAGCTCGGCCGAACCTCCCGCTTTTTTTATTTCCTCCAGAACCCCATCGGAGGCGCTTCCGCTTTGACGGCAATTGATCACCACGTGAAAACCGTCTCGGGCCAGCGAAAGGGCTATCGCTCTGCCGATTCCCCGGCTGGCCCCCGTCACCAGGGCTGTCTGTTTCTCCATAAGGCTCCTCCTTTAGCTTAAGTTCATCCGCGAAAACGCCGCCGGATCATAAGGCATTCATCTTGAAAACAATGTTGTCTTCGTTCCACATATCTCCCGCGATGGCTGAGGTAAAAGCGGCGTAAGTATTGGGGCGAGAGATCGTCTTCTTCATAGCCGCGACGAAGTTGGTGGTGTAAAACATCGAGATCAGATTATGAAACCGCTGGATGCCAAGATTGAGGTCATGCTGGTACCTGGCTCCCAGTCCGCTTTCTTTAATGGACGCGCCCGTTTTGAGGCATTTATCCAAAACCTGAAAGGCGAGTTTCGCGCTGGTGACAGAGACATGCACGCCCGAGGAAAAAATGGGATCGAGGAACGCCGCCGCGTCCCCGATCAGCATCCAGCGGTCGCCATAATATTCGGTGCAGTGGTGGGAGTAGTTTGAAATGACCGTCACTTCCTGGGTCCGTTCCGAATCCGCCATATAATTTTTAAGAACGTCGCTCTCCCCCAGACGGTTGGTCAGATACCCCGATAAATCCGCGGTGCCTTTAAAAACCGAGGATCGGCAGACCACGCCCACCGAGGTCTTTTCCCCCTGGAAAGGGATGATCCAGGACCAGGACCGGTCCGGAAGAAGCCCGATAATGATATCGCCCTCATTCTTTCCGGTTCTGCGCTTCACTCCGGCAAAATGCGAAAACACCGCCACATTGTTCAGATCCTCGTGAGGAATACGGGTTTGTGTCTGTCGGGCAATCAAAGAGCTGCGTCCAGTGGCGTCAATGACATACTTGGCCTCATATTCTTCGCCCTTAAAAGTGCGCACCGAAACATGCGACTCAAAAAAGGAAACGTCTTTCACATAAGCCGGCTGGTAAACGGTAGCCCCGCATTTTTCCGCGTGATCGAGAATATCCTTGTCGAAATTACAACGCTCCACCTCGAAAGCCATGGGGATATCGGCGTTAATGCCTCCCTCAAAGCCAAAGTAAATTTCCTCTTCGGTCTCGTAATCCACAAAGAGCGCCCCATATTTTTTGATGTACTTGCCGCTGTTCAACGTCTCGTAAAAACCGGTTTCTTTGAAAATAGGCATGGAAGCCGGAAGAAGCGATTCACCGATATGAAACCGGGGATAGGCTTCGCGCTCGAATAGTCCAACGTCATAACCTTTTTTTGCCAGAAAGGCCGCGAGCGTACTGCCGCCCGGACCGCCCCCGACGATAATCACGTCATGCTTTTTCATAGGAAACTACTCCGTTCTTTTGACATTTTGCATATACCGGTCATATCTGCCGTCCAGCAGAAAAGGATCGGCTGGAATCAGCGGTTGATGGGTCTCGGCGCCGAAATCTTTGACATTGAAAGGAACATATTCCCCCAATTGATGGGGACCCGTGGAGACCCATAGAATTCCTTCCGTCACATCCCCGATGACCGAATGGGTGGCAATCAAGGAATTGATGGCCTGGGGATCCACCCCGCCTCCCTCGTTCACCTGGTCGCTGCCCCGGTCGCGGAGCATTGCCGCGGCGCTGAAAATATCCATCTTTCCCGCCGCGCCCGAAACCAGCTCTTCCATGCGTTTCTGGCGGTTCACGGTGGAGCTGTTTTTCATAAAAGAAAGATTTTTGGGGTCCTGGGCCAGGGCGGGAGCGAGGTAATGATTGGCGCAGACCAGCCAATCCCCCCGCGCCTGACGAACCCCCATCCGCTTCGGGGATTTTTCGACCACAACGGCGGTGCCGGAGTTTCCATCCGCGATAAGAAATGAGTCCGAAACGAACACCTGCTCTTTTGCGATGATGGAAACAGCCTCATCAATCGAGGAGGCGTATTGAAGAACTTTGCGCGCCACAAAACAGGAAGGAGTCCCGACATTCCGGTTGTCCTGGGAACTACCCGCGTTAATGGAAACATAGATGTGTTTTTCATTCATACCGCTGACAACCCCCACCATTCCGGGCCAGGAAACCGAAATGAAGCCGTACCCTTTTTCCGGCTTGAAAAAGATCACCATCTTGTCTTTATCGAAGTCCGGACCGCCGTCGAAGTCAAAATTGCGTCCCGCCAGCAAGTGGCCGTTAGAGGTATGGGCTCCCCAGGCCGCGAAGGCCGTACAGCCGTTCCAGGAAACACCGGGCAGGAGATCCAGGATGAAATGGGAAACGTCGTGGGCCGCGTGATAATCTTCCAGCCGGTCGTAAAGGGGGCCTATTTCCGGATGGGTGTCGGTAAACCCCCGGGACATGCCCAGCAGTTCCAGTTTGTTTTCGTCGTCGATAAAATCCGGCAGGTGCCGCAGTCTTATCACGATATATTCCCTGAGGAGTTTCCGTAAAACCACCGAAGGGATTTTTTGGTTGATGATTCCGATAAAATCGCCTTCAAAGCTCCGCATGAGGCCGTTCGTCATGCGCGCGGACGTGTATCCGATAAGAAAAGGGTCTCCTTCCAGATACATCTGCCATATTCCATCCCGCTGGGTTAACCAGGATTTGCCGCAATAGAGCGTTCCCCCTGACTGTTTCAGAACAGGCGGATTGGCTTCCTCAAAATTCGGTTCAGACGGCAGGCAGACCCCATCGATCAGGAAATAGCCGCCAACCGTTAAAACGACTAACGCCAAACAGATCAAACCCAGCCGGAAAAAAAACTTCGAACTTTTTTTGAGAAATTTCATCCGATGTTCTTTCCAGAGCGGTATCCGCTTTTCCTCAACAGAACATCCATCGCCAGCGGGATCACCACCACCGCCACCACGAGTCCGATCGTCAGAACCAGGGTAGCGGTGATGCCGATGGAGCGCAGAGCCGGATGCCGCGCCACGATCAGGGTTCCAAAGGCGCCAATGCCGGTTAAAGCCGCCAGCACCGACGCGCCGCCGGCCACGCCGATTTCCTCGTCCGGATCGGAGGAGGCGCTTAAAAAAGCGCTGACCACAAATACCGCGTAATCAGCGCCCATGCCGAAAATGAAAAGGATAAATATGTTATTCATCAGGTTAATGGGAATACCCAGCCAGCCCAAAAGACCCAGACTCCAAAAAGCGTCCAACCCCAGGGCGGCGGCTATGATTAGAACCATATCCAGCCTTCCATACCCTATCCACAAAATGGCCAGCGAGGCGGCCAGCGAAACCCAGGTGAACCGCCATAAAACTTTTATCACTAGCGCGGAGATATGTCCGGTAAACGCGTCACCGTTGTAAACCATCGCGTCCGGCATCCGCGCCAGCACCAGGGCCGATAGCGCGTCATAACCGCTTCCGGCGTTCACCTCCGTCAGAATGAGAGTTTCGCCTTTTTGCTCCGAAATGAACCCGGAGGCCAGCTGACCGATGGCTCCCCCGCGAAGCGCCTCTAAAGAAAGAAGGGTGTCCTTTTGATGAATCGCTTTGAGGAAAGGCAAAAATGCCGAGGGAGAAAAACCTTCTTTTTGGCCGGCTTCCCCAAGCCGGCGTTTGACCAGCGCCGAATGAGCTGGGTTCCAAAAAGCGCGCCATCGGCTTTCGTTTTCCCCTTGGGTTTTGAGGGAAGGTGCCAGGGGTGAAAGCGAGTTGAATTTTTCAATAACACCCTCTTGTTCCAACTGGAGTAACAGCGGATAAAGGCGGTCGTTTTTTTGCCGGGCTTCCTCCAGCGTAGCGCCGCGCACAACGACGAGTGTTTTATTAAAAAATTGTCCTTCCCACTGCTGTGAAATAACGGCTTCGTCCGCCCGTGTATCGGCTCTCATGCCGCTCAGTTTTTTAAGGTCGCCGTCGAAGGTCACTTTCGATATCCCCCCCAAAGCGGCCAGCGAAACGGCCAGCACAAATCCCCAGCCAATTCCCCTATGCCGGCGGTGCCATTCAAAAAAACTACTCAATCCATTCGTCAGATTTAGAAGCGGCTTTTTACGGGTGGGCGGAAGCCGCGAAAGCATCTGGGGAAGCACTACCAGCGAAAAAAGGGCCGCGCCGCCGATACCGATGGCGGCGAACACACCCAATTGCCGCTGTCCCGGCAGTGAGGACAAGAGAAGGCACAAAAAGGCGGCAATCGTCGTGGCGGCTCCCATCACAATCGGCGAGGCGATAACGGATAGATGCCGGTTTAAACTTTCTGCATCCCGCGAAAGCCCCTCGAAATGATCATAGCGGTAAAGGACATAAACCGCGTAATCCACCGCTATCCCGATGAGAACGCCTCCGAAACCCGCGACGATAGCCGACATTTCGTTGGAAAAAAACGCGCTGCAGCCCATCGCCAATAACCCTCCAAAAGCCACCGGGATCAGGCTCAACAAAACCAGAATGGCCCGGCGGTATACAACGAAAGACAGAACGAGCACCAGGAGGGTGGAAACAGTGGTGGTGAGAGTGATGTCCTGCCTCATCAATTCCCGGTTGTCTTCCGTTATCCGGAGTCCCCCGATATAGCGGATCTTCGTGTCCGGATAGGCGTCCGCCGCGGCCTTCCGCGCCTTTTCGATGAAGACGAGGAGGTCGCGGCTTTTTTGTCCCGCCGCGTTCTCGTCATGGGGAATGCCGATCAGGAGGATATGTTTTCCGTCCCCGCTCCAAATCCGCCCATCCTCTATTTTGGCCCCATATTGAAACCCCTCCAGTTGGGACATAAAAATCCCATCGATACCGAGAGGGTCCTGGCCGAGTGTTTTGGAAAAGGGGCCTGCCACGGGCAGTTCTAAAAGCGTTTTTCTGGCCCGCGCCAGCCGCACCTCCACCTTTGGCCGGGAGAGGTTTGAGACCACATAGTCCTGTTCTTCCTGGCCGAACAATGCCGGTAAATGGGTTTCGACCAAATCCAGCGCGGCGATTCCTTCTTCCGCGTTCACCCGATAAATGAAATTTTTGAAAAGGCCGGATTTTTGAAGCGCTTCATACAACTCATCCGCGGCGAACCCGGCGTCGGCGTGGCTTGTTACCGCTTCAATATCGAAGAACAGCCTGTTTTGATAACCGAATCGCGAAACGATCGTGGTGAAATCATCTACCGATTTTTCCCGCGCGGGAAGCATATCCAGAACGCTTTCCCGCATCCTCATTCCGCCGGCCCGCCAGGCGCAAACCGCCGCCAGAAGAACGACGCCCGCGAACAAAACCCCGTGCTTGCCGCGCAGTAGAGAAAAAGTTTTTTGAAACAGGTTACGCATTTCCAAGAGGACCCCGGAACCGGTTGATAAAACTGGCGAAGAGATAGGTCATTCCCCCGCCCGCCATCCCCGTGGCGACCGCCAATACGACGCTGCCCCAAAACCACTCGGGGAATTTTTGAGCGGCGATCTGGGTGAGCGTGCCTTGCAAAACTGGGTGAAAGTCCAGAACGCCAAAAAACAGGAAATGCCCGATGACCAGGGCCGCGTAAAAGATAAAAGGAATGACCAGGGGAAAGGAGATGTTGCTGGAAACCACTGCGGCAAACTTATTAAGCCTCAGCCGATCGGCTAAAAGCGCGGCGCTGATCGTCTGAAATCCCCAGATCGGCAGTATGCCCATCATCATCCCCAGTCCTATGGAAGCCGAGAAATGGAACGGTTTGGAAGCCGCCTCGCGGGCAAAATCATTTGCAACGATGTGAAGCGTTTTGGAGAACGATAGTTTCGTGAAGGAATTGTCGCTGGCCACTTTTTGAAACCCCGAAGGCAGAAAGAAGCGCATAAAGAAGAAAAGGGCGAATAAATGCCCTATCCGCAGTGAATCTTTTACCGGACGGAAATGGGAAACCCTTTGTTCGGGAGGGAAATAGATGGCGGTCATCGGAACCGGCTTTAAGGGAGTATCCATCCAGGCGGCTTTGATCAGCACCTCGACCTCAAAATCATAGTGGTCTTTTTTCAGCCTTAACCGGTTGATCAGAGCCAGCGGATAACTTCTGAAACCGCATTGGGTGTCCGGGAGGCTCGCGCCCGACTCCAGCCAGAACCAGAAATCAGAGAATCGGTTGGCAACGCGGCTCATCTTGGCCACCTTTCCGATTCGATTCCGGGCTCCTACAAAAATGGCGTCAGGGTCCCGTTCTGCCGCCGCCAGAAAAAGGGGGATTTCCCCGGCAAGATGCTGTCCATCCGCGTCCATAGTAATAGCCCGGTCAAAACCCATCTGGCTGGCTTTCGCGAAACCGCTCATCATCGCGGCGCCCTTNNTTATCCGTGTCGTCCGTACAACCGTCATCTACCACGATTAAATCGGGACTATAAGTCAACACACCTTCGATGACGTCGCCGACCATTTTAGAATTGTTATAGGTGGGAAGAACGACGCAGGTTCGGATCATGGGCGGAGCTTTTTCCGGGCGTCACTGATACGCTCCAACAGCGCATCGGGGGTTATTAAACACATTTCCCAGGTATCCATGCGTACGGCCACTTGTGCGGTATAACCCTTCGCCAAAACTTTGCCCGTTTCCTTTTCCTTTATCCGGTACTTGAGAACAAGGCGGTGTTCCTCTTCCTGCAACTCGGCCCGCACCGTGGCCCGCATGTCGTAGCGCAGAGGGGACACATAACTGCAATGGGATTTTGTCACGGGCCAGCTGTAACCCGAATGACGCATCTCTTTGATGTCAAAACCGATGCTCCGCATAAATTCCGTGCGGGCCAGTTCAAAATATTTATAGTAATTGCCGTGCCAGACCACGCCGAGCGGATCCAGGTCGTAAAACGGAACGCGGATTTCGACCTCCGCACCCAGCATCTGCGCTGCGCCGCCGTTTCCCACAGCCCCGTTCTCACTCATAGCATTCCCATGCTTTGCCGAGTATTTGTTCAAGCATCCAGCGTAAATCATTTTCCAGCGGACGGTCTTCTTCCACAAACGCGGATTTAGCCCGGACCGCGCTGAGCATCTGCGCCGCCTCCTCGGACAATAGCGACACCTTCAACTCCCCGTTTCGAACCCGCAGTTCCAGACCTTGGAGCGTTCCCAGAAGGGCCGCCACAGCCACCTGCTCCGTTAATTCCAAAACGCGAAGACAATCGCGCGCGGCGATGGTGCCCAGACTGACCTTATCCTGGTTGTGGCATTCGGTGGATCTGGAAAATACGCTGGCGGGCATGGTTAGTTTCAGCGCTTCCGCCGTCCAGGCGGAAGCGCCGATCTGTACCGCTTTGAACCCGTGATTAATGGCGGCGCGTTCCGCCCGAGCGCCCGAAAGATTGGAAGGAAGGCCGTTGTTGGTCCGCCTATCCACCAGCAGGGCGAGCTGGCGGTCCAGTAGATCAGCCTGATTGGCCACAGCCGTTTTCAGGCAGTCCATTGCAAAAGCGATATGGCCGCCGTAAAAATGACCGCCGTGCATAACGACTTCGTTGACGCCGTCGATCAAGGGATTGTCGTTGGAGCTGTTCAATTCGATCTCAATCTGCGGGCGCATCCAAAGCAGGGCGTCCGCCAGCACACCAATGATGTGGGGCGCGCAGCGTAAAGCGTAAGTGTTTTGCAAATGTTCGCCCTGAGGAAGATGCCAGTATTCAGGAGAAACGGAGTTGAGATCTTTTCTTATCCAGGCCGCTATCTGTAGTTGGCCGGGATGTGGTTTCAAACTAAACAACTGCTCTTCAAAATGAGCCGGATTTCCCTTCAGGGCTATCACCGAGAGGGATGTAATCCTGGCGCAAAGCCGCTGTAAATATTCGGCCCGGTCAAAAGCCTGACACGCCAGCGCCGTCATCACACTGGTGCCGTTCATGACCGCGAGCCCCTCCTTCGGCAGCAGTTTGAGCGGTTTCAACCCTGATTTTTGTAACGCCTCGGCGGCAGAACAAAGGGTTCCGTTATAGTTCACATCCCTCTCGCCCATTAGCGCGGCGGCGACATAGGAAAGCGGAGTTAAATCACCGCTGGCGCCCACCGATCCTTCCTCCGGTATCAACGGAAGAATGTGGTTATTGATAAGCCCGGAAAGATTTTCCAGCAGCTCCCAGCGCACTCCCGAATAACCCTTCGCGAGGGATATCAGCCTGGCGGAAAGAATAGCCCTGATGGCCTTTTCATCAAAAATCCGCCCCAGGCCGCAGCCGTGAAAGCGGACCAGTTGTCCCGGCAGTTCCTCGATCAATTCTTGCGGAATATCTCGCTCGACTGAGGCGCCATAACCTGTGTTAATTCCATAAATGGGCCTGCCGTTGACCCAACTTTTCCGGATAAACTCGACGCCCTTATCGACCGCGTCGCGCAGTTCCGAATCGGTTGAGAGCGCCACCGAGGCGCGGCCTTCCGCCAGATCCACTACGTCCTCTATTTTCCATTTATCGCGCCCGGCACTGATTACTTTTGAAGGCGTCATGGAGCCTCCAAAAAAGCCGCGCGCGGAAAAAGACCGTTCAAGACATCCCTGGTTATTTTTCCCTCTGAATTCACCGGCAAAGCGTCGACATAAGTGAAATAGCGCGGCAGGGTAACGGCCTCAAAATGGGTTTTGAGGTCGGTTCTGAACTTTTTGTCCGCCGCCAGCCGCCCGATTTTTCCCAGCCGCGTTTTTCCCCGTCTATTCAAAGCGATCACCGCGCCCACACAACGCCGGCCCGAATTTCCACGGGCGAATACGGTTAAAGCGGTTCGGTTGACCCAGGAATGGTGGTTAAGACGGGCTTCCATATCGTCAAGCGAAAGCCGTTTTCCGGCGATTTTAACCACGCGGTCCACACGCCCGTTGGTCAAAAACCGGCCGTCCATAAAGACCCTTGCTTTGTCGCCCATGGCGTACCAGCCCTCGCTGTCCGAAGCGGTTGCGAAGGGCGATAAAACACGCAGCCGGTTATTGTCATGGGCGGCGGCGAAAACGGACACCCCGCGAAGCGGAGTCCAATATTCGCTATCACGCCTGCCGTTTTGAATCCGCCATCCCACGCCGCCCGTCTCTGTCGAACCGAAAACCTCAATGACAGACAATCCCCAGCCGTCCCGGATTACTTTCACCGTCTGTTTTTTCAAGGGCGCTCCGGAGGAAAAAATAATTTGACACCCCAACGGGCTCTTCTCTTTCCCCGGAGCGCAGGCGTAATCCAAATGGGCCGGCGAACTGACCAGACAGACAGAGGACAGGGATTGCCGCGCCGAGAATATTTCCTCCCAAAGGAGCGGGGTTTCGGACACGAAAGGACGTCCGGCGCAAAGAGGCCATAGCAGCTTAAACAGTAGACCATAAATATGCTGGTGGGAGACGGTGGACAAAACTGCGCAGTCCCCCAGTCTGCCGCCAAATGTCGCTTCCTGTGCCGCCAGTTCCTCTTCAAGATTCGCCAGAGTTTTCGGCACAGCTTTTCTTTCTCCGGTCGAACCGGAGGTATAAAGTTTGAGGAGAACTTTCTGCCTGTCCAGACGTTTCCATTGCCAATGACGCCCGGAAAAAGCCGTGGGGATCAACACCGGCAGTTTACTGTTCCCAAAAGGATAGTCGCCGACAATACCGCAATACTCGTCCGCTATTTCCGCCAGGGTGCCGGGCTGAAGATTGGACGGCAGTATGGCGACATTATCGGTCTGCCATAAAGCGCACAGGCTTACCGCGAAAGCATAGCTGGAGGTCGAGGCCACAAGCCATTGCCCTTGCGGCTCGCGTTTTAGTTTCACGCATAAACCCGCAACCTGTTTTGAAAAAGTTTCCCAATCAACCGGTTTTCCTTTTTCAAACGCCACAACGCCGTTAGGTTTGCGCTTACTAATGAACAATTCTGATAATGATAAAAACTGGGGGACCATATATTTTCTCCGAAAGAATCCGCACAAGAAAATTCTACTCTAAAGCATAAATTCATAGTCGGTTTTGATAGGCTCAATTTTCATCGGCTATCAAAATGATAAAATACTTCCGGTCAAAAATTAATGACGGCGGTCATGTTTTCACCCGTAACAATGATTTCCAAGTATTGGCAATTTTTTGTGAAATAAAATTTTGATACCCGGTCACGAAACACCGGAGACAACCGCTATCCCCGTAACACAAAAGGCCATGAAACTTTTGGTTTCATAGCCTTTAAAAAACGGGAGCTCTGAACGAAGACACTTTTTTTAAGTATAAATTTTTAATAGAAAAATAATGGTGCACCCAAGCAAAGCTTGGGTACCGCCCCCCTCACCCATTAATAAAAAAGGCTCTGAAACTTTAGGTTTCAGAGCCTTTTAACGTGAGTGGTGCACTTGTCCTAAAGGCCAAGTACATACCATTTACCTATATTCACGGCTCTCGCCGTTCGTTTTTTTTTCGATGAAATAAATGGTGCCCGAGGTCGGACTTGAACCGACATGACCGTGAGGTCGATAGATTTTGAGTCTACAAGGTCTGTCAATTTTGCCAATCCAAAAAACGGAATGGTCTCTTTGAAAAAGATGAAAAAATCCTTATTTTACTTCACTTTTTTAAACATATTTAAAACCGCCAACTCACAAACACTCCGCTTTCCTGTCCAAAAAATCGTCAGGAGTCTTATAGGAGTCTTATGAATTCCCTACCCGTGTCTTATCCGTGTTATTAAATCCCCTAACCTTATCTAGGGCCTCTTTTCTGTCCATCCGATCAACTTGGTCGTATCTTCTAAAGACCGCGTTAGTCTTATGGCCACTAACACTCATAATGACACCTTCAGGAACCCCCGCTTTCCGCATATTCGTTACCGCACAATGGCGCAAGTCGTGAAAATGAAATCCCTTCAAGTTTGCCTTTTCACAAGCATTCCTAAATGCGGTTTTGAAATCCGAAAGCTTTTTTCCCCTATAATTAAAAACGTAAGGGCAACCAAGAAACTTCGGGATTATCCTAATCACCGCTTTCAGATGTTCATCAATGGGTATTTCCCTCTTCTCTTGAGTTTTTGTTTCTCCAGCCTCAAGAATGATGACCCCATGTTGAAAATCTACTTGTTGCCATTTGAGCCCCATAATTTCCCCTCTCCTCATGGCCGTTACATAAGCTAACTCAACCATAGGTTTAAGGTGACGGGTGCAATGCTCAACAAGTCTTTGGTATTCCTCTGGCGTCAGTGTCCGATCCCTAGGTATTTCCTTAAAAAGCTTAATTCCTTCAAGCGGATTCACTTGGATTTGCCTATTCAACTTTGCTCTTCTGACAATAGTTTTTAAGCAAGCCAAGTCTCGATTGAGGGTGGTGCCCGTTAATTCTTTCCAGTGCTTATTACCTTCTTTTCTTCTCCAGTTCAGGTAGCTTTCAACCAAATCCAAGTTGACGCTCTCAAGATGTTTATCGCCAAAAAAAGCCTTGAGATTTCTAACGTACATCTTGTCTTGTTTAAAACTTTTCTTTCTGGATTCCGAATAAGCAAGAAAAGCATCGGCGGCCTCATTGAAGGTAATACTTTGTTTTTCTTCTGCAAGAAATTTCCCTTCAACAATGGCCTGCATGTGTTGGGCCAAAACCTTTCTGGCTTTTTCCAGAGGGATTTGTCCCAAACGGACCCTTTTCCTAATTCTTTGTCTCCCTTCCTTTAAGTAATAATCTAAGAAATACCCCTTTTCATCCTTTCGGAGAAATTGGGGTAATCCGTGAACATTAGGTTTACTCATAACTGCCTCCTAATGTTCCTAGCGGTTGCTATTTTATCAGGATTAGCTTTTTGTTCCAACAAACCATTCGCGGGAGGTTTATGAAACGTCCGTTGAAAGTCTGAAAGCCAAATCCTGGGATGGCGGCCAACCTTTACAAAGGGCAACATTCCAGAATTCCGCCAATAACGAACCGTTCGAACCGGAACCTTAGCCATTTGGGCAACCTCAATATCGGTCATAAGGTCATCCCTATCCCTAGTTCGACGCGCAACATTTCTTCTTTCAGTCATCCGTTCATCTCCGCAATCATCTTTATAAACACTAAAACCAATCTTTGTTATCCTTCTGCCGGATTAGATTCTTTCGTCTTGGCCTTTTTCTTAAACTCAACGACCGCCACTTTTTCGATCTCTTCCTTAACTTTCTTGTTCGTGTTGCAAAAGTGGAAATACTCGCCGTCCTTTTTGCCTGGCCGGGATGGAAAACCAATAAACAATCCTTCCCCATCTTTCTTTTTCACCAAAGTCAGGTCATTGAAGAAGAATTCATATCCCGCTAAAGCAACCTTTACGTCGAAAAAAGCCTGAGTGTTTTCCCCCTCATAGGGGTACATCCGCGTTACCTTTATCTTTAAAGCCATTGTCTTTCTCCTTTTTCGTGTTGGTATTTCTGACTAAACCATTACTTCTTCGTCACCTCCTGTCGCTCAAAGTATTTCTCGCGTACTCAAGGGCTTCTTCCCGCGACTTATCAGAAAGGCCTTTCGCATAAGCCCACCAATGGGGTGAACCTTTTTTTACGGACTCTTCGTGAAGAATTCCGAGCATTTCGGTCGTGTATTTAATGGGCCGTTTCCCGTTACTCTTGAGTTCGCCTCTGTAGACAACTGAATTTCGACCGCTTTCTTTTGCGGTATAAAGACCCTGATCCGCCGCCGTTAAAACGCTTTCTAGGTTTGTTCCGTCATCACCCCAAAGAACAACGGCTTGGCTGATGGTGACGGGATAGTAGATAAAGAAGACTTCGTCTTTTTTGTGATCCAAACCATCCGCAAAATGTTTGATTCCATCTTTTTTGATAATCTCATTGGCTTCGTCGGCTACTTTTTCCTCGCAATACTTCCTGAACTCTTCCGCCTTTTCGATTGTCTGAGATTCGGAACCATCCAAAACCCAAACAATTTCTTCCCCGCCATATCGCCAAATGTTATTTTTGGAGAAGATTTTTTGTCCCGCTTTTGCAAGGGCCTTTAAAACAGCATTTCCGACTTGATGGTTGTAATGAACGTCGTTAAAAGATTTGAAAAAGTCGATATCCGCCATAGCTAGAAAAAACTGATGCTTTCGCCTTGCCGCAAGAGCAGGGATTTGTTGCAGCGCCGCCCTGTCATTGAAAAGGCCTGTCCGGTGGTCTACTAACGTTTCTTGAACAAGATCTTCGTGAGTTGTCTGGCTTTGTGAATCGGCCCTCATTTCGCTTTCAAGGAATGGGTCAAATAATTGGGCAAAAAGCCATTTGAGGGGTTTAACCTTTCTCAACTTCCCCAGTGCTTCTCGACGCTTCTTCTTCCGCGCCATTTCGTATAATTTCGTAACTTTGGGATCAGCAAAACCCGTTTTCATGATTGTTGTGCAATTAGTAATCGTTCGGTGGTATCGCCCACCTACATATTGAGCAAGAGCCAAAAGAGCCAGATAGTTGTAATTCTTGGGATATCGAGTGCTTAGACTTTCAAACTTTTCAATGGCGACTTCGTATTTGCCTGTATGGACTAACAATTCCCCTTCAAGGGCTACGGCTTCGGGAAAGTCTCTGGTTTTGGAAAATATTTCCTTAAGCGTGGCTTCACAATCACTATAAAGCTCAAGAAGGAATTGGGCTCTAGCCAACAAGACAAGGCTTTCGGGAGTCTTTTCGGCAAAATTATGAAGGCGAGTAATAACCTTTAATATGGAGTTGGGTTTTTTGAACTTGGCGTAAATCTTGGCCGATTCCAGATGCGCTTCAACGTTTTGTGGTTGGTGCTTGTCTATAACATCGTCAAAAAGCTTCAAAGCTTCCCGATACCGGTTCGTTTCCATATATAGATGAGCCGATTGAAGGCATCTTCGAGCTAATTCCGGGTTTATCTGCAATACGTTGTCTTCCATCAAAGCCTCTGAAAATCAGTAACAATAAGTTTTCCGTTATCGTTCTTGACGACTACCACCAAGTGGAACGGTAATTCAATCTGAGAACCGGGGCCTCTGGCATCAGAGTTGTAGAAACATTTGCCGATGACTCGAACCCAATAATGGGTTCCATCCGTGTTTTCAACGGTTGACCTGTCGATTCCTTGATAAGTAACGTAAGCCTTGTTGTCCGCTAAAAAAGCAATCCATTTCGGGTCAAGAAAAGCATCCTGATAGTAGGACATCATGTTGTCGCTCATAAGGTTTGCCACTTTGCCTTCTTGGTGATTTATATCCGTATAACTCACGTTAAAAACCATGATCGTGAATCTTTCGGCGAAATTGATTACGTCGATATATTGAGCTTCCTGTTTTATCGCCTGTTGGTCTTTCGAATCCGGCAATTGGGTTTGAATGGAATTAGATGTCTTGGGCCGCCCCCACAAAAGAGTCGTCGCGATTCCAAGTGACACAAACAAAATGGCAATAAGAATCGTGGGAATGTAGCCTGATTTTTTTGGTTCCTCATCCAATTTTTCCAAAAATTTAAGATCATCTTTTTCATGAGATTCATTCATTTCATCAATACCTCTTCAACTTTCTTTACTATTGGCAACTTGTCTTGATCTTTAATGGCTGGTTTCAACACACAATTGTTTTCCTTGTCTTCAATCCATTTGCTAATAGCTCCAAGAGTTGTCAAAGGGTCATCCTCGTTCGAGTAGGTTTCTAGGTAATGGTCACGGACAGCCGCTTCGGGGCCGTAAGTCGTGGCGATGTGGTAAGCCAATTCATCGGGAAAAATATTTACGATTCCCTGTCGAAGTGTTTGATGAATAAGAGCTTGAGAATAAACACCTTTAACCAAATGGAGATTCATTACCCGTTCCACCTGGGTTGGATTCAATTGAAGAAGTCCCTTGGCATGGTCAACGTCATCCCCAACAAGCTTTAGAAGTATTTTGGTTGATGTGTTTTTAAGGATGGCTTCAACACCCTTTACCCCGAAAAACTCACCGATTTCTTGGGTGGCAAAGATGGGCTGAAGCCTTAAATGCCGGGCGGTCTTTGCGATTCTTAAAAGGAAAGCAAGACCAGCAGGATATTGGGCCAAATACCAACATTCATCCATCGCCAATTGGGAAAGGCGATTCAATTCCTTGTTCTGCTTCGCCTTATTGAGACAGTAATTTGAGATCGTAAAAACGGCCAAACCAACTGCCTTTTTATCGTTATCACTAATTCCTGAAGTGTCGAAAACAATAAAAGAATTGTCCGCGTTGACTGTCGATTCCCTGTCGGTCAAGTTGGCATACATTCCTTTTCCAGTAAAAAGCTTCAAGACTTCTGATTGTTTCCGACAAATGTATTGGAATTGGGCAGGAACTTTTTTGTCATCGGCAATCTTTGAGAGGGTTTCCTTAAGATCACTCAAGAGAGGAACTCTGTTTTCGCCTATGGTGTTTCGATAGGTTTGTTTTACCGCTTCTTGGAGTAGGGCTTTGTCCAACTCTTCAGCTTCCTCTATCCGGTTATCCTTAATGTTGGCAAGAACAACCCCTAAATACATGATGATATTGGAGATATGGTCAGGATCAATTTCCCCGTCCAATTCCTTAACATCAGCAAGGGGATAGTCAAAGATGTTGAGGTGATGCTTACTCTCTAAGTCGTAATTGAGATACCGTCCACCGGCCAACCTACAAAGGGTTTTATAGGATTGGGATTTGTCGATAATCATGACATAAGGGTTCATCGCAAGGTTTTTGATTAGAAGCTGATTGATGGTGAAAGATTTACCAGTACCGGAAGAACCCACTACAAGAACATTCCAGTTTTCAGTTTCCCTTCCCCACAAATTCAGGTGAACCATTTCACCGGAAAGGGTTTTGCCAATCGGGACTCCATCAGTGTCCGCAATTGGCTCATAGAGACAAGGAATAGCGTTTGCGATTACCGCCGTGGCTTGCAAATGTTCATGACAGGCCAAATCTGTTGCCTGTGGAATAGTTGAAAGAAAAAGCCTTTTTTGTTCTGCATAGCCGGATAAGGGGTGGACGTTCTTAAACATTCGGATCAGGTTTTCAAAACTCGTCATAAGTTTTTTTGAGTCATCAGAAAAAAGAGTCACATAGAGGGAAAATTTAGCGAGAGATGTCTTTCTTTCGGATACAAGCTCTAGAACACTTTGGCGATAATCGAGTGACGCTTTCGCGTCGAAATTCATGACATTCTTTCTTTTCCATAGGGCTCCTTGATCTCCTTGAATCTGCTTTTCAACAATGTTTTGAGCCCGAAAGATGTCCACTCCTTTCGTGAAAAGCGAAACCTTGAAATCATCTGTTTGCTCATACAGTTCCTGAAAGAAAAGGTTCTGTTCGTTAAACGAAGGGAATTCTGTCACATAGAGGGTTTTGCCAAAGACATCTCCGACTTTGAAAAAATTGGGGTCTTTAAAATCCCAAGGATAGGTGGTCAACATTTCCCGCAAAGTTTGTAAGCCATGATCGCCCCCGGATAAACCAACGGCGTTTTTAAACCTTGCAGGATTTCCATAAAATCTTTGCAGGGACAACTCTTCAAAAAGAAGGGTGTAAATCTCTTCTTCTGTTGGTTCCTGTATGTCCATTCCCACCATATTGAGTTGGGATGCCCAAGACTTCCCTCTTCGAAGCACTTCTTCGATCCTTGAGAAATCTTTGGTGGGTTTTGAAGACTTGGGAGGAGGAATAGTAAACAGAACAAATGATCGGTAATGACATATCTTCTCCTGAGAATAGAATTCTCTAAGCCAATTCCTCAAAAACTCTGGATATTGTTTTCTGAAAATTTCAGGAGCATTGTCGTGAATTCTTTCATCGAACTTCTCAATAGCGGCTTCAGGATCAGCCTTAATCCTTTTAGTCAGGAATTGGACTTCTTCGCCCTTTCTCAAATCAGTAAGAATAGAATCAAGTTTTCGTAATTTTTCTCCCAAGACGTCCGGGTCTTCCATCCAAGGACTGAGCCCCCCAGCAATTTTAAAAATAGAAACATATTGCTCTGGGTTTCTTAAAACGAGATAACCCGGCCCCACCGATTTTATCCTGAGTAATCCCGCAACCGAATCCGGTTTACTTTTTGATTTAAAATAATTTCTCATGGTTCAAGCTCGCTTGGTTCCCCACCAGGGAAGTATTGTTTGGGTTCATTGTGGTAACGAATAATGTTTTCAAAGTATTTTTCAGGCCAAAAACTCTTCATTACGAAGTAAGTCGTCACAAGGGTCATGGTTGCGAAGAAAAGAACAAGAGCACCTTCAAGCCCCCAAAGAATAAAAAAAACCATGAAGGCAAAAGCGTTCCCAATAGTGACGAACATCAACTTGTTAAAATCCGAGGTATAAAAAAGACCCCACATCTTTGATTCCTTTTCTAAAGGTATTGCCATTTAGACACTCCTTCCTTTTGATCCCTGATCTGGTTTGATCGGTTTCTTACCTTGAAGTTTTTTGGCGTACTCGCCAACGAGTTGCCGCTTTTTACTTTCATCTGGTGAATACGTTTTGCCTTGTTGATCTTCTCTAGCAAGTCCCTTGGAAATCACATTCCCTGAAAACTTTTTCAAAGCTTTAGAAACCGGATTTTCTGTTTCCTTCCCATACTTGGGTTTTCCCCCCATTCCACCCAGTTTGGCTAATGCGTTAAATCCCTTCATCGTCCTTTGTCCGGCCAACGCTCCTCCCGCTGTTCCAACACCTGGAATAATGGAACCGGCAAAAGCACCGGTAGCGGCGGCCATACCCTGACTGGTTTCACCGGTTGCGGTTTTCATCGCTCCAAACGTTCCAAGGCGTGCTTTATTGGCAGACCCAACGACTGCCTTGGTATCGCGAAAAGATTCCTTGTAACTATCACCCTTTAGATTTGCTCCTGAAAAAGTTGTAAATAACGAAGCAAACTCCTGAACGTTTGCAATCATTTGAAGACCCGCCAAAACCGCAATAGCTGTTAAAAGGCTGTTCACCCCAATGGTTTCCACCCCCCAATTGATATTTGGGATCAAATAAAGACCAACTAGGGTGATGGCCCAAATAACGGAATAGAGAATGAGTTTCAGGAAGTAACGGGCTGCGCCCCAAAAAATGGACGAGGTGGATGGATGTCCCAAACAACCAATAAAAACAGGACCAAGTACAAACATGACCCAGATATTCAAAACTTGGAAAAACTTTGCGAAAATTACCGAAAAACAGACTATAAGTCCCCAAAGAGAAACACCAACCTTAAGCAACCCCGCTGAAAATATCGCTAAACGGCTTTGTGTTGGAACGGGGATGCTATTGTCCGCGGTTCCTATACTGGAGGAAGGTTGACCTTGTTGTTGTGGATATTGAACGCCATTATCTCCTACCAACCCTTGTAGGGAAAAAGGCGTAAGTGTCTGGCCCGGAATGGCCTGTTGGCTCCCAATCGCATCGGCTCCTTTGGCGATAAAAATGTGGATGACCGTTGGAACACCGAGAATCAAAATAATTCCGGCAACTGCTTGGAAGAACTTGTAATTCCCTCTCTGAGAATCTCCCGCAGATATGGCTGAATAACAGTTGTAAAAACCTAAAACCACTAGGGAGATAGAAATAATATAAATTAGATTCCAAACGATTCCCTGAACCGTGATGAAATTTCCTCTGAAATCGGTTTGGGCTAACAGGACGGATGTTGTCACACTACCTGAATTAAGGTCGATGTTTTGGATACCTTCCAAAACACCCGAAGTCATCAAGGTGTTTTGGCTATAGATGTAATAGCCCATCGCCGACACGCCATTGGTTAAGTAGGAATGAACTGTCGGCCAAGCAAAAAGAAAAAGAAATGCTCCAACAAATCCGATCACTACCGATCCATCAACAAACCTATCCCAAAGACCTGATGATCTCTGTCCGGTATCAATAACAAAACCTACTATCAGAATGAAGAGTCCTGTTCCGCTCGTAATTTTTAATATGTTTAAAACTACTTGGACAGCATTGGCGGACGTATTGAGTGAACCATTGCTCAAGGCTGTGTAAGTCTGCGGAGACGCCAAATCAGGAATTTTAATCAGGAAAGTCCCCATATATTTGTCATAAATGCCAAAGAGAGTTTGCAAAGCCCAATTTCCGATACTGTTCATTCCATTGGCTACCCAATCCCCAGCGTGTTTCGTCATCGTGTCAAAAATACCGTCACTGACCCCCTGCATGATGGTTGTTTCACTTGGGCCACTATCGGTCGATAAAACGGTGACTCCCCAAGACGTGGAAACCGTAAGACAAAATAAGAATGGAAGTAAAAAAACCTTATTCATGAAATTCAATTTCCAGACAGAACTGAGCTAACCGGTCTTGCGCCGAATTCGCCCGCCTTGAGAAGAAGCACATTGACCATCACTCCCACCATAAGAATCCCAATGAAAGCCAATACGCTCGCCCAAATGCGGTCTTTTGCCGTTGGATCGCCCTTGCTTGAGTCCGATAGATGATCCAAAACGTTCTTGATACACTGCAAAAGTTTCCAAACGCCATAAGCATCGAGAACAAAAAGAATCATCAATTTCACAGGAGCAAGTTCAGGCATACTGGTAAGGGCCTGGGCGCAGGCTTCACCTGCTTTCATGTAAATCAACACAGTTATTCCAATAACCTTTATCCAAATCCATTCGTATCTTCTTTTCATTTTTTAACTCCTTGAATTTTTATTGGGCCGGTGGCGGCCCAGCGGCGTTTGATGAATTTTGAGGTTGAAGCGGTTTTACGTTCACATTTCCCAACTGTTGCAAAGTGGCGGCACCTCCTGATTGAAGTGCGGTTAATCCTGTAGAACTAAGAGCATTTGCAGAATTCGGGAAAGTTGCGAGGCCCGTTCCCACACTTTGTCCCCCACCAAAAACCGACTGAACAGCAGGTCCAGCCAGAGCACTAGCTATCGGCCCCCCATAAACGGCAATAGCCGCTGTTAGAACCGCTCCGATTACCGAACCGATGATTGAATGAAGAGTCGCGGCTAAATTAGTTTCGTCTTGGGTGGGTTGGTATCCCGGGGGAATAATAGGTGCTGGAACTGCCGCAACTTGGCTGGCGATCTGGTTAGCCCCCTCGACATTGCCTGTTTGCATGGCTTGGGCTTGTTGGCTAAAAAGCGTCCCGATTTGTTGGAATTGTGGGTCGTTGCTTTGTTGCAATTGGACTGAGTTTTGTTGAAGTTGGTTTGCGCCATTTTGAGTAAATGCCGTTCCTGCCGTACTGGCAAGTTGTTGGCTCAAGTTGGAAAGACCCTGCATAACCTGGGCTTTTACCCAATCTGACTTGGCAGCCCTGTTGTACTGGTTAGCGGTGATAATCCGATTCTTTTGGGGGATGAAAGCGTAATTTCGGTTACTTCTTCCAACATTACGGGGATCAGCTTTCGGAAATTGGGAAAGTTGTTTTATCATCCAGTCACGAAAATCGATGACATTGCTTCTTAACGCCTCATCAACTTTGGGATCATCGGGAGTTGTGTCAGCTACAGCCGATTGGAAACACAAAAAAACTATTAAAAATCCAAAGATAAAAGGCCTCATATCTCGCTTCTTTTCTTCAAGGCAAAGAGAAACTCCGCTACTTCCTCATGCTTCTCAATACCGAATAGAGCAACCTCAAATGGTTCTACTCCTGGAATTTCTATAAAAACGTTTCCAATGTTAAAAATCTTTTGAAATAGATTTTGTTTACAAGTGATGTTGATGATTTTGTCAAAAGGGATGGCCGTTGAAAGTTTGATTAAAATTCCGCTCCTTATTTCAAGCCGATCCGTTTTGATGATGTAAGTAATAGTCGCTAGTAACAACCAGATCGTTAGAAGCAGGACCATTTCCAAAACAAAAAATCCTAACAAAACATAGAAAACATCCATTCCAAGAACGACAAGCAAAAAGAATGCAAACGGAAGTACGAAAATTGGTAAGTATTGAAAAAATGACGGGTGGATGAATTTCAAATTATCCGCCATAATTTTTGAATCGTTTATTTCCATAACCCCTCTTTTAGAAAAGCTGCACAAACGCCGGATCACTATCCTCGGTCACATAAACGGTCAATCCAAAATCTTTGAGATATGGACGGTTCACAGAGATTCTGCATTTATAAGAGTTGTCGCTCGCCCTTCCTCTGAGAAAGGTTTCGCGCGTGGACTGCTTTTTCAATAACCAGCCTTGAATAACTTGGTCGCTCGTAACATCGACGATGAAAGAAACACCAAAGTTTGTAATTGCCACATTGATCTTGGCTTGATCGGTTTCGGTCACAAAGTTATAGGTTTGGGTCGTAAACGTAGGTTGCACCGTCACGACTGGCATAACTCTTTTGGGATGTCTTCCAGATTGAGTAGGATTTGAATAATCAGGAATCTTGTGTTGCATTACTTGTTCAATGCCCCACTGATCCCTATCCCGAATAGCCATAAAAGGGTTGTCTTGCGCCATAACGGGAGCCAGTGTTAAAAATATTAAGGGAACAAATTTCCTCAAAACGAAACTCCCACATCGGTGCTAAAAACCCAGTTGTTGTAGGCTGTAGAGGAAAGCGGAATTTCAAGGCCGTCAGTTTCGTTTNNGAATCGGTAATGTTGAAATTGATGAATACAGATCGAATCCGTATACGCGCTCGGCCATACAGAGCCATTTGAGGCGATCCAGCCAAAGAAGGGTCGATGCCATTCCCACCCGTAAAAGGATTATTCGGGTTGTTACCAATCGGGGCCTGAACTTCAAATATGACCTGATCAAGTGATAAGGAATCCAAAGTAATCAAGTGCGAAAGCTTTGTACCAAAAACAAAAGCACTCGTATCGCCTGAATCCGTGGAATTCTGAACTCCATATTCAAAATAAAGAGAATAGTTTTTGGAGAAATTGGCTTCCCCGCAAACCGAATAGGTTAAATCTCCGCTTGTGGAACCATAGTTATAATAATCGGACGAGCTTGCCCCAAGGTTGAAAAGCAAAATCGTTCGAAGGTCTCCAAAGTTAAGCTTCATTCGAGCCTGCCCCATAAAGAACCCTTGAGAACCATCAATGACCGCATCTTGAACTGAAAAAAGAGAGGGAAAATAAAAGAAACTCAGGGACGTTGGGGGACTTGAAACGCCTTTGTAATCTTCGACACCAAAAAAGAATTTAAAAGGAATGTAAACTTTTATACCATCCAACCGCCTTTCCCCCATTAGGGGATAACGACCAAAAAAGTGTGTGGTGCTGACAATATCGGACAAGTCCATCCGTCCAAGCCTTATCTCTATCCACGGCTCCGAAAGGGATATATTCGCTTCTCTAAGTTCAAGGTTTCCCACATCATCAGAACTGGAAAAAGGTTTCGTGAAACGAACTTTTCCCACTGCTGAAACATCGTTTTCATCAAGCTTTCGAATCGACGATAAATCGAACAAGGCATAAGCGGGGTTTCCCGACGAATCATTGGAAAAATGAGCCACGACGTTCGTATCAACCGTCTTCGAATCATTATCAATATCCGGCGGCGGATTCCATTTCGTTTTTGTATCAGGCTCAAGTAACGGGGTTGGACTTGGAGTCGGAGTAGACGTTGGATTCTCTTTTGTCTGTCCATAGACCATTGACCCGCATACAAGTAAGCAAACGAGACTAAAAAATATTATCTTTTTCATACCTTCTCTTTCATTGAACCGTGTATTCAACAAACATTTTTGGTTTTTGTTGGCTGTTCCCCGTGCTATCCCAAAACGAAATAAACCCCGAAAGGGTTCCACTCGTCCCCGGTTCGGGTGAGATCAAAATTCCAAAGTTGTTATTGGTTTTATTTGTCCAAACTTGGGCCAAGGTCGAAGTAATGTTCCAAGAAAGCAAAACTTGGGTTGAATTGACCTGGGTATTGGTGACTGTTACCGCATCCATAGGCACCGAGTTGTAATCCACGCCCACCGTAACAGGAGAACTGGTGCCTCCATTCCATCCATAAGGGGGCACAAGTACATTCCATGTACTGGAATCATTCCAAGGCACCTGTCCTGCTGGCGGTGGAATGACTTGATGAACTCCAAAAATATAATTGCCAGAAGATAAGCTGGTATTAGTTTCGGTTGTTAATTGAAGATTTGCGGCGGTAACAATAGCGTTTGAAGGAATCCCATAGGAGAGATCAAAACGAATCAATCCCAAAGCGACATTCGCGGTTGTTGATCCGGTAGCTACTTCAATCTCGCCTGTTCCTTGTGCTGTATTGGGATTACTTCCATCCAGCCAGTGGGTGTCTGTCCCCGTATATCCACTGTCGGGATAAACGCCTTGCTCGAACTCGGCTTGAAAAGATGTTGTGCCGGTACCCGTTGACCCTTGGGGGCCTGTTGGACCGGCAGGGCCATTTGAACAACTTGCCATAAGTAATATAAAAGTAAGCGCCAAAAATATTTTCATAATCTGGCCTCTCAATAATTGACGTTTAAGAGTTGGGCTGAACCAGATAATGGGATATTTACCGTATTTGTTGTTCCGTTAAAGGAACAAGTAAGGCTTCCCCAAGTAGCTCCGCTATATGTAGTACAGTTATATGAGCCAGGACCAAAATTAACTGAACCACCTCCGCATTCGGAACCGGAGACATTCCCGTTGGGTGTTTGGAATTGGCTATAACAGCAATCCCCTACGTTTAGTGAAACTGCAACGTTGACGTCATATGAACAAGCATTCGATGTCGAAACCGTTAGAGTTCCGGTGACGATTCCGACTCCGTTGCCGTCATTACAGAAATTGTTATTTAATCCGGTTGTGTTCCAAGAAACAGAAACGTTCGATGTAAAAGCTTTTGAGATTGTCTGTTGGGTGCTGTATGCACGGGGATATGCTTGCGGATCAATCATCGTGACGGCGAAACTTGGTTGCTTATCCACGCAATTAACGCCCGCAACAGTTATCAGGGCAGTATCGGCGTTCCCATACCCTATTGTCGCCGGGGCATAAGACCCACTCCAATTTGTTGGAAATCCTGAAAAAGCAACTACTCCTGGCACGAACAAATTTCCAGGCTGGCTATAGATGAGATTGAAGGTATAAGGTGATCCCGGATTGGTGGATGTAAATGATTCTGGAACTGTAGGAGTTAGATAAATGGTTGCCCCAGCCGAATTGAAATTCGCAGTTTCATTCGCGACCGACACGGGCATAGTGATGGTGCTAGGCGCGTATGGGAAAGGCGTTTGGGCGGGAACCAAAAATGTCCATGTACCCAATTCCAAATAAGGTGGATTAAAGCTGGCGATGCCGGTTGTCGTAGTGGCTTGGCTATAAATCGTTACCGCAGAAGGTGGAATTGCTTCAACCATCAAGCCCGGAACCGCTAGGTTTTTATCCTGAACGAACACATTAACCGCACCATACACATGGATAACTGGGGTTGGGGTCGGAGAAAAAGCAATATCGTAAGGAACGCCAGGCCCTTTGTTTTGACAAGCCAATGAGAGCAAAACGGATATAACCGCTAAATTGGATAAGGTAAATAAATAAGCGAATTTCTTCTTCATCGAATGACCTCCGAAAGTCATAAAACTTCTTCATTTCGGAGGCATTCTTAATCTATTTAACTAAAACTAAAACCGCACTTTTTGCGGTTTTTCTAGTTTGGGGTTTAAAGCACTATGACCAAATGGGTCAAAAAGAAAATATCGAATTTATAAGGAATATCAGGCGTCGGGTCGCAGAACTACGAATTAAGAAAGGTTTAACTCAGGAAGAACTTGCAGCAAAAGTCGAGGTTGATTTAAAAACTCTTCAAAAGTGGGAATACAAGTACATAACGCTTAAAGCTCTTTGCAAGTTATCGGAAGTATTCGATTGTTCGCCTTACGATTTTTTCCAGATTTCTAATATTTCAAAAAACGTAAGAGGAAGACCAAAGAAAAACAAACCCTCGTAACAGTTTGTTCCGCAATGGTATGCGAACTAAATAGGTTTCATATTTTTAAGTTTTATAATTTCCAAATTCTCATTGCGTGATTTGCTAACTCGCTTCCACGTTTCGCAATTACATCTTCATTCCAATAATCCAATTCCGAATAATCCTGAAAAATTTTTATCACGAGCTGTAAAAAACAAGACCTTTATGGTTCCTTTTTTGGAATGCCCCAACGATTCATTTTCTTTTCCTAATTGGGTTGTATCACCAAAAAATAAATTTCTTTTTCTTCGTTTCTAAAACCAGATTTCTTTCATATTCGGACAAATCAACAGGATTAAAATTATTAACTTCGGTGATTTCGTTATACATTCTAGTTAATTCATTTCGATAAGACTCAAAAAGTCTTACAAGTCTATCTGTATCTGGACTTTCTAAAAGAGGGTCTCTTAAAATCGAAAAACCTTCACGACTAAGTTCTGTATTGTGGGATATTCGGCAAAAAAACTTTTTTTTCGCTTCCTCACCCAAAGCTATCTTTAAAGCTATACCAGCCAAAAACCTCCAATCTTGCATTTCTTTAAGGGCTATTTGATGTTTTTTAGGTTCTTTCCAAGTTAATACAAACAAATGAATTTTTAAATTTTCTGAAATGCGGTTATAAATAAACTTTTTAAAGGCAATTAAAGGCGTTATTTCAGGCGTTTCCTTTGTTTTAAACCAAAGGTAAAGCGCAATAACGTATAACAAAACTCCCAATCCAATTAAAATCCAAAATATACGCAATCGATCATGAATATTCCATCTTTCGTATGGGTAGATGCTCATGGCCGTGGCCAAGAGAAATGATGCGGTTCCACAAATAAATACAATAATAATTTTTGGCATGCCGATATTGTACATTCGGCATTCAAAAAGGCATGAAAAATCAAGGGGAGTTTTTTGGATTTAGAGTTCAAATTAGGACACTACCACCTTTCGGGAGTTAAGTAAGGAATTCCCTGACACGCATTAATACTTTCAACACTAAAGAAATGAACAATTACCAATGAATGTTGAAGAAGAATTTAAAATTGAATCCTTACCACTCGCTGAAAGGTTCGATTGTTTGGGCTGGATTATATTCCGTATAGAACTTGGAGAATCTGGAAATCTCTTAGAAGGTGAGATTGGAATTGCTACTATTCCAAAATATGTTTGTCACTTAACGACACTTGGACAAAAACATATCGTAGAAATAAAACCATTCATCACTAATTATTTAGAACTACAAGCCAGCAACGTCATTCAATAATCCGGGCATTTTATCAGCGCGCGTGGTTTAAAATTTAAAATTTCAACAAGTCGTTCAACTAGGCTCATTAGAGTGTTTCGCTTTTAAGCTTCTTCAATTTCTCTGAGTAAATTTTGCGGAGGGCTTCAACCTGTGATGGTTTGAGTTTCGGTTCCGCCTCAACCCCGGCAAAGTTGGGTTGGTTTTGAAATTGGGATAAGTCAGCCCCAATTGATTTCAAGGCCGGAAGAGTATTGGCACTTTGGATGGCGTCACGCCAAGCGGAGAAGTCTTTCATGGAGTGTGATCTCGGTAGTATTGGCAATAGAAACTCATAGTCGCACTAGCTTCTGGCAACACCTCCCAGTGTAATAATTGAGCGGCTATTTTCTTTGTTTTAAGAAGGCTTTGCATCATTACGCCCGTTGTTAGATTTCTTTCATAAACAGGAATAGTGTCAAACATTCTCACGTAAAGGGATGCAATAGCCCTAATTTCGCTCCGACCCAAATTCCCTAAATTTATCAAACTTAATACAGCTTCAAGTCTATCTATCAACTGTGGATATTGATTTATACGACCACTTTGATGAACTTGGCGAATTGTATCAATGATTTGTCTAAAACAGTTTTCTGCATCACCATTCACAAATTCCGGAATCGGCGTACTTCCTTCAGGATACAAACAATGTGTGATTTCCACTTCTCGTCTCAGAACGTGCTCGCCCCAAGTAATTGAATTGTCTTCATAGTGAGCTTCTGAAAAATGTGGCCCTCTATCTAACAATCCTGAATACCAAGTGTTTCTTTCTTCTTCAGAAAGGTTTTGCATATTTTTTCTATTCATCACCCAAAGGAGAAAATCAACTACTTGCAACCCAGGTTCTCTTTTTCCACGGGATCGAAGAATAATGTTTGGGAAATATTCTGGTAACATTTCTCTTTCATAGATCCCATATTCCATTTGATTTTGATAACGTTCTAACCAAACGTTTGCTTGAAGAGGCGTAAATGTATCCCGATTTTCATAGGTCAATATGACTTCAGTAACATCCGGGCTTAAAAATTGGGTCGAAACCAACTCTAAAGCTAAACGGAATGTTTGTTCTAATGATCGGTCTTGTTGTGGAGCTGTATATGTGTAGTAAAAATTCCAATTTATTCCATCTCTGATAGCGTTGCAAAAATGGCTATGAGCATTTGAGCTATCCTCAGAAGCGTGGAAATATCGTCTACTTAACGTTCTTTGGTCATAAACTCCCCTATCCGGATGTTGTATATCGGGATCAATTCCTAGATTAACCAATGATTCTCGAACAACCGAATCGTCGATTTCAGTAGCGGAAATTAGCAATCCATACCCAATTCTTCTCATCGCCTCATTGCCGGGCCGCAAGTAAAACTCTGTTTCATCCACATATGCATAAATTCTCATGTGATTTACTAGTCTTTTGGATAAGGCCAAATTTTTATAACAAGTTTAAATAAATCTTCCGATCTGGAATCAATTGCCGCTTCGTCCCATTTTTTGGGTAACAGACGATTTAGATTTAAAGCACTGTGTTTTAAAATTTCCGGAAGTTTCTTATCCCAAGGCCCATTTGAGATAGATGGATTTAACACTTTTGTTAATAACGTAAGATTCCCTACCCTATGAAGATGACTTTCCCTTATTTCCTCTTGTTCCTTATATTCAGGCGTTTTTTCTTGGGCTTTTAAAGGCCAATGCTTTTCCCATTTTTCAGGTAACAGGTGCTCTATGGTCAAATCATCGTCGTATTTCAACCGTTCTGTTTTCTTTGTGTGTAGTTCCGCCTCTAAAGCCTTCAGTATCATTGGACCGCGCCCTCTTTTTTGCCTTTTATAAAACTCGTTGTTTTTCCATGCCTTTAACAATTCCTCATCATCAGGCCATCGTGAGATGTCAGTTTTTTGATTTAATAAATATTCCCGTATATTTTTTTGATTAAATTCTTTTTCCCTAAGTTCTTTAAGTAAACCAATAAATAATTTGTTGTAATTTTTTGTGGTTAATTCACAAATCGTTCTCCGAACAAGGAAAGATTCAAAATCCAGCAAAATGGAAAGTAATTCTTGCTTTTGATCTTTTACATTTTTAATCCTCAGTAATTCTAAAAGAACGGGATGAAGGGTGCTTGTGTCCATACAATCTAAACGTTCAAAAAAAAGACCTTCACGACTTTCTGGAGTAAATTCCTCGAAGCTCTTATAAATTTCTGCATACTCGCGAAATTTTTCCATTTGTTTTTCAACGCCTTTATCTTCACAACCTTGTACATAATCCCTATAAGCCGAAAACAATTGAGTAGCGGGCACTTCATCAACCATCATCAGAGTCAAATAATGCCCAAGAAAATAATCCAACCTCGGTCTTTTAAATCTCCCTTGTCGCGTTTCTTTTCTCCAATAGTTGTTTTCCGAATCAAAACTCGACCAATATTTTTTGTATAAATCTTCAACATTTAATTTTTGTATGCCAGCTAAGTGGAATAAATAATTTTTCACCAAATCAGCAGGTAACAAAGGGGTTCCCAAAGCGTTTAACGTTTCAAATATTTCTTGGGCATCATCATCCTGTTCCAAATCAATCACAACTAAATGCAGGTTATCTCTAAAAGTAAAATATAAGCATTGAAGACGTTTTTGAAATTCTTCTGTCCCTGCCGTACCAAGCCAATCATCAAATCTTTCAAGAAAATAAATATAAGCACTAGGTATTCTAGATTCGCCGTTTTCTTCTTCAATTCTTCTAACGCCGTTTGGAGTTCTGGCCGACATTACTTTCTTGTAGATGTCTCTATCTATGTTTGTTGGCCATACTTTAAAAGTATCTTCATCACTTTCACTTAATGGCACTGAGTTTGTTGTCAGTTTCTCAAAAGTTTCCGCGTAACGTTTTTCATTCTGTTTCACGCAAAGATCACGTAGGGCCGCAAGAGCCAATTGAAATGTGGTCAACCGCTGTTGGCCATCTATTATTTGTCGGATATTCAACTTTCCAGTCGTGGTGTGGATTTGTTCTAAAACAATCGTGCCAATAAAGTGCGGCCTGGTTGTAACATTTACTAATTTTTTATCGCAAATGTTTTTAATTGATTCCCAAAGAGGTTCCCAATTTTTATCTTCATTCCAAACGTAAGGTCTTTGAAAAATCGGAGCATCAAGCCGTTCAGTTCGATCAAAAATGTCATTGAGTGTTAATCTATTGACTTTCATCTTTTCCTCCGAAATTTACCAATTTATGAAAACAAATCCGGCTGACCTGCTGGCGAAGTAAATTCAAAACCTTTTGCCTTTTTCATTTTTTTCTCAGGAATAGCAACTGCTTGAGTTTCAGCACGTTTATGATTGAGAGCCAATAAACGTTTCAGGAGTTCTTTGCGGCAATCGGGATGGATGGTGTAACGGACTCTATCATTTTCTGGAAGTGTTTCTACTTCGTAAAAATCATGTTTCAAGGCTAAATCGGACCAACCATATGAATTAATAACAATTTCATCCATTTCTTTATGGAGTTCCCGAAGTTCGATCAGTGCTTTGTATCCAGTTGTTGCTTCTTCCGGTTTTTTTGAGGATTTATCAACCATTTCCGGAGTCAATTCTTTTTTGTGTAAAAGATTATAAATATCGGTCAACCCTAAGCAAAGTCTGTGCATAATTAAGCTACGTTTCTCATGATAAAGTTCGCCCACACTATTAAGGCTTTCTGTTTGTTGAACACTCAAAACCGGAAATGGAAAGGTTGTAAATATTGCTGAAGGAACATAGCTCAAATCAGCTTTCATAGTCGTGCAGTAACGCCATGCCCAGTGATAATGTAAGCTGGACTGGAATACAGCAAAATACCTTGCTTGATCCAAAGGAAAGACAATTAATTTTGCATCTAATACTTGTTTCGGACTAATAAATGCAAAAGCAACTGTTTTACTTACTTGTGCGATAACAAGAACACGCGGTAAATCTTTAATTAAAGAATAAAGTTTTGGGCGTTTATCCGCATAAATCCACCAACGTTCTGGCAACGGCTTCCTCAAAACATACTTACCGTACTCATCTTTTCTTGTTCGTTCTGGTTTTACTCTTTCTTCAACAATTGAATATGCTTCCAAATATTCGTTTCGACATTTCTCTTCCGCCCAGTCAAAAAAATTTATTACCCAACGGCTTCCTATTTGTTCAGGGCTCGAATTCAAATCATAACCGTTAATATGGGGGAAAATGACATCCTTAAGTTTTGGTGATTTCTGTATTAATTTCTTTGCCTCGTTTTGCGAAAGAAAAAAACCAGTTCCAAGAATAATAGATCCTTGAAAACTTTTATCGATATTTTCCAACAGCGGAATTGGTTTTTCATCTTTATCCGCCGAATCTAGATACGCTGTTATATTTGAAACAGGGTTCCCATTCAAAATAAAGCGTTCGGTCCATTTTCCTTTTTTTAAGGAAATAAGAGAAATTTCAACAGAAGCACGTCCTGGCCACCTCATTGACCGTATTGCAAAATTAATCTCACCGCCATGATTTAAAATAAACTCGAGACCTCCTTCTCTTGCCGCTCCTTGAGCAATAGTATTTGTTGAAATCAGTGCCATAAAGCCATTAGGTCGTATCAATTCAAAAATTCTTCGGAAAAAATAAGTAACGAGATCAACTGATCCAGCTGGGGCATATTCGTATTTCACCCAATTGAGAAATGCATAACCAAAAGTACCGCTGAGTGCTCTATTGCCCAGAAATGGCGGATTACCAAGAATACAATCAAAACCACCTCGCTCAATAATTTCAGGAAATTCTAAAAACCAATGAAAAAAGCGGTGATTTATTGAGCTTACCCAAGCTGCCGCCGTTCCTTGCCCCTGAAGAGTTCGTTCGCCTGATAAGTAAAGTCTATATTCTTCATCAGTAATAATTTTTTTAGAGTTTTTGCCTGTTTTCGAAATAAAAAATTGTGCAATTGGAACGGCTGCAACTTGGCCCAACATCCAAGAATTTTGATTTTTCGTAAACTCATTATATTTATTTTTCTTAACTTCTATTTCACTCGGTATACGTTCAGGGAGTTCAGAAATTTCCTTCCAGCTTGTTAAGACATCCTTGAGTTGTTTTTGCAAAGATGTTGACAACGAAATTGTTGTTTGGTTTTTATTTTCACGTTCTAGTTTATTTTTTTTACGATATTGGGAAGCAATGTCTTTATCATCGATAGACTGGAAGATAAAAGCTTCGTCAGGAACCCCTTTATCTAATTCTTCCCTATAAACAAAACCCACTATTGCATTACCGCATTTAATATGGTGATCCAGGAAGTTGAGGGGTTCTCCTGGATTATGAGCTTCTAACCAAAGAGCAACTTTACAAAGCTCTACGGCTAAAGGATTCAAATCCACTCCATATATACATTCCCGTATGACATCCCTAACGGCTGTTCTAAAGGCAGAAGGTGACGGTTGCTCTTCTCCAGTCCTTACGATGGCAAGTTCAGTAGCTATACGGCGAGCAGCTGCCAAAAGAATATGCCCCGAGCCGCATGAAATATCTGCCACACGCAGTGATAACAAAGTTTTTTCCGGATCATTTTCTCTCTTTTTGTCTGAGATTAAATATTCCAGTGAGTTTTTGATCAACGGTTGAACCAAATCATCCGGAGTGTAATGGGAACCAGTAGCCGCTCGATCATCGCCCTGTTTAAAGGCAAACTCAAACCCACTATCTTTAGGTACAAAAATCGGTTCATATTCAAGCAAACCTTCATAAACAGAACCGAATTCCTCCACATTCAAAGACGCATAATTGACACGAATAGTTTGACGTGTTTCTTCGTTTTCATAAACGTTCAACCAACGCAAACAAGTTAAAAGAACATCATTTGATAACGAGCAACGGGAAATAATGTCTATTGATTGTTCGTCAAAAAGATCCCCAGCCAATGGGGCAATTCCAAGTTTGGCACCAGGCCCGTCTGCCTCAAATAGTTTAAAACAGGCTAACATAGCCAACCAAAGATCGCTCTTTCGACGATCTGCTAAATAGTTCTTTTCGGATAAAAACCGAAGACGTCTAAGGCTATAAAAACGATCATACAAATCTTTTTGTTTTGCCGGTGTGGATAGCGGAAAAACCAAATGCCTTTCCTCAATCACAAATAAAAACAAAGTTCGATAAATTAAATGCAAAAGTTTTTGATAAAACTCTAACGGCAATAGTTTTCCATCAGTTATCTGTTTACGCAAATTAAGGTTATCTGGATGATTTAAAAAACCATTTCCAAAACCCAAAATTGCCTGTTCAACAGCCTTACTTAAGCCTTCTCGTATACGAGCGCCTGAATCCAATGAATCTTGATGGTACCGTTCCACAATACTTTCAGCGGACGTTTCAGGCGATACAGGCAACCGGGTAACGTGTAAAAGCCGATACAAAACCGCAAAGTCCGCGAATAAACCATCATCAAAAATACGATCCAAATCAAACTCAAGATAGGTGAGTTTAACCAATCTCGAACTATCTCTAAGTAACCTTAAAAGATGACCATTTGTAACTATCCCGTAAAGTTGTTCGGATAGATTCAAATACTCCTGCACCATTGCATGGGCCGACATGCGAAGTGGTGTCTTTTCCGATTTACGATCTAATCCCGCTTGATCTTGAAAGCCATTGATGTGAACCGCAAACTCAGCCCGATTCAAAGCTTTATGAGAAATTAAATAATTCTTTCCATTTACTTCTGTTCCTTTGGGTTGATATTCCAATTGCCAACCGAGGAGGCCTAATAAAGGTACTATCCACAAACTACGGGTTTCTGTTACCGCCGTTGAATCCGCTTTTAAGGTTTCAAGTTTGCGTTTAAAAATCCTTCGATAATCTTGAGCATCGGCCCATGCACGGACGATTTCATCTTTAACTTTAACGTTAGAATCAAAACCAAAATCAGTAGATTTTTGGCCCGTTGCATCTTCTAATTTGTCAAAAATGTCCGGCGAAAATATGGAACCTTCAATTCGGATGCCTGGATAGTTCATTATTTACCCTTCTCCGGCAACAAGACATAAACACCTAATAAATCCATCGGCAATATGGGATAAACCACCTGAAAACGATCCGCATCCATTAACGCGCTAAAGCGTTCATGTGCCGCTACAAGCTTCTTTGATTGGCTTTCGGCCACTGTTTCAAATTCTTTTTTAAGTGATTCAAGAATTTTGATTTCATTTTCGAGAAAACTCGCCCGTGCAGGCACTGATAAATCGGAACTAGCCCTCGCTACCGTCAGTAACGCCTTTGCTTGTTGGTGATTTAAAAATTCCCTTTTCTGTGGTGTTCCTTCCCAACCCCAGAGAATCATTTCTTCTGCGACAACTTGATGTTTACCTTTCTGTTCTTCAATCACGTTACGGCACCGGAATAAAAGAAGCGTTGTTTTAACATTCACCTGATCAGTACGAATAACAGCAGACCTAGCCGCTTTTTTGTCCAAACGCGCAAGAGTATTGGCCATCACCATTTGGCATAATTGCTCGACTAAACGATTATTACGCCCGATGTAGTAATAGCCTTCAGGAGTTGGTGACAAAAAGCTTATTTTGGCAGGGTCTTCAGAGGGTAATAACGACTTAAGCTGTTCGGGCAAGTTGCCTAATACAACCCGATACCCTTTTTTATCTTTAATCACCTGTACACCAAAAAGGTTGTTAAGTGTTTCCACTACAAAGGTTTCTACAGCCTTTGGATCACCTATCGCTTCGTCCACCTCTTTTAAATCCGCTTCGATTTCATGCGCTTTAATAGCATTTTGGGCAAATATGCTTCTAGATGCTTTTTCCCTTTCAGCGGCCTCTTCAATCTTTTTAGTTACTTCAGCTTTAGACTTGGCGGCTTCCACAAAGTCCTCAAATGTAAATTCAATTTGATCTCTATTCTTTCGAATACCTATTTTTCGATCAGAATTTAATAGCAAAGCCTGAGTAATCGTGTCGATGATGCTTTGGGAGTCTTCCGGAAAGGGAACGTTGATACCGGTAGCCCGTTTGATTTCTTGCACTTTACGAAGAAGAACATCCAAAACAATTCCATCAATCGGGTTATCCGCTCCATAAAGAAGACAGGTTTTCACCTCATCTCGTTCCTGCCCATAACGGTCAACCCGACCTTCTCGTTGTTCTAAACGGTTTGGATTCCATGGCAGGTCATAATGTAGAACCGCGTTAAAATGCTCTTGAAGATTGATACCTTCGCTTAAACAGTCCGTCGCCACCAAAACTTTTAATTCAGACTTGCCCATTTCTTCGATTTTTTGTTTACGAAGTTCGTCTGGCAATTCGCTTGTGATGACTTGAAGATCAATCTTGGGGTATTTCTTTTTGAGAATTGAAGCAAGATGATCTCCTAAATAATTGGCTGTGGCGATATAACGACAAAAAATTACGGGACTAAAACCTTTTGAAATCCAATCCTCTAATATTGTCGCGGCAGATGAAAGTTTTAGGTCGGACTGTGGATTGGAAAGTTCTTTAAGTTGTTGAGAAAAGGCTCTTAATTGCTTCTTTTGGTAATCAGTCCAAGCATTACGATCAACAATTTGCGTTGGTGAATTATCACCTTCAAAACCATAATCAATATCACCCACCGGATTCACTTCACTCGATTGAGCCGTAAATAAATCCGGCTCGAATTGAAGTTCAGGCATTCCTTCCAATCGAGTTTTTAACATTTCCATACCTGCCGCCGGACTCGACATTACCCCTCTTAGTAATGCCAAAGCTGTCCAATAGTGAACCCTTTGTTTGCCACCACTCGAAGTGTCTGTCGCAATCAGTTTTCGAGAAAATTCCAAAATTTGATCAAAAAAAGTAGCGTAACCCGTCGAGAGATCGTAAGGAGTTTCGATTGATTCTCTTTTGGGAAAAGGAGTGTCCTCGCCAAGCCACTTTTCCACATCAGCGCGTTTACGTTGAACAAAATGTTTAGCTAATTCTTTGCGTTTTTCCTGACTAGAAGTAGGTAGATCAAGAAACTCGAATTCCGGTTTAATGAGCGCCAATAAAGACTGAAACTCTTCGGGCTTTCCACTATGAGGTGTCGCGGTTAAAAGAATTAAATTTTGCTTGGGTTTTTGAGCAATGCGGCTGATAAGGTGATGTCTTTGTTGTTGGCCAACTGATGCCCCGGCTGGTTTAGAACAACTATGCGCCTCATCGACAATCACCAATTCAGGACACTGCTCTATAAAAACATCTCTACGCACATCCGATTTAATAAAATCAATGCTGATAACTTGATAAGGGTAATAGTCATAAACACTCGCGTCACCTTGAATTTGGCGATCTAAACGGGCTTGGGTGTTTGATCGAATAATAACCGCTTCTAAATCAAGCTTGTTTCTAATTTCAGTTTGCCACTGTTCGCAAAGATGTGGCAAACACACAACCGCAAAACGTTTAATTTTGCGTCGTTCCAAGAACTCTTTCACAATTAATAAAGATTCAACCGTTTTACCAACACCCACGTCATCGGCTATCAACAAGCGAATAGTGTCTTGTTTGAGGGACATAATAAGAGGCACCATTTGATAAGAGCGGGGCCTAAAGGATAGTTTCGCCAATGAACGAAAAGGCCCTGCCCCATTACGAAATGCTAATCGGGCCGAGTCATAAAGCAGTCGGGCGGTGTTAATATCGCCCAAATCCTCTTTTGTGGGATTCGGGAATATAGCATCTGTGGGTTGGTCCGATTTAATGGCTAGTGGAAGGTAGATGCCAGCAATTTCGTCATCTGAGCCGCCTAAAGGCTTTACAACTAATAATTCCGGATCGTCCGAGGGTAAAACAATCCAATCCCGTCCACGCAAACTGACTAATTTGCCAGGTTGAAAAGATGTTTTCATTTAACTTTCCGGAAGATATCGGGACGAGCAGCCACTATTGCGGCAAGATCGTCTTTATAGTAATAAACCCAAACTTCGTCGCCCCTAGCAATTAGTTCTTGTCGTTTCGTCGCATCATCTTCCTGCACCTTAAATTCATCATGTGGGGTTCCGTCACAAAAAATCCAGATTCGCGCCTCATAATAGAAATCAGGTTGAATATAAAGACCCTCAACCCGTTTTTGAGCCGCGTCTGGCAACCGCAAACCATTTTTATAAAGATAATCTAAAAACTTTCTTTCCGTAGACGATGTCGGATCAAGCCCTCTTAAGAGAGTCTGGTACTGGGTTTCGTAATCTTTGAATTGAGGATTCGTTTGAATTTCTATTTCGGCCAATAACAATTTGTCCAAAGCGTCTTTGATGAGATGGCGATCAATGACCTTATGATCCCTTTGGTTGAAATAACCCAATAAATCGTCATAAGAAGCAGGCCCTTTATATTTTTCATCATCAAATCGACATAAACGAATAGCCTGTTCGATGACTTTACGAAAAACAGTAATGTCATCCACAAATTGGGAAAGGATACCCAAACTACCTTCGGACGATTCATACAAAAGGATGTTAGGCGTTTCAGGATCGCCCATGATCACCACGCCAATTTCATTCGATTCGACTTGGAATATACTTTCGATTGCCCTCTTTAAAGCATACTGAAGTGTGATTACACCATCCGCATTTAACCCCAACGGTTGAATCGGCTCTATATATAAGGCATCTGCCAAATTTGATGTTCTTAACTTCACCAATTTGAATTCTTCACGAGCAATTGGGGCATTGGGCTCCGAAACAGGCATTGCATCCTTCCAGTCGCCTGAGATCATCCCCATGGGGAAACCTGCCGTTTTTTTGGAACGCCATTGATAATTGATGTTTACCAAACGAGCGGCTGGTATATACCTAAGATTTAAAAAATTATTTTCATTAGATTTCGCAATGGCTTTTCTGATTCTTGAAAAATCCCCACCATCTATTGTGAAGAATGTTTTAACATCAAAACCTCGCGACCTTCTTTCTTCTTCTTCGCAGGAGATGCGGTCAATTTCCTTCGCTCTCGACTCGGACATTTCGATCAGGTCATGCAAATGCTCTTTATTTGCGTTATCACCGAGATTAACCCCGGAAAATGGACATATTTCCAGTGATCTTTGATCCCCTTCTAATAGATAACCGGATTTTTTACTAAGTTTTGCTTCCGTCAGGTTCGATTCCGCTTCTTGGATGACCAACTGCTCCACACGATACTTCCGACCATTGTGATAAATAATATTTAAGGGTCCAAATTCTTTTAACGCAATATTACGGGGCCTCGAAATAAATTCCCCGGTTGTGTCTCCAGTGGGCAGATAGACTCTCAAAGGCAAGCGGGTAAAGTTGTATCCTGGCAAAAAACCTTCAGAAGCCAAATATCGATAAGGATAAAATTCGGACAATTCGGACAATTTACCTTGGAGATCATTTCTCAGAAGTTCTAGCTGATGAGTCGCTTGATCTTGATTGCGTTTTTGTTTTCTGTATTCCGGACTACCCGCACCTAAGACAGCACTGTCAATTTTTTGAGTTGCTCTTGAAAGGGTAGCCCGCGCAGAGCGATAAAGACTGCGCCAACGTTTTAACGACTCATCAAGATTATGGGTTAAATTTGCGAGGTTGTTTTCAATCCACTGATCGCTATACCAGTTACTTGTTTTACTTAACAATTCATTCTCAAAATCATAAATAACTCTTTTAAAAGAAGCCTTCAATTCATTAAACGTAGTAGGACTTAAAACCAAACCACTTTTAACCTCTTGCGACAAAGATAAATCATCATTCTCGTCTATAAAATTCATAATGGACGCTCTACCACCATTGCCAGCCTCCAATCCCGGAAGGCCGACCGTCGATGCAACAACAGCATTCAAATGCGATCGAAGAAGCTCTTGGTTGCACAAGTCGAATTTAGGCGCCACCACTGAACCGGCAACCATCGATTCCTGTTCTTGGAAATAATGTCGATCATGCGGTGAATAGCTTGAACAATAGGTAAACACCAGAGCCGCTTGTCCACTACGACCAGCGCGGCCCGAGCGTTGAACATAGTTTGAAGCGTTTGGTGGCGCATTTCTCATATGCACTACACTAAGATTTTTGATGTCAATCCCCAGCTCCATCGTCGGGGAACAAAAGAGCGCACTAATTTCCCCACTACGGAACTTTTCTTCACGATCAATGCGGGTATCAGTATTAAGCTGGCCTGTATGATCCTCGCCTTGCATTTTCTTTACTTTAGAAAAGTCACGCTGATAAAGAGTTTTGAAAAATTCATTCGGTTTAGGCTTTTGATCCTTATAAGACCTTTGTTTAATAACGTCGGGTTTTACGTTATTCCCATCGCCGTATTTCCAAATGATTTTCTCAAGCCTTAGTTGATAGACTTTGGTATCAAAGTTGTCTTGATTCTTCGCGGTTTTAGAAATCAAGTAATCAGCTTGTTCTAATCTGGCCACTATTTTCTCAACTACATCACGGTAATGATCGCCTTTCAAATCAACGCCCAAATCGTTTTTTCGAACATAAAACTTAATGAATTTACCAAGAGCGCTGGCAGGCCCCATGCTCTTATTGTAAAAACCAGCATTTCGATGAAGAGGTTCAAACCTTATATAGTTTGGTTCGCGAAGTTCACCATCCGATTCCAAACTCCACGGAAGTTTTAGCGTCTCTCTAAATTCTTTTTCATTTTCCTTTATTCGGGATTGAGTTAAAAAATTTTCACTGTGAATAGCAAATTCAAGTCTGAAGAAATCCAAAATAATTCTCAAAAACTCTTTTCTTTCAACATGGTCAAGTACCCAAATAATGGGCGTGTCTTTCCAAAAATCATCATCCGTTGAAATATCATTCAAGTCTTGGTAATCAATATCTAAAAGTGCGCATTGCTCCAAATTGGGAAGAATGATTCTCCAGCTTCTGCGGAGATCTTCTATGGCACGATAAAACAAAAATTTCTGAAAGCATTGTTCATAACGAGCTTTAATAACACTTGGCATTTGATCATCGTTACGATTGGCAAAATCTAAAAAGGGCAACGCCAACGACTTATAAATCGCTTCACCTAACGTGGAATAAATTAAGCTTTGATTTGGAGCAATCAGAAGTGCCTTTTGAATCGCGGCTCTCAAGCGGACAACTTGCGCAAAATCATTAAAATGCCCCGCCTGTAAAGCGGCATCTTGCCGATTGTCAGTAAAGCTTAATAATTTCTGGTCAGAATCGCTAAACCCTGCGTCACTTAAGCGACTTAAAATCGAGAAGGCGGTAATGGTGGTTGAGGTACTACGGCCTTCGTTGCCAAGTTTCATTAGCTTGGTATTTTCATTTGTTTTTCCGTCATGGACCATGCCCGCAGTTGGATCAAAAAGCATTGGAGCCTTTATAAACCAACCCCACCATTTTTTCGGTTCCGTTTCAGAACAATTGCCAAATTCATCAAAATAAATTTTTTGAGGCAAGAACGGTTTCTTGTCTAATTTCGGGGAAATGCCGGCTTTGGTTTTACGGACCCAATTGTCCGGCAGTAATTCCAAATCTTCCGCCGGATTCCACACATCATCACCAATAACTAAATAACCATCTGACGCATCTTCGTCATCGGCAGATATATCTTTAAACTCCCTCGGTTCTAATTTATCCCCACTCCAAGAAACACACAGAAACGGAAACCCACTTAAACGACTGAAAACATTTGGAAAAATCGGTTTCTTATCTTCATCTTCTTTTTTATAAACACCTGGTTCTAATGTCACGAATCGATTTTGATCCTGGTCCAAGGTTGTGTATACGGAACCGGATTGGGAAATAAACTGATGAAGCTTGTACGGGAGAATGGTATAGCGTTGATTTGAGGCTTGAAGCTTTTTATTTACCAAACTTATCCACTGAAGTAATTTTTCAAGTTTTTCTCTGCATAACAATGCGGTTTCATCCGAATCTTCAGACAATTGGGCCGCAATTTTTTCCATCTGCATAGGTTTGCCGCGAACTAAAATTCCGTTAACCGTTTGAAGAGCGATTCTGTTTTCCAGCCAAATCGCCAGGGGATGAACCTTTAATTTTTCAACATCATCACTCATCTCGATATCATCTAAGACAGCTTTTTTAAGCTGATTTTTACCGTGCAGCTTACCTGCAAACTCAAGTGACCGATCCAGTTTTTCGTTTACAATTTGATTGGTATTAAATTTTTTACCAAATATTTTGGTAGCCACCCCTGCCACTTCTTTCATTTGTGAATCTAAATCCCCCACCGACACCATCGTGGCCGAAGTCCCAATACAGGTAACATTGTTCACGCATTGCGAGCGTACTCGACGGACAAGTATTGAAACATCCGCGCCTTGACGTCCGCGATAAGTATGTAATTCGTCAAAAATAAGAAATCTCAAATTTTCAAATATGCCCGTTCGAATACTGCGTTCCCGAACCCTTGTCAAAAGAAGCTCTAACATCATGTAATTTGTTAATAGTATCTGGGGCGGATTTTCCTGCATCTTTACCCGCACTTCTTCTTTTTCTTGACCCGTATATTGACCTATAGAGATCGGAAACTCTTTACCCGTAGATTGTTCATATTGTTCTTTATATCGGTCAAACTCTTCCATTTGAGAATTGATAAGAGCGTTCATCGGATAAACAATGACTGCCGTTACGCCTTTAGATGTTGGGTTTTTAAAAAGATAATCAAATATTGTGGCCATGTAGGTTAGAGATTTACCAGAACCCGTGCCCGAGGTAACTACAAAGTCAATAGCGGAAGTCCCCAATTTAATTGCGTCGATTTGGTGAAAATAAAAATTAAACCCTTTAAATGTATCCGCCGCCGATGGATGCAGTAAGCCTTCAGAAACAACCTCTTTAACCGTGCCATACATTTTGTAGGATGGATTAAACTGTAATAGTGGTGCTGGCCACAATTTTCCCTTTGCAAGTTCTGATTCAACAACCTTTTGAATTTCTGTATCGGAAATATTTAAAAAGCTTTGGATATAAGATTTGTAATCCGAAATAATTTTGGAATGAATCTCAAAAACGTTCATTTTTATGAAGTCCTAATATTAAAAAAGAATTAAGGTACCGAGGAAAAAACCTGCCTCATCATACTGTAAAATTTATATAAATCGGATTTACATAAGTCGATTAAACAGGCCGCTTTACAGCCTTTTCTTCAACTTTAATTACCAATTTCAATTCTCGATGCTTTTTTACTAGCTCGGTTAACAACCCAGGAAATCTCTTCTCACAGGCCGCTAATCCAGCGCCTCCGTCAGTTAAAAAAAAGCAATGATCATATGACTTTTCAAAACTCGTCAGCCGAGCGTAACCAATTTGAATATCCAAATATTTTTCGCCATCGGTTTGAATCATGTAATTGATTTGCTTTTTGTTATAAATGTAAGGTTTTTCGATCTTTTTCAAGACGCTCATAATTTCTCTTTATGTTTTTTTACTTTATCAAGCAAAACTTCCACCAACCTCACCATCGCTAAAGTATCCTGCCCACAATAATCCAAAAGGTCTTTTCGAATCTTCTCTTTCTCAGCCTTGAGAACTTTAGGATCAATCAATTTCACATAAGCCATTGAAGCAGCTCCGCCTTCACCAATTTCCAAGTTGTCATAACTCATNNCTGTAAGAGCCTAGGAACTCAGGATATAAAATATCCTGATTACGAAACGGAACCGTTAAATCACTAATCCTTTTAATAATTGCCCAAATATCGGTTGAAAAACGGGGGTACCATTCAGCCAAATCATTCAGCCGTGATTGTTCAAAACTGGAATAGACCACGACTGACCCTTTTTCACCGATAACCTTGAGCAGTTCATCCATAAATAGTTCTCGTGGGTCACGCTGGCCATCCGCCAAGAATTCATAGTGATTCAATTCCCCATTCGGTTTCGTCAAAATATGGAGTGAATATTGAAATGGAATTTGCCGATAAGGTCTCAAACCGTCATAAGGTGGTATGGCTGGGCAATAGGTTTCAAAATCCAAAAAACACAAAGGATATTCGAGGTCTTTTAGAAATTCTTCAATTTCACCGGTATCCCAATAGGGTTTCCCTGTTCGTGCCACTTCCACTTGTCGCCTCTGTTTGATAGAAAGAGGCGCATCATCAGGTATATCCGCGATCTTGACGATACCCTTGGGAAAAAGGTTGTCAGCGATCTTTTTTCGGTCGTTGGCGAGGGTAAAGATTGAATCTTCCGGCATACCCTTCCAACAATAATCTATAAAAGGACAATCGTAAGGGCTATAACAACGTTGATTAGAAATTGAAATTCTGGGTTCTTTGAAAGTATCCGCGACTTCGAGGAACCGTTTCATCTTCGCGGGTAGATTTTTACAAATGTCGCTGACGGGTTTTGTTTGATCTGTTATAAGAAATAGCTTATTAATTTCAATATCACCCTGCCGAACATAATCGGTATCAATGGTAATAAGGTGGGTGTTTCGGATTACAAAACCTGCCCCCTCAAAAATCATCTTTTGGATGGCCAGATCGTCTAAATAAACCTGTTTATCCTCGTGGCTTCCGCTTTTAACTTCAAAAATGTCCCACTCGTTTTTGCTATCGTGAACCCGTTTTAAAATGTCCGCACGCGCCAAATATCGGCCAAATTGAGCGGTAGCTTCATAAATACAAGAAGCTCCGGACTGGATAGCTTTTTCGGTTGATTTCACGGCTTCGGCAGTTTTGAAATACTCCTCGTCGATTAAAACGCCCCCAGGGAATAATTTCTGGGCCAGTTCACCGATATCGTGACCTTGGTCGAAGATAAATTGTTTAGATTCAGTGGTTTCATTCATGAGGTCGCGTTTGTGGAGTTCTAGCCACAAGCGTTTTTCGCATTGAAGACCTGCGATGAAGCGGGATTTGGAAATGTTTTTAAGAGCCATAAACCCCGTTCATATTTTGGTAGTAAATATTAAACAAACACTAATTCTCGATAGGCATCTAAAACCCTAAACTTCTTTTCGCACATTTAACTTTTGTCGGACAAATTCCAAATCGCAATGATAACAATATAAGTCCTTGTCACCCTCACTCACAATACAACCGCCCAAGATGATCTTTTTCTGAAGTAGTAGTAGCTCTAGAACTTGATCCAGAGTAGGCATGCCTCTTAGAACATAGGCCACTTCGGTGGAACCACAAAGGGAGCAAACCTGTCCCTTAATCCGTCTTTCAACATAGTCACGAAACGGCTTGTCCTCACGCCCGATGGCCGCCAACAAATGTTTGATCTCTTCTTCTGTTTTTTGGCTCACCCTTTTTTATCAGCAGAAAAGACAAAAAGAAAGGCCACGACCAAGAACATCATGAACACAAAAACACCTAAATGATGCATGAGAGACTCCTTTGGTGATTTACCAACGGGTAAAATTTTAAAGGAGGGTACAGACAAAGCCCAAAATAGCCCTTTTAAAGGGTTTCAGGCTTTGGGCAAAAGGTACTTCAGTACCGCTTTCCAGGTTTTAAATTGGCCCTGACCAAAGTGGATATGTTCGCCTTGAAAGTCATCCACCCCATGCTTTAACCGGTCATCAATGATTATGTGTCCTCGGTTTAGGTTTTTATGGTGACTTAAAATGAGTCGTTTTTTTGCTTTGGGACCCAAGTAGGTTTTGACCCACTTTACTTTATCGCTGGCGGCTGTGGGGTTTTCCCAGGGGGAAGTCGAAAGAATATAGGTGTCGAAATGATCCGCCAGAACATCGAAGGCTTCCACTGCCCCAGGCATGGGGTCCATACGGGCGAAAATGCCCGGAACATCTTCGGGCCGACCAGCATATTCTTGGGTTTCCGCTTTAGTAAGCCGTTGAATGCCCAAATGAAAATCGACTAACACCCCGTCCATATCGATGTAGAGGATTTTTTTGGTTTTCTCTTCTTCTAATTCGATCATATTTGCACCTCCTTATTTTTAATAACGTCCTATGGTTTGGGCGGATAAGCATCCAATATCTCACCACCCAACACCTCTACTCCCGCCTCATCCTGGCGGCGGCCCAGCAAAGACAAGTAAAGGAAAAAACTTTTCCAGCTCTCACCCGAGGCAAACTCGTTTTCAACCCCGTCAAAAACTTTCGCCGCAGAATAATAGCCTTCCACATGGCGAAGAACCTTCACCTGACTGTTTCCGCCGTGGGCATTGCGATAAAGCATTTGTTGTTGGCCGTTTAAATTCATATAGGTTGATAAATCAGGCTCATAAAGGCTTAAACGGTACTGGCCATAGCGCCCCAATTGAACCGTATTGGCAAAAAGAATGCTACGGGGAAAGTCATTCAACTCCGGTCGGTCAAACACCTCCAACCGTTTTGGTATAAACGCGAAGGTGATCAATTTCATCTTGTGCAAACTAAAAGCCCTGGGTATGTCTTGATGAATATTTTCAAAATTTTCAAACGGTATATTGTGACTCATATTAATTTTCCTTTTTAGTCCCTATTGATTCCTTTTCAAGAATCTGGCCGGGGCAAGTGGTAAATCCGCCAAACGACTTTGTTTCCCTCTCCTTTTTAATCGAACGCATCATTACTGATGTAGGGGTCGAAACCTATCTCCTCAACCCTCCCCACCTGAATTCCCCAATCGTCCCGGTCGGAAGAATTCAACACATCTACACCGTAACGGGGATAGGGATATTCTTTTTCAAGTTGTTCCGCTTCTTGATCTGAAACAAATTCAGCTTTGATGGCCGTTTGTGTGTTCTTGGCTTCGTCATACTCCCAAACCACCACATAAGTAAACCATGGTGTTCCCATTGAAACCGCCTCCTTTCCCTTTCACCCCTACAATAGGAACGGGTACGGACAGGATTATAAATGGCTGTTTTAAAGGCTTTTCTATTTCCGCTTTTTTTGCTCTTTGGGTAGATTCTCAATTGGAAGCGACAACTGCCCAAGGGGCGGATCAGCAGGCGTAACCAAGTAATTTTCCAGCAACAGAAACTTTTGGGCAGGGGTGCCGTAAAGTGTCAGGCAATAAATTAACTTTTCGGCGGTTTGGTCATGGAAGGCTTTGGCGAACCGGGGAATCCATTCGGGACCCAGTTTAAAAAACTCATCCTCGAAGAAGCGGGCGTTTCGTGTGACATCGTCGTACCGGTAGGAGCCGAACAGGGCGGCGAGGGACCATGTCTCGTCAGGATTTTCTTTCAAAACCGTCTCAGCCATTTCACGGGCCACCCAAGTTTTATCGAGAACCAAAAAGGCGAAGGCCGCCATTCCCCGTAGCTCAACCGAATCGGGATTCAGCAATAGCTTTTCCATGATCCACTTGAACATCGTATCATTGTCTTTTTTCCCTAATATTTCCTCGAATTGGCTGGTCAGATTCATAAAACCCTCCCTTTTTATGATGAAAGGAAAGGATAAGGTTTGGCACAGACAAGGCTGGAATGGTGGTAACGAAAGGGTTTAGGTGTAGAGGGCTTTGACCGCTTTAATTTCCGCAAGCCAGGCTCGTTTAAAATCAGGTGGCCCCAATATTTCGATATCACCCAAACCAAATAAAAAGATTCGAGCCACCCATTGGGGATCGGCGCTATAAATAGACAACTTCTTCCAAGCGCGGTCTTTCTGTGCGATGTGAACATAAGGAAAAAGGCTTTGAAACTTTTCAAAGGCCGGATTTCGTATTTTAATTTGAACTTCAACTTCCGTTCCGTTGGGTCGGTAACGGCTCAAATCCATCGACTTCATATGGCTTTTGGTATAGCGAAGAGGCCATTCAAACTTTTCGCCCACCTTGACTTGCTTGATCTTCGACAGAAGAAACACCCTCAAACCTTGACGCTCTAGGTCATAAGTCAGTAGACGCCATTCGCCCTGGTCCCGCCGCAGGCTAAAGGGCTGCACATAGCGCCAGGCCTGTTCTTTGTGGCCATAAAGAAATCGCACCTCTTTTTCATCTTGAACGGCTTGGGCCAACTGTTTGGCGTTCTGATCAGAAAATGGGAGATGAGGGGCGGTCAATAAAAAGTCCAAAGACGGGGCATACTTCCCCTTTTTAACCGCCGCGCCGAGACCCTGGACAATTTCTTTTAAGGCCTTTTGCCGGGGCTCAGGCAGTTCGACCAAGGAAAAGGTTTGCAGGGCTAGGTGCGCCTCGGCAAGGGACACTCCAACGGATTTAGCCAGAATGGGTTGGGTCAACAGTTTGACCATGGTTTGGCCGTTTTCGGTTTGAAACTCCAAACTGAAATGAAGACTGCCTGTGGCGCTGGTTTCTTCCGCGTGGCCTAACACTTTGTATTCCAGTTCCCGCAGTTCGGGCATACCTATACCAAATCGTTTTTTAAGTTCAGCCACATTGATCGGTTCCTTGAGGGCGGCAAAAACCCCGACCATGCGCGAAACCGTCCAATCGACTTTGGTCTTTTTTGTTTTCATGTCTTCTGCCCTAAAAACTTGAGAAATGACTGGCGCACTTCAGGCGGTTCTAAAATTTCCGCGTCTCGGCCAAAGGAAAGCACATATTTAAAATATCGGGGCAGGTTGGTCACAAAATAAACCGCCAAAATGGAATGATCTGGGTTTTCTTGTGTCACCGCGAATGGGTGATGCTCTTTTATCCGATGGGCCTGGCCGTCTTTGACTTTCAAGATAATTTTATGACCCCGTCCATCCACACTAATCCAGTTGTGGGTTTGGGAAAAATTCTCAATGGTCAGTTCTTCTGGGGCATCCTGATAATTTTCTCTGGCGATGCGGATGGTACCCATGCGTTTCATATCTAAAACCTTTAGTACATGGTCTCGATGGCACCAAACCACTAGATAGGTCTTGCCCGTGCGCAGAAAGGCTCCGTAGGGGCTAAACACCCGTCGTTCCATTTTGTCCGTCAAATGGGATGGATATTCAACCTCAATAGCTTTACTCACCTGCCCCGCTTGAAGGGCCAAGGTGAGGTTGTGGTCTTCTTTTTTAATGCTGGCGGCGATGGTTTTAGACGGCACATCCAGCCGACCATGAAAGGCCAATAATTTGCTGATCGCGGCTAAGGATATGCCAGGCACCTGCCCAACAAATAGCGGGTCTTCTAAAAGAGATCGCAGAAGTTGAGTTTGTTCTAACGTAAATGTGAATTGACGGTCGAGAATTTCGGTGGGTTTATGTAAGCGGTACCGAAATTCATTGTCCGCTTCCATTGGTTCGGCCAGGATGAGAAAACCGGCATCAATGAGTTCTTCTTTATCCCGCTCGAACATTTTTTTAGTGGAACTGTACTGGCGCTTTTGATCGTTATAAAAAGTAGGAAGGTTTTTGAATACTTCTCGACAATCCAAGGGTTGTTTGGATTTGGCCAACAAGGCCAGCAGGGCTAATTTACGTTCTAGGTCGATGGCCATGAGGCATTATATGTGTAAGCATTCGATTCGGAAAAACCAATTCAATTCTAACAATGGTAAATTTAGCGGCGGCAGAGTTAACAGCTTGGATGTAAGAAATCCG
>PLFD01000045.1 GCA_003136635.1 candidate division FCPU426 bacterium | reverse complement strand
CAGAAGCTATTAGACTATGTTCGCCAGAACGGCCAAGCCAAAACTGGTGCGTTGATGGGGGTCTTGAGCAGTCCCCGGCGGACTGTGATACGGAACCTGAACAAGTTACTCGAAGAGGGGCGACTGGTCAGAGAAGGCAGCGGCCCCGGCGCGGTTTACCGGCTTAACGATAACCAGAAAGCTAATAAACAAAATTAATGAAACGAAGATTTAATTTTTGCTCGAAGTTTTGATGGTTCGAGTCCAACTCGCGAAGGAGTTTAAAATGATATATGTAGCATCATTAAAGCCGACAAAATTTTTATGTTTTTTATTTATGCTTTTTTCATTCCCGATTGCCTCTCACAGCCAAACACAAATTGATAAAGCAGTAAAATATGCACATGACGATTTTTTAAACACCGTAAAAAAAGAAAAACCTTTTGGCGTTTCTCAGGTTTCAAGCATTAAACCTGTCACGCTAATGGGAAATCTCACAAATGGTGATCGAAATGATCTTGTCGTTGCGTTTGATAGCCACAGTAATAAAGTTGGGATTGCTATTGTTTACATATTTAGGTTTGACAAAGAGAAAATACATTTAATTTACGAAAAGAGAGCTTTTAGAATTTCTGCACATTTTGTTACTTGGAAGAAGTATCAAGCATTATTAATCACGTTGGGTAGTTTCGATGATGGTGGTATGGATGAGATTGCCAATCTTTTAGTTTATAAAAATGATAATTTTGTAAACGCCCTTGAATTTCCGTATGCAACTTTTTCGCCAGCAGGTTATTGGACTGATTCTCAAGTGATTTCAACAGACAAGGATCAGATTCAAGTTATTGAATATGAAAACGACTTAAAATACGAGGAAGGTAAACCCACTTGTACAAAAGCAACTCTTCAGACCTATATGTGGGACGATGAGAAAATCAGCTTTAATAAAGGAGAAACTAAACCATTAACCAAAGTTGAATTAGACGACATTTTGACCAATAACAAGCTTAGTTTTCCAGATGGATTAAGAGATGTATGCGATTCTTTTGACTCTGAACCGGTTACTAACTTGAATAAACCTAAGGTTCCAATTTACCCAGAGCATTAACTCGATTAAATTCGAATTATCACGAATTTGACGGTTCGTAAATCGTACGGAATTGGGAGCCAAACAGTACACCATGATTAAAAAAATAATTTTACTCATAGTGTTTATCTCAACTTTCAACTTCGCTTTGGCCAATGATTCGCTCAACGTTTTGACCTACCATGACAACGCGGCCCGAACGGGGTGGAACGCATCCGAAAAAATACTGAAACCCTCCAACGTGAGCAAAAAGAAATTCGGTTTGCTTTTTAATTATCCAGTGGACGGCAAGGTTTACGGACAACCGCTTTATGTTTCCAATTTGAAAATGGGATCCCCTACCCAGGATGGGTCGGGGACTACGCACGGCATTCACAACGTCCTCTTTATCACCACCGAGCATGACAGCGTTTACGCTTTTGATGCGGATAATCCGGGAGCGGCGCTGTGGGAAGACCATTTTCTCGGTGTTTCGAATGGGGTTACCATTGAATCCGTGTCCCAAGAAGACGTAAATAACTGTGGTCAAATTACTCCCGAGATCGGCATTACGGATACGCCGGTGATTGATCTGACTACACAAACCATATACTTGGTGGCCATGACCAAAGAAATTACCGACGGGCCGGTGACCCATTTTTACCATCGCCTTCACGCGCTGGACATAACCACCGGAGTGGAAAAATTCGGCGGGCCGGTAGAAATTCAGGCTAGCGTTCCTCAAACCCAATCGGGAGATGTTTTTAATCCTATTTCTTATAAAGAACGATGCGGGTTGGTGCTTTCCAACGGTGTGATTTACACCTCTTTCGCTTCGCACTGTGACATGAACAAATGGGGCAAATATCACGGCTGGGTGTTGGGTTATGACGCGCAAACGCTTCAGCAAAAATATGTTTTCAACTCTACACCCAACGGTTCGGAGGCGTCTTTTTGGGCCAGTGGAGCGGCGCCCGCAGTGGATGAAAAGGGAAATTTGTATTTAATGACAGGAAACGGAACCTTTGACGGGCCGGTGAGCCAGGACTGGGGCGAGAGTTTTTTAAGACTGCAACCCGATGGTGCGAATAGTCTATCGGTAGCCGATTCTTTTACGCTTTATAACCAGCAAGATTTAAGTGACGACGATCAGGATTTAGGTTCGGGCGGCCCGTTGTTGTTGCCTGATGAGGTTGGCAATGCGGACCACCCTCATCTTTTAGTTGGGGCGGGGAAGGATGGCGTGATTTATTTGGTCGACCGCGACCACATGGGCGGTTACAACACCACTAATCAAGATGTACAAGACTTACCCATGCAGGGCAGAGAATTCGGCATACCAGCTTACTTTAACCATCATCTTTATTTTGGGTTCGCAGAGGGCAAACTGAGCCAGGTGAAAATTGAAAAGGGAAAACTTTCATTAGTTCGAACGGTAGGACCCACATTAGGTTTTCCTGGCACGGTGCCTAGCGTATCCTCCAATGGCAAGACAAACGGAATTATTTGGACGGCGCTGGGCACTAACAAACATCAAGTGTTTCGAGCTTACGACGCCAAAAATATGAAACTGCTTTATGAAAACAAAACTCCCAGTGTCACCAAGTTCGCGGTGCCAACCGTTATCAACGGCAAAGTGTATTTAGGTGGGTCAGGTGAAGTTCAGGTTTACGGACTTTTGAACAGGAATAATTAAATATGTGTAAGTTAAATAAACTATCTGTCCTACTTCTCGTTTCAATCTTCTCTTGGCCCCTAATGGTTTCGGCGCAAGTTGCCCCGCAAAACACCGCCGGTTTTGAGGCTGTTCCGACTTCTCCCTATATATCCGACACTCTGGCCTTCGGAACCCAGAAGGCCCACGGCGAAACCGTGACATCAAAAGATTGGGAAACTTTTTTAAAAACAGTCATCACTCCACTTTTTCCAGAAGGCCTGACCACCTGGGAAGCGAAGGGCCAATGGCAGGAAAAAGACGGCTCAATATCCCACGAAAAAAGCGAGATGCTTTTACTGATTCATCAAGACACGCCGCAGAACGACCAATCGATTCAAAAAATCATCAATCTTTACAAAAGCCAATTCGATCAGGAATCGGTCATGTGGGTGCGAAACAAGGTTTTGGTTTCGTTTTAAAAGCTTGTAATCGCTGAAAAACTCGGCTGTCGCCGTCCTTTTCAGAAAAACATTCAAAGAAACCCCACGATTTCTTGCAGAAATCTCTGGGTCGTAACCTCTGATTGAAGCTAACTATTAGTTTTTCAGAGGTCACAGCCTTATTCCGTTTCAACTCAGATTAGGTATGATTAGGCCTGTTGATCAGCCCAGTGGAATTTCAAAGGATGTTCAATGCGCGAGTGGAGTAAACCGGCCTCAACCCTATTACTGGGGTTCGGGCTTTTGGTTATTTGTGTTTATATCTACCTGTCTCATACGCCGCTCAATTACACCTATGACGGCATGGTGTTTGCCTCACGGGTAGAGCGGGATAACGTACCGCTTTGGGACATGTTTCATCCTCATCACTTGATTTACACCTATCTGGGACGCTTATTTTTTCTGTGGGGAAGAGATCACGGCGCCACTTGGGATGGGCTAGTCGCGCTTCAATGGTTTGACATGGTTACGGGGGCTTTGGGCGTTCTGATCGCTTTTCATTTGTTGGTGCGGGTTACCAATGACCGTTTGATATCCGCGTTATCCGCCTTGGGTTTGGGCTTTTCCTTCAGCTATTGGTATTTTTCCACCTCGCCTGGGGTACGGGTTTTCGCCACGGTGACTCCTTTGTTTGCCTGGTATGTTTTGACCTACATCAAAAAAGCCCGTCCGGCTTTTGGCATTTGGTTAGGGCTGGCCCATGCCCTGGCGGTGTTAGGCCACCAAACCAACATTATGTTATTACCGGCTTTTTTGGGCGGCATCTGGCTGATCGACGAAAAAAGTTTTTGGGACAAAATCAAAACCAGTCTTTATTACCTTTGTTCTTTAACCGTAGCGGTGTTGGGCGTTTATGGCTATGTGGGACGATATGCTTGGCACACGCTGACTTACGCGTCCTGGATGTGGTGGATCTTTTCCTATTTTCACGTTCAACAATGGGGAGGCCATTTAGAATCAGCCGGCATTAACGAAAGCGGCTTTGCCATGGTGAAAGCCTTTCTTCAGCAAAACCTTTTAACCGAAACCATGGAAGCTCCATTCACCTTTCAAACCGCACAAACCATTTTGATTTATGCACTCTGGTTTTTATTAGGTGCGTTTGTGTTACGATCCAAATCGCTTTGGAAAAATCAAAAGCAAACGCTTTGGGTCGGGTTTTTGTGGTTGTTGGCCTTCGTGCCTTTCTTTATCTGGTGGGAACCCTGGAATATCGAGTTCTGGGTTTCATCCACCGCGCCTTGCTGGGTTTTAATGGGAGTTGTGGTTTCGAATCTTTCGAATACTTTTCCCCAACCCATTTTGCATTTTTCCAATCGGATTCTGGTAATCGGTTTTTGGACCGGGGTCATCACCCTATTGTTTTTTTATAATTTCAATTCAGTAGTTCAAACCATGGCCGCGCCTAATCCCGTAACGGTGGTGGAAAAAGAACCGGCTTATGCGCATGAAGATTTGTTAGAAGCGCTGGATATTAAAGTAAGAAAAAGAGATCTTTTAATTTTAGATGGGATTAACACAATTCCACTCTATATTGACCGCTACAAAAAAATGAACTATCTCAGCCTTCACGTCTTCCTCAAAAAATATATGACGTCCGCTAAAAACATTGAAAAAGCGACAGCTACCCAAACACCTATACCGACCGACCCCTGGGGCGACTTGACGAATTTAATGAAGGACAAGTGGCACCACCATCATCGGGTCTGGGTTTTAGCGGAGGCTGTGGATGAAAAGGATGAATGGCGGGTGAAACTGGAGAATCTGATGGGGTTGCCCTTGGGCCAATTGACGGATTTCTTTAACGAGTTTGAGTTGAAACCTGTACTTTATCACAAGAATGTTTATTTTTATCAGGTTTTAGAACCGGTAAGCCCTTCGCCAGAAATAACAAATTCAGAAAATAAACCATGAATTTAACCACCAAGACATCAAGGGCACCAAGGAAGATAAAAATAAATAAAACCAATTCCTTTTTGAGAGGATTTACACGAAAGAATTTTTATTTTAAAAATAAAATAGTTTTGCTGTTCTTGGTGCCCTTGGTGTCTTGGTGGTTAATGGGTTTAGGTTTTGCTTATGCGCAAACGACTACTATTTATGTAGTCCCGACTGCGACGCAGGTGGTTGTTCCGTCACCAACAGAGGTTGTATCCAAAGTGCCTCTGGAAAAAGCGGGGGATCAGGTTTTAAAAGACAGGCCCTGGTTGACCCAGCTTTATAGCTGGAACGAAACCTACGATCTGGAAAAACAACAGTACCAAATGAATAAAGCGGGGGCTTATTGCATCGGCAACGGTAAAACCTTCGCGTTGGTGGGGTTAGCCACGCCACTTTGGTCCTGGTCGAATATCTATGGGGATTCTTACCAAGAACCCGATTTGGGTTCGTTGCATATGAGTGTCACCCGAGCGGGTTTGGATGCATGGACCCCGGTTCAAAAAATAGGGTGGGTAAAACGATCGGGTGTGGTTTCGGTTCACGCTGAGGGTAAAGGACTGGTGGTAGAAAGCTATGATTTCGCGCCGGTGACCAGTGAAGACGACCATTGGGACAATCCCGCCGCTTTAGTGCGGTTAGTCCATATCATCAACACCAGTGATCAGCGTGAAAACGATCTGGATATCGCGTTTAAAATCCAATCCTCCTGGAACGTCAAAATCGACCCCCGGCAGGTGGGGAACGATCTGGTCATTGATCAAAAAGCCACTCGCGCTAAAAAGCGTACCATTTGGCGGCTTGGCTCGTTTGAAAATAAAAATATCCGTATTTGGGATGACGGCCTTCACTACAGTGTGCCTTCTTTAAAACCCGGACACGAAACATGGGCGGCTTTTTTTCTGACATCTGCCCGTTCGGGAAAAGAAAATGACGATCTGACTGCCGATATCCGGTCTCAGGGAGCTTTGCCGCTCCTGGACAAAACTTTCGCCTATTATCAGGATTGGTTTGCCAAAGGAACGGTTTTTAGCGGCGACCCAAAAATCGCCGATCTGTTTGACATCGAGTCCACCATCTTTAAGTGCCAGCAATCCAAAACCGGCGGCTTTTCACCTTTGATCGGTTATTCCTACACCTGGATTCGGGACAACAACGGGCCGATCCGTTGGTTTTTAAAAACGGGCCACCCCGCCGAAGCTAAAAGAGCGATGGATTTCTTTTACGGCGTCGGCGCCACCATGGGTTCCTTGCCGAATAGTATAAGAGTGGATTTCCCATTGGACTTTCATCTGAAAGACCCTTCGACGATGCATGTGGAGCACGCCGAAACGCCCAATTGGATTGTTTTGCAATATTGGTGGTATTACCTTTCCACCGGCGATATTGATTTCGTCAAATCCCGCTGGCAATACCTGAAACGCTGTGTGGTGGGGCAGGTAAACGTGAACGATCAATACTTTTTCCACCGGGACGAAACTTATCTTTGGTGTCTGGAATCCCGCTGTTTTGATGAGACGCCTTTTCCCAATTACGATCTTTCCACTTACGCTTTTTCTACTGATTCGAGTTTTGATCTGGTTTCTGCGGCCGATCATCTCGCTTATATGGGCAAGTTTATGGAAATGGATAAGGATGTCATCGAACTTCAACAATTAGCGGATAGGGTCAGGGCAAAAGCGGAAAAGGTTTATTGGAATGACAAGGATGGCTATTGGGCTCCGGCCCAATCCCTTTTGGGGCCTCTTTATAACGCGCCTTTCGCGAATATTCTTTTAAACCCCCTGTGGTGCGGTTATGCCCGCAATGATCTGGACCCCTTGGGCGCGACGCCGGATACATTTCAAAAATCCATTACGGCTTTTAAAAGTGCTTATCCCTGGCTGGGCAAAAAGGACGGTTTTTGGAAAACGACTCCCACCATGAGTTTTTTTGTGGGAATGAACCCCGGCCAAATGCTTTACGATTTTTGCAAAGCCAGGCTGCCCTGGGCGGGAAAAGCTTATAATGCGGTTCTGAAAACGGTAACGCCTTCGGGTGAATTCGCTGAAATGTATGACGGTGACAATCATCCCTGGAATCCGCCCATTTGGGGTGTGGGAGCCAGCGGAAGGGTGAGGCCCTGGGAAGGCGGGCTGGATACCGAATCTGTATTGGAATATTTGATCGGCTTTGCCCCAGACGCGGGCAATAACAATGTCGTTTTCGCACCCCATATGCCGTTGGACAGGACACGGATCACTGCCCAAAGACTGGCCGTGGGTCAGGCTTTAATTTCCATTGATATGAAACGTGACAGCCCGAAGGAGTGGAGTTGTGTCTTTCACTTAGATAAGGGTCAACCCTTGAATGTGATTGTGGATTTTTGGGCGGACCACAACTTGTTCAGCAATATTGAGGCGGTGGGGTCGGTCACCTGGGATAAAACGATCATGGACGGCCAGCAAAGAAATTCCCGGTGCCACTTTTTACTTGATGAGTCAAAAGATATTACTTTTGTGATGGTCGAGGATTCTTCTCTGCCGTCGGACGAACTGGAACCACCCCAGCCTCAGAATTTTGAACCAGAACCCTATACCACCTCGCCCGGGGACGTTTTACTTTTGACTTCGCCTACCGGAATTTTTCACCGCTATAAGAACACCGATCCGATCAAATTTTTAACCGTGGGCCGAAGCGAGTTAAAAACTTTGGAAAAAATAACTAAGGCCGTTAGCTTTTTGGATATGGACATGCCCATCGCGCCTCAGGATATCGCTGAGGGGTTGTTGGATGGTCAGGGCAATTTGAAAGTGAAGCTGGCCCTTTTGGGCCGAGGTGTCTTTTCCTCCGGTAAACATCACTTTAAACCGGTTTCTTATTGGGCGGACCGTCAAATAGCCCAGGCGGTTCAAAAATTCGTGAACGAAGGCGGCGTATTTTTTATCGGGCCGTCTTATCCCAATCGGGAAATTCTACCGGATTGGCTGATTGCCATGACAAAAGGCGGCTGGGAAGAAGGAACAGTTTCAGATAAAGCGGTGATTGCCAATGGTTCCAAATTCTCCGCCAAACAAACACAGCTGGACGAGGTTAATGTAGATGACGCTGGCTCCGAAAAAAACCACGCGGTGACTTTTGATGGCGCTACCTTTGAGGAAAAACAAAAATTACCAGAAGGTAATTCGCCCGATCATCTCATTGAAGATAATGGAAGAGGTTTTAAAGGCTATTATCAATTCACCCTTAAAACCATGCCGGGATTTAATCATCGCTTGTGGGTGCGAGTGAACACGGGGCATAACATGACTGGAATGGCGTTACAAGTTCAAGTGGGTGATAAATGGATCCAGCTGGGAATTCGCACTCAAAACGACGAGACGACCAGGCATTTTGAATCAATCTATTTTGAGGTGCCTTCGAAATACATCACGAGCAACCAAACGGTTTTTCAGTTGATTTCCAAATATGGCGACGAGGTGAACGCCTATCACCTTTGGATTTACAAATCTGACCCGCAACAAGGCGAAACTCTGCCCGAAATATTGGGGTTGAACAACGCGCAGGATTTGGGAACGGTCGGCCATGGGTTGATTCCGAAATCGACGGAATGGATGATTCCCTTAACCTTGTCCCAACACCCTGATCAGGCCGCGATTATGGTTTTGAAAGTGGGGAAGGGGTATCTAATTCGAAGCGAATTAAACATAGAGGATTCCACCACTATTTTGAAATCGTTTCTGGGTGAACCGGCACTTAGTACGAGTGAATAAAGCCTTTCCGGGTTTTTGCAGAGCGACTCTTTTCTGTTTACAGGTTGTTCAAAAAGTCCAAAATGGACTTTTTATATTACCGAACGAGTCGAAAAAGGCCTTGTTCTAACCCGTGGCTGTAGACAAAGTACTGAAAATTTTTTCCAATACTTTGTTAAATTGGTGCATCTCAAAAGGATGGATATGAAAGTTTTGACTATGCCGAAAAAGCCAAACCCTTCCGAAGTTCTCGAAAGCGGCGTGCTCTTAAAGCAAACGCCCACTTGGTGGGTCGCGGTCTACGCTTATCTTCTGGCTGGTGCCTTTTGCTATTTCAGCCACCTGTTTTTTAATTGGTTTCCCCCTTATTTGTATGAAATATTTAAAAATCTCAGAGGGCTGCCGACCAGTTGGGCTGACCTGGGTTTGTTTTGGGCTCATCGAGGATTGAATGTCATTGCGATCATGACGGCTCTTTATTATCAGTTTTGGCAGATTGGAACCCGCTATATTTTAACGGAGCAGGAAATTAGAATTGAATATTGGTTTCCGATGAGAAAAGTAAACTTGATCCCTTTGGGCGCTATACGCCGGTATGGCTATCAGCAAAATTGGCTGGCGGTTCTTTTGAATTTTGGAACGATTGACGTTGATACGGCTGGCCCTACGCCTGCTTTACTGCCTTTTTGCCCTCAGCCCAAAATTTTTATAAATGCCTTAAAACCCAAGGTCGAAGCGAAGCTTCAAGTCGTTCCGTCGTAAAAGAATGGCCCTTGATACCCGATCTTTTTATCATTGATCGGGTACCACCAAATCTTGCACCTCGCCTGGTGGGCTCGGCGCAGGACGGTCGATAAGACAAAAGAATGGCCCTTGGCACCCTCTCTTTTAATCCATATAATCCCAACTCAATTTCTTTAAGGACTCGGACTTCATGACCAGCAAATTACCGTTAAAACCTAAATACTCCCAAATTGGGAAAGTCAGCTTGCGCGCGAAAACACAAGACACCCATGTGGCTGGCTCTTCCGTACTAATCACGCCTAAAAAAGTAAAATCTCTCTTACCGGGAAACAAAAAAGCCTACGAAACCGTTTTGAACGGGCGAAAAGACCTGGAAGCCATTTTGGACCACAAAGACCGCCGTCTTTTTGTGGTCGTGGGTCCCTGTTCGATTCACGATCCCCAGGCAGCGCATGAATACGCCACCCGGCTCAAAAAACTGGCTTCCATGATTCGTTCCACGATTTTGGTGGTGATGCGGGTTTATTTTGAAAAACCACGGACCACCGTTGGCTGGAAAGGTCTCATTAACGATCCGGACATGAATGACTCCTTCAATATAGAAAAGGGAATTCTTCAAGCCCGCCGTTTGCTTTTAAAGTTCACTGAAATGGGTTTGCCGACCGCGAACGAAGCGCTTGATCCGATTATTCCCCAGTACATCGCGGACCTGATCAGTTGGTCGGCGATTGGTGCCCGTACTACCGAATCCCAGACTCATCGGGAACTGGCCAGCGGACTTTCCATGCCGGTTGGTTTCAAAAACGCCACGGACGGCTCAGTGCAGATCGCCTTAAACGGAATCAAGGCCGCCAACACCTCACATCATTTCCTGGGCATCGACCAGAATGGAAAGATTTCGGTCTTTCGCACCACGGGTAATCCTTACGCTCATACTGTTTTACGCGGCGGACAAAAACCCAATTATGATTCGGAATCCATCGCGGCAGTCGAGAAGGCTTTGCAGGAAGCCGGATTGCCGAAAAATATTGTGGTGGATTGCAGCCATGGTAACTCCAACAAAGATTACCGGTTACAACCGGTGGCTTTTAATAATGTGCTGGACCAAATCGAAAAGGGAAATGAGTCCATTGTGGGATTCATGCTCGAAAGCAACATTAACGAAGGCAACCAACCGGTTCAAAAAGACCGCTCCAAATTAAAATACGGCGTTTCCATTACGGACGCCTGTATTGATTGGGTAACTACGGAAGAATTGTTGTTATCGGCCCATCAAAGACTCAAAAAACTTTGGAACCGATAATCAGCCATTTCTTTTAAAAGGGTTGAGAATTATGCCTTCTTTTCCCAAACTTCGTTTTACCACCACGTGGCTAATTAATCTTTTATTTCAAACGAAAGGTGACGGACTGGAAAATATTCCGGCTACCGGACCTTTTATTGTCGTGGCCAACCACGCCAGTTTTCTAGACCCTTATCTTATCGGTTTTACCAGTATTCACCGTCAGGTCGGATTCATGGCCAAGGAAGAGCTTTTTCGCGTGCCGATCTTTGGATCAATCATCCGCTATTGCGGAGCTTTTCCGGTGAAGCGAGGTGGTTATGACGAATCCGCGATCCAAAGTTTTCATGATTTTTTGCATTCGGGTAAACCATTGGTCTTATTCGTCGAAGGTACCCGAACTCTGACCGGGGAACTGCAAAAGGCGAAAAAAGGCGCCGGGATGCTTCTTTTTAACGCTAAAGTCCCTGTGATTCCCGCTTATATTGACGGTACTTTTACCTGTTGGCCCAAAGGTAAGCTTTTACCCAAACCGGGGAAAACCTCTGTCACCTATGGCCCGGCGATGATCCTGGATGATCTCTACCGGGAGAAACCGGAAAGAGCCACTTATGAAAAGATTGCTGTTCGAATCATGGAATCGATTGCCAATTTAAAGCCAAGCCGCTGAGCCGGCTCTTTTCGCTTTCCCCCAAAACCCTTTCCCCCTTTTCAGTCCCTGATGTAGAATGACGCTCAATTAATTAACCCGCTCCCTAACCGGAGACAGAACTTGAGGACAACCATGGCCGATTCACCCCTTCCCGAAATGACAATGGAGGAGCTGCTTAACGAGGAAAAAAAGGTTGCCCGAGGCCAGGTAGTTACCGGCGAGATAGTCAAGATTGGCGATGACGAATTAGTGATCGACGTAGGTTACAAAACCGAAGGTGTTATTTCCCGCAACGAATTTCAGGACATTGAAGGCAATTTGCTGGTGAAGCTTGGAGACAAGGTAGAAGTTTCCATTGAACGGTTGGCCGATTCCGGCGGCCGTCTCCGTCTTTCCAAACGCAACGTTAATCAAAGCCGTGTGTGGCAGGCACTAGAAGAACAACAACAGGCGGGACAGTTGATCAAAGGCCGTGTCGTTAAAAAAGTGAACGGCGGTTTCAGGGTTGATCTGGGCGTAACAGAAGCCTTTTTGCCAGCCAGCCAGGTTTCCTTACAAAAAAATCCCGGCGCTGAAGATCACATCGAAAAGATTTATGATTTCAAAATTATCAAAATTGACCGCAGCCGTTCCAATGTGGTCGTTTCCCGCAGACCTGTACTAGAAGCCGCTCGCGACGAAAGCCGTTCAAAACGGATTTCTGAATTGAATCCGGGAGAGATTTTAGAGGGCAAGGTTAAAAGTTTAGTAAGTTATGGAGCTTTTGTAGACCTCAATGGCATCGACGGTCTTTTGCATATCGCGGATATTGACTGGGGACGAGTGGCCAAAGTAGAAGACTTTGTCAAAGTTAATTCCACTTTGAAGGTCATGGTTCTACAGGTGGATAAAGAAAAAGGAAAAGTTTCTTTAGGAATGAAGCAATTAACTCCCGATCCCTGGTCTGAAGCGGATAAACGTTACCACGCAGGTCAAACCCAATCGGTCGAAATTACCCACTTTGTGGATTACGGTGTTTTCGTTAAGACGCCGGATAACCTGGAAGGTTTTTGCCATATCACTGAAATTTCCTGGTCCAAAAAGTTAAAAAAACCATCGGAACATTTTAAAGTTGGTGAAAAAAAGTCAGCGCAAATCATTGACATTGATACGGCTAAACGAAAAATTAATTTCAGTTTCAAGAAGATGGAAAAGAATCCCTGGGATAATGTGTCTCAACGTTACCCGCTTGGCGCGAACATCCAGGCGACTGTGACGAACGTCGCTGATTTTGGGTTGTTTATGGAACTCGAAGAAGGCTTGGAAGGACTGTTGCATCAATCGGACATTCATTGGGATAAGCGCGTTAAGAATCCGCAAAATGAATTTAAAATCGGCCAAAGCTTAAATGTCAAAGTTCTTAATATTGACGAAGAGAAAAAGCGTATTTCCCTGGGCCTCAAGCAAGTGTCCGGCGACCCATGGGATAAAGTGGAAGAAAACTATAAACCGGGCCAAGTAATTACCGGCAAAGTAACCCGCGTCGCGGAATTTGGCGCCTTTGTTGAGCTCGAAAAGAACATCGAAGGCTTGATTCATAAGACAGAAATAACTCATCCTGTACCCAAGAAGGTCGAAGACGCCTTAAAACCGGGTGATGAAGTGACCTTCAAAGTTTTGGGAGTAGATACGGGCAAACGCAGAATTTCTTTGAGTATCAAAGCTTTAATTGTTAAAGCCGCTAAAGAAGAAGGCGTGGAAATGGTGGATGAGGAAGGACTCGTCATCCGCAAAACGGGCGCTTTCCAAAAAATGCTCAAAAAGTTTCTGAAGAAGGCCAAAGAAGACGACACCCCGGACGACGACGAATATTAAGCCCAAAGGCTTTATTCCTCATGGCGGTCACCTTTGAAATTTCCTAAATTTTGGTTGGTGACGATTCTCCTGTTGCCGGGATCGGTCCGAGCTGGCTCCGGTATTGATTACCCTTCGCTTTTTGATCAGGGAACGGCGTTTTTGCGGGCCAGAGCCTATCACTTGGCGTTGGACCGTTTTTTTCTGGCTGGCGAGCTTAGCCACGATGACGCCCAAAGAGCGGAAGCTCTTCGCTGGACTGGCGAGTCCCACTTAAGAGACAAACAGTACGACTCCGCTTATCACGATTTTCTAACTTCTTTGAGATTAGACCCTCTTTCCGGCGACGCGTCGCAAACCGAATTTAAATCCGCCATCGCTCTGGTTTATGGCCAAAAATATTCAGACTCTCTCACGCACCTCAATCATCTGGCGCAAAAAACGACCGATATCCAAACCTTGAGCGACATTTATTTTTGGCAGGCCGAATGTTATTACCAAATGGGTCAATACGCTGACGCTCTCAAACTTTATCAATCAATTCTGGATAAAAACCCAAACTATAAACACGCGCTTTTGGTCAGCTATCTGATGAATTGGTGCTCTTTTCAGCAAAAGGATTTTCAGACCGCTTATCAGGGTTTCAAAAAATTGTCGTTAAACGAAACGGATAAAAACCTGGCGAAGTTGTCCGCTTTTCAATCCGCGGAATGCCAGTTTTGGATGGGTCATTACACTGAGGCCCAAAAAGCTTACGAACAATTCACTCAAACTTACGCCGGCGATGACATGGAAGCGGCGGTTTATTACGGATGGGGATGGTCTTTAGCCAAACAGGAACAACATCTTTCAGCCTCGAAAATCTTCAAAAAGATCGTGACCGATTTCCCCAAAAATCAACTGGCTCCCTGGGCCGCCCTTCGGGAAGGCGCCGAGGATTTCGCGGCCAATGATAATAAAGAGGCCCGTGAGGATTACGAGTTGGGATTGACTTTGGCCAATCGTAAAACTCCCGCAGATTTTTTGAACTATGGTTTGGGCTGGCTGGATTATTCGGATCAAAACTATGACGAGGCCGTCACCCAATTTGAAAAAGTGAAAATTTTTGATCCCCAAAGCACGCTTTACTGGAACGCCGTTTACCTGGAAGCGGGCTGCCGGTACCTGCAGGGCAAATACGATGACGCTAAAAAAATATACGCCGAAATCAACGATCCCGCTCCGGCCGAATTGATTCAGGACGCGACTTATTGGGACGGCTGGTGTGATTACGCCCTGGGCCATTATGATTCCGCTCTCAAATCATTTCTTTTCGTGGCGAAAAACTCCCAGGCTGAAATACAAACGAGGGGCTACTGGGGCGCCGCCGAATCCGAATATCAATTAACCCAATATGCCAAGGCGGAGGAGGATTATCAGCAGGCTCTCAAAAATAATCCCGCCGATGATCTGGCGGGGGACTGTTATTCAGGCCTGGGCTGGTCTCAATTCCAGCAGGAAAAATATTCCGACTCCATCGACGCTTTTGAAATGGCGGTTAAAAAAGCTCCCGGCACTCCCACTGAGGCCGAAGCTCTGCTCCGTATCGCGGATAGTTATTACAACCTCCACAATTACAAAAAAGCCGCAGAGATTTATCAAAAGGCTATCGCGGAAAATACCGGCAAGCCTCTTCTCGACGCGCTGGAACAGTCCGGCTGGTGTTCCTACCGGCAGGATCAATTCACCGACGCCGTGAGTCTCTGGGGCGACTTGCTGAAAAAAGACGGGGTGGAAGACCGCAAATCACGGCTTCTTTACTGGAGCGCCTGGGCTTATTTCCGGGCCAGGGATTTTAAAAACGCCCAGCAGTTATTTCATCAAGTGGAGACCAGCTATCCTCAGGATTCGTTGGCGCCTGAGGCCCATCTACGGGAAGGGGATTGTTTTTTCAATCTTCAGGATTTTAAAGATTCTAAAGACGCCTATCAAAGTTTCATCGACACTTATCCCAATCATGCCCTTTTACCCGACGCCCTTTACGGTTTGCAATGGTCGGCGGATAAGCTTGGACTGAAAGGCGAGGCTTCTCAGGCCGCCAAGAATTTCCTGCAAAAGTTCCCCGACAGCACTTTCGCGCCCAGCATTCAATACCGTTTGGCGGATACTTTTTTCCAGAATAAAAAATACAATGACGCCATCGACGCCTATCAAACCCTGCTGACCAAATATCCCAACAGTCTGGAAGCCCCCAAGGCGCAGTTTTGGATGGCGACCTCCCTTTCCAAGTCGGATAAAAAGCCGGAAGCCATCACAGCTTTTAATGAGCTCTTAAGTAAATATCCGAATGATCCCCTGGCGCTGGAAGGACAGTTTAGTCTGGGTTCTCTTTATTACGACTCGGGCGACTTTAAAGACGCCTTAGTCAATTACACCCATTTATTTGAAACCGACCCCGCCAACCATTTAGCCTCCCACGCGCTTTTTAACAGCGCTATTTGTGAAAATGAATTGGGTGAAAGAGATAAGGCTTTGGACTATTACGCCAAATTACAGAACGATTACCCCAATGATCCCTTGGTGGCGGATGCCTCCATCCAATCGGGAATTATTTATGAAAAACTCAATCAACCGAATAAAGCGCTCAAAGCTTATGAAACCACCATCAAATCGAAAAACGAGGCATTGGCCGCGGAAGCTTCTTTCTATCACGCCGGTATTCATCAAGAAGCGGGGGATTACGATAAAGCGATTGAAGAGTTTAACTCCCTGATTGTAACTTATCCCGCTCAGGATCAATGGGTTGTGACCGCTTACGCGAAAGTGGGCGAATGTTATGAAGCCCAGAAAAAATACCAGCAGGCTTATGACGCCTACAAACGTATTTTGAAATATACCCAGGTGCCCATGTATCGAAACGCCACTAATAAAAGGCTCAAAGCCCTGGAGCCATTTTTACATCATCACAAAAAAACTTCCTCTAACGCGGTTCCGACTCTCACGGAGACAACCCCATGAAAATGAATTTATTTTTCATCTTATTATTCATGACGACGGCGCATCCGCTTCGAGCGCAGGATTCTCCCGCGCAGCCCACGCCAGCCAGCGTTAATACTGTCGCCAATAGCGATTACGTGCCTGCGTCGATTACGGGTCAAAGCCCTTCCCAGGCTGTGAGTGACATAGCGCCCGAAACCAGCAAGCCCGCCGCCGTTCCCAAATTTTCATTGCCGGACGTGGTCATTACAGGTGAAAACGAGCTCACCATTGGAGCCAAGCGAACCGAAGCCCTTGAGAACGATGTCACCCGGGGCGCGCAAAACCTGACCCAACTCAACCGCTCGTCAGAGGACCTGCCGGGTTTGGATAAATCACTCACCGCCTTATCGACTCAGGAAACGGGAACTTCGCAAAATACCGCGCTTATTTTGCACGGTGGCGGCGGAGTTCCAGGCACCCTGGGAGGCTGGGGTCTCTTTGGTCAGGATTTGACCGATCTGGAGTATTTGTTATCCGCCTACTATTCCGCCTGGGGGGGACAGGCAACCCACGGCAGTTTTGACGGGGACCAGAAATACAGTTTTGGCGGGGAACTTAAAGTAGTCCCCACGGATAAAACCACTTTGCGGTTTTCGCTTTATTCCAACCAGGTGGATGCCACTTTGCCTTACCAAAATGCCATTCAGGAAACGCATCAGGGTTTGGACATGAACGCCAGCCTGGATTACAAATGGTCCAACGTTTGGCGCACCGAAATGAGGTTCAACGGCAAAATCACCAACTTAAACTATTGGAATCAAACCGCCTTGACCAATCAAGCTCAGGAATTCAATGAAAACATCAAACTGATCGGCGAGGAACTTGATCCCTTTTTCAATTCTTTGACTTTAGAAGTCGGCGACCGGCAGGACTCTTCTAATTTTACGGCGGCGAACAACGGTTACAACCTGGCCTGGGCCAGCGCCCAAACCCGGTTTGTCTTTTTTGAAAATTTGGATTTAACCGCCTCTGTTGAAGGTCAATCCGGCAATAATGCCTCGCTCAGTTCCAAATTATTTCCAGCCGTCAATCTTCGTTGGAGATTTTTGGAAGACACCCAATTAACCGCCTATTGGAAAACCTCTCGTACTCAAGATAGTTTTTACGACATCTTCCTCGATAGGGAGCACATCAGTCCTTTAGGCCTGCCCTCCGCCATCGAAAACACCGGCGAATGGGGCGCGAAGCTGACCCAAAAACTCAACGAGTCAATGGTGTTTAACGCCACCGCTTCCACCGCCCAATACCAAAACTACCAACAGTGGACCGATATCAATTCCGCAAATCCGAATTTCATCGAAACCTATTCGTCCTTGCCTTCGGTACAAATCAACCGCATCCTCGCGGACTTCGAGTGGAAATTCGACTCGGTTTGGAAAACTAACCTCAGCTATCAATGGACACAAGGCATTAACCAATCCGGCAACAATTTAAACCTGACCTTCTTGCCTCAAAATCAGGGTCAAATTTCGCTCACTCGCGCGGATGATCAATGGGAAAGCACTTTGGCGTTTGTCATGGTTTCGGATTTTCAAGCTCTGGACTCCGCCTCGCTCGACCTGCCCGCCTACGCCACTCTCAATTTGAATGCCGCCTATCATTTCACCCGCAATTTTTCTCTGTGGCTCCAAGGGGATAACTTGTTGGGGGCCAGTTATGTGATTCAGCTTGGTTATTTGGAACCGCAGGTTCATTTACGCGGGGGACTTGAGATTATCTTTTAGCCGCGTCGTATAATGTCGTTAGTTCAATTCAGGAGGAACCAGTGTTAGACAATATTTCCCTATTCGAGTTCATCTTAAAAGGAGGTTGGGCGATTTTGATTCTGGTGCTTCTATCCGTCATCGTTTTTGCCATTCTGATCGACCGCCGAAGCTACTACAAAAAAAATCTCAAGAGCCGAAAAGAGGTTATGGAATCGTTGAGCGCTTTTATGAAGCCCAAAAACTTTTCTGACGCTATGGAAACCGCCGAACGCAACGGTTCCTTTCTCGATAAAGTGATCCACGCGGGGCTTTCAGCCAAAACCGAAAAAACCGATCCGATCCAGGCTATGGAAAGGGAAGCCAAGGCCCAGCTTTTGCTTTTAGAAAAACGTCTGCCTCTCCTGGCCACCATTGGCTCCATCGCCCCCTATGTGGGCTTGTTTGGCACCGTTTTGGGTATTATCCGGGCCTTTCAGGATCTGGCCCTGACTAATTCAGGCGGCGCAGCCGTTGTTTCCCAGGGTATTTCGGAAGCCCTTATTTCTACCGCCGCCGGTCTCTTTGTGGCCATCACCGCGGTCTTCTTTTATAACCTGTTCCAGGCCCGCCTCAATGTGGCGGCCCAGGAAGCGGAAATCGTCATCTCCGAAGTCGGCGAAAAATTGGAAAACTAAGAGGTTCTTATGCAAAGCCGTTTGCGTTCTAAAACCAAACTGATCGCTGAAATCAACACCGTTCCTTTTACGGATGTGGTGTTGGTGCTGTTGGTTATTTTTATGGTAACCACACCGTTTCTTTTTCAGGGTAGTTTTCAAATCAAACTGCCCAAGGTGGCGGCCCCTTCGCCGAATCTGCCCGAAACTATTATTATCACGGTGGCGCCGGGCGATAAGGTTTTGCTCAACGACAAAGAAATAGCCATGGATGATCTTTCCGCCCAGTTAAAAACTTTGGTTGAGCAAAAACCGACCGCCATGGTCATGATCAACGCGGACAAATCGGTTACCCATGGGGTCGTGGCCCAAGTCATGTCGCGGGCCTATGTGGCCGGTGTGACCAAATTGGGTATCGCGGTGGAAATTGACAATCAAACTTCCGCGACCGCCGCGGCGAAATAATCAGGTGACCCTTGGATAAGTCTTTTTCCAGATCCTTTCTCGAATCCGGCCTGCTTCACGCGGCCCTGCTGCTGTTGCTTTATTTTCTTTATCATTCTTTCATCACAGTTCAAACACCCCTGTTGATGGATTTGACACTCATCGGTCAATCCTCTCTCGGTAACGGACAGGGAGCCGCCTCCGCCCAAACCGGCCAGGTGCCACAGCAGATCAACAAGACCGATATCAGCAATCAACTGCAGGCCCCTCAAAAAGACATCTTGAATCCCGCAGTGGATAACGCGATCCGGCCCGAAGTCGCCATGAAGAAAGTAAAAAATAAAATCAAGACTCACGCGCCTTCCGAAGCCAGTTTGGAAAAGCTGAACAACGCTGCGCCGATCGGCATGGAAAATCAAAAAGCGGATGACAGTCAGATTAAAACCACCGAAGGCGTGGGACATCAAGGAATCGCGGGCGCGCCCGATGGCAACGCGCAGATTGAGGGTCAATTGGCGGGCCGAACCATCGTGCGCCAGGTCAATCCCATCTATCCCGATTGGGCTCAAAAACAGGCGGTTGAGGCTACCGTTAAATATCAAATTACGGTTCTGCCCAGCGGTTTGTTGAAAGAAGATGAGATTCAATTGGTACAAACTTCCGGTTACCGGGAGCTGGACGGGGTTGTTTATGACGCTTTAGTCCAATGGGAATTCACGGCCCTGGCGCCTGATATCACCCAGGCCGATCAATCGGGTGTCGTGACCTTTTCTTTCAGCCTCAAGAATCTGGCCCAATAATCTTTTTTTAAAGTCGTGGTAAACTATCCGCCATTTCCAATGATTATTTGAGAGGGTTTTTATGCCGAATATAGCGGTCATATTTCCGAACGAAGGGTCCCAGCATGTGGGCATGGGTAAAGAGTTTTACGACCGTACGGTCAACGTCCGAAACTATTACGACATTGTCGAAAAACTTTTGGACATTAAAGTCGCCAGCATCTCTTTTTTAGGCCCCAAGGAAGATCAACAGCCCACTCCCATCGCCCATCTCATCACGCTGTTGTGCGATGTGGCTTTTTACGACCCTTTCATGCAAAACCGCCGCAAGGCCAACCTCATGATGGGCATCGGCATCGGCGAAATCGCCGCCCTGGTCATCGCCGAATGCATTCCTTTTCCCATCGCCTGCCAATTTGTTTATAAGCGGGCCAAGCTCATTGACGAGTTCGCTAAAAAACACGGAGGGATCAACGTTCTGCTCAGCGGTATTACCCAGGACAAACTGGAATCTCTTTTGAATCCTGCCACAGGCCCCATTGTGATTACCCAATATCTGGCGCCCGATACCCATATGCTCTGGGGCCCGGCGGCTTCATTGAATCCTTTGATGGACCGATACAAAACCATACGGACGGTGAAGAGCACTGTCTTGAGCCCCCGCGGGCCTTTGTTCACCACCCAGGCGGTGGAGCTCGAAAGCCAGTTTGACGCGTTGCTCACCGAGTGCATGGGCGATCAAAGAATCTTTCCGCCCAAAATCATCACCCACCGAGTTTCGGACGGGGAACAGATCAATTCGCCGACCGATGTGCGGGATATGATCATCAAACAATATTCCCAGCCGGTGGATTGGTGCCGGGCGGTGCGCCTAGTGATCGACCGAGGCTTCCGTACCTGGGTGGAAGTGGGCCCCAAAGCCATCTACGGCGATTTCATCCGCAAGATCGACAAGAACAACCGCGTCACTAATGTGGAAAACATGAAGAGCCTCTCCATCGCGGTTCAAGTTACCAGCTCGTAAGGTTTTTCAATTAACGCGAAAAGCTTTTTGGAAAAATATCGTTTACTTCAACGCCGTTATCGTCTTGAAGTTCTCCGGTTGAATCCCGATCAATATCTTCAAGGGGGTCATCACTTGATCTCGGAAGACGCCGAGAAGGGTTTAAATTTTATTTCAAGCGAAGCGCACCTTTACGCTCTCAAAAGATCACGTAGCTGGCGGGTTTTTGTGAACCGAGAACGGGTTCTGGGTAATCTCATTTCAAGCCAGGCGCTCTGTTTTAATTTATTCACTGATCTGAAAATGGGAATTCTTCAAAAAGACCCTGCCGCGAGCCGGGTCATTAAAAATATGTTTCCCACTCTGCCAATTGAAAAAATCATCAGCGTTGATTTAGAAAAACTTCCCCGAATTCAAGGTTTTAAAAAAGTTGCTACGTCCTTTGACACAATCCTGGTCTTTAAAGGCCCAAAATCTGTTGAGTCCATTATTGGACTTGAAGTGAAATACTTGGAGGGTTTGGATGAAAGAAGAGTGGGCCGAGGCAAGCAGTGGCATTCACTGGCGGCAAGTTTTGGGATATTTAATAAAAAAGGTCTTGCCGAATATCCTCCGAAATTTGGATTCAATCAAATCGCCCGTAATTTTTTGTTAACGCTGGCCTATGCCCGTTATCCGCAAAAAAAGGTTTACAACTTTACGCTTGGGTTGAAAGAAGACAAAGAAACCCAAGAGAAAGTAAAACGGTTTAAAAATGGGCTCAAAAAATCTTTTAGCCAAATGGTCCAATTTATTCCATTGGAAGATCTGGTTAAGCGGGGGTTATCGGCTAGCGATGGTAAATATCGAGATGTTTTACAGAAGTTTCAAATTCGTTATTTTGCTTAAAACCGGTTATCGCTCAGCCAGGCGCTAAAAATTTTCTCTCAGGCTTCTCGCGACAACTCAAGTTCCTGAAACCCCCTTTTTATCGATTTTCAGTCCTTGTTTTGTCATTTTGTTCAGAAATCACTTGTATCTTGGTGATTCTTGTTGATAATGATTATCAATTGAGCGGCATTGTCAAAATTGCGGTTTGGGTGCCGCCGCGGAACGTTTTGCTTTGTTAAAGGCTGTTCGCCAGTTTTTGAGATTCAAAAGGAGCGGTTATGGGTCATCAAATTGAACAAAAATTAAGTGCGGGTGCCTGCGAGTTAACCCAATGTTCCTGCGGGCGGGGAGCTTTGAAGATCAAAGATAAGGTTATTTTGTTATCCTCGGCCGAAATCGCCCAAATGAGCAAAATTTTCTCCGGCTTGGTTCAGCCCGTGAAACCGTCTTTGTCGAATAAATTGAATCAATTGATGGGCGGCCAGCCCTGGACGGATTTTTCATTGCCGGAATAAGTTTAACGAAATGGTTTGTGTCGCGATCATATAGCTATAAGGGTGAGGTAATGATAAAGGAATGGAAGAAAAAGGTAGGCCGTGTCGCCAAGACATGGGGGCCGGCCTGGCTTGTCATGATCGCGGATGTGGACGCAGCCAGCGCCATCACGGCGGCGGAAAGCGGGGCCCAGTACGGCACCAAGCTGGTCTGGTTCATTATGTTGCTGACCTTTCCTTTGTACGTGATCCAGGAAGTGGCGGGCCGGGTGGGCGCCGTCACCGGAAAAGGGCTGGGTGAAATCATACGGGAAAACTACAGCCGGCGGGTGGCGGTTTTTTGCGCGGTGCCGATGGCCCTGGTGGACATCATCAGCTATGTGGTCGAATATACGGGAATCGCGGTGGGCTTCGAGATGCTCGGCGTCTCGCCCTGGTTTTCAGTTCCGATCGCCTTCCTGGCCCATGTCATCGTGGTTTACAAGAAAAAATATGTCGAGGCTGAAAGGCCTTTGCTGGTGATCTCCGTGGTTTTTACGGTGGTGTGGATCGTCGCGGCTTTTTTAACGGCCCGGCACGGGGTGGAGATCACTCCTTTTTATTTTTCAACCTCATCGGATTTTATTTTCCTGCTGGCCGCCAATATCGGGGCGGTCATCATGCCCTTCATGCTCTTTTATCAGGTGTCCGCCACGGCGGAAAAGGGAACCAATCAAAGCAGTCTTTCGTCCATCCGGTTTGAAACCATGGTGGGCGCCCTTTTTTCCGAAGTGATCATGGTGGCCATCGCGGTATCCGCCATCGGGATCAAAACGGCGGCGCTGGATTTCACCTCGCCCAAAGTGCTTTCCCAAAGCCTCGCTTCGGTTGCCGGAATTTTCGCCCCTTATGTGTTCGGCGTCGGCCTGATTACGGCTTCTTTTATCGCGCTGATCGTCATTTCCCTGGGAAGCTGCTGGGGAGTCACCGAAGCCATGGGATGGGGCCGAAAGCACTGGTTTAAGGTCTATCTGGTGGAATCCATTCCGGCGGTCATCATCCCGCTCGTTTCCTATAACCTCATCAATCTGGCCATGAATTTGATGGTTTTGCAGATTGTGGTGCTCATCGCGCCCGCCGTCATTTTGGGCGTCATCGCTTCCAACAAAAAAATGATGGGCGGCTTTCTTTTGAAGGGAATCAATAAATACATCTATTGGATCACCATTATTTTGATTTTTGGCACAGGGGTTATTAGTATGCTGCCTTATTTGGACAAGTTAATCACAAAATAAAGTGGGCTTGTTCCGAGGGAAAAATTTAAACCAATTATTTACCCGCTTGCGCTTTATCGGTTGATCCAACCTGTTCGAAGCCGTAAAAAAGGAAATTTTTCCCCCGTCAAACTTAAATGAGAAAGAGGCCGCGATGAATAGCGCTTTATACCGAACCGGGTTGGTTTTTGTTCTGTTCCTTTCGCTGTCGTCCCTTAGCTGCCGCATGATCGCCAAGGGTGATTCGACGGCGCTCCAAAATACCCAAAATTTAAAAAAGGAAACGGATTCGGTTCTTCAAAATCCAGCCGCTAACACTGAAACCCAGCTTCAGTCCGATTTGAAAACCCAGGAAGTCTATGTGGCGAAAACTTCATCCAATGATCTCATCGTCCGGCAATGGCAGATTTTGGATAATCCCCAGGGCCATTCTTTGGGCCAATTACTGGCCAAATTACAGTCCGGCGCGGCAATATCCAAAGTTGAACTCCAAAATCGGCAAAATCTGATCGATCAGGAATTTGATCAAATCATTGAATTGGAGCAAGACAAAATCACCCGGCTCACCGCCACACCCGCCGCGAATTAAAATGGAGCCGAGCATGTCAACTTTAGTGGATGACTTAAATCAAGAAATTAGCGGGGTGTTGCAGGGTAATTTAAACACTTATTTGAGCGGGGTTAAGTCTGATTTGAAAAGCTTTTTGCAAAACAATCAAACTCAAATTTCTATGTGGGCCGCTCAACTTCAAAGCGGCGTGATTGGCAAAGATGATTTAAATGATAACATGCTCAATTTGGCCGATCTTTTCAAAATCACCAGCTTGACCGAAGCGGGTATTAGCGCGATTCAAGCGGAGAATATAGTTAATCAAATACTGGATATTATTTCCAACAAACTAGTCAACTTTGCTATCGGCGCGATTGTTGCCGCTCTTTAAATTAAGATATTCCCCTGAAGTTTAAAACAACGCTTAGAAATCTTGGTTATGGCATAGAGGCGCAGGCTAGACAAAACCTTAAACCTCAAGCCGGCCTTTTTCGCGCATTAGAAAAGTATTAGTAATGCGGCCTGGTATTGACTGGGTTGCTTTCGGTTTTTAAACTCAAATCAAGGCCGATTCATTTTTAAATCAGTGGTAAAAAAGGTCTGGAAAGAGGCCCGTCAAGTCTAAAAATATCCGTTTTCCCATTTTATTCCTTTTGATCGCCACCCCTTTTTATTTTATCACCTTCATTCGATTGATGATCTGAATGATTTTTTGTCCCACGCCGTGCAGAAGAATGGTTTGGTACTGGATAAAAAGACTCCCATGCGACAGGGCTCTACCTATCTGCTTCAAGTCGAAAACCAATCTTCGCAGGACCCTTCCCGCGTTTGGGCGACAGCGGAGAACCTGCATCCGGAGATCGGGGATAAGGTGACTTTTTATTACCACCCCGAAAATCCAGATGATGTTCGGGTTCTGGATGGAAAGGAAATTGTGCGTTATAAAACGGACTTTTTTATTCCGTTTTAAGTATAAAACCCCTCTTCAATGGACCCTTCGGGATCAAAGGGAATACTTGCTTTTGGCGTAGAGGTACAACTAACAAGAAAAATCACGATACACTGGACAGCCCTATAAAATTAGTGACGTGTATAAGAAAGAATCCGACTCCCTGTACCTCTACTGACATGTCCCCTAGCCCACCGAAACAAACCCAATTTTCGCGCTGGACATTTTTTGATAAAAGACTAGGTTGGGTTTGGTGGTTTTGGAATAGAACAGTAAGCCCCAACTATGGCGTTGGGGCTATGGCGCCGGCGCCATAATTCCCTAAGTTTCCCTCCTCAAAAGCCTCAAAAACCCTTATTTATCAACCATTTCCACTTGGCACCACCCTTGCATTAATAGAGGTGTAGCCGGTAGTAAACTCAAATGGAGAAAATCATGAAAAAGCAAATCTTTAGCGCCATCTGTCTAGCACTAGCAACAATGTTTCCCATCGCTTGTGCCCGGAACAACAATCCAATGATGCCTACGGTCAACACGGCGGCTTCAACCCCAACCACCCCTTCGGCAACGGCAATCCCGACTGTGCAGATTACC